>JAGRIH010000059.1 GCA_020443345.1 Halioglobus sp.
GGGATTTTGGGTGGCCGCCGGGGCATTTTTAGTGCCACAATTGCAAAATGTTGTTTTTGCAGTGTTTTTTTTCATCTAGTCTCTCTCTAAGCGGGAGACCTGTTAAATTTTTCGACATCTTTTCTTAAACAGGTCCGCGGTAGGATCGATGCCTGAACTGGGGCTCGGCAATCAACTGGTGGCTAATGGCGAACACACGACGGCCACGCGTGTGGTGGCAAGTAAATTCAAAACCGACCTGGATTAGAGTGCCTGTCTTCGGGCAAGTTCGCCACCAA
Organism: Halioglobus sp.; assembly: GCA_020443345.1. Taxonomy (GTDB): domain Bacteria; phylum Pseudomonadota; class Gammaproteobacteria; order Pseudomonadales; family Halieaceae; genus JARRPM01. The sequence goes on from JAGRIH010000059.1 coordinate 279, forward strand.
CACACTGCTATTGGCGACCAGCATGCTAGCTTACAATATCCTGCATTCTGCGCTGGATTGGCCAAAATGGCGTGCTGGGTCCGGATTCACCCAAAGGAAACAAGGCGAAAAGATGTCGGATCAAAACGGTGATGCAGGAACTGATGTATGTGGCCGCTCGTATTGTCAAAACGTCGCGCTCCATCAAACTGTCATTTGGCAAAGGCTGCCGTGCGCTGCTTGCTTATAGATCGGTGTACAAAAAAACTGGCGTGTGGATAGCGACTTTCCACGGCAAGCCTGTCAGGTTTGGCAAGTTGGGGGTTGGTGTCGTCCGATTCATGCAAGTGGTTATCGTTCGCAATTATTGCGCCCAGCTGCGCACCGTAAAGGATGCCGCAACGTGCAAAACAGTTGGGGTGGCGCCCTGCCAGTAAGCTAAAATTTGTACGAGCTGATGAGTGCGCGCATAAACCTACGGATTCCGTTGCATTTCTTGATATGGCCGCGCAGGATTCAAAGTAAAAACGCCCGCAGGCCATGAATGCCATCTCGCAGTCGATGCTGTCGGCGCTGTCCAGCCAGTTGCCGGCCTGTGACGCGGACCCGGAGATTCGCGCGATCATCATCACCGGCGCCGGTCTCGACCTGCAGGACGCCGCCAGCGAGGAGGGCGTGGGCCGCGGCGGCTTTGCCCTGCATCCCACCATGGACCAGAAGACCTTGCCGCCCAACGTGCTCCACCATATCGATACGCCGAGTATCTGCGCCCTCAACGGGGGCGCCGCCGGCTTCGGCATGGACCTGGCGCTGGGCTGCGATATCCGAGTGGCGGGCAGGAGCGCCTTTCTGGAGGAGCGTGCGCCACTATTTAAGGGGAAATAGCCGGGGTTCCCTACTGTCCTTGAATTTAGCATACTGCTTGTCCGGCACCGGGCGCTCGCAAGGAAACGGGCAGCAAAACGAGATATTTTTTCGCAGATTCGAGGCGCACCGTCACGGCGCCTGTATAACAAAGGCATGCGTAAAGAGACACTGCTTTGCCGCCGCATTAAAATTATCCTGCGCCCGACAACGCCCTGGCACATTGCGTTCGGCAAAGCGGATAGGTACAGCGTGGTTCTCTATGACAACTGACCCCGGTTTCTCCAGGCACGATCAATTGGTGCAATCGATCTATGGAGGTCTACTGGAACCGGCGCCCTGGAGTGATTTTTTACAGCGCTTTAGCCGCACCATAAAAATGCGCGGAATCTCCCTGATATTCAAGTCGCTGTTACAGGATGAACGCAGTGGATTGCTTCATATCTGTGAGTCCAGAGAATGGATCGAGCGGTACAACTGCTATTTTTATCCCCTTGACCCGCTTGTGAATATACCCGTCGGCAAAGTACTGACGTTGAGAGAACATGTCGGTACCGATCGACTGGGGCAATCGGAGTATTTTCACGGGTTCATGAAGCCGGTCGATTTGGTTGACGTGCTGGCTCTCGATGGAAGCGATGCTCAGGGACGAAGGCTGGCTGTCCGAATTTCCCGTTTTTCCGATGAACCGCCCTTTAACCAGGCGCAGAAAAACTTACTGCAGCAGTTAATGCCTCATTTGTTGTGCTCTGCAGGTATTCACGCCGAATTAATTAATCGTCAATCAGCACAGAACGCGCTGACAAAAACACTGGGGAACCTGGAAGTCGGCGCCATCGTTCTCGACAGCTCTCTTCGAGTTCTCGATGCCAATTACGCTGCTCTGCAAATGTGGACGCAAGAGCAGGCGCTGATCGTTGGCAAGCACCTGAAGCTCGGCAAGCGGCAGACAACTCTCGAGCTGTCCAAACTTGTCAATGCGGCTATAAATGACGAGCCCGATGAAGGTTTGATAGAGGGGATGCGCATTCCCAGGGAAGATGGCACTGCACTGGGAGCAGTTGTCGCACCTTTTCCTCGATTATCCCCTTTTGCAGTGAAACAAAACAGTGCGATTTTATTACCCGGTGATCCGCACCACGAAGCAAAGCTAAAACCAGAGCGCCTAATCACGCTGTTTGGTCTGACCATGGCGGAGGCGAGGGTTGCACAGCATTTGGCGCGAGGCTGCACCGTGGATGAACTGTCGCAAGTGCTGGCAGTCAGTGTCAACACGGTACGAAAACACGTGCGTTCCATTTATGGCAAAGTCGGGGTATCAAAACAGACCGACCTGATTCGCATCCTGATGAAGAGCCTGGCTACATTATAGGGTTAGCGGGAACGGCGCTGACTTAAGCTATTAGACCGGCGTCAGGTCGAGCATAGACTGTCGGGACACGCCGCAAGTACGTCCCTGTAGGCTCGCTTCGGCCATCCATGGCCTCAGACGGTCCCGCCAATCTATACTCGACCTGACGCCTGAGTGCTGATTTTCAGCTTAAGTCAGTGCCATTAGGGCTAGCGGCGTTTTATTCCGGATTTATGTATCTGCTGGCATCACCCCAGATGTCCTTCGAACGGACCTCGGGACATCCTGCGGCGAAGCGTTGTTGCGGCCGGCCCCCTTGTCGAGAGCGAAGCTCAGCAGTAGCGCCAGACCGATAGGAAGGGCCAGCAGATAGCCGACATTTGACAGCGTGGTGGCCAGGCTGTCCACATTCACCTGGCGCAGCAATTCGGCCAGTTCAATGCCCCGCGCCTGCAGATGTTCGACGAGGGCCGGGGACGCATCCTGGCCTTTGTTTGCGACTGCGTCGGCGAGCTGGTCGAGCATGCCATCGCTGATTCCGACCTCGTGAACGCGTTCCTGGACCGCGCGCCAGGAATGAATGGCAAGGGAAATACTGAACGCCGCCAGCGAAAACGAAGAGCCGGTCGACGGACCGAGATCGCGTAACATGCTGAAAAGTCCGGTACCGGCACCCAGTTTGTCGGCTGGCACGGCACCGATGGCAAGCTTCATTACTGCCGGACCATTGCTGCCCATCATCATACCCAGCAGACAGGCGATTACCGCGATGACCCACAGCGAGCTGTCGAGCTGCACGTTAACCAATGCCACCAGCGCGAGCAGTGTCCCGGCGAGCGAGCAGATCGATACCGTGCGCGGCTTTGCAAAGCGGTCAATGACGCGTCCGGCCAGCGGTGAGCTAAGCATGCTGCTGCCGTACAGCACGAGTGCCACGAAACCAAATTGGGAGGCACTACCGCCGGGGCGGCCGTTTATGAAAAAAGCCAATGCATAGACCAGACCGGTAAAGGCCATCAGATGCAACCAATAAATTGCGGTGGGCAGCGCGAAGGCGCGCCGCCGCAGGATGGCGGTGTCGACCACAGGCGCCGCAGCGCGCTGACTGGAGCGCCACAACATGATCAAACCGAAAATGCCCGTGGCGAAAACGCCGGCCGTATAGAGGGAGCGAAGGCCGAAATTGCCAATCCAGGTCGGCAGTGACAGCAGTGTGCCAATCGTCACGAACAGGCACAGCGCACCTTTTAAATCGAAACGGACCCGTGTCTGGGTGCTGCGCAGGTCGGGCACCAGGATTGCCACCGGCAAAATGCCTCCAAACGCGAGTGCGCCACTGATCCAATAAATGCTGGGCCAACCGTAGTGGTCGATCAACAGGCCGCCGAGCAGGCCCCCGCTGGCTGCCCCCAGCGTCATCGTCATCGCGAAGATGCCGAGCGCCATGCCGCGTTTGTGTTCGGGAAACAAATGACCAATGTAAGCGTAGACAGCGGGTACGATGCACGCGACCCCGAGGCCCTGCAGGAAACGAGCGGTGAGGAAAACCGGGAAATTCAGCGCCGTGGCAGCGATGACTTCCGAAATGGAAAATCCGAGCATGCCGGCCAACAGCACGCGCTTGCGGCCAATCTGGTCGCCGAGGCGACCCATGATCGGCGCGAATACGGTCATCCCGAGCGAATACATGATCAGGATCGTTGCCGCCAGGTTGATCGAAATACCGAAGTGCCGGGTCAGACTCGGCAACGCCGGCGCCTGGAAAGCAGCGGCCTCTACCGTGATGAACGTACCGAACAGGAGGGCAACATAGATCGTCCATACTCTACGCGAATCCATTAGTTACCCCGGCGGCTCTGTGCCGTCATCAAGCCGACTTATACGGTGAAAGCGCCAATTGCCCGTGCGCTGCAGCAACTTGCCCTGTTCAAGCGACAGCGCGGATTTTTACAGGAATATCACTCATTCGCGGAATTCCCGTAATGGGATCGTACTCGCTTTCAAATTGTGCCAGTATTCCCGTGTTACTGCCAATATCCCGCACCTGGCGCTCGTCATTTGATATTCCGCCAAAACAGTGGGCCATGGATATCACGCCTGGTCGAACCGTATCATCGACTTCCACCACGCCGAGAATCGAGCCATAGGCCGAGGCAATCTCAATAATATCACTGGCCGACAGTTGCAATTCTTGCAGATCCCGGGGATGCATAAATGCCGGGTTATACGGGTACCGGTGGGTGAGTTTCTCGAACTGCATGCCATTGGAATTGTAGATTCTGTCCATACGGCGGCTGATGAGCCTGAACGGATAGGATGCCTGGCTGTCGGTGCCAATGGCAGAAACAAAGGTCTCCGCGCGTATTTCCCCCAGTTGTTCGAGTACTACGCTGGCACCGATGTCCAGCCGATTGGGACAATCCTTGTCCTTCGGCGCGACGATGTCGGTCGGTTCGGTAAAGACAAAACCATGGGGGTGTTTTTTTACTTCTGCCAGCGGGATGCGCCCCTGCGCCGTCATCAGTTCATAGAGCTCTTCCGTCGTGGGCTTGTTTTCCATATCCAGGCTGACCGGGTCCGGCTTCGGATCGGGCACGGCCCAGGGATAACAGGTCTGTAGATTTAAGGGCAGCGCCATATCCCTGGCCAGATGGTAGAAAAACTCCCATTCCTCTATGAGATCAGAACCGGGGGGCGTGGACTGGACCACAGGCACATACTGAGCATAGGGCTCGGGGTAACCGAAACCCACCCCCATAAAACTCAGGCTTTCATTGGGCAGCGACAGGCCCGGCCGCTCCAGTGACAGTTTCGGCGCAATCACATAATCCGCCAGGCGGGCAGTTTCAGAGAGCCGCCAATCCAGGGTAATGTGTAAATCAAGTGCCTGCAGGGCCTCCTTGGTCTTTTCCTGGTCCGGCCAGGCGGAAACAGGGTTGCCACACAGGTTTATCAGGGCTCGCACCTTGCCTTCACCCGGCATGAGTATCTCGTCGGGCAGGGCATTGATAGGCAGGCCGCAGGCCGCATCGGTGAACCCTCTTACGCGCAACTTCTCCCCGTAGCCGAATGCGGGACCGCGCGGATTCGCCTGGGCTTTTGCATTGCGCCTCGGCATCATGGCGCCGTTGTTTGGGACACTCTCACCTTCCTTTAGCCAGCGCCCGCACAGCGTGATCAGGACCTGACTCAGGTACTCGGTCACCATACCGCGAGGCGCCATGTTGGGACCGGTACCCACGGTGGTACATCCCCCCTTGGCACTGGCAAAAACCTGTGCCGCCTCGAGCAGTTGCTGCGCGGGAATGCCAGCCCTGGCTTCGACATAGGAGGGCGTAAACGGTTTAACGGCCTCTTGCAACTGCTCAAAGCCCTCTGCATTATTTTGCACAAAGTCGGCGTCATGCAGCGATTCGCTGATGATGACGTTGATCATCCCCGCCAGTATGCTCGGGTCTTCACCCGGTCGCGGCTGCAGGTGAAGGTAGGCCTTCTTCGCAACTTCTGTCCTGCGCGGATCGATAACAATCAGCTTGAAGCCCCGCTTGTTCGCCAGATGCAGACGCCTGGCCGGATTGGAGTTGGGAATGCCACCGGATTTGGAAATCAGGGGATTGGTGCCGACCATCAGCCAGGTGTCGGAACGGTCGAACACCTGTGCACCAGCGGCCCATGTACCGTGCAGGGCCATGGCGATCGACTTGCCCGGCTTGTCTATCGTATTGCTGGTAAAACGCATGGGGCTGGCGATCGCATCCATAAAAGCCGTCGCCATGGGCTGGGTGGTCGCGTACGGGAAGGAGTGGGTACCGGAGTACATCGCAACACAGCGCGGGCCATAGCGATCGAGCAGCTCCCGCAAGCGCGCCGCGATTTCTGCCGAGGCGCGCTCGAAGGCAACAGGAGCGAAGGCACCATCCTTTGCTCGCTTGACACTGTGCAACAGCCGGTCCGGATGCCGGTGCTGGTTTGGCAGCTCCCGACCCTTGGCACAGCTGTAGCCGTGGTAGACCGGGTTGTGCTTATCACCCACGACATTGACCGCCACACCGTCCTGCATCTGCACTTTGAGACTACAAAGTGCATGACAGAAACGACACATCGCTATCTTTTGCTGACTGGACATACGTTAATACCTCTTTAGAACCCGTATTAACAGAATCTTGTGATTTGCACCGAGTGCCCCATCGAATGCCTAGTGCTCCGGTCCATCCCTCTCACCCAGTATTTTTTCGGCGAGTCCGCTGGGGACGGCTTCCAGCTGAGTCGCAAAGGTGTCATTCCAACGGTTGAGCCAGCCAAACAGTGAAATATGGGCCACGATCTCGACGATTTCCTCCTCGGTAAAATTATCGTGAAGAGCATCGAAATCCTCGTCCTCGACCGCATTGGGCACCATCGCTGCCCGCGCAGCCACCCGCAGAGCTGCGCGCTCGGACACGCTAAAAAGCGCGCTGCTTTCGAACTCGAAAAGCGCCTGCAGTTTCTCTCGGGAAACACCTTCCGCGGCGGCCGCATGCAGGGTATGCGCCTGGCAATAGCGACAGCCAGCGGCATTACTTGCCATAAACCCGACCAGCATCCTGAGTTCCTGAGGCAGCTTACCTGTGCTCATTACGTTTGCCAATCCGGAAAACCCCTGCAGCAACTCCGGCCACCGCGCCATCACCAGCAGACTGTTGGGAAGAAAACCCATCACACTTTCGATTTTTGAAAAGAATGCCTCGAATTCAGCCAGTTCTTCTCTGGGCAAAGGTTCTAGACGTGCCATTTTGTGCCCTTTCCTCCCGCCCTGCTGTTTCGGCAGCGCTGTCCAGTGATTAGTAAGTGCCGGTCGCGCGTTGACAAGAGTATTGCATGCTGAGCTTGATGGTGTTTTCGCACATCATCAATTTTGATAATGGCAAGCGCCAGATATTCTGTAAACTCTGCAGTGTGTGGCGCGTTGCCAGAGCCGACTCTTCCGGCTGGCGCCAACAGGCGGATCTGCTGCGGATGGGAGCAAGTGTTCATCATGTAATTTTGACATTGTTTTGCTGAATCAATCAAATTATCGTGAATTTTAAATTGAAATGGTCCAAAATCAGACTTCTGTCCCGGAACATCCGCATCATATATTTTTAGCTAAAAGAGAAAATAATTATGCAAAATAGTAATAGCGACAGTGCGCACCAAACCACAAAACGTATGTTACTTTCCGGCTGGCTGGTAGCCCTGGCTACAGGGGCAACCGGCAGCCAGGCGCAAGCGACTGACAGTCCGGCCGTTGGCCTGGAGGAAGTACTGGTCACCGCGCAAAAGCGCGAAGAAAACCTGCAGGATACGCCCATCTCGATCACAGCGATGACCGAACACGCCATCGAAGCCCGGGGTATACACAATATTACCGACTTCAGTCGCTACACGCCAAACCTGCATATTATCTCCACGGCCGGCGATAATACCACTTCCACCGTGATGATACGGGGTACCGCCAATACCACCCCGGCTGTCGCCTATGAGCCGACCGTCGGAGTGTATATGGATGGCGTCTTTGTCGCCAAAGCGGCTGGCACAATTTTCGATCTACCTGACATAGAGCGCATAGAAGTGTTGCGCGGACCCCAGGGAACCCTGTACGGTAAAAATACCATCGGCGGCGCGATCAACCTGATCAACAAGAAGCCCAGCGGCGAATTCGATGGCAGGGTCGAGGCCGAGTTCGGCAATTATGACTACCTCAAAGCCAAATTGAGCGTCGATTTACCCGGTATCGGCAGAGTCGGAGAGGGTGTGGGCCGGCTATCCGCCAAGTTCGCGTATGTGGATACTACCCGGGACGGATTTTTTGAAAATGAGGATACCGATGGATTTTTCGCCAGCCCCGCATCCAGTGGAGACCTGGCAAACCTGGACCAGAAGTCGGGACGCCTGGCGTTGGTACTGGACGTCACTGAGAGCTTTGATATTGCCTATGCTTATGATTTTAACCGTACCGAACAAAATCCACCCTTCTTCCAACTGACCAATATCACGGAGGACGGAATTTTTGATTCGGATGGCATTCTGTGTTCACCGACCGCGACACCGCAGTGCGTGGCTTTTTTGGGTCTGGAAGACTTCGTCGACAAAGACCGGCTTGACACCGCCCACAATGACAACGCGCTTGAAAACACCCTGGATGTAGATGGCCACAATCTGACAATAGCCTGGGACGCTGGCGAATTGGGAGTTTTGGGGCAAGTTGTCTACAAATCCATTACCGGCCACCGCAAATTTGAGGAGACGTCTTTTAACGATCTGGACGGTTCCACCATACAGTTAACCCAATTCCATCGCGATATAGAGTACGAGCAGTTTTCCCAGGAATTCCAGATGATCGGAACCGCTGAAAATTTGAACTACACCCTCGGCCTTTACTACTTTGAGGAGGAGGCAGATGTCGAGGGACCTCAGCGCTTCTTCGGAGTCTTTACGCCGGACGGCGTCGGCTGGATTACCAATAATTACGGAATAGTGGGCAACGATTCGTGGGCGATATTCGGCCAGACAGACTGGTCCCCCCAGCGCTTTGACGAGCGGCTGATCATCTCAGTGGGCGCGCGTTACACCAGCGAATCGAAAGAACTCTACCGCACCCGGATCGAGTCAGACGGTACTGTGTCGGTCCCGGAAGGGACCACAGCCGACGATGATTACAGCGATTTTTCACCCAGCCTTTCTGTCAGCTGGTACCTGAATGAAGATTCTCATGTCTACGGTAAAATCAGCAGTGGCTTCAGAAGCGGCGGGTTTAACGATGCGGCAAACTCGGTTGACACCTTCCAGCTTGGCTTCGATCAGGAAGAGCTCACCGCCTACGAGATTGGTTACAAATCACGCTGGCTGGACAATCGACTGCAAGTCAATACCGCGGTGTTTTTCAGTGACTATACCGACATGCAGATCAGCAACTTTATTCCCGACCCTGTCGTTGGGTCGCGGAGTATCGTAAACAACGCCGGCGCAGCCGAAATTACCGGTCTGGAACTGGAAATTACTGCCCAGCCAACGGCAGATTTGAATATCATGTTCAGCTACGGCTATCTGGATGGCGATTATCAGGAGTATCTGGAACTGGATCCCGGTACAGGGGAAGTTGTGGACGTCAAGAAAGACCGGGCATTCCCCTTCGTTGCCAAACACAGCGGCAGTCTCAGCATGGCCTGGGATATGCTCCACTTTGACTGGGGCGTGGTGACAGGCCGTTTTGACTACAGCTATATCGATGATCACTTTACTTACGCCAAGAACTTCGAGTCAACGGAGGTAGAGGCCTATGACTTACTGGACGCCAGACTTACGCTGTCGGAAATACCCCTGGGCAGTGGCGGCCGGCAACTGGAGCTCGCATTGTGGGCTAAAAATTTAACGGATGAGGAATACCGGACCCACGGCATCGACTTTGGCGCATTCGGCTTCAGCGGCAACTATTTCGGCAATCCGCGCACCTATGGCGCTTTCATACGCTATCAGTTTTAATTTGGCCAACCTGGTGAAAGCAGCTCTTCAAGGGGTGCTGTCGTCTTCCAGCACTGTCACTGTTAGCTCGTGGGTCGTTCGCTTTTCGTACTGAACGTAGGTGGTATTTGCCATTTCAAGTTCTCGCACAGCAATTACACCGCGTTTCAAACAGGCTCCAGTACGATCACGGGAATCTCCCGTGTCGTTCGTTTTTCGTATTCGACGTAAGCGGGAATGCGCTCCTTCAACGGCCCCCAGTAACGGGCGCGTTCGTCACCTGCGGTAAATCGGGCAGACACCCATTGTGGTTTGCGCTTGATGTAAACTTTTGCCCGCGGTGTCTCGCGCAGATTCAATGCCCAATACGGGTCCTGCGGTGCGCCACCGCGAGAACCGACCACCATGATTTTATCGTCCAAGGTGTAATAGGGAAGCGTCACGCCTCTCGTCTTGCCGCTTTTGCGACCCGTGGTTTCCAGGTACAGTACCGGCCCCGGCCGAATGCCGTGCGCCCGGTTGAAGACTGTGGTCGTCAGTGAAAACCCGGTCCACCGCACGAGGTGGCGATCGAGTGCCAAACCGGCAGGTGACATGACAAATTTTTCCAGCATGCTTGCCTCCTCCGACATTACTGGTTGAAACGCGGCGATGAGGAGCGCGCTGCAACCCCGCCATCGATAACAAGTGTCGTGCCGTTTATATAATTGCTCAGGGACGATGCGAGAAACAGTACGGCGTCGGCAACCTCCTCCGGCTGCCCAAAGCGCGCGCTGGGAATCTGTCTGGTCCATTCCTCCTGCGCGTGCCCCGAGGCCTCGACGGCCGCCACCAGGCCCGCTGTCGCGGTAGCGCCGGGCAATACGGCATTGATGCGTATACCGTGACAGCCGCATTCGACTGCGGCGGTCTTGGACAAACTGACCACACCGGCTTTCGCCGCCGCGTAGCCACCGAGCCCGGGTTCGCCCGCCATCGCCGCTGCGGAGGCAATATTGATGATTACCCCTGTGCGCTGCCCGACCATAATGCGCAGTGCTGCCTGTGTTCCGTAAAATGCGCCGCTTAAGGTAACGCGCAACAATTGCTGCCAGGTTTGCTCATCCATGTCGATAATTGGCGATGACAAAACCGCCGCTGCGTTGTTGACAACAATATCGAGTGCGCCGAATTCCGACACGGCATAATCCATCAATTCAAAAACCTGTGCACGTTCGCCGACATCGGCGGTGACAGCGCGCGCCTTACCACCCCTTTCGATGATTGCATCAGCGGTGCGCCTTGCCGTATCGCGATCAATATCGCTGGCGATCACGTGAGCGCCCTGCTCGGCCAGCCTTAACGCGGTCGATTTGCCGATACCGGCCCCGGCACCTGTTATAACGGCAACCTGACCTTTGAGCAGGCGATCCATTGGAGACTCCGACAATAGGAATTTATAAGTACTTTTGAATGATCTGTGTTGGCAGTTATGGTATCAAGCGTTAGCCTGGGTAACCACTCCACCCGTCCAGCTCGACCTGCCGCTCCCCGGGCAGAGCCGTCGATACCCTGCAGCTCCGGTGATTGTGCGATCCAGTATTCGCTCGTATGGCCCGCACCGTCCCGCCTGGTGTACGGGCCTGGCGGGCATCGTGGTCGAACCGCCTGGCTCAATCGACAAACACTATGGTCAACAGAATTACCGAATCGACTTTCGCCGTGAGCGCATGCGGCTGCCCCGGCTCGAGGTATAGCAGCTGACCGGCCGCCAGTGTCTGGGTGGAGCCCATGGCGGAGAAGTCAATCTCCCCCTTGACACAGTGTACCGTGATCGGTCCCGCTACCTTGTGCTCCCGAAACTCCTGTCCCGCCGACATTACCAGACGCGCGAGCTCCAACTCGCTGGTCCTGATGATAACCTTGGACTTTTCCACAGGCATATCGTCGGCCCAAGTTGCCAAATCGACAATTTCATTGGGTTTTGCGTGGTGTGTCGCCATTGATATGCTCCTCTTGAAGGGACGTCACATAAGTTCAGTTATCCGGCAACTGCGGTGTATATTATTGACGGGATGTCATTGTGGATTACCCGTTGGCAAACTGGCCGAGCGATTTACGTATTTCACACTTTATGCCAGACATGAAACACAGTTTTGTCATTATGTGTGGTGAGCACGCACGATGTCGAGCCTGCCTGCCAAAAAGAACATAGCTCTCTGGCTATTTCTATTCAAACTGCTCTGGCCACTTCCGAGCAATACGGACTCAAGATCAGGGCACGGCGACGCTTCTCAAGCCCGGTGTAGTCGGTTACATCTTGTCCATGCGGTATCTGGCCTGCGTATCAGACCTGCTGCGGTGGCGCCGCCAGATCACAGGCCGGCCCGCGGCATTTCCATTGGCGTCCCGGTCAGCCCGCCGTTGACGCCATAGATTTCGCCGGTGACGTAATCGGCCGCTGGCGAGGCGAGAAACAGTGCGCAGGCGGCGATGTCCTCCGGCTGCCCGAGCCGGCCCATGGGGGTGCGCGCGACCATGGCGCGTTCCAGATCGTCGTTAATTACCCCGGCCAATGAGGCGGTCAGGGTGGAACCGACGGCGATTGAATTGACCCGGACCTTGGGCGCAAAATCCTGCGCCAGGTTGCGCGTCATGAAATCCAGTGCCGCCTTGCCCACGCCATAGCTGATAAAGCCCGGCTGCGGGAAGCGCCCGGCCACCGAGGAGATATTGACGATGGCACCCTGGCCGGCCGTCTCGACCATGTGCGGCGCGCTGAGACAGGACATGGAAAATGCGGTGGTGACATTGAAGCGAAAACAGGCTTCAAACTCTTCATCAGTGGTTTCCAGAGCCGGCTTTGGCCCCGAGCCCCCGACGTTGTTCACCAGTATATCCAGACGACCGAATTCAGCGATCGTCTGCTCGACCAGGGACTTGCGCTGCTCTGCCTCGAGTACATCGCACTCCACCAGCAGCGCGCGCCGGCCGCGTTCGCGCACCTGTGCGGCGGTCTCCTCCATCTGGCTGCGATTGCGCGCACTGATCACGACATCGGCGCCGGCGTCGGCCAGCGCGATGGCGGTCGCAGCGCCGATGCCCCGGCCGGAGCCGGTGACGATGGCCACGCGGCCCGCCACGTGAAATCGTTCCATAATACTTGCCATGAATAATACCTCGCTGTGGTGATCGCAGTCGTTTGCCTGTAAGGGTACCGCGGCACATGTGCCTGCAGCTTCATTGATTACCCGCGCGACTGTTCTGGCCAGTCGCCGGCGGGCTGTCCCAGTATAGTACGAAAATCAGGCGGGTGTTTTACTTGTACCATTTGGGACATGACGCTCTTGTCGCGATGGCGCAGGATTAACAACCATCGTCCAGTCCAGTAACGGGTTTCACAGACATGAGTAAAAACATCACACAGACCATCGCGGACTTTGCCTCCTCCACGCGCTTTGAAGACCTGCCTGCCGACGTGGTGGATTACACCAAGCTGCTGATCCTCGATACGCTGATCTGCGGCCTGGCCGCCGGCAAAATGGAACGTACCGCCATGATGCATCGGGTGCTGGAGGAATTCGGGGGCGAGGAGGACGCGGTGGTCTTCGGCAGTGCGCGCCGCTACCCCGCGGCGCTCGCCGGCATGGCCAATGCAGAGGCCATGAACGCGCTGGATGCCGACGATACGTTCTTTACCAGCAGCCACTTCGCCGCGTTCCATGTCGCCACTGCCCTGGCCGAGGCCGAGCGGCTCAACGCCTCGGGCAAAGATCTGATCCTGGCCGTCGTTCTGGGCTTCGATGTGAACGCCCGCATCAACCTGGCCTCAGAAGTCATCCGCCAGAATGAAGCGGGGGAACTGGAATGGGCCAACTTACAGGGGATGGGGTTTGCCGCCATGGGCAGCGCCGTCACCTCCGGCGTGCTGCGCAAACTGGACCGCGAGCAGATGCGCAATACGCTGGGGCTCGTCGCCTACGCTGCGCCCAATCCGGTGTTCAACACCACGAGTACCCGCAGGAAGCATCACAGCTTCAAGTACGCGAATTATTCGGGAACCACCTTTGCCGGCGTCATGTCGGCCATGCTGGCACAGCGCGGTTACAACGCCGAACAGACCTGTCTGGACGATGCCGCCTTCATTCGCGCCCAGGGCTGCCTGGCCAGCGTGGATGAACTGCTGCTGGAGGATCTCGGCAAGAAATGGTGGATAACCGAAACCGCGATAAAATTCTATCCGTCGTGTCGCTATACGCACGGGCCTATCGACATGCTGACCAGCCTGATGGCCGAAGAGGGGCTGAGGGCCGATGACATCGAGCAGTGCACTATCTTTATCAACCCGATGGGTTACGCGCTGTTGTTTTTCCGGGAGCCCGCCAAGTCGCTGGAGCTGGACCACTGCGCGCCGTTGAGCGGTGCTTTCAATATTCCCTACGTCATGGCGCTCGCCGCGCTGGGCCGCCGGCCAGGACCCGGCTGGTACAGTGAAGAATCACTGCAGGACCCCGCCGTGTGGTCGCTCGCCAGCCGTTTCGAGGTGGCACCGGACGAACAAGGCCAGCGCGAAGTCGTCGCGGCGCTGGGACAGAAGATACGGCGCTTTCGCAAAACACCCGCCTCCATCGTGGTGCGAGCGCGGGGCGTGGAATACCGCCGCAGCACCGAGTATGTAAACGGCGATCCCTGGTCGGAAGAGACGCTCGCCACCTGGGAAAAGGTGTCACGGAAGTTTCACCAGTTTTGTGAGGATTTGATTTCGAGCCGGGACATAGATCACCTGACAGAGCAGTTTCGCGGCCTCGATGGCATTGCCAACTTTCGTGATGAAGTCGACCTGCTGCTGGTCAAATAGCGTGTCTTGAGCAATGTCTGCCGGGCGAACGTCCGCACAGATGCGCCTGCTGAAGGGTCAGGTCGCGCGGCCTGGCACTTCAGCGCAACTTGACGGCGCCGCCATCGACCATGATGGTCTGGCCGGTAATGAAGCTCGCGTCATCACTGGCCAGGAACACCGCCACCCGGCCGATATCGCGCTCGGGATCGCCCAGGCGATGCAGCGGAATCTTGTCCAGCGTCGGCTGACGCATCTCTGGAAATTCCTCCAGCCAGCGCTCGACGCCCTCCGTTGCGGCGATGGGGCAAATCACGTTGACATTGATATTATCCGGCGCCCATTCATTGGCCGCCACGCGGCTGATACCGCGCACCGCCTCTTTCGCCGCCCCGTATGAGGTTTGCGTCGGCATGCCGGACAAGACAGAGCCCGAACCGAAATTAATGACACTGCCCTGGCGCTGCTTGAGTTGTGGATAGGCCGCCTGCATCAACCAGAAAGCCGGATAAAATCCGGTACCAAAAGAGAGATCCAGATGCTCCCGGGTGGTTTCCATGAACGGGACCTGCCGCGATGCGTGCGCATTGTTGACAAGCACGTCGAGAGCACCGAAGGCATCGACAGCCGCCTGGACAATTTTCGTCGCATTTTCCTGTTTCGCTATATCGGCACACAAAAAACGCACCTGCGCCCCCAACTCGGATTCGACGGCCTGCCCGCTCTCGTCATTGATATCGACAAACAGTACGCCGGCACCCTCCTTGACAAAGGCGCGCACGATGCCCAGCCCGATGCCCTGCGCACCTCCTGTCACTACGGCGACTTTGTGCGCCAAACGTCCCGGTGTGGTCATATCGATCTCCCGCCATTATTGCTGCCTGGCAGTAAATCACAGCGCATCGGGCAGGGATTGTCCCAAATGGTACATGACAAGCTCGCGCCCCGCGCCAATACTGCGAACCGGCATGCGCGGTGGAGCTCCGTTATCCGGCTCACGCCGCGGGCCGGGACGCCAGCAGCATCGCAACCACTTTTCAGGAGAAATGGATGAAGCATTCGACAAAAGCACTGGCCTCACTGTGTGTCGCCGGTTCGGCTCTGACTGTGCCGGCGACCGCTGCGGAAAAACAGACATTTCAACTGGAAGAGGTCATTGTCACAGCGCAAAAGCGCTCTGAATCCCTGCAGGAGGCACCCATATCCATCGCCTCATTCAGCCAGGATCAACTGACTGAAAAAGGCATCTACCGACTCGAGGACCTGCAGTCGCAGGTGCCCAATCTACAGTTTTCGCCGCACCCCAACAGCGCCACGACCCCGAGGATTTTTATCCGGGGAATCGGCTTGATCGATGACCAGGTAACCCTCGATCCCAGTGTGGCAGTGTATATGGACGGCGTGTATCTGGCGCGCTCTCAGGGGCTGTCAGTGGAAATCGCGGATATAGAACGCATCGAGGTCCTGCGCGGCCCGCAGGGTACACTGTATGGCAGGAACGCGACCGGGGGATCGATCAACTTCGTCAACCGACAGCCAGTGACCGAGGCCTTTGAATTCAGTCAGCAGTTCACAGTTGGCCAGCGCGACAAATTCTATAGCAAGACGATTGCCAACGCGCCTGTGCACGAGCGCGCCGCGCTCAAGCTGTCGTACCTGAAGTCGACTCAGGACGGTTTCGTCGACAATGAAGGTACGGGGGTAGATCGTTTTGGCGATACGGACCGGGAGGCGTTCATGCTGAACGCGCTGTGGCGTGTCGCGGACAATGTGGAACTCAGGTATACCTACGATCAGTCGGACATCGAGGACACGCCGGCCTATGTGGCGCAGGCCCCCACTGGCTTCAATGTAGGCAAGCGGCCCAGCAAGGGCTCCGCCAGTGTCGCCAATCTGGAGCGCAACGACGTGGATAGCAGCGGACACATGGCAACGCTCATCTGGCAAATCAACGACGCCATGGAGTTCAAGTCCATTACCGCCTATCGGGAACTGGAAGCCCACACCTACCAGGACTACCTGACGGGCGCGTTTGCCCCGCTACCGATATTCACCACCGACTACAACCCCGACCAGGAACAGTTCACCCAGGAATTCCAGCTGCAGGGCAATTACGGGCAACTGAACTACATCGCCGGCCTGTACTACTTCGAGGAGGAGGGCGCCAGTGATGACTTCATCGACCAACCCCTCTCGGGGGTGAGCGTGGCGCGCAGAACGGAAATCGACAACTCGGCTTACGCCGGCTATGGCCAGGTCAGCTGGACGCCGGACGCCTTCGAGCAGCGACTTACCGTGACAGGCGGCCTGCGCTATTCCGTCGACGAGCGCAAGGCGAAGCTGGCGCAAAACGTGGGCCCCATCAATACGCCAGTGGATGCCGGTCCCTTTTTCGGCAATGGCGACAACGACTTTGACAACCTCAGCCCGAGCCTGATTCTGGCCTACGACTTCAGCGATACCGTCAATGCCTATGCCAAATATGTCGAGGGCTACAAAACCGGCGGCTTCAGCATTCGCTCCAGCTCGATAGCCAGGTTCAATGAGGGCTTCGACGAAGAAACCGTCACTTCTTATGAGGTCGGCATAAAGTCGGAGTTGTGGCAGCGCCGCCTGCGTATCAATGCCGCTGCTTTCAGCATGGATTACGACGACATCCAGGTCAGCGTACAGTCCGATCCCAACAACTCCTCGGTTTCCGACGTGGTCAATGCCGGTGAAGCGACCATCGAGGGGCTGGAACTGGATTTGACCGCACTGCTGTTCAGCCGTTTGACCCTGGGCTTCAGTTACGGTTATACCGACGCCGATTACGACGAGGTGCTCTCACCCACGGGCGTGGATGAAACCGACGACTTTCGCTTTATCCACATACCGAGGCACAGCATAAACACCGACCTGAGCTACGATTTTCCGGCCACGCCCTACGGCTACGTAACCGCCTCGGTCAACTATTCGTGGCAGGACCGGAAATACTCGGACACGACCAAAAAGATCATTCCAGTCAGAAACGGCATAGACGACTATGGCCTGCTCAACGCCCGCCTCGCGCTGAAGCAGATTCCAGTGCCTGCAGGCGAGCTGGAGATCGCGGTGTGGGGTAAGAACCTGGAGAACAAAACCTACTATATCTCGCACTTTTTTACTGGCGTGCCCGCTGCCTTCTACGGTGAACCGCGCACGGTCGGCGCAGATCTCATCTATCGCTTTTGATCGACAGGCAGCGCTGGCGGGTTGACCGGTTGACCACTGGCGGTGAAAACTACCGCAGTGCATTGACAGGACTTGCGTAGTGGGAGTACTTGAGGATATTCGCGTTCTGGATCTGTCATGGGGTATTGCAGGCCCCATGACCACCATGCTGCTGGCCGATCACGGGGCGCAGGTCACCAAAATCGAACCGCCGGGCGGCGACCCGTTTCGCCAGCTGCCGGGGCATGCCGCCTGGGGCCGCGGCAAGCGCAGCGCGATTCTCGACCTGAAAACCGAGCGCGATCGCGACACGCTCCTGGCCCTGGTGCGCAGCGCCGATGTACTGGTGGAGAGCTTCCGCCCCGGGGTCACCGGGCGCCTGGGCATCGATTACGCGACGCTGAGCGCCCTGAACCCGCGGTTGATCTACTGCTCCATCACCGCCTACGGCAGCGACAACCGGCATGCCGGGCGGCCCGGTTACGATGCACTGGTGGCCGCCCGCACCGGCCTGCAGTGGGAACAGCGCGGCTGGCCGGAAGGCGCGCTCTACCATATCGCCGGCATGGCCGACCGCTTTGCCGACCTGGAGAGCGCCTGGGATGACGTGCAGGGGCCCGCGCGCCCGGGCCCCCTGTTTTCAGCCTCGAACTGGCCCAGCCTGGGCGCCTGTTTCGCGGCGACGACCGCCATCAGTGCGGCCCTGTTGGCGCGCGAGGCGACCGGCGTGGGCCAGCGGGTGGAAACTTCCCTGCTGCGCGGCGCCCTGTTCGCCGGCAGTTACGTCTGGCAGCGTGCCGAGCGGCCCGACGCCGAGGGCTTCGATACCTGGATTTTCGGCAGCCGCTCGCCCAAGGGACATTTCCGGTGCGCAGATTCCCAGTGGGTACACAACTGGGTGACCAACCCACGCTTTATCCTGGCGGCCGCTGCCGGCGAGGAACTGGACTGCAATCCGGATCTCAACGTGCAGGACGATCCCGATCGGCTGGGGACCGCGCCCGAGGAATTATTCGCCCTGTTGCACTACCAGCCCCTGCTGCGCGAGCAGGTCGCGAGGTTTCCCGCCGCCGCCTGGGTCGAGGCCGCCGCCGCGGCCGACATCACGCTGCAGGCAGTGCGCTCACCGGAAGAGGCCCTGATGGATCCGCTGTTTCTGGCGGACGGCTGTGTCGCCCGGCTGGAAGACCCGCAGTACGGTGCGATCCGGCAGGTCGGCATCACCTACCGGCTCGCTACCAGTCCCGGGACGATCCGCGGGCCAGCCCCACGGGCCGGTGAGCACACGGCAATTATCCGCGAAGAAGCACGGGACGCAGTCACCGTCGCGCCAGTTGCCGCGCCCGCCGGGCGTGGCGAGCATCCGGCGCCGCTGGCGGGCATCCGGGTGCTCGATCTGGGCATGGCGATTGCAGGGCCCTACGGGACGCAACTGCTGTCCGATCTCGGCGCGGACGTGATCAAGATCAATACGCTGCACGACGGTTACTGGCACAGCAACCACATTGCCTGGATGGCAAACCGCGGCAAGCGCAGTATCGCGCTGAATCTCAAGGACGCGCGCGCCAAAGCGGCCTTTCTCAAGCTGGTCGCCAGTGCGGACGTGGTCCATCACAATATGCGCTACGCTGCCGCCGAGCGGCTCGGCATCGATTATGACACCCTGAAAGCGGTCAAACCCGACCTGATTTACTGCCATACCCGCGGGTTTGAATCGGGGCCGCGCCAGGCACTGCCCTGCAACGACCAGACCGCGGCCTGCCTGACGGGCGTGCAGTATGAAGATGGCGGCATGGCGCGCGGCGGCAAGCCCCTGTGGAGCCTGACCTCGATGGGCGATACCGGTAACGGCTATCTGTCGGCCATCGCCGTGCTGCAGGCACTGTACCACCGCGCCCGCACCGGTGAGGGACAGATGTGCGACACTGCCATTGTCAACGCCGAGCTGCTCAACACCTCCTGCGCAATTGTCGCCGAGGATGGACAGGGCATCCAGCGACCCAGGCTCGACGGCATGCAACTGGGCCTGCACGCGCTGTGCCGTCTGTATGAGACCGGAGACGGCTGGCTGTGCCTGGTGATAGTCACCGCTGAGGAGTGGGTGCGACTGTGCGCCGCACTGCGCGAGGTGTGGCCCGAACTGGCCGACGACCCGCGCTTCGCGGATGCTGCATCCCGGGAGCGACACGACACCCAGCTGGGTGAGCGGCTGGAGCAGGTGTTTGCCAACGGCTCAGCGCAGGACTGGTTTAGCCGTCTGGATGCGCAAGGTGTTCCCTGTGAAATCAGCTCGGACACCTTTTCCCGCGAACTGTTCGACGACCCGGAAATGCTCAGTGGCGGCTACGTCGCCTCCTATGACCACCCGGCGGTGGGCAGACTGGATCAGATCGGGAGGCTGTTCAGTTTGTCCGACACACCGGCACAGGTGCAGGGCCGGCCATTGATCGTCGGGGAGCAGACCCGCGAAATACTGACGGAACTGGGTTACAGCCAGCTGGAGATCGACGAGCTGTGTAACGACGGCTGCGCTGTGGCATGGCGGCAGGGCGACACGTGAACAAAAGAGTGCACCTGTCCCAAATGGGACAGGCGCGCGGCCCGCAAGCGTGTTTAACTGCCCTGGTGTAAAGAGTTACAGGTAGCGACGTAGTGCAACGAGTAGCAGGCAAGGTGGCGATCGTCACCGGCGGCGGCGCCGGCATCGGCAAGGCAGTGGCCGAACTCCTGTCCAGGGAGGGCGCGAGTGTCACTGTGGCAGACTTTGACGAAGCGGCCGGCATGGAGGTAGTGCTCGGTATAAACCGCTCTGGCGGCAACGCGATCTTCGTGAAGACGGATGTCGGGATCAAATCCGATGTCGTGGGCATAGTGGAGGAAACAGCCGCTGCCTTCGGCACTGTGAACATCCTGATCAACAATGCCTGGGCCGGCTCCGATCTGCTGCGCTTTGAATGGGAGGCCGATGCGTGGATGCAGCGGGCCTATGAGATGGGGGCGCTGGGGCCGTACTGGGCCATGCAGGCGGCGTTTCCCTACATGAAAAAACAGGCCTGGGGCCGCGTCGTCAACCTCTGCTCCCTGAATGGCGTCAACGCCCATATGTACATGGTGGCCTACAACTCCGCCAAGGAGGCGCTGCGCTGCATGACACGCACTGCGGCGCGGGAGTGGGCTTCGCGTGGTATTACCTGCAACGTCGTGTGCCCGGCCGCCGAATCGACAGCGGCAAAAAAAATGCGCGAGCGCGAGCCGCAAATGTTCGAAAAGTTACTGGAGACCTCGCCCATGGGCCGGCTGGGGGATTGCGAGAAAGATATCGCCCCGGTTATTTTGTTTCTGGCCTCGGAAGAATCGCGCTATGTGACAGGCAACACCCTGTTTGTCGACGGCGGCGGGCATATCAACGGCGTCAAGTGGACGCCCGAGCTTCCCGAGCGGCAACCATAGATCGGGTGAGGCATGTGTGTGCCGGCGATTTTAGCGCGGACACCGCACTGTCAGCTGGCGAGATGTGCAGGGGCGGCGCTTTGCCTGCGATGGCTTGCGATAACGTCTGTTACTGATCGGCGCCAAGCTGCGCCACACTCTGGTTTATCAGAATAATCAATTCGCCCTGCCGGCCGACCCCGGTCTTGGAGAAGATGCGCTTGGTCTGGGTGCGCACCGTGCTCTCGTTGAGGCCCAGAAACTCCGCGGCGCCCGCAATGGTCCTGCCGGCGGCCAGTTGGATGGCGATCCTCGCCTCCGCGGGGCTGAGTGAAAACAGCTCTCCCATCAGCGCCTCGCTGGTCACCGGTGCGGCTGTCGGGTCGCGCAGGTAGACGATGGCATGCGGGGCCGAGGAGCCCTCGTACCAGTCGCTGCGCGGTATGGACTTAATCAGCACGCCGATATGCCCTTTCGCGGTTTCTATCGCCATGGTTCTGGAGCAAAACACCCGCTCGTGCAGGCGCCCGGCCTGCAATACCTCAGCCAGCTTGTCAGTCAATTCGCGGTTGACCCGCGCTACAGTCGACACCAGCTTATCGTCGCGTATGCGCAGGATCTCATGGCCCGCGATCATCCGCGTGGCCGCCTGGTTCAAATCGATAATGTCGCCCTTGCCATCGAGGATGATCGTACCGATCACCAGTTGGCTCATGGAGGTCGAGTAAATCATCTGCTTGGTTTCCCCAAGCTTCAGTCGCGAGTAGATCTCCAGCGCCAGTTCCAGGTGGGGCAGCAAGGCGATGCACTGCTGTTTAATCGCCGGTTCGAAGTTCCCCGTACTCTCGCCCCTGGAGAACATCAGCCAGGCTTTCAGCCCACCGGGCTCCTGAAAACACATTTTCATGCCATACAGCAGTCCAAAAGGGCGCAAGTACCGCCGATAGAACTCGGAGCTGACAAACTGCTCCCTGTCGACGATATCGTCAAAGGTGACAACCCGTCCCGGCTCCAGATCGTAGTTGTACATGGGATCCATGACGAAAAACTCATCGAGATACGACCGCGTCATGGGATCGTCCGCGTCGAAATCAGCATCCGGCTCCAGCGTATTTACCAGGTACGGCCTGGGCAGGCCATCCTGCGGCATGCGGAAATTAATGGCGGCATAGCTGGCACGGAACCTGAGCCGCAGGTGGTTGAGCAGTGAACTCCACGGCTTTTCCTCCAGTATACCCTTGTATATCAGCGCAACGACATCCGCTTGCACCGCGGGGGTTGCTACCGGCTTACTGTTGCCCATGGGGTCCGGGTAACGACAATTGTATTTAAAACGCCTGCGCACTGGCGCGCTGCCAGGGTTCGACAAAAGCGGGCGGGATATCGTCGCTGTCCAGCTGATTCGGCGCCAGTTGCGGATACCACTGGGCGTAGCTCAGCGCCTGGCCACTGTCGAGTCGTCTATAGATATCCGCCGCGCGCAACTGGCCGGGATCGGCGTAGCCCAGCGCTCCGAGCAAGTCCCCGAAGCTGCGCAGGGTCTCGGCGTGAAAGTTACACACGTGCCGGCCGCGCAGCTCGACGTCGACCGCCCTGCCCCGCGCGCGGTCCTGGGTCGTTACGCCGGAGGGACAGGTGTTGGTATTGCAGCGCCTGGCCTGTATACAACCCAGGGCAAACATCATGGGCCGCGCCATATTGACCATGTCCGCGCCGAGCGCCATCTTGACGATGATATCGAAGCCCGTGGTTACCTTGCCGCTGGCGATCAGCCGGATATCATCGCGCAGGCCGGCGCCCACCAGCACGTTATGCACCAGGTTGAGGCCCTCGTTGAGCGGCAGGCCCAGGCTGTCGCTGAATTCGAACGGGGCGGCGCCGGTGCCGCCCTCGGCACCGTCGACTGTAATAAAATCGGGCAGGATACCGGTAGTCTTCATCGCCTTCACAATGCCCATGAACTCATCGGGGCGGCCGATACAGAGCTTGAAGCCCACCGGCTTGCCGTCGGCCAGTTGGCGCAGGCGCGCGATGAATTCCAGCAGGCCGGTCGGGCCCTCGAAGGCCGTGTGTGCCGGCGGCGAGATGCAGTCCTCGCCCGGGGCTATCTCGCGGATCCTGGCGATCTCGTCCGACACCTTTGCGGCCGGGAGAACGCCGCCGTGCGAGGGCTTGGCACCCTGGGACAGTTTCAGCTCGATCAGCTTGACCTGCTCGCGGTGCGCCGAGCGGCGAAAATCCTCGGGCGCGAAGCGGCCGTCGCGGTCGCGGCAGCCGAAATAGCCGGTGCCGATCTGCCAGCAGATATCCCCGCCCTGCTCCAGGTGATATGGACTCAGGCCGCCCTCGCCGGTATTGTGGCAAAACCCGCCGAGCCGCGCCCCGCGGTTCAGCGCGCGGATCGCATTGGCCGAGAGCGCACCGAAACTCATGGCGGAGATATTCACGCGCGAGGCCTCGTAGGGACGGGTGCACTGAGCCCCGCCCACACGGATGCGAAACACGGCGTCTGCCACCGTCACTGGCGCCAGTGAGTGGCGGGCGAACTCCAGGCCGCTCTCCATCGGTTCATACTGCGTGCCGAAGGGCATGGTGCTGTCCCCGCCGCTGGCTCGAACGTAGACGATATTGCGCTGTTCCCGGTTGAAGGGGCGGCCGTCGTGAGGCCCCTCGATAAAATACTGGTGGATTTCCGGACTGATGAATTCCAGCATATAGCGCAAATGGCCGATCACCGGGTAATTGGTCAGCACGTTGGAGCGCGATACGAAGATATCGTACAGGCCGATCAGGATACAGGGGATCAACAGCGCGAGAAGCCACAGCACCGCCGGCCAGAGCGTCGACGCCAGCCCCACCAGCAGCAGACTGAGGATGGTTACCAGATAAAAGTACCCGCGCATTCAAACACTCCCGGCCGCAAAGGAATCCAGCCTAGCTTAGCATCATACACCCCCGCCGCGAGGCGGGTCAGTTGCCTTTTTCATTCACGGTGGCGAAACCGTGGAAATAAGCGCGATAATAACGACCTGGTTCGAGCCGCAGCTCACCCGTCCCGGGGACGTGGGATGAAGTGAGTCTGAAGCGCGAGCGAAGGAGAAAACGTCCATGTTCGATCCGAAAATAATCGTCGAGCCGTTGGCAGCACTGCTCGGGATCTTCACGGCCGACGACTCGTCGCCACCGGCGCCCACCGGGGTAGACGCCTGGGATCCGGCCTGTCAGCCACGCACACTCAGCCAGTTGTCGAGTGTCGCAGACCGGGCCGCGATTGCCGACCTGGCCCGACTCGACCCGGTCGCCAACGCCGTGTTGAACAGCCACGGTCCGTCGCTCGACATTGCGATGCAGCCGTTCGCGGATGTCTCGACGGCGGGGTTCACCAGGCGCAGCAGCACCGCCGGCAAGACATTCGACGTTCGCTTGAACCACAATCGGCTGACGCCGTCGCACTTCGATACCGCACTTACCTTCATCCATGAGTTGGCCCACGTCGAGCGCATTGTCGATCTCGGCTTCACGCCCGCCGAGCTGGTGACCGCGATCGACGACGTGCGCGACTATGTCGCACTGGTGTGGCAGTTCGAATATTCCGCGTTTGAGGCCATGCTCAACGGGGCCGTATCGATCCATGCAACCGACACAGCGCGCTTTGCGGAGTGCTGGCATATCTCGGTGGCCAACGATGCCATTCTGGCGGCACTGCACGCCGGCAACACCCAGTTGGCGAGGAGCGAGATCAAGGTCGTCTATCCCGAAACGGAACAGCGCCAGTACTGGAACGATCATCACGGTGATACGCCGCTGCCGCAGGCGGCGCCGCTATGGCTGGCATACTATGGCTTAGGCCAGGCCGATGACCCGTCATTGTGGGGGTTATAGCCATGCCCGAGTTACAAGCGAGCGGTGAACTGCTGCAGGCAAACGGACAGGCTGGTTTCGAGACCGGCATCCTTCACGGCGAGATCGCGGCCGGCGTAAAGGTCGGGGTCACCGCCGAAGCCGAGGTCTGCCACGGTATCGACGTCGAGATCGGTGCCGAGGCGCGCGCAGAGATCCAGGCATTGCTGGCACTGCTGTTGCCTGCGCTGCGTGCCGAGGGCCATGCCTTTGCCAGTGCCGGTGCCGGTTTGAATCTGCAGCTTTCGCCCAATCTATTCGACAAGGTCGGCTTCACGGCCAGGGCGCAGGCTCAGGCGCAAGCCTCGGTGGGCGGGCGGATCGCAATCGGAATGGATTTCCATACCCTGTCGACGCTGGCACGTGAACAGCTGCCGTCGAACCTGGCCAACGACATCTTCATCGCATTCCTCAATGAGCTAATCGTCGAAGGCGGCGTCTGGGGCAAAGCGAGTTTTTCGGCAATGGCGCGTGCCCAGTTGCAGGTCGCCGGCTCGCTGGCCAGTGACGAGGGTTCGCGATTCGTTATCGCCGCGGGTGGTGAGGTCGGCTGGGGCGGCGGGACCGGTTGGGACTTCTACGGCGGGCTACAGTTCAAGGACGTTAAACGCTTCTATCACACCGCGGCACACCTGGTTACCGACGAGGTGGTGCGCGAGGCGCGCACACGCCTACCGGACGGCTATCGGCCGCTGATAGAACTGACCGATCTGCTGCTGCCGACCGCGCTGGTCGCGGCCTTCGAGCTCGGTCAGATGAGCGCCCTTGAGCTGGTGCACTGGGCGGAACAGGCCGACCAGAACGCCGCGCCGTTCGGCCGCGCCTTCCAGCGTCAGCTACAACGCTTTGTGTTCGACAAGCTGGCATTGGCAGCGGGTCTGCTGCTGGCACGCTATCTCGACGGCTTGCTGATGCGCGTCACCGCCGCATCGGTACCCGCGGATCGGCAGGGCGAGTTGCGCGAGACGATAGAAGAGCTGATCGACACGCTGCAATCGAACGGCATCAGCGTGGCGCAGTTTCCGGCGCTCGCCGCAGGCATCGGCGACATCGTGACTGTGTTGTTTCCCGCGGAACTGCGCCATTGGCGGCGGCCGCTGACGATTGCCTGGTGTGCATTGACACTGGGCGAATCGGCCCGCATCGCCGGCAGCTCCGCCAGCGCCCACGCCGGCATTTCGGTGGGTGTGGTCGGGCTCGGTGGTGTCGGTGGTAACGCGAGCATATCTTCGATTGCCGAGCCGCCGCAACTGATTCGCGAGGAGCTGGAGCGGCATTTCGATTCGGCGCCGGCGGTAATCGCACCGTCCGATGCCGTCGATTATTTGCTGCAGGCCGGGCTTGCGCCATTGCTCGAGGACATGCTGCCGGAGTTGGCGGAGATGCTCCAGACCCTGTCCGGTCTGCTCGGCGGCCTCGACCTGACCCCCGGCGACCTGGTTGAAACCGCGCTGCGCGGGGCGGCCGGCGAGGATCTGGCCGACACCGAGCTGTATCAGAACCTGCGCGACTGGATGCAGACATCGATCGAGACCAAAATCGTCGGCGAACTGATGCCTGCCCTGCGCGCCGAACTCGATACCAGTGACGACGCTTTACTCTACATCGACGAGGTGGCCGAGCCGGGATTGCTGTTGACCAGCAGGTTCGTGTTCCGCTCGCTCGACCGCGTCGTACAGGTGGCGAACCGGCCGGCGCCCGGCAGCGAGTTCTACGATACGTTCAAGACAGGTCTCAGCGCCCTGGTCTGGCGCCTGTTCGCACGCAACGTCGTGGTGATCAGTGACATCCTGACCCATCACACCGTGACCCAGCTGCACACCGCCTTCGCGACCCTGCACGCCGACATCGCCGCCGACTCGCATCACCCGTTCGTCAGCAACGGCCAACATCTGCTGACGACACTGGCCCCGCATCTCGATGGTTATCCGGATGACACACGCGCGGCGGTGCATGACCTGTTCGCGGACCTCGTCGAGGCCGGTGCGCTGGCCTTTGGGCCGGCGGTGTGGACCGAATCGCGACGGGTGCAGATGCGCAGCCTGATGATCCGGCTGCTGGAGTCGATCAGCGGCGAGCTGGATTTGAGCGATGGCGATGCGCTGTATGCCTTCTTCGATCAGTTGCGCCAGTGCTTTTTCGTTCCCGAGCAGGACACCCTGGAAGCCCTGTCCGCCCTGCTCGGCGAGGTCACCCTGGAGGAGCTCCAGATTGTTTTCGAGCGAGTCGTGCCGGCGCTGGAGATCTTCTGGCTGCGGCTGACGCTGACCAGTGTAGATGAAATGGAGCGGGACGCCCACACCTGGGTAGACGGTATGGCCAGCGAGTTACGCGACGTCTGGGAGGCCTGGCAGTACTGGATCGGCGAGGCAGGCCGGCTGCGTGAGTTACTGCAAGCACGGATTGCCGACAGCGGCGCGGCGCTGACTGCTGTCGGAGAGGCCTTACCCGGCGATGCGCTGCAGGACGCCGCGATTGAACAGGCGCGCAACGACGGCCTGGCCAATGCCGAGAGCATCGCCCGCACAGCCCCCGGTTTCGGATTGCTCGACGACGCAGCCCAGGCCGCCGCGATCGGTACCGCGCAGGCCGCGTTCCTGACAGCCTTCGTGGTACTCGAGCCGCTGCTGCGTGCACCGCTGAGTGTATTTGGCGCGATCGTGGGTGCAATGGGCGAACTGGTTGGCACCGGAGCTACACTGCCCGATGCCGTCGATGCGGCTGCAGCGGCGGCCGCGAGTCAGTACCGTGCGGCCCTGGAGTCGTCCGGCATTGCCTGGCCCGAGGCGCTCGGCCTCGATGACGTCGCCGAGGCCGCGCACACGGCGGTCAGCAACGCCGCCAGTGTAAATCTCGCCCTGGCACAATGGCTGGCAGCCCGGCTCGACGAGCGCGATGCGCGTCTGCAGGCGGAAGCGGCCGCAAGCGAGCGTGATGCCACGGCAGCACGCCATGCCAACGAGAGCGCACGCTATGCAGACGTTCTCGGCGGCCCGCTGGCCTTGCACATACACAGTCCGCACGCGCTGGCCGATACACCGCAGGCGAACTGGCTCTATCCGCGGGAGGTGCCGGTATATATCGAGGTGATCGGTGCGCGGCCAAGCTTCGTCGAAGCCGTTGCCGCACAACGCATCCTGATCACCGTCAACGGCCAGACGCTGTCGCTGCCCGCGTCGGCCTGGACGTTCGACGAGAGCCGGCAGGCGTTACACCTGCGGCATACCCTGAGCGCGAACAACAGTGCACTGCGCGACGGCCTGAATTCGATCGAGGTGAGCGTCGTCAACGGCATCGACCAGCGTGAAAGACGCCAGGCGAGTTTTGCAGTAGATACCGCACTGGAGGCCCGGCCGGGTCGTCTGGAAATTGCCGGCGACCTGTCGCAGTTCGACGCGCCCGGCAGCGATCACGCCAACGCCAGCCAGGAGTACGTCACGCTGCGCAACGCCGGCGATCGCGCCATCGACCTGAGCGGATGGGAACTTGCCGATGCCGCCGGTCATCGTTTCCGAGTGCCCACCTTCGAAC
>JAGRIH010000021.1:0-21269 GCA_020443345.1 Halioglobus sp.
CCACATAGACGCAGAACATGTCCTGGCCTTTCTGGTTGATGATCGCATCAACCGCGACGGCGGTCTTACCGGTCTGGCCGTCGCCGATGATCAGCTCGCGCTGGCCCCGGCCGATGGGGACCATGGCGTCGATGGCCTTCAGGCCGATCTGCACCGGCTGGTCTACCGACTGGCGATCGATCACACCGGGGGCGACTTTTTCCAGCGGGTCGGTCATGGCCGCGTTGACCGGCCCCTTGCCGTCAATCGGGTTGCCCAGCGCATCCACCACGCGGCCCTGCAGTTCGGGGCCTACCGGCACTTCCAGGATGCGGCCGGTACAGCGACAGGACTGGCCCTCTGCCAGGCCCTTGTAGTCACCCAGGACCACCGCGCCCACCGAGTCGCGCTCGAGGTTCAGCGCCATGCCGTACAGGCCGCCGTCAAATTCGATCATCTCACCGTACATCACATCGGCGAGGCCGTGGATGCGGATGATCCCGTCGGTGACCGATACCACGGTACCTTCGTTGCGGGCTTCGCTGGTCACATCGAGCTGCTCGATGCGTTGCTTGATAATCTCGCTAATCTCAGATGGATTCAGCTGCTGCATGCTCTGTTCCTCAATCCTGATTCTTTAATTCTAGGCATTCATTGCTTCGGCCAGCTTGTTCAGCCTGCCGCGCACGGAACCATCGATCACCAGATCGCCGGCCCGGATTAAAACGCCGCCCAGCAGGTCCGCATCGACGGCTGTACGCACCTTTACCTCGCGTTCCAGTTTCCTGCCCAGCGCAGCGGTCAACTTGTCCCGGGCGGTATCGCCCAGCGCAAAGGCCGACACCACCTCGACATCCACCGACTTTTCCTGGTCGGCCTTGTACTGCTCGAACAGGGCGGCGATCTGGGGCAATAGCGCCAGGCGCTTGTTGTCGGCCAGAATAGTGATGAAGTTGCGCGCCGCCCCGTCCAGGGCCTCACCGCAGACCTCGCCCAGCGTCTGCGCCTGCTGCTGCGCGGTGAGAGACGGACTGGTGAGCACCGCTGCCATCGCCTGCTGCCGGGTGACGGCTGCGGCGAGCGCCAGTTGCTGCGACCACTGCGCCAGTTCGCCCCGGTCCCTGGCGTACTCAAACGCCGCCCGGGCATAGGGGCGCGCCAGTGTGCTTAGTTCTGCCATAGCCTCCTCGCGTTACAGCTCTGCGGCCAGTTGGTCGATCAGCGCGGCATGGGCCTGCTGATCGATCGCGGCGCCCAGTACCTTTTCGGCCCCCGCCAGCGTCAGCGCGGCGACCTCGCTGCGCAACTGTTCACGCGCGCGGTTGGTCTCCTGCTCGATCTCCGCCCGGGCTGCGGCCTTGACGCGGTCCGCTTCCACCACAGCGGCCTGCTTGGCCTCTTCCACCAGCTGGTTGCCGCGCTTGTTGGCCGCGTCGATGATCCCGGCGGCCTCCTCCTTGGCTTCGCGAAGTCGCTCTACCGCCTTCTCCTGGGCCAGCTCCAGGTCGTGACTGGCGCGGTCTGCCGCAGCCAGGCCGTCGGCTATCTTCTCTGCGCGCTCCTGCATGGCCGCGACGATCGGCGGCCACACGTATTTCATACAGAACACGACAAAGCAGACAAACGCGATCATTTGCCCGATAAGCGTAAGATTAATATTCACGCCTTGCTCCTCACAGGTTATTGCGGGCCGCAGTAGTCACGACCCCTTTACCGGTTGTCGTCAATCGTCCGGGAGTTTATCCGGCGACAACGAAGATCAGGTACATCGCGATACCGACGCCGATAATGGGGATCGCATCGACCAGACCGGCGCCCAGAAAGAAGGTCACCTGCAGCTTGGGAGCCAGCTCCGGCTGGCGGGCCGATCCCTCGATCAGCTTGCCTCCGAGCAGACCGACGCCGATGGCGGCACCCAGACCACCCAGACCCATCATGATGGCGGCAGCTACGTAGATTAGTTCCATGTTTTTCTCCTGGTGTTAATGTATAGGGGTTTAAGTTGAATCAGTGATCTTCGTGGGCCATGCTGATGTATACGATGGTCAGCACCATGAATATAAATGCCTGCAACGTAATGATCAGAATGTGGAATATCGCCCAGCCGATTTGCAGCAGTCCCGCCGGGGCCGCCCAGGCGAGCCCCGCGCTGAACAGGGCCGCAATCAGGATAAAGATCATTTCACCGGCGTACATGTTGCCGAACAGACGCAGGCCCAGCGAGAAGGGCTTGGCCAGCAGGCCCACCACTTCCATAAACAGGTTGACGGGGATAAACAGCCAGTGATTGAAGGGTGTCAGGGTGAGCTCCCTGACGAAACCGAAACCTTTGATCTTGATCGAATAGTAGAGCATCAGGATGAACACGCCCAGTGCCATGCCCATGGTGATATTGGGGTCGGTGGAGGGCACGATCTTGTGGTAATGCACGCCGGCCAGTGCCAGCAGCGAGGGGATGAGATCGACCGGGATCAGATCCATCAGGTTCATCAGGAACACCCAGACAAAAATGGTGAGCGCCAGCGGCGCAATCATTTTGTTGCGGCCGTGAAAGGTGTCGCGCACCGTGTTGTCGACAAACTCCACGATGATTTCCGCGGCGTTGACCCAGCCGCTGGGCACGCCGGCCTCGGCTTTTCTGGCGACGCGGCGAAACAGCCAGCAGAACACGATACCCAGGCCGATCGACCACGCCATGGAGTCCACATGGATGGCATTGAAGCCCATGGCGGCCGCCTCGTCGCCGCCGTGGGCCATCACCCAGGCGCCGCCTTCGCCGATGACCGAGCCGTCTTCGCGCTCATAACCCGCCGGCAACTTGCCGTAGGTGAGGTTCGTCAGGTGGTGGACAATATACTGTGAAATCGTCTGCGTTGCGCCTGCCATCGATCGGATCTCTCGCAGTGGGTCGGTTTCGGCCTGTAACTACCTGAGCAGCCACCAGCTCCCTGTAATCTGTATCGCCAGCATCGACAGATAGCCGGCAAAAACGGCCGGGCCGTCTATGGGGCGCAGGGTGGCGAACACGACCGCAAACCCCGCGACACTCAGCAAAAACTTGCCTGTTACTCCAGCGTAGCTGGATCGGGCTATGGCCCGGGCGGACCGCGCGCCGCGCCACCTGAAAGCCAGCGCGGCAAAATAGGCCTGGGGGACGATAGCGACCAGGCCGCCAGCGGCCACCGAATAGGCGTATACCCTCCCACAGGCCAACAGCGCGATGCACAGGGGCACCAGGACCATTACTTGAACGATGGTAATGCGATGGACCGGGGGGCGCGCGATCTCAGCCGAGCTCACAGGCGCCTCGCGCACATCCCCTCCCCAGTTGCCGCACGGGTTTCAACCTCGTTTCAGGCGCGCGCATTATAGGGGGATTACCCCGCGGGTTCAACCGGCCGCCGGCGTGTATCATCTGCAAAATTACCCCGCGCTGTACGCGCCCCGGCGGCCCGCCGAGCGCAAGGTCAGCGGCCCTGGCCTGCTGGCACTGCAGGTTGTGTTTCGCGCATCCCGGTCAACCCGTGATTGGCCGCCCTACTTGATATGGCCGAGGATGCCGTCCAGTTCATCCAGGCTGCTGTAGGCCAGCACCAGTTTGCCCTTGCCCGCGGGGCCGTGCTGGATCACCACGCGGGTACCCAGGCGCCGCGACAGGTCATCCTGCAGGTGCCGGATATTGGGATCGACCGATTTTTCCGGCGCACTGTGATCGGCACTGGCCGCCAGCTTGCGCACCAGCGCCTCGGTCTGGCGCACGGACAGTCCCTTGCCCACCACGGTGCGCGCCGCCGTGGACTGCACCGTCCCCTCCAGCGCCAGCAGGGCGCGCGCGTGGCCCATCTCCAGGTCGCCGTGCTCCACCAGGCGGCGCACGTCCTCGCGCAGGGTCATCAGGCGCAGCAGGTTGGCGACGGTGGAGCGCGACTTGCCAATCGCGTTGGCGACTTCCTGCTGGGTCAGTTCAAACTCCTGTTGCAGGCGCTGCAGGGCGATCGCCTCCTCGATGGGGTTCAGGTCCTCGCGCTGAATATTCTCGATCAGGGCCATGGCGATGGCGGCTTCATCGGACACCTCCCGCACCACCGCGGGAATCGCATGCAGTCCGGCCAGCTGCGCGGCGCGCCAGCGGCGCTCGCCGGCGATGATTTCATACTTGCGATCGGAGATCGGGCGCACCACGATGGGCTGCATCACCCCCTGGGCCTCGATGCTGTCGGCCAGCTCCTGCAGCGATTCGGGGTCGATATCCCGGCGCGGCTGGTACTTGCCCCGCTGGATGAGATCCACCGGCAGTTCCTTGAGCAGATGGTCGGCACTGGCGTCGCCGCTCGGCGTGCCGGCCGGGTCTTCCACCGCGCTAGCGGGGTGCCTGTTCGCGGAGGCGCCCAGCAGTGCATCCAGCCCGCGCCCCAAGCCTCGTTTCCTGGCACTCATCCGGCTTCTCCCTGCAACGGGCCGGTCGGCACCATCTCCGGCCGCGCCGTCGCGGCTAGTTTTTCCTCGCGCCGGATAATCTCCCCGGCAAGCGCCATATAAGCCTTGGAGCCGCGGGAATACCTGTCGTAGTACATGGCGGGAACTCCGTGACTGGGCGCCTCCGCCAGGCGCACGTTGCGCGGTACCACCGTGCGGTATACTTTCTGGCCAAAGTGCTCGTGAAGCTGCGCGGAAACCTCGTTGGTGAGGCTGTTGCGCGGGTCGTACATGGTGCGCAGAATGCCCTCGACCTGCAGGTCGCGGTTGAGGGTCTGCGCGATGCGCGCGATGGTACTCATCAGCGCTGTCAGACCCTCCAGCGCATAGTATTCACACTGCATGGCGATGATGACACCGTCGGCAGCCACCAGGCCGTTCAGGGTAAGCATGTTCAGGGACGGCGGACAGTCGATCAGTATGTAAGCATAGTTATCGGCAACCTCCTGCAATACGGTGCGCAGCCGCCGCTCTTTGTTGTCCAGTTCCAGCAGTTCCACCTCTGCCGCGGTGAGATCGCCGTTGGCGGGCAGCACATCGAAAGCGCTCTCACCGGTGGGACACAGCGCCTGGGCAACCGGTGTGCGATGCACCAGCACATCGTAGATACTGCGCTGCACTGCGTACTTGTCGATGCCGCTGCCCATGGTGGCATTGCCCTGGGGGTCGAGATCCACCAGCAGCACCCGCTGTTTCATGGCGGCCAGTGAGGCGGCGAGATTCACACAGGTGGTGGTCTTGCCAACCCCGCCCTTCTGGTTCGCGATAGCGATGATTCTTGCCACAGATAGTGCCTCTTGGCCTGTTATTGCCTAGGAGCCTGTCGGACTCAGGATGATTCTACTGCGGCGGCGGGAAATCGGTCTATTTTTCCGCGTATTTTCGTTACATAGGCACCACTATGCGCCTCAAATACGCGAAAAACTATCCTCGATTTCCCACTCACCTCGTGACGAACCCCTAAGTCCGACAGGCTCCTAGCGCAGCGTCATTTCCACCAGGTGGCGCTGTTCATCCAGACCCGGTACGACCAGCGGATGCACCGCTGTGATATCACACGAGGCCGCCACTGCCTCCAGTTCACACAGCGGCCGGACCCCTTTCATGGCCAGGAAACAACCGCGCGCGGCCACCAGATGCCGACAGGACGCGACCATATCCGGCAGTGCCGCAAACGCCCGGGACAGGACGCTATCAAAGGCCTCGACCGGGCGAAACGACTCCGCGCGCGCTCGATGCACGGTTATATTATCCAAGCGCAGTGCGGTTTTCACCTGAAAAAGAAACCGGGTCTTTTTGCCGTTGCTGTCGAGCAGGTGAAAATCGCGCTGC
Source organism: Halioglobus sp. (assembly GCA_020443345.1). GTDB lineage: Bacteria > Pseudomonadota > Gammaproteobacteria > Pseudomonadales > Halieaceae > JARRPM01. Next base: position 5,788 of record JAGRIH010000021.1, read on the forward strand.
GGCATGAGGATGGCAAGGGGAATGCCCGGTAGGCCGCCGCCGCTGCCCACATCGATGACGCGCCGGCCGCGCACATGGGGCGCCACGGCCAGGCAGTCCAGCAGGTGTCGCGTCACCATCTGCCGCGGGTCGCGCACGGCGCTCAGGTTGTAGCTGGCGTTCCAGCGCTGCAGCAGTGCCAGGTATTGCAGCAGCCGATCCACCTGCGCCGCGCTCAGGGATTGTTGCAGCGCCGCGGCGCCACGGCGCAGTTCGTCGGCCGGGAACTCCTGCTGATCAGGCGAAGCGGTGTCGGGCATCGCTGTCGGGCGCGGGTAGCGCGGCAGCGGGCCGGGCCGCCGGCTCCAGCGCGCCGCGTTTTCTCAGGTACAGTAGCAACAGTGAAACCGCTGCCGGCGTCACCCCGGGGATACGCCCGGCGCGCGCCAGGGTGTCGGGGCGCGCCGCACCCAGTTTCTGTTTGACTTCGCTGGACAAACCGTCCACGGCAGCGTAATCCAGATCCGGCGGCAGGCGGGTAGCCTCGTAGCGCCGCAGGCGCTCGATATCCTCCCGCTGGCGGTCGATGTACCCGGCATACTTGGCCTGGATCGCCACCTGTCGGGCCACCTCCTCATCGGCGCTGGCTTCGCCCTTGAGCCCGGCCACGTCGGCATAGTCCAGCTCCGGTCGTTTCAGCAGGTCGACCAGTGCGTATTCCCGGGTCAGTGGACTGCGCAGCTTGCCCGCCAGCGACTCGGCCTGCGGCGTGCCCGGGTGGATCCAGGTGGTGGCCAGGCGCTGGTTCTCGCGGGCGATGGCCTCGCGCTTGTGTTCAAAACGGCGCCAGCGGGCGTCATCCACCAGCCCCAGCGCGCGCCCCTGCGCGGTGAGGCGCAGGTCCGCATTGTCCTCCCGCAACAACAGACGATACTCGGCCCGCGAGGTGAACATCCGGTAGGGCTCCAGTGTCCCTGTGGTGATCAGATCGTCCACCAGTACCCCGATATAGGCCTCGTCGCGGCGCGGACACCAGGGCGCCTCACCGCGCACCGCCAGCGCCGCATTCAGGCCGGCCAGCAGGCCCTGCGCCGCCGCCTCTTCGTAGCCGGTGGTGCCGTTGATCTGTCCGGCAAAATACAGTCCGGGTACGGCTTTGGTTTCCAGGGAGTAGTGGAGATCCCGGGGATCGAAGAAATCGTACTCGATGGCGTAGCCCGGGCGGGTGATATGGGCGTTTTCAAAACCCCGAATGGATCGCACCAGATCGACCTGCACGTCAAACGGCAGGCTGGTGGAGATACCGTTGGGGTACAGTTCAGTGGTCGTGAGGCCCTCGGGCTCGACGAATACCTGATGAGAAGCCTTGTCTGTAAAGCGGTGGATCTTGTCTTCGATACTGGGACAGTAGCGCGGACCTGTTCCCTCGATCACACCGCAAAACAGCGGTGAGCGATCCAGACCCGCGCGGATGATGTCGTGCGTCCCCTCGTTGGTATGTGTCACCCAGCAACAGGTCTGCCGCGGGTGCTCCCGCACACTGCCCATGAACGACATCACCGGTTCCGGCGTATCGCCCCACTGCTGTTCGAGGCAACTGAAGTCCACCGTGCGCGCATCGATGCGCGGGGGCGTTCCGGTCTTCAGGCGTTCGACGCGAAACGGCAGTTCGCGCAGGCGCCTGGCCAGGGCGATCGCCGGTGGATCGCCCGCTCGCCCGCCAACACTGCCGCGCAGACCAATGTGCAGCTTGCCGCCCAGAAACGTACCTGCGCTGAGCACCACGCACGGCGCCCTGAACACCACACCCATCTGGGTGATGGCGCCGGCCACCCGACCGCCCTGCAGCAGCAGGTCGTCGACCGGCTGCTGGAATATGCACAGATTGGCCTGGGCTTCCAGCAACTGGCGCACGGCGTTGCGGTACAGCACGCGGTCCGCCTGGGCGCGGGTGGCGCGCACCGCCGGCCCCTTGCGCGCGTTGAGCACCCTAAACTGAATACCGGCACGGTCCGTGGCGCGGGCCATGGCGCCTCCGAGCGCGTCGACTTCCTTCACCAGCTGGCTTTTGCCGATACCGCCAATGGCCGGGTTGCAGGACATCTGGCCCAGGGTATCGACGCTGTGGGTCAGCAGCAGCGTGGCACAGCCCATGCGCGCAGCGGCCAGGCTGGCCTCGGTGCCAGCGTGTCCGCCGCCGATGACAATCACATCGAATTGCTGTCGATACTCCACTGCCTCTCGGTCCTCGTCTGCCAGGCGCGCAACCGGCGCGGGGGCGGAATTATACGTGCGGCCAGGCACTTGTACAAAATTTGTTCACCGCCGGACTCTCGATGTATCGAAATGATGCTGTTCGCGAGAGAGCGCGCAAAACGGCGCGCGCTCCCCGCACGGCTTCGCTTGGACAATCCCCGACTCCATTGTGTAAAGTGCTGGGCGTCGGCCGCGCGCGGCGCGAGCCCGGATCAACCAACAACACAGGCAGGGGCACTATGGACTGGCTACTCGCGGCACTGGCGGCGTTCAATCTGATAGCGATGATCGCGGTGTTCACACCCCGCGCGGTGCCGCGCAAGGCGGTACCTTGGGTCGTGTTCGCCACAGCGCTGCTGGCCACCGAACTGGCCTGGGTGTGGCTGCCCGTGCAACTGCTCATCGCGTGGCTGCTGATTGGGGGCGGCGCCCTGGACTCCGTCCTGGGCGTTCTCGCCCTCCTGGTGCTGCTGGTCGGCTGGGCCGGCCTGCTGTGGAGCATCCGCATGAGTACCCGCGCCGCCACCGCAGTAGAACAGGGCCTGCGCGAAGGTCTCGGGGCCGACTATCGCAGCCAGATACCCGCTGCGGTGCGCCAGTGTTTGCGCCAGCAAGTTCGCTTTGCCGACTGGCGCAAACCGTTTGGCATGCAGCGCCCCGACGTGGAAGTGATCCGCAATCTGCCCTACGGGCGCGCAGGTGTGCGCCAGCAACTGGATATCTACCGACCCCGGGATCTGCCCGCGCAGGGCTGTCCGGTACTGCTGCAGATTCACGGCGGCGCATGGATGATCGGTGACAAGGGACACCAGGCGCTGCCGCTGATGTATCACCTGGCGAGCAAAGGGTGGATCTGCGTGGCGGCCAACTACCGGCTCAGCCCCAGCGTGTCCTTCCCCACCCACCTGCTCGACTGCAAATCCGCCCTGTGCTGGATACGCCAGCACGGGCGGGAATACGGCATGGATCCGAACTTCGTGGCCGTTACCGGTGGCTCCGCGGGAGGGCACCTGTGCGCGCTGATGGGACTGACCGGAAACCGCCCGGAATTGCAGCCGGACTACCCCGGGGTCGACACCTCGGTACAGGCTGCAGTCCCCTTTTACGGCGTGTACGACTTCCTGGTGCGCTACGAACAGCACCTCAACCGGGAGGTATACCAGCGCTTCCTCGCAGGGCGGGTTATGCATGAATCTCTGGAGGACAACCCCGCGTTGTGGGACCTGGCGTCCCCGATCGCACAAATACATCCCGCCGCGCCGCCCTTCATGGTGCTGCACGGCGCCCTGGACAGCCTCGCCGCCGTCGCGGAGGGGCGCCTGTTCAGCCAGAAGCTGCGCGAGACATCGAAAAACCCCGTGGTCTATGTCGAGATGCCCGGCGCGGAACACGCCTGGGAAGTCATGCACTCACTGCGCACCGAGCATACCATCGACGGCGTGCATCGCTTTCTGGAGTGGGTGCGGGCGCGAGACTTCTCAGCGCACTGAGCTTTTTATCTTTTTCTGCAACGCGTGCGGCCGTTTTGGTCAGGCGGCCACGCGGGTTCTGTCATCGCACCAGGCCGCGACATCCGCCATGACCGTCTCGCGTTCGGGCTCATTGAATATCTCGTGGTAGAGCCCGGGATAGATCTTCAGAGTCTTGTCCTCAGAGCTGATGTGGTCGAACAGAAACTGCGAGCCGCCGGGACTCGCCAGCGTATCGCTGGCGCCGTGCAGCAGCAGCATGGGCAGGGTGATCTGCGCGGCCTGTCGCTGGATGCGCTGCATCGCCTTGAACAGCTCGGCCACTTTGCGGGCTGCCAGCTTGCCGTGGTATACCAGCGGGTCGTTCACGTAGTCGTGCACCACCTGTGGGTCGCGGCTTACCGCGCTGGCGTCCAGTTGCAATACACCCAGCCTGGGTCGCACCGCACCCAGCAGGCGAATCAACAGCATCTGCCCCAGGCCGGGCGGCTCCTGCGCGGCGATTGCCGGGCCGGACAGAACACAGGCGATAAATTCCCCCTGATGGCGCAGCAGGTAGAGGGCGCCGATCAGCCCGCCCATGCTGTGGCCCAGCAAAATCCGCGGCGCGCCGGGAAAATCGCGGTCCAGTTGTCGCTGGAACAGGCGCAGGCTGTCCAGGTAGTCGTCAAAACGCCTGATGAAGCCGGGCGTACCAGCCGACCGGCCATGTCCCGTGTGATCCAGTGCCGCCACGGCGTAACCACGCGCAGCAAAATACTCGCCCAGTGCCCTATAGCGGCCGCTGTGCTCCCCGGCGCCGTGAACCAGCACGATCAGCGCCCGGGGCGGTGCACCACTCAGCCAGTACCGATAATAGGTGTCCACGCCCCGGGCACCCGTGAAACGGCCCTCCTGGACCTTCATACGCCGACCCCGGGGCGGCCGGCAGCCGCATCGACGTCGGCGATGAATTTCCCGATCTCCTCCCAGGACTGGCGCGCTTCGCTCAACTGCGGGTAGAACATCTGCCACACATGCACCACCTGCGGCCACACCTGCAGTCGGGCCGGGGAGCCCGCAGCGACCGCCCGGTTGACGTAGCGTCGGGCATCGTCCAGCAGGATTTCCGCGTCGCTGGCATGCACCAGAACCGGCGGCAGGCCGGACAGGTCGCCATAGACGGGCGATACCTGGGGGTCGCGCGGGCTGATGCGCGACTGCACCCAGGAAAACCACAGCAACAGGGTTCGCGGAACCCGGGCCATACCCCTGAACATGGGGCCGAGCATGGCATCGGTTTCGAGGTTGCGACGAAAACTGGGGGACGCGAACGTCATATCGACGATCGGCGAGAGCGCGACGGCGGCCGCCGGTTGCACCAGGTCCCGATCGCGTATCCAGGCGATAAGTGACAAAGCCAGGTTGCCTCCGGCTGAATCCCCGGCAACATACACCCGATCGGCCGCGCCCGGACCATCCGGTCCGTTGTCGAGCATCCAGACGTAAGCCTTGCGGCAATCCTCTAGGCCCGCCATGCGCGGGTACTCCGGCATCAACCGGTAGTCGATGGCGAGCACGGCCGCGCCCGTGACCTCGGAAAAACGGTTGGTGATATTGCGATGACTGGCGGGACTGCCCATGGTGAAGGCGCCGCCGTGGATGTACAGCAGCCGGCGGGACGGGTCCGCGCCCGGTGCGAGTACCCACTCGGCGGGGACCCCGCCGGCATCGACATCGGTAAACGCCGCGGCCAGGTCCAGTCCCGCGGATAGGTTGTCCAGGTATTCCCGCATCAGTACCAGGCGCTGCCTGCGGGGCGCTTCCTGGATGGACGTCAGGCCCGATGCCAGCGCGGCCACCACGGCGTCGCGTTCACCGCCGGGGTCGTCCCGCGGCGGGAATATCTGGCCGGCCGGAGAATCAAAGCGACTCAGGTCTTCGCCGCGCAGATGAAACATGGAGATCAGCGCGAAGGCCGTCGCAAGCACTACCAGCACAGCAAGTATCCAGAGCATCTGGTTTCCCCGAGGTCAGATTTATGTTGCACGCGGCCGCTGCCCGCCGCGCTTTACCGCTTGTCTGTCCCACGGTAAGTCCGGTAGCATGGCACGCTGGCGTCAATAATAAACGATGGAGTCAGTGCATGTCTGATTACTTTGCAGTACCGCCCATCCTCGGTTTGGCGGGGCTGGGTTTCGCATTTATCATCTACCACATCATGTTGCGCCACAATCACGGCGACGGGGTGGTTAAAAAAATCGGGGACCAGATTCACCTGGGTGCGATGGTCTTCATGCACCGCGAGTACAAGATGTTGAGTCTGTTCGCGGTGGTGCTGCTGGTGGCACTCGTCGTATCACCGCTGGGCTTCAATACTGCGATTTCCTTCCTGGTCGGTGCCGTTTCGTCTGCGACCGCAGGTTACCTGGGCATGTTCGCGGCGACCAAGGCCAATGTGCGCACGGCGGTGGCGGCGCACAATCACGGCCAGGGCACAGCGTTGGCGATCTCGTTCTACGGCGGCTCGGTCATGGGCCTGTGCGTGGCCTCCCTGGGACTGGTTGGCCTGGGCGGCCTGTACTGGTTTTTCGGCGGCGACCCTGAAACGGCCCACGCCATTCACGGCTTTGGCATGGGGGCCTCCACCGTGGCGCTGTTCTCCCGGGTGGGCGGCGGCATCTTCACCAAGAGTGCCGATGTGGGCGCCGACCTGGTCGGTAAAATCGAGGCCGGCATACCGGAGGACGACCCGCGCAACCCCGGGGTGATAGCCGATAATGTCGGCGACAACGTCGGCGACATCGCCGGCATGGGCTCGGATATTTTCGAATCTTACTGCGGCTCGATGATCGCCTGTATCGCCATTGCCTCCACCACGTTCGGCGCGACCCAACAGAGCATGATGTTCCTGCCCCTGGCATTGGCCGCTATCGGTCTGCTGGCCTCTGCCTGCGGTATCGGCATCGTGCGCGCCAGGTCCAGCGCCGCTCCCGAGGCGGCACTGCGCACCGGCACCCTGCTCGCACCGGTGCTCTTTGTTATCGCCGCGTGGTTTCTCATCCACGGCATAGGGCTGAATAGCAATATCTGGTGGTCGGTGGTCAGCGGGGCCGTCGGTGGCGTGCTGATCGGCCTGATCACCGAGTACTACACCGGAGGGGCGCCGGTGCGCAAGATTGCCAAGTCCGGCGAGACGGGTCCGGCCACCGTGATGATCACCGGCCTGGCGGTCGGTATGCAGTCCGTGGTACTGCCCATCCTGTTCCTGGCGACCATCATCTATGTGTCAACGGCACTGTCCGGCCTGTACGGCGTGGGCATCGCGGCAGTGGGTATGCTCGCCACCGTCGGTATCACCATGGCCATCGATGCCTATGGCCCGGTGGCGGACAACGCCGGCGGGATTGCCGAGATGGCCGGCATGGGCAAGGAGACCCGCGCGATTACCGACGGTCTGGATGAAGTGGGCAACACCACTGCCGCTATCGGCAAGGGCTTCGCCATTGGCGCGGCGGCACTGGCGGCACTGGCCATCATCGCCGCCTTTGTCGAAACGGTGCAGGTGCACAATCCCGGCTTTGCCCTGGAATTGTCCAACCCGACGGTGCTGGTCGGCCTGTTCATCGGGGGCACGGTACCGTTCCTGATTGCCTCCATCACCATGACGGCTGTCGGTGATGCCGCCTTTGACATGATCAACGAGATCCGCCGTCAGTTTCGCGAGATTCCCGGCCTGCTGGACGGCAAGGCAGAACCGGACACCGCCCGCTGTGTCGATATCGCCACCACTGCCGCGCTGCGCCGCATGATACTGCCGGGCACCATCGCCGTGGCGGCACCGGTACTGGTCGGCTTCGGCCTGGGCGCCGCCGCGCTGGGCGGCACGCTCGGCGGCGCCCTGCTGGGCTGCGTACTGATGGCGCTGATGATGGCCAATGCCGGTGGTGCCTGGGACAACGCCAAGAAGTATGTGGAGAAAGGCAATCTGGGCGGCAAGGGATCGAAAACACACGCCGCCGCTGTCGTGGGCGATACCGTGGGCGACCCGTTCAAGGATACGTCGGGACCGTCCATGAATATCCTGATCAATGTCATGGCCATCGTCAGCCTGGTGATCGCACCGCTGCTGTGAGGTGCAGGTGAACCGACAGCGGCGGCAATTGCCGGTCCGCTGTCACCTGGTACCCGGGCGGGTCGGCGCGGCGCTGACCCGCATTATTCCCCGACCGTCAGCGCGCGCCAGCACTGGCCCTCCCGGCTGGCCAGGTGCAGCCGTTGCAGCTTGTCCAGGGCATCGGCAATGTCAAAGTTCAGCCGGCACTGCCAGCGCTCGGCAAACCACTGTTCGATGCGCGCATCCAGCGCTGCGGCGCTAAGCGGTTCCCCCGCGGCGAGGAGAAAACAGTATGCGAGCAGACTCTCCTTGCACTCGGATTCTTCGGCGTCGTCCAGGATGCGGTACATGGCGCCCGCGTTATTGTCCAGGAGCTTGAAATACAGGTTTTCCGTCAGGGCCTGGGTGTACCTGAGCTTGCGATTTCGAAAGGAGGCAAATTGCTTCCAGACATAGCCCAGCAGCGCACCCATGCCCGCCAGTAGAACGATCACCGTCTTTTTATCCAGTTCCACGGGCTCATGCGACAGGCCCAGCCAGAAACCCACCAGCGAGCCCAGCAACAGCAGGGTTGCACCCGTCTTCGTGGTGATGACCGCCCCGCCGCTGATCAGCGCCGGTACGGTGATCATCAGCTTGTCCAGCGGGCGCATCCCGATGCGAATATTGGGAAACAGCATCTCCAGGTCCGCCTCGGGAACGTTCTGGAACAGTTTCAGCACCGTGCTGCCCGGCTGCAGTTGACCGACGGCACCGTCGCCATCGAGATCCGGCCTGGCGCGAATATAAAGCAATACACGGTCAAAATTGGTGAAGCGAACGGTCCTGCGCCACAGCCCGAAAAATTCGCGCAGTGTTTCCTCCCGCCTGGTGGCGCCCCGCGTATACAGTAGCACCTCGTCGTAGTCATCCAGGTCGATATAGAGACGCAGCTGAAAAAGCGAGGCCGTGCGCAGCGCCTGCCGCAGGGTTTGTCCGCTGACTTTTTCATAGTTCGCCCTGTCCAGTACACGCTCGAGCGTCTCCATCAAACCCGGCTCGGGACTGCCCGTTGCACCGGGTCCGCCCGGCGTTGCGGTCAACGGGATCGAGCGCGTATCCGCGTCGGGGTCGAGCGGGGCATAGGCATCCTTCAACTGCTGTTTGATGGCGTGAAACTCCTGCTGAAAGTGCGTTTGTATCACCGCTTTGGCGGTCGCAAAGTGCTGTTGCGCCTGTGCCGTGTCCAGGCCACCGTGGTGCAGGCACATGCTGACAATATCCCTGCGCCTGAAGGGGATGAAGCGCAGCCCGCCATCCTGGGGGGGAGGCGATGCAATGCCAGCGGTGGTGTCACGGTCACTCATGGCACTTTTCTCACGGTGTTTTGTCGAGCTGCGCAGTGTACAAAAAAGACACCCAGGGGGGGCATTTTACACGTCCTGTGGTCCGGCATTGCGCTGCTTTGGCCTTGCGTGAGGCAAAGTTCGACGCGGGTCCAGTTTGAGTCAGCACGGTTGAATTAAAGTTATCTGTGTTTTTCAGGTATATATTAGGATTATTGTTGTTGTGATTGTTAGGTCGGGCTGCACTTGTGAAAAAGTGTATTTTTTGCAGATAAATCATGTGGTTAACGCATCAATAACCAGGTCGGAAAACCCTGTAACCAGCGGTGACAAGCAGTGCTCGGCCGGTGGATCAAACACGGACCCGTGTGGATGACATCGCGCTGCAGGATACCCCGCCGCTGGCTAGGGCATTTCTCCACACGCAGTACCCGCACGATGCAGGGAGTTATCCAGGGTGGCAGCGGGCCTGACCGCAACCGGAAAAAGTCTGTGTGCTACCAGTGCCAATGCCTGTGCACAAACGGCTGCTGAACACCCCGGCAGTGCATGGCACACGGCACAACCGCGGGACAAGCTGTGCATTATTTCCCGATGCAAAAACTGGAAAAAATCTCGCCCAGCAAGGCATCGCTGCTGCTGGCGCCGGTGATTTCCCCCAGGCTGTTCTGGCACTGCCGCAAATCCTCCGCAAGCAGTTCGCCGGCACCTGTGTACAGCAACTGGTTGAGCCCCGCCGCCAGGTGTGCGCCGGCCCTTTCCAGGGCCAGCAGGTGGCGCCGCCGGGCACTGAAGCTGCCCTCCATCGCACCGCTGTACCCCATGCACGCCTTCAGATGTCCGCGCAGCAATTCCAGGCCCGCCCCCGTCCTGGCCGACAGCCAGATGGCGGTGTAGCCGGCTTTGGATTCGACATGTGGTACCCGGCCGGTGAGGTCACACTTGTTGTACGCCACAGTGAACGGGATAGCCCGCTGCTGTGGCTCCGTTGCGAGTGGCCACGGCGGCGTGCCGCTGTCGCGGGAAGCCGCGCTGTCATCGACTACCAGCAAAATGTGGTCCGCGCTCTCCATTTCTCGCCGCGCCCGGCGCATGCCCTCCATCTCCACCGCGTCGCCGCGGTCGCGCAAACCGGCCGTATCGACGATGTGTAGCGGCATACCGTCGATCTGTATGTGTTCGCGCAGCACGTCCCGGGTGGTTCCCTCCAGCGCGGCGACAATCGCCGTATCCTGTCCGGAAAGCCTGTTGAGGAGGCTGGATTTGCCCACATTGGGTCTGCCGGCAATGACCAGTTTCATGCCCTCGCGCAGCAGGGCGCCCTGCCGCGCTTGCCCCAGTACCGCTTCGACCTGCCGGATGAGCTCCCGGAGCCGGGCTGTTACCTGACCCTCCTGAATAAAATCGATTTCTTCTTCCGGAAAATCAATCGACGCTTCAACATAAACCCGCAGTCGTGTGACGTGCTCGATGAGTGTCTCGACCTTTCTGGAGAATTCCCCCTGCAACGAGCGCGCGGCATTGATGGCGGCCTGTTCCGTGCTGCTGTTGATAAGGTCTGCAATGGCCTCGGCCTGGGCCAGATCGATTTTGTCATTGAGGTAGGCGCGTTCGGAGAACTCTCCGGCGCGCGCCGGCCGGGCACCGAGTTTGCACGCCAGTTGCAGTACCTGGTCCAGCACCACCGGCCCGCCGTGGCCCTGCAATTCCACCACGTCTTCGCCGGTAAACGAATGGGGCCCGGGAAAATACAGTGCGATGCCGGTATCCAGCGTCGCGCCATCAGCGTCGCTAAAGCGGGCAAAATGCGCATGGCGCGGCTGCAGCATCGCAAGCCCGGTTATCGCGGCGCCGATGGCTGCCGCTGCGTCACCTGAAATGCGCACGATGCCGATGCCGCCGCGCCCCGGTGCGGTGGCGACAGCGGCGATGGTGGAGCCATCGAGGCCGGACAATCTGTTCATGGTTCAGTACTGAATGCGGTCTCAGGAGCCTGTCGGACTCCGGGTTCGTCACCAGGTGAGTGGGAAATTGCAGCGGCGCCCGCCGGCCCGGCGGCGTCAGGCTTTTGCCGCAGCCGATTCTATTTGTCGGGTAATCACATACTGCTGCGCCATGGACAGCACGTTGTTGACTACCCAGTAAAGCACCAGTCCTGCCGGAAACCACAGGAAGAAGAACGTAAAGACGACAGGCAGCCACTGCATGATCCTGGCCTGCATCGGGTCTGGTGGTGGCGGATTCAGCTTCTGCATGAACCACATGCTCGCCCCCATCAGCAGCGGCAGCACAAAGTAGGGATCCATTACCGACAGGTCGCGAATCCACAGAATGAAAGGCGAGTGTCGCAGTTCCACGCTTTCCATCAAGACCCAGTACAGCGCGATAAATACGGGCATCTGGACCAGGACCGGAAGGCAGCCCCCCAAGGGGTTGATTTTCTCCTTGCGGTACAAATCCATCATGGCCTGCGACTGTTTTTGTTTGTCGTCGGCGTACTGCTCGCGAATCTCCTGCATCTTGGGCTGTACCCGGCGCATATTGGCCATGGACCGGTAGCTGGTGGCGGACAGCTTAAAGAACGCCGCCTTGATCAGCACCGTCAGCAAGATGATTGCCACCCCCCAGTTGCCCACCAGGGCATGGATTTTGGTCAGCAGCCAGAACAGGGGCTGTGCAATCCACCACAGCCAGCCGTAATCCACGCTCAAATCGAGATAGGGCGATATTCTTTCAAGACTGTACTGGTCCTTGGGGCCGGCGTAAAAGCGCGCGCCCATCTGTCCTGACTGACCGGGATCGAGTGCCAGTGCGGGACTGATGAAGCCGGCGATGTTGAAGCCGCTGCGCGTCACCCTGGCGCTGTAGTTGTGACTCTGTTCGGGGTTGGGTATCCAGGCGCTGAGGAAGTAGTGCTGAATCATGGCGATCCAGCCGCCGGGAAAGTTGGCCTTGAAGGGTTCCTCGGCAATGTCGTCAAAGGTGAATTTGGTGAAGCGTTCATCGGGTTGGGTGACCGCGATCCCCAGGAAGGGCTTCAGGCCCAGCCCGGATGTATCCGCAGCCGGTGGCGGCAGGCTGTCGCGCTTGATTTGCCCGAACAAGTTGGCCTGCCAGCGGGCATTGCTGCGATTCTCTACCCGGTAGTCGACGTCGATGACGTACGCACCGCGTCGCAGGGTAAAGCGTTTGGTGACGGCGACGCCGGCGCTGTTCTGCCAGTGCAGATCGACGGTGAGAGACTCGTCGGCGCTGTGCATCTCATAGCGCGAAGCGGCGGCGCTGAACAGCGCGCGACCATCCCTGTCGATGCCATTGGCGCCGATAAGGCCGCTCTGGGCGATGTAGGTGCGGTCATTGTTCTGCTCGAGCAGAACAAAGGGATCACTGGATTTATCGAGTTGTTGCAGAAACTTGGGCAGGGCCAGCTCGACGATGTCGCCGCCGCGCAAGTCGATGGCGAACTGCAGCACGTCTGTCGCAACCACCACGATATGGCTGTTGTCAGCGTCCGTGGACAGGTTGTCGTCCACGGAGGGAACAGTCTGCTCCGCGCTTGCGTGGTCTGTGGGTACCACCGGTAGGTCTTCAGCTCCGGTGTGGCTCGTTGTTTGGTCACTGTCAGCGCTGGAGGTCGCCGCCGGCTGTTGCGTATGGCTGGTCAGGCGCGAGGTCTCGGCAGCGCTGTCGGCAGTTCTGGCACCTTTGAATGCCACCCACTCCGTGAGCAGCATAAAGGATAAAACCGCGATGGCGCCAATCAGTAACGAGCGTTGCAAATCCATAGTGATATTCAGTGGCTGGTTTGTTTAATGGGTGTGCGAGCGGGGCGGTACCGGGTCGACGCCGCCCTCATGCCAGGGATGGCATTTGCCAAGCCGTCGCAGGGCGAGACAGCCGCCGTTTATAACGCCGTGGTCAGTGATTGCATCGCGGGCATAGCTGGAACAGGTGGGGTAGAAACGACAGTGGTTTCCCAGGAACGGACTGAGACAGATCTGGTAACAGGAGATCATGAAAACTAGCAGACGTTGCATGTGGATCCCCGGCCAGTGGTGGATTCTGGTTGGTTGATGTGGCGAACCAGTCGATGCCACTGCTGCCGCAATATAGTTGATAGCTCCGAATTCTCCAAATGATCGATACCGCGGCGCGCCAACAGGATGACGTCCAGGGGCGGGGCGGTATCGACGGGCAGGGTGCGAAAGAACTCGCGGGCCAGGCGTTTTACTCGATTGCGCTGTACCGCCAGGCGCACATGTTTCCTGGCGATGACCAGGCCCAGGCGGTGGGTCTGGCGCGCATTGGTCCTGGCCAGAAGCAGCAGGTAGCGGTGTGAAGCCCGGGCCTCGCAGCCGTCAAAAACCGCGCTGTAATCTCTGGCATTTAACAGGCGCCGGGCGCTGCCAAAACGGGCATCGACGGGATGGCTCAACCGGTCGGGTGTCCCTATGCTGCCAGACGCTTGCGGCCCCGTGCACGACGGCGATTCAATACGTGTCGGCCACCCTTGGTCGCCATGCGCGTGCGGAAACCGTGGGTGCGCTTGCGTTTCAGGACGCTGGGTTGAAATGTTCTCTTCATGGTGTTTGATCCAGAGTGGTTGTTGGGTCCGAAGCGCACCACCGGGACAAACCACGGTGGTTATCGGCCGCAAAAAAGGCTGGCTATTCTATGTAAATGTGGCCGTGAATTCAACGAGGTCTGCGCTATTTTTCGCCGCTGCTGCCGCGGTGCGGTGCGCGGCGTGGGGCGCGTTGGGAGCAGACGCGGCAGACCACACGCGCTCCTTTGACGATACCAGTAACCGCGGGCGATACGGGCATCACCCCACAGATTCTCAAAAATATATTAACAGGATATGCACAGGTTGAGTTGTTCCGGAGCCCGGCTGTTGCAATCGGTTAAAAAATGATCTTATCAGTCCTAACATTATGAATTATAAGGAAAATTAAATTTTAAATTTTCTGCGTCCAGATGTGGATAACTCCCTATTTGGGGAGTATTATGCTGCCTCGGTGTCGGCAAAAAGACGCGACAAAAAGAAACCCGTTATCATAACTTTTTTTATGCAAAAGCCGGAATTTCAGTCGTGCTTTGAGAGGTTGTTTTGCCAGCACTAGTGTGGCAGCAGTGCGTTGATCGCCTGCAGGACGAGCTGCCTTCGCAACAGTTCAACACCTGGATAAGACCGCTCCAGGCCAGCACGGACGGCCAGCTCCTGACCCTGCTGGCACCCAACCGCTTTATCAAGGACTTTGTCTCGGACAAATACGCCCGGCGCATCGCCGAGCTGGTGCGGGAACTCGAACCCGGCGGCGCGATGGATGTGGTTCTGGAGATAGGCGCGAGCGCACCTTCGGCCTTTCGGGCCTATCCCGGCCGGCGCGTGGAGACACATCGCACCGAACAGCGCGGACCGGCCCTGTCCGGTGATGCGGTCGCAGGTATGCCGGGCCCTGCAGCTGTGGCGCATCGCCCGGATACGATGGCGTCTGACAGCGCTCGGCGCATAGAGGTCGAAGGGTCGCTGCAACACCAGCACAACCTTGTCGAGCACTACACGTTTGACACTTTCGTGGAGGGCAAATCCAATCAATTGGCGCTGGCGGCGGCGAAGCAGGTTGCGGAGAACCCCGGTGACTCCTATAACCCGCTTTTTCTCTATGGGGGTGTGGGGCTTGGCAAGACGCACCTGATGCACGCGGTGGGCAATGTGCTCAAGCGGCAAAATCCGCAGGCGAAGGTAATCTACCTGCACTCCGAGCGCTTTGTCGCGGATATGGTAAAAGCGCTGCAGCTAAATGCCATTACGGATTTCAAGCGCTACTACCGCTCGGTGGATGCGCTGCTGATCGACGACATCCAGTTCTTTGCCAAGAAAGACCGCTCCCAGGAGGAGTTTTTTCACACCTTCAACGCCCTGCTTGAAGGTGGGCAGCAGATGATCCTGACCTGTGATCGCTATCCCAAGGAAATCGACGGCCTCGAAGAGCGCCTCAAGTCGCGCTTCGGCTGGGGCCTGACCGTCGCGGTGGAGCCGCCTGAACTGGAAACCCGGGTTGCGATCCTGATGAACAAGGCAGCCCAGCGGGGTGTGGACCTGCCGCGCGACGCGGCATTCTTTATCGCGCAGCGTATTCGCTCAAATGTAAGGGAACTCGAGGGGGCGCTGAAGAGAGTGATAGCAAGTGCTCACTTCACGGGCAAGCCCATCGATATCGAGTTAATCAAGGAGAGCCTCAAGGACCTGTTGGCATTGCAGGACAAACAGATCAGCCTGGAGAATATTCAGCGTACTGCCGCGGAGTACTATAAAATCAAGGTTGCGGATATGATGTCCCGGCGCCGCAGCCG
>JAGRIH010000021.1:21346-169867 GCA_020443345.1 Halioglobus sp.
GATAGTTTTGGTGGTAGAGATCACACGACAGTTCTTCACGCATGTCGTAAAATAAAGGAACTTCGTGAAACAAGCTCCGATATTCGTGAAGATTACAAAAACCTGCTGCGATCCTTGACGACCTGAAGGGGCAACAGGGACGTTGTTTCGGCCGCTTGCCACGTGCGGACAACGCCGGCTACCCGTCGCGCCAAGCAGTACCATTTTAGAAGGGAAGGGAAAACAACCTTATGAAGTTCACAATTTCACGGGATGCGCTGCTCAAGCCGCTAAACCTGGTGGCGGGCGTTGTGGAACGGCGCCAGACCCTGCCCATCTTGGCGAATGTACTGATGGTTCTGGAGGAGAACCACCTGTCGCTGACAGGAACCGACCTGGAGGTCGAGCTTGTCGGTCGGGTGCAACTGGAGGCGGCCGGGGAGTCGGGCGAGGTTACGGTGCCTGCACGCAAGCTGGTCGATATCTGCAGATCCCTGCCCGAGGGCAGCTCTATCGAATTCGATGTCAAGGACAGTAAGGTGACTGCCCGGTCGGGACGCAGCCGCTTTACACTGGCGACGCTGCCTGCCAGAGAGTTTCCCAATATTGAAGACAGCATGGGCACCCACCAGTTTACCGTGAAACAGGGACAATTGAGGCGACTGATCGAGCGCACCGCGTTTGCCATGGCGCAGCAGGATGTCCGGTATTACTTGAATGGCATGCTGTGGGACGTAAAAGCAGGGAAGCTTCGGGTCGTTGCAACGGACGGACATCGGCTGGCGCTCTGTACACTCCCGCAGAAAATTGCCGTCGACGATGATCTTCAGGTCATACTGCCGCGCAAAGGCGTGCTGGAGCTGGCCCGGCTGTTGTTGGAAGACGATGCGGATGTTACCGTCGTTCTCGGGAGTAACCACATGCGTGCGACGACCGCAGGTTTTACCTTTACCTCAAAACTGGTGGACGGCAAATTCCCGGATTACCAGCGGGTGCTACCGCGTTCTCCGGATAAAATTGTGGTTGGCTCTCGCCTCGAATTGCGCCAGGCCTTTACTCGAACCGCCATTCTCTCCAACGAAAAATACCGGGGAGTCCGGCTGAAACTCGTGGAAAACACGCTCGACATCATCGCTAACAACCCCGAGCAGGAGGAAGCGGAAGAGACCGTTTCAGTGGAGTACGAGGGCGAAGCACTCGAAATAGGCTTTAATGTCAGTTACCTGCTGGACGTACTCGGCGTATTGAGCGGTGAAAAAATCCGCCTGTCGCTGGCGGACCCCGCCAGTAGCGCACTGCTGGAGGAGAGTGAGGAAGCCGGTGATTCCGTGTATGTCGTGATGCCGATGCGTCTTTGAGGCGACGCCCTTCCCCTTGTTGTCCCACCAGCGCTCAGGAGCCCGTCGGATTTAGGATGATTCTACTGCGGCGATGGGAAATCGGTCTGTTGTTTTGCGTAGTGTCGTCGCATCATTGGCGCCGCGAAGCGTTGCAAGGCGGCGGCAAACCGTCTTCGATTTCCCATGCGTTCGGCGATAATCCCCTGAATCCGACAGGCGCCTGATTGGGGCCGCAGCTTCATATCGGGGCTTGTGCCTGCCTGTTCCCACCGTGTCACTATCCAGATTACAGATAGCAGGGGTGCGCAACCTGAGACAGGTGCGGCTGCCGAACTTGCAGCGCGTTAATGTATTTTTTGGGAACAATGGGAGCGGCAAAACCAGCTTGCTAGAGGCCATTCATATCCTGGGTCTGGCGCGCTCGTTTCGGGGAAAGGCCAGTCGCACGCTGGTCACGCACGGGGCAGCGGAGCTGACGGTGTTTGGTGCGGTGGATGTTCCGGGTGCGACGCTGCCCCTTGGTGTGAAACGGACTGTCTCCGGAGACGTTCAGATCAAGGTTGCCGGAAGAGTCGTTTCCACGGTAGCGGAACTGGCGGGGTACCTCCCTTTGCAGACAATTACGGCGGACAGTTTTGATTTGCTCGCCGGTGCGCCACTGGTCAGGAGACAGTATCTCGACTGGGGTGTGTTTCACGTGGAACATCGTTTTATCGGTGAGTGGCGGCGTTTTCAGCGCTGCTTAAAACAGCGCAACATGCTGTTGCGTCGTGGTAATATCATCAGCTCGCAGGAAGTGAGCGTCTGGACCAGAGATCTGGCGCTGGCGGGCAATGCCATCAGTCGCCACCGCAAGGCTTACTTTGACCGGCTTGTGCCGCGATTTGACGCGATACTGACAGAGCTGGCACCCGACCTGGGTGCAGTCGAACTGGTGTACCGGCAGGGCTGGGACCGACACCTGAGTTACGAAGACGCACTCGAAAGTACTCGCCAAGCCGATGTCGAGCAGGGCTACACGCACTGTGGACCGCAGCGGGCTGATATCAAATTTACGCACGGGGGTTACCCCGCCGCAGACACGCTGTCCCGGGGGCAGCAAAAACTGGTCGTGTGCAGTCTCAAACTGGCCCAGGGGCAATTGATGGGGGAGCTTGGACGCGGTCCATGTACCTACCTGATCGATGACCTGCCGTCCGAGCTGGATGGTGAGCACAACCGCTTGATTTGCGCACGCCTGGCGGCGATGGATGCGCAGGTGTTTATCACTTGCGTGGATCCGCAGGATATAATGGCGGTTTGGCCCGCTACGGTGCCGCCAGACGCTGCCCAGGGGGCGGATGCTCGGCCACAGACGACTGCACTCGCCATGTTCCACGTGGAACATGGCAGTGTGGTCCGTTGTGAATGACCTGACCCGCGCCTTGCTGGTAAATGAAGGTAATTGAGAGTAAAGCCATGAGTGAAACTGAAAACCACTATGACCATTCCAGCATCAAAGTCCTCAAGGGGCTCGATGCGGTGCGCAAGCGCCCCGGCATGTACATCGGCGATACGGATGACGGCACGGGACTACACCACATGGTGTTTGAACTCGTGGATAACTCCATAGATGAAGCACTGGCCGGGCATTGCACAGAGATTAACATTGTCATTCATCCCGACGAATCAGTCACCGTTGGCGATGACGGTCGCGGCATTCCCACGGAAATACACGAAGAGGGGGTGTCTGCAGCCGAAGTCATCATGACGGTGCTGCATGCGGGGGGCAAGTTCGATGACAATTCATACAAGGTGTCGGGAGGACTGCACGGTGTCGGTGTTTCCGTGGTCAACGCACTCTCCGAGGAGTTGGTGCTGACCATTCGCCGCGGCGGGAAAATGTTTGAGCAGACTTACCGTCACGGTGTGCCCGATGCGCCTTTGGCGGAAATCGGGACTACGGACGGTTCCGGTACTGCGGTGCGGTTCAAGCCATCTTCTACAACTTTCGCAAACATCGAGTTTCATTTCGAACAGCTCGCCAAGCGATTGCGTGAATTGGCCTTTCTGAATTCAGGGGTGCGCATCGTGCTGAAGGATGAGCGCAGCGGCAAGTCCGAGGTCTATCAGTACGAAGGTGGACTGAACGCCTTTGTCGACTACCTGAATCAGAATAAAACCGTGGTCAACAAACCCTTCCACTTTATCGTGCAGACGGCTGATGGCATCGGTGTGGAAGTCGCACTGCAATGGAACGACTCGTTTCAGGAAAACATTTACTGCTACACCAACAACATCCCCCAGCGCGACGGCGGTACCCATCTGGCGGGTTTCCGCGCGGCACTCACCCGCAGCCTGAACAACTACATTGAGAAAGAGGGACTGGCGAAAAAAGCCAAGGTCAACACCACTGGCGACGATGCGCGGGAAGGGCTGACTGCCATTATTTCCGTCAAGGTGCCGGATCCCAAGTTTTCCTCCCAGACCAAGGACAAACTGGTCTCCTCGGAGGTGAAGACCGCGGTCGAGCAAGCCATGAATACCCAGTTCAACGACTATCTGCTGGAAAACCCAGCGGAAGCAAAGGCGGTGGTCGGCAAGATGCTGGATGCGGCGCGCGCTCGCGAGGCCGCCCGCAAAGCCAGGGAAATGACCCGGCGCAAAGGGGCCCTGGATATCGCCGGTCTGCCGGGCAAACTGGCCGACTGCCAGGAGAAAGACCCCGCTCTGTCGGAGCTGTACCTGGTAGAGGGCGACTCCGCCGGCGGTTCGGCCAAGCAGGGTAGAAACCGCCGCTTCCAGGCGATTCTGCCGCTCAAAGGCAAAATTCTGAATGTGGAGAAGGCGCGCTTTGACAAAATGCTGAGCTCCGCCGAAGTGGGCACTATCGTGACTGCTCTGGGCTGCGGCATTGGTAAAGATGAATTCAACCCGGATAAACTGCGCTATCACAGCATTATCATCATGACCGATGCCGATGTGGACGGTTCTCATATCAGGACGCTCCTGCTCACTTTCTTTTTCCGTCAGATGCCCGAATTGATCGAGCGTGGACATGTCTTTATCGCGCAGCCGCCACTGTACAAGATCGTCCGGGGCAAACAGCACCAGTACCTGAAAGATGACGAGGCGCTCAACCAGTACCTTACCCAGGCCGCACTGGACGGTGCGTCCATTTATGTCAATCCCGATGCGCCGCCCATCTCGGGCGAGAATCTGGACGAGTTGGTGGCGAGATACCGTGACGTCGCGGCCACTATCAACCGTCTCAGCCGTCTGTATGCGTCGGAAGTCCTGTGGCAGATGGTTCACGGTACAGCGCTGACGCTCGAACAGATGCGGGACGAACAGGCCGTGAGTGCTTTTGTCAGTGATTTAAGTGAGCGCTTACAAACCGTAGCAGCCAAGGGAACCAATTACGTGGTGGTCGTGCGTAAGGATCATGAGCGCCAGTTGTACTTCCCGGTCGTCAAACGCCTGGCCCACGGCGTGGAGCATGAAACCGAATACCACCATGAGTTCTTTGCATCCGGTGAATACCGCAGCCTGGTCGCACTCGGTGACACCCTCAACACGTTGATCGACGAGGACGGTTACTTCCAGCGGGGCGAGAAAACACTGCATACACGCAGTTTCGAGAAGGGCCTGGACTGGCTGATGAGCGAGGCCAGCCGCGGTTACGCCATTCAGCGCTACAAGGGCCTGGGGGAGATGAATCCCGATCAGTTGTGGGAGACCACCATGGACCCGGAGGCGCGCCGCATGCTCAAGGTCACCATTGAAGATGCCATTGCCGCCGATCAGATATTCACCACCCTCATGGGAGATCACGTGGAGCCGCGGCGGGAATTTATCGAGGACAACGCCCTGTCGGTGGCCAATCTGGATGTGTGAGTCTTCAGCTATTCTATACTGAACAACACCGACAACCGTGGAGGTGGATATGAAAATGACCGACATACACAAGCAGGTGTCCAGAGACTACGTACGCATGCTGGAGGCGGCCAGCTCCCGCTCGCCCTGTTGCGCGCCGCCGTCTGGACCGGGCACCATTGCCGCTGTGGCCGGGTATGCACCCGAGGCCCGTGATTTGGACGCGGCCAGTCAGTCCTTCGGCTGCGGCAATCCGCTGGCGTTCGCCGCGGTTACGGCGGGACAGACCGTGCTCGACCTGGGTTCCGGGGCCGGGCTGGATTTGCTGCTGGCTGCCGAAAAAGTCGGTCCCTCGGGTTCTGTCATCGGTATCGATATGACGCAGGAAATGGTCGACAGGGCCAGGGCCAATGTGGCCGCCGCGGGGCTGTACAACGTGGATGTGCGGCTGGGGATGATCGAGCAGATGCCGATCGATAACGCATCCGTCGATTGGGTAATCTCCAACTGTGTGATCAACCTGTCGCCGGATAAAGCCCGGGTCTTCAGTGAAATCGCCAGGGTCCTGAAGCCCGGCGGCCGTTTCAGTATTTCAGACATCGTGGTCGAGGGCCTGCCCGACGCCCTGCGAGAGAATGCGACCCTGTACAGCGCCTGTGTCGCGGGTGCTATCTCAGAAGCTGCCTACCTCGACGGCCTGCGGGCCGCCGGGCTCGACGATCTGCATGTGGTGGAGCGCCAGGTGTACGAGGAATCACAGCTGGTATCCCTGATTACCTCTGAGATCCCCGGCCTGGAACTGAGCGCTGAGCTGATCGCTCAAATCGCGCCCCAGGTGGTCGGCAAGGTGTGGAGTGCGAAATTCACCGGTACCCGGGCGCTCTGAATGCTGTAGTCGTGGAGACCTCAGCTCGCCTGTAGCGTGCCACCCGGGCGCCCACTCCGGCGGCGATCACCAGGTGGAACCGTGGTTCCAAGATTTATGTTCCCCGCTGCGTCAGCCCCGGTTCAAAGCAAGCGCGGTGTCGATGGCGCGCGTTGTGCTCGACGCAGAGCGCCGCCTGTCGTGCAGTCAGGCCGGTGTTGTCAGTGGCGGAGTAGGTCCCGGGCCGCAGCGGCGAGATCCGGGTAGACGGCAAGGGCTGCGGCGTTTGCCAGCGCGGCATTGTTCGCGCGCAGGGCGGCCAGGGTGGCGGCACCGTTGCCGGTGGTGACGAGAATCGGCACGCAGCCGAAGTCGGTGGCCGCCTGCAGATCCTTCAGGCTGTCGCCGATAAAATACGCGCCCCGCGCCGACTCACCCAGCTCCCGTTCTATGGCCCGCAGCAGGCCGGTGGCGGGTTTGCGGCAGTGGCAGCCAGCGTCGGGCAGGTGGGGGCAGTAAGCGATCGCCTCGATGCGACCCCCCCGCTGTTCCACCTGCTGACACAACAGCTCGTGAATGGCCTCCAGGTCGGCCAGGTCGAAGTAGCCCCGGGCGAGCCCCGACTGGTTGGTGGCGACAGCGATGCGATAGCCCGCCTGCGACAACTGCGCGATCGCGGCGATACTGCCGGGGAGGGGCTGCCAGTCCCGCACGCTGCGGATGTAGTCGCTGGAATCCCGGTTGATAACCCCGTCGCGGTCGAGGATGAGCAGCGCCATGGAGCTCAGGACTTGCCCACGACGAGTTGGGATATGTCGGCCACCTGCAGAAACAGATCGCGCAGCCTTTTAAGCAGAGCGAGGCGATTGCCGCGCAATTGCGGATCGTCGGCATTGACCAGCACCGCGTCGAAAAACGCATCGACCGGTTCACGCAACTCGGCCAGGCTGCTCAGCGCCGCCGCGTAGTCCCCTTCCGCCAGATGCTCCGCACTGGCCTCCCCCAAGGTGTCCATGGTACACAAAAGTGCCTTTTCCTGAGGCTCTGTAAGTAAGTTAGTGCTTACATCATCAAATTCGTATGACGTGTCCAGCTGGCCCAGGATATTGGCTACCCGCTTGTTGGCGGTGGCCAGCGCGGCCGCCTGGGGCAACTGGCTGAAGGCGTGCACGGCGTGCACCCGGCGCTGGATGTCCACCGGCCGGCTCAGGTGGCGGGCGCTCACGGCCTTGAACACGGCCACCGGAATCTGCTCATCCTCAAACCACGCCCGGAAGCGCTCGATCATATAATCGAAGACCTGTCCGGTCGTATCCGCCGCGAGTGTGCCCTGCGGATACTGGCCGGCGGCCAGGTCCAGGCAGTCGCGCAAATCCAGGTCCAGGTTTTTTTCCACCAGTATGCGCAGTACGGCCAGCGAGGCGCGGCGCAGGGCAAAGGGATCTTTGGACCCGGTCGGGGGTTGCCCGATACCGAACAGGCCGACCAGGCTGTCCAGGCGGTCGGCCAGCGCCAGCACGCAGGCCGTCGGCGTCTCGGGCAGCCGGTCGCCGGCGTGCCGCGGCCAGTATTGCTGGGCCAGCGCCGCGGCGACAGCGGCGGCCTCGCCATCGGCCAGGGCGTAGTGGGAACCGGCCACGCCCTGCATGTCGGAAAACTCCAGCACCATCTCGGTCACCAGGTCGGTCTTGCTCAGCAGCGCGGCGCGGCGCGCCTCCTCCACCGGCGCGTCCAGGGCTTCGGCCAGGGCGCCCGACAGCGCTACCAGTCGGCGCGTCTTGTCGTGCAGGGTGCCGAGCTGCTGTTGAAAGACTATTTTTTCGAGTTGGGGCACCCGCTCGGCCAGGGGTGTCTTTCTGTCCGAGTCAAAAAAGAACGCGGCATCTGCCAGACGCGGCCGGATCACGCGCTCGTTGCCGGCGATAACCTGCACCGGGTCCGTGCTCTCGATATTGGCGATGGTAATGAATCGGGGCACGAGCCGGCCCTGCTCGTCCACCAGGTGAAAGTACTTCTGGTGTTCTTTCATCGAGGAGATCAGCGCTTCGGCGGGAACCTCCAGAAAGCGCTCGTCAAAGGAGCCGGTGAGGGCGACCGGCCATTCCACCAGCGCGGTTACTTCGTCCAGCAGGTCCTGGTCGATGACTGCGGTGGCCGGCAGTGCGCTGGCCTCCGTTGCCACCTGGTCGCGAATCATCTGCTGGCGCTGGTCGTAATCGGCGACCACCTTGGCCCGCGCCAGCTCCGCAACGTAATCCTCGGGGCGGTTCAGGACGATATCGCCAGCGCTGTGAAAGCGGTGTCCGCGCGTGCGGTTGCCGGTGGCCAGCCCGAGGATTTCCCCGTGCTCGCAGTCGCTGCCCAGCATGGCCACTACCCACTGCACGGGGCGCACGAACTCCACGCGGCTGGCTCCCCAGCGCATGCGCCTGGGTATGGGCAGCTGCTGGATACTCTCGTTGATAATGGCATTCAGGCAGTCGCGGGTGGCTGCGCCGGCCAGTGTGCGGCGCAGCCCCAGGCGCTCGCCCTTCGGCGTTTCAATCACGAGCAGTTCATCGGGGCTGACGCCCTGCTTGTCGGCAAAGCCGCGGGCGGCCGGACTCCAGTCTCCCGCGGCGTCCCGGGCGCGCTCGGCCGGCGGTCCGAGCAGTTCTAGCTGCCGCTCGGCGGCCTGTAGCTGCACCTGGCTGATCAGCACCGCGAGGCGGCGCGGCGTGGCAAACCACTGTACCTGCCCAAAGCCGAGTTCGCGTTGCCGCAGCCCCAGTGTTATGCCGTCGCGAAAGGCCAGCGCCAGTGCTTTGAGCGCTTTGGGCGGCAGTTCTTCCGTGCCCAGTTCAACCAGCAGGGTTTCGGTGGTCATCGGCCCGCCCCCTGCCCCACCGCGTTTTCCGCCCCGCCCAGCGCCGGTTTTTCCAGCGCTTCGCGACGCAGGCTGTCGAGCGCCAGCGGAAAACCCAGCGCGGCGCGCGTGTTGAAATACGCCAGCGCCACCGCGCGGGCCAGTGCCCGCACCCGCAGGATAAAGCGCTGGCGCTCGGTTACCGAGACGGCGTGGCGGGCATCGAGGAGGTTGAAGGTATGCGATGCTTTCATCACCTGTTCGTAGGCCGGCAGCGGCAGTTTCTTGTCCACCAGCCGCAGCGCCTCGGCCTCGCAGTGATCGAAAAAACTGAACAAATGCGCAACATCGGCCTCCTCGAAATTGTAGTGCGACATCTCGACTTCGTTCTGGTGGAACACGTCGCCGTAGGTGACTTTGCCGGCGGGGCCGTCCGACCAGCGCAGGTCGTAGATGCTGTCGACACTTTGCAGGTACATGGCGATGCGCTCGATGCCGTAGGTGATCTCGCCGGTAACGGGGTAGCACTCCAGACCGCCCGCCTGCTGGAAGTAGGTGAACTGGGTTACTTCCATGCCGTTGAGCCAGACCTCCCAACCCAGTCCCCAGGCGCCCAGCGTGGGGGATTCCCAGTTGTCCTCGACAAAGCGGATGTCGTGCACGGACGAATCGATGCCCAGGGCCACCAGCGACTCCAGGTACAGATCCTGAAAATTGGCGGGTGAGGGTTTCATCACGACCTGGAACTGATAGTAGTGCTGCAGGCGGTTGGGGTTGTCACCGTAGCGACCGTCGGTGGGGCGGCGACTGGGTTGCACGTAGGCGGCGTTCCAGCTCTCCGGGCCGATGGCGCGCAAAAACGTGGCGGGGTGGAAGGTTCCCGCGCCCACTTCCATGTCCAGCGGCTGCAGGAGCACGCAGCCGCGATCGGCCCAGAATTGCTGCAGCCGCAGGATAATATCCTGAAACGTGAGTTGTTGCGGTCGATCCTGTGCCACTGCTTCGCCTGTCAGCCACTGCAAAAAGCCGCCTATTATACAGGCACTTTTGGCGGCATAATACGCACTTTACCTGAAAGTGACATGGTCCCATGAATGCCCTGAAAGCGGCTCTGGTCAGGGCCCTGCTGCGCCTGTGTTCCCTGCTGCCGCTGCGCGTGGCGCGCGCACTGGGACGCGGCGCGGCCGCGCTCTTGTGGCCCTGGGGCGGGCGCAGCCGGCGGGTGATCGAGCGCAACCTGCAGCTGGCCTTTCCCGCACTGCCCGGGGCCGAGCGCGAGCAACTGGCGCGGCGCAGTTTCCGCGCCAAGGGCGAGCTGGCGGCCGAGATGGGCCACCTGTGGCTGCGCAGCTGGCGCCATGTGCAGAGTCTGGTCAAGGCGGTGCACGGTGCGGAGCTGATCCGCGCTGCCGGGATGGAGCGGCGCGGCGTCATCGTGCTGGCACCGCACCTGGGCAACTGGGAAATGGTGGGTCTGCACACCGCCACCCTGGGCGCCACCGTGTCGCTGTACGAACCACCCAAACTGGCGGGGCTGGCGCCCCTCATCAGGCGCGCGCGCGAACGCAGCGGCGCTACTCTGGTGCCCACCGACAGCCGCGGCATCGCGCGCTTGCTGCGCAGTGTAAAACGCGGCGGCATCAGCGGAATTTTACCGGACCAGGTGCCGGCCAGCCTGCACTCGGGACAGAATGCGCCGTTTATGGGGGTGCCGTGTTTCACCGGAACGCTGGTCAGCAACCTGCTGCACAGGACCGGTGCGCTGGCTGTCTTCGGCTACGCGCGGCGGGTGCCCGGCGGCTTCGAGGTGTGTTACCGGGCGGCCCGTCCCGAGATTTACGACAAGGATATGGCGGTTTCGCTGGCCGCGTTGAATCGCGGTGTGCAGGACTGCCTCGAGCACTGTGTGGAGCAGTATCAGTGGGAGTACAAGCGGTTTCGGGTGCGCCCGGCTACGGGACCCGGTGTCTACGATGACCTGTGACCGCCGCCCGCCGGGCAGCGGCGAGAGCGGCGGGCCGACCTGCCGCAAAGGAGCGGTATGTTCTATGGAAAAATAATAGGCGGATTGATCGGTCTGCTGGTGGGTGGCCTCATCGGCCTGGTTATCGGCGTCCTTGTCGGCCACAGCTTTGACAAGGGTCTGGCGCGCACCTTGCATTTCGGCTCTGGCGACAACCTCGAGCGCATCAAGGCCAGCTTTTTCGACACCACTTTTTTGCTGTCCGGATACCTGGCCAAGGCGGACGGCCGGGTGTCGCAGCAGGAGATCGATCACACCGAAGCGGTGTTTGCCCAGATGGGGCTCGACGCCGACCAGCGCCGGCGCGCCATCGAGTTGTTTCGGCAGGGCGCAGCGAGTGATTTCCAGCCGGAGCCCGTTATCGCGCAGTTTCTCCAGGCCTGCGGCCCGCAGCGCCGCCTGCAGCAGACTTTGTTGCTGTTTTTGATCTCGCTGGCGCTGGCAGACCAGACCATCGACGCCGCCGAGCACGCCGTGTTGCAGCGCATAGCCGTGCTGCTGGGACTGGGCGCGGCGCAACTGGAGCAGTTGCTGCGCATGGCCCGGGCCCAGGAGCATTTTCACGGCGAGCACGGCTACGCGGCGCAGCCCGGCACCCGGCTGGAGGACGCCTACACGGCACTGGGTGTAACCTCTGGCGTCACCGACAAAGAGCTCAAGCAGGCCTATCGCAGGTTGATGAGCGAACACCACCCGGACAAGCTGATCGCCCGCGGCGTGCCGCAGGAAATGGTAAAACTCGCCACCGAGCGCTCCCAGGAGATCCAGGCGGCCTACGAGATGATCCGCAAGCACCGCGGTACGGGTAAACGGGGTTAACCGCCATCTCACCGACCGGCAGACATATCACGAGCTTTGCCCTTCGTTTCACTGTAAACAGCCTATTTGGTTTCTCGCCGGATGTTGCACGCCGTACGGGATTTTTCTCCCGCGGCCATAGCGACGGCTATGCCCACAGTCGGAAATTCCCGTACAGCGCACAATCTCTCGACGGGAATTCCAAATAGCGGTGAGCTAGGGCGGTTACAGCCGCCAGAACATCGGCGTAAACAGCACCAGCAGGGTGAATATCTCCAGGCGCCCCAGCAGCATGGCGATACAGAGCACGATTTTGCCGAACTCGCTGACCGACCCGAAGCCCGCGGCCACGCCGGCGATCCCCATGCCGAGGTTATTCAGCGATGCCGCCACCGCGGAAAACGCGGTGAGAAAATCCAGGCCCGAGGCGACCAGCAGCAGGAGAATGACGATAAACGTGGAGGTGTAAACGGCGAAAAAACTCCACACCGCGCTGACAATCGTCGCCTCCACGCGGCGTCGCCCCACTTTTAGCGGGATCACCGCATTGGGGTGCACAAGCTGTTTCAGTTCGCGAATACCCTGTTTGTAGATCAGCATCACGCGCATGGCCTTGATGCCGCCGGCGGTAGAGCCGACACAGCCGCCCATGCAGGAAAAAAAGATTGCCATAATCGGCAAAAAGGCCGGCCACACCGCCAGGTTTTCCGTGGAGTAGCCCGTGGTTGTAATGATGGAGATCACCTGGAACACGCCGTGGATTATGCTCTCCTTGTGGCCGTGAATTTCTTCCACAATCAGGTAGGCAATGGTGGTGCCGATACACACGGACACGGCCAGGAGATAAAAACGCGTCTCGGAGTCCCGGTGGTAGAGGAACAGTGACCGGCGGCGCCAGGAGATGAAATGCAGCCCGAAATTGACCCCGGAAACCAGCATGAAAAAGCTGGCCGCAACCAGGATACCGTCGCTGTCAAAAAAACCCAGGCTGGCGTCGTGGGTGGAAAAGCCGGCCAGCGCGACGGTGGAAAAGGCATGCCCTATGGCGTCGAAGGCCGACATGCCCAGTACATAGTAAGTGGTGGCGCAGGCCACGGTCAGGGCGAGATAAACGGCGAACAGCGCCTTGGCCGTCTCGGTGATGCGCGGGGTGAGTTTGCTGTCCTTCGAGGGCCCCGGCGTTTCCGCCTTGTACAGTTGCATCCCGCCGATACCCAGCATCGGCAGAATCGCAACGGCCACCACGATGATGCCGATACCCCCCAGCCACTGCAGCAACTGGCGATAAAACAAGATGGAGCCGGGCAGCTCATCCAGCCCGGTGATGACCGTGGCACCGGTCGCGGTCAGCCCTGAAATCGATTCAAAAATTGCGTCCACCGCCGACATATGCAGCGCCTCGTGGAGCGCGAATGGCAGCGCCCCGAACAATCCCAGCACGGTCCAGAACAACGAGGTGATGAGAAAGCCGTCGCGTATGCGCAGTTCCTGACGCACCTTGCGCACCGGCAGCCACATCAGCAGGCCGGAAAAAAAAGTGATGCCCATCGCGGAAAAGAAACCGGTTGCGGTGCCGTCATCCGCGATCAGGGCGATCGTCAAGGGCGGCAGGATCGTCATGCTGAACAGCATCAGCAGCAGACCGAGAATCCTGAATGAGACGGAAAAATGCATGGCTTAAGAAAAAAATCCGAAACCGACGGCGAACAGTTTCTCCACGGCGTTGATCCGGCTGCGATTGATCAGGAACAAAATGACGTGGTCGTCGGTTTCCACCACGATATGGCTGTGGGCGATGATGACATCCTCGCCGCGCACGATGGCGCCGATGGTGACCCCCTCGGGCAGGCTGATTTCATCCAGGCGCCGGCCGACGACCTTCGACGAATGGGAGTCCCCGTGAGCCGTCACTTCGATGGCCTCGGCGGCGCCGCGGCGCAGCGAGTGTACATTGCTGATATCGCCCTTGCGCACGTGTGTCAGCAGGCTGCCGATGGTGATCTGCTGCGGCGACAGAGCGATGTCGATCTCATCGCCCACCAGGTCCGCATAGGCGGTATTGGCGATCAGCGTGATGACTTTCTTGGCGCCCATTCGCTTGGCCAGCATGGACATCATGATATTGGATTCGTCGCTGTTGGTCAGGGCGCAGAATACGTCGGTGGCCTCGATGTTTTCCGCTGTCAGCAGCTGCGGCTCCGAGGCGCTGCCGTTGAGCACGATGCTGTGTTTGAGCCGCTCGGACAGGGCCCGGCAGCGGCTGTAGGAGCGCTCGATCACCTTCACCTGGTACTGGCTTTCAATGTTGGCCGCCAGCGTCGCCCCGATATTGCCGCCGCCGGCGATCATCACGCGCTTGTAGGGCTTGTCCACCCGGCGCAGCTCGGACATCACCGCGCGGATGTTCTTGCTCGCGGCGATGAAAAACACCTCGTCGCCCACCTCGACCACGGTGTCACCCTGCGGGATGATCGGCCGGTCCTGGCGAAAAATCGCCGCCACCCGCGTATCCACCCGGGGCATGTGCCGGCGGATTTCCCGCAGTTCCTGCCCCACGATCGGGCCGCCGTGATAGGCCTTTACTGCGACGAGCTGCACCCGGCCCTCGGCAAAATCCAGTACCTGCAGGGCCCCCGGGTTGGCTATGAGCTGCTGGATGCTCTTGGTCACGAGCTGTTCCGGGCCGATGATGACATCCACCGGAACGTGCTCGCGATTAAACAGCTTGTCCTGGTAGACCAGGTAGTTGGGGGAGCGGACGCGGGAGATTTTGGTGGGCGTGTTGAACAGCGTGTAGGCGACCTGGCAGGCCATCATATTGATTTCGTCGCTGTTGGTGACGGCGATGAGCATGTCGGCGTCTTCGGCGCCGGCCTTGTACAGCGTGTTGGGGTGCGAGGCACCGCCGGTCACGGTGCCGATATCGAGCCGGTCTTTCAGGGCGCGCAGCTTGTCGCCGTCGGTGTCGACCACCGTGATGTCATTTTGTTCGCCGGCCAGGTGCTCCGCCAGGGTGCCACCCACCTGGCCGGCCCCAAGAATGATTATTTTCATGGCTGCGGGAGCTCGGGGGCTAATGAATCGACTGTAACCAGTTGCGCACAATAAAGAAAAGCCCCGCCGATTGTAAGTGCTGGACGCGCAAAATATCGCGGGATGTCGTGGAGATTAATCATGGCGGCCCGAGATTGTCTCAAGGGTTTTTCCCGAGCAGTGCGTAGAACAGTCCGTCGGGTCCATCCACGCTCGGCAGCAACTGCCGACCGCCGGGCACGGATTCACCCCAGTCGACTCGCAGCGGCTGTGCGACAGCGTCGGCGGTGGCGCTGAGAAACTGCTGCACCACCCGGGAATTTTCCTCCTCCAGCACGGAGCAGGTGGCGTACAGCAGGTGGCCACCGGGCCGCAGCAGGGGCCACAGGCCCCGCAGTATCGCCAGTTGCCGTGCGGCCAGTGCCGCGATGTCCGTCGCCCGGCGCAGCAGTTTCACGTCGGGATGCCGGCGGATTACCCCGCTGGCGGAGCACGGGGCATCGACCAGGATGCGGTCGAACTGGCGCTGCGCCAGGTGCGCGGGGGGTGCGCTGGCATCGCCTTCCAGCAGTTGTGCTTCGAGGCCGTTACGCCGCAGGTTGTCCGCGACTTTTTCCAGCCTGGCGGCATCCACATCCATCGCGGTCAGGCCCGCCAGTTGTGCTTGCAACTCGAGTATGTGGCAGGTTTTGCCGCCGGGTGCGGCGCAGGCATCCAGGACGTGGTGGCCGGGCGCCGCCTGCAGCAGCGCCGCCGCCAGTTGCGCGGCTTCGTCCTGCACGCTGACCAGTCCGCTGTGGAAGCCCGGCAGAGCGCCCACATCGACCGCCTGTTCGAGCACCACGGCCTGCGGATTCAGCGCACCGGGGCGCGCGGCGATACCCGCCGCAGACAGCTGCGCCAGATACGCATCGCGCGTCTGCAGTCGGGCATTCACTCGCAGGCACATGGGGGGCTGGGCGTTGTTGGCCTCGATGATGGTCGCGGCCGCCTGCGGCCACTGCCGCTGCAGGGTGTCGTACAGCCACCGCGGGTGGCTGGCCGCAGCCGCTGCGTCGAGCGCCGCCAGCAGCGCTACCCGCTCGCGTTGATAGCGTCGCAGCACGGCGTTGACCAGGCCCCCGGCCCAGTTTTTTTTCAGTGCACGGGCGCCATCCACCGTGGCGGCCACTGCGGCGTGATCCGGAATGCGGGTGCCATCGAGCTGCAACAGGCCGCACCACAGCAGGCCCTGGATATCGCGGTCCCGCTCGCGCAGCGGTTTGTCCAGTAACTGCCCCAGCAGTGCCTGCAGACGCGGCGCATGGCGCAGACTGCCATAGCACAACTGCTGCAGCAGGCCGCGGTCGCGCTCGGCCACCTGCGCCAGCAGCGCCGGCAGCGCCTGGTTGAGAGAGCGCCCGGCGAGGACCTGCGCCAGCACACGGGCAGCCGCGGCCCGTGTATCGAGCGTCACGCGGACGTCGCCGCGAGGGGTGTGTCGAAGCGCTTGCCGGCGGCGAACAGCTTGCCGCGCGCGTGCAGCACCTGCTGCGCGCCCAGTGTCCTGCCCCCGGGCAGTTGCAGCTGCGTGATGCACAGTTGCCCCCTGCCACAATCGACCAGCACGCCGGTGTGGTCCGCCCGCAGGATGGTGCCGGGCGCTTGTGGGGCTGCGGCCAGGTGGGCGGCATGGGCCTGCCATACCCGGACACGCTCCCCGGCCAGGGTACTGAAACAAACGGGAGAGGGATTGAAGGCGCGCACGCGGCGCGCCAGTAATGGCGCATCCAGGCGCCAGTCCAGTTCCGCCTCCGCCTTGTCGATCTTGCGGGCATAGGTGGCCTGGGCGTCGTCCTGCGGCCGCGCTTGGGCCAGTCGGCCGGGCAGGTCGGCCAGTACACCCAGCAGTGCGGGCACACCCAGCGCCGCCAGGCGCCGGTGCAGATCGTGGGCCGTGGCTTCGGCGTCTATCGGGCAGCGCGCCAGTGCCAGCATATCCCCCGTATCCAGACCCTCGTCCATGCGCATGATGGTAATCCCGGTCTCGGTGTCGCCCGCCTCGATGGCCCGCTGAATCGGCGCCGCCCCCCGCCAGCGCGGCAGGAGCGAGGCGTGGACGTTGACGCAGCCAAAGCGCGGCGCCTGCAGTACCGGCGCCGGCAGGAGCAGGCCGTAGGCGACCACGACCATCGCGTCCGCGCGCCACTGCGCCAGGGCCTGCTGCTCGTGGACCGGCTTCAGGGTCGCGGGCTGGCACACCGGGATAGCGGCCTCCTGCGCCAGTTGTTTCACTGGGCTGGCCTGTAGTTGCTTGCCGCGACCGGCGCACCGGTCGGGCTGTGTGTACACCGCAGTCAGTTGGTGTTCACTTTCAATAAGTGCCTTTAAAAACGTGGCTGCGAAGTCTGGTGTGCCGGCAAACAGGAGGCGCAGGGGGGAACTGGACACCGCCGCTCAGGCCCGGCGCCGCTGGCTTTTTTCCAGCTTTTTACGAATGCGCTGGCGCTTCAGGGGCGACAGGTAGTCGACAAACAGCTTGCCGTCGAGGTGGTCTATTTCATGCTGCAGGCAGATGGCCAGCAGGCCGTCGAGCTCGCGCGTGAAAGGTTGTCCGTCGCGGTCCAGCGCGCTCGCCTCGATGCGCCGGGGCCGGTTGATGGTCTCGTAAAAGCCCGGTACCGACAGGCAGCCCTCGTCATATTCGCCCAGCTCCGCATCCAGCACGGTGATCTGCGGATTGATGAATACCAGCGGCTGCGAGTGGTCTTCCGACAGGTCGATGACCAGCAGTCGTTGGTGGACGTCCACCTGTGTTGCGGCCAGACCGATACCCCGCGCTTCGTACATGGTCTCGAACAGGTCGTCGATCAGGCGCCGGGTGGCGTCGTTGACCGCGGTCACTGGCCCGGCCCTGGTGCGCAGGCGCGGGTCGGGAAATTCGAGTATTTCAAGTAACGCCATGGAGTCTCGTGCTCGATCAGCCGTCAGACACGGCATCCTGCGTGAATTAGTAACATTTGGGCTTGCCAGCGATAAAACGTGGCAGCAAACTGTGGTTATTATACTACCTGTCGAGAGGGGGTGCCCAGTTCCGGGGGGCCACAGTGGCGCGGCAGGTTGACACCGGGGCGGGTGGCCTGCCGAACATCGCGCAGATGTCATGGGGCTTGTGACAGGGCGTATCCGCGCGCGGGCAGTGACAACGATCTGCTATCATTTGCGGTGATTTGGCAGACAATAACAAGACCAGGCAGGGACGGAAACCATGAATAAAAGGGCACTATCGGCTGGCCTCTTGCTGCTGTCGCTGGTTTTTAGCGGCTGGCTGCAGGGGGCAGTGGAACTCAACGAGAACGTACCGCAAACCTACATCGTCAAAAAGGGGGACACGCTGTGGGGTATCTCCGGCATGTACCTGCGCGAACCGTGGCTGTGGCCCGAGCTGTGGGATGTAAACCCGCAGATCGACAACCCGCACCTGATCTATCCGGGCGATGAGCTGTACCTGGTCTGGGTCGACGGCCGGCCGCGCCTGCGGATGCGCCGTGGCGCCGATGTAAAGCTGAGCCCGACCATGCGGGTTTCACCACTGGATCTGGCCATTCCGATGATTCCGCTGGATGAGATCGGCGCCTTTTTGCTGCAGCACCGCATCGTGGACGCGCAAGCGCTAAACAGCGCGGCCTATGTGGTCGCCGGCGCCCAGAAACACCTGCTCAGTGTCCCCGGGGACACCATCTATGGGCGCGGCAACTTTCCCGATGGTGAACGCGCCTACGCCATCTTTCGCCCGGGCGAGGCCTATGTGGACCCGCTGACCGCGGAGCTGCTGGGCTACCAGGCCCAGGATATCGGCAATGCCAGGTTGCTCAGCAGCAACACGCAGGAGGTCACCGAACTGGAAGTGACCCGCATCACTGAGGAAGTGCGCATTACCGATCGCCTGTTGCCGCTTGAGGAGCGCATTCTGGATGCCACCTTCCATCCGCGCGCCCCGCAGGTCGCCATTGAAGACGGTTTTATGATTGCCGTGGATGGCGGTGTCAACCAGATTGCTGCACTGGATATCGTGGTGCTGAACAAGGGCCGGCGCGACGGCCTGGAAGTCGGCCATGTACTGGCGGTGTATCAGGCCGGAGAGCTGGTTTTCGACCAGGTGGCGCAGGATAACGTGCAACTGCCCGACGTGCGTGCCGGGCTGGCGCTGGTGTTCGACGTCTTCGAAAAAGCCAGCTACGCTATCATACTCAAAGCCAGTCACCCGCTACAGGTCATGGACAAGGTGAAGAACCCCTGAGCGGTGCCGTGACGGGCGGATAACACGCTGCAGGAGGCAGCGCGGACGGAGCCCGGCGGCCGTGCCCGGCTCAAGACCCGCAGACATGACGTCAAGGACGATGTATGAATACTGCAGATGCGCGGCGCGAAGCAGCCGCTAGCGCTGTTGGCGCACAGCTCATCACGCGAACCGATGAGCGCTATCCACCGCTGTTGCGCACTATCCACGATCCACCGGAGCGGCTCTATGTGCGCGGCGATGCCAGCGTGTTGAGCCAGCCCCAACTGGCCATTGTGGGGAGCCGGCGGGCCAGTGCGGTGGGCTTGCGCGCCGCGAGCATGCTGGCTGCGCAACTGGTGGCCGCCGGTCTGCACGTGTGTTCCGGCCTGGCGCGGGGAGTCGATGGTGCCGCCCACCGCGGCGCGCTCAACGGCGGCGGCAAGAGCGTGGCGGTGATGGCGACCGGCATCGACCAGATCTACCCGGCTGCCCACCGGCAGCTGGCCGCAGCGCTGCAGGGGGCCGGGTGTCTGGTCACCGAACTGCCGCCGGGGACGCCGCCGCGGCGGCAGCATTTCCCCCGGCGCAACCGCATTATCAGCGGCTTGTCGCTGGGCGTGCTGGTAGTGGAAGCGGCACTGCCCAGCGGCTCGCTGATCACCGCCGGCACGGCGCTGGAGCAGGGCCGCGAGGTCTTCGCCCTGCCCTGGTCGCTCTATCATGGGCAGGGCGCCGGCTGCCTGCACCTGTTGCGCGATGGCGCGAAGATGGTGCAGTGCGTGGAAGATGTACTGGAGGAACTGGGCCCCCTGTTTGCCCTGCAGCAGCGGGCGGCGAGCCCGGCGGTGGCTCCGGCCGACCAGCTGCCGTCGGCATTGCGGTCCCTGGCGGCGCTGGTGGGCTGTGAAGCGGTGTCTGTGGATGAGTTGGTGCAGGCCAGTGAACGGCCGGTTGCCGAGGTGATCGCCTCGCTGTCGCAACTGGAGCTGGCGGGGGTAGTCACACGCTGTGCCGGCGGCTATATTCGTTGTTAACCGCCCTATCTCACCGCTCGGCAGACATATTACGAGTTTGCCTTTTGTTTTAATGTGAGTGGCCTATTTGCTTTCTCGCCGGATCGTGCACGCGGTATGGTATTTTTCTCCTGCGGCCATAGCTGCGGCCGTGCCCTCGGTGGAAAAATCCCGTACAGCGCACAATCTCTCGACGAGAATTCCAGATATCGGTGAGCTATGGCGGTTAACCTGGGGACCGGACTTGCCAAGCGCGCTGCCCTTGGTTAAATTTTGCGTTTTTTTCGCGACCGGGGGATCCCGCCGGTCGCCACGACAGGAGACAGTTCAATGAGCAAACCGTTTGTGGCGATTGTCATGGGCTCGGATTCGGACCTGCCGGTGATGGAGGCCAGTTTCGAGGTGCTGCGTTCGTTCGGGATTGCTTTTGAGGCGCGCATCACCTCGGCCCACCGCACCCCCGAAGTGACCCGGCAGTTCGTGCAGGACGCCGAGCAGCGCGGCTGCGGCGTGTTTATCGCCGCGGCGGGCATGGCCGCACACCTTGCCGGCGCCGTCGCCGCGGCCACCACCCGGCCGGTGATCGGGGTGCCGATGAACGCCTCACTCGACGGTCTGGACGCCCTGCTGTCCACAGTGCAGATGCCCGCCGGCATTCCGGTTGCCACCGTGGCAATCGGCAAGGCCGGCGCCCGCAATGCGGCGTATCTCGCCGCACAGATCCTGTCGGTGGCAGACACCGCCCTGGCGGATCAACTGGCGGCTGAGCGCGCCGCAAATGCCCAGGCCATTGCCGCCAAGGATGCCGCCCTGCAGGAATCCCTGCGGGTCTGAACTTGGCCTTTGAGCCCTCGTCACTGCGGCTGGACGCGGCGGTTCATGCGCTGCGCTGCGGCGGCGTGATCGCCTGCCCTACCGAAGCAGTGTGGGGCCTGGGCTGTGATCCGTACCACCAGCAGGCCGTCGAGCGCCTGCTGGCGATCAAGCACAGGCCACAGTCCAAGGGACTGATCCTGGTGGCGGCCGCGACGACGCAGTTGGATTTCCTGCTGCACGATCTGCCGCCGGACGCGCGCGAGCGGCTAACTGCCAGCTGGCCCGGACCCACCACCTGGCTGGTGCCGCACCGCGGGCGGATACCCCGCTGGATTTGCGGGGCGCATGCTACGGTGGCGGTGCGGGTCAGCGCGCACCCGGTGGCGGCCGCCCTGGCCGCGGCCTGGGGCGGCCCGCTGGTGTCCACATCCGCCAATCCGGCCGGGGCGCGTCCGGCGCAATACGCTTTCCAGGTGCGCCGCTATTTCGGCGACTCGCTGGACAACATTCTGCCGGGCTCGATCGGCAGCGCACAGCGGCCCACTGTCATCCGCGACTTGTTTACCGGGAAAATTCACCGCGCGTAACACTTTTCCGGCCACCGGTTTGCGTGCACTGTCGCCAGCCGCCGCGACGCCGGTCTGTCGTCCGCAACCAATGCAATCCGTCGCAATCCGGATCCGTCCAGTTCCGCCGGGCTTTTGGTACTGTTTCGCCAGCGGCATGCGTATAATGCGGCTCGCCAGGCGGGCGCCCGGCAATTCGCACCGCGCGGTGTGGGCGCTCTCGGGAAGGGGCGCGCCAAAGCCCGCGCATGGCGCGTTGCGGTGCGCGCAACGGCGGGCTCTGAGCGGGCATCTGATACAGGACAGCGCACTTACGATGCAGATTGAACCGGTTAAATCCTACCTCCTGCAGTTGCAGGACGCCCTTTGTGCGGCCCTGGCAGCGGAGGATGGCGCGGCAAACTTTTCTACCGACCAGTGGCAGCGCGCCGCGGGGGGCGGTGGCCGCAGTCGTGTACTGTGTGACGGCGCGGTGTTCGAGCGCGCCGGGGTGAACTTTTCCCATGTGCGCGGCGCCGCCCTGCCCGCCTCTGCCAGCGCCGGCCGGCCGGAGTTGGCCGGGCGCAGCTACCAGGCGCTGGGCGTGTCGCTGGTCATCCACCCGCACAATCCTCACGTTCCCACTTCCCACGCCAACGTGCGCCTGTTCGTGGCGGAAAAAGCCGGGGAGGAACCCGTGTGGTGGTTCGGTGGCGGCTATGACCTGACCCCCTACTACGGTAATCGCCAGGACTGCATCGACTGGCACAGACAGGCCGCGGCGGTCTGTGCGCCCTTTGGCGCGGATGTCTACGCCCGCTTCAAGCGCTGGTGCGACGAATATTTTTACCTGCCGCACCGCGGGGAGCCGCGCGGTGTCGGCGGACTGTTTTTCGATGACCTGAACGAATGGGATTTCGACACCTGTTTTGCGTTCGTGCGCGCGCTGGGTGACTCCTTCGTGCCGGCCTACCGCCCCATCGTGCAGCGTCGCAAGCACACGCCCTACGGGGAAGCGGAGCGGCAGTTCCAGCTCTATCGCCGCGGGCGCTATGTCGAATTCAATCTCGTATTCGATCGGGGCACGCTGTTTGGCCTGCAGTCCGGCGGGCGTACCGAGGCGATACTGATGTCACTGCCGCCGCTGGTGCGCTGGGAATACGACTACACGCCGCCCCCCGGTTCAGCCGAGGCCGAGCTCACCGCCTACTATCTGCAGGCCCGGGACTGGCTGGCCGCGGCACAGGATCACTGAGGGACATCGCGGCATATGACCAAAGCAGACAAGTACGCAGTGTTTGGCAACCCGATCAAGCACAGCAAATCGCCGATAATTCACGCGCTGTTTGCCGAGCAGTGCGCGCAGCCGCTGCAATACCGCGCGGTGCGTGTGGCGCTGGATGGTTTTGCCCGGGCGGCGCAGAGTTTCTTTGACGGTGGCGGAGCCGGGCTGAATGTGACGCTGCCGTTCAAGCGCGATGCCTTCGAGTTCGCCGACCGGCGCACCGACCGGGCGCTGCGCGCGGGCGCGGTAAACACACTGACGCGGACGGCCGACGGCGGTATCGAGGGCGATAATACCGATGGCATCGGTCTGGTGCGCGACATGGTCGCCAACCTGGGTTGGGCGATTCAGGGCCTGCGGGTGCTGGTGCTGGGCGCGGGCGGCGCGGTGCGCGGAGTGCTCGAGCCGCTGCTGCGCGAGCGCCCCGCGGAGCTGCTGGTCGTCAACCGCACGGCGCAGCGCGCGCAGCAGCTGGCGCGGGAGTTTGCCGATATCGGACCTGTCGAGGGCGGCGCTTTTGCGCTGATCGGCGCGCGGCAGTTTGACCTGGTGATCAATGCCACCAGTGCGGGCCTGCGCGGTGAAATGCCCGAGCTGCCCAGTGGGCTGCTGACCGAACGCAGTTGTTGCTACGATCTGGTGTACGGCGCCGAACCCACGGTGTTCATGCGCTGGGCCGCGGGTCACGCCGCCTGGGCGGTATCGGACGGCCTGGGCATGCTGGTGGAACAGGCGGCACAGTCTTTCTACATCTGGCGCAATGTGCGCCCCGCTACGCGCCCGGTCATCAACCGGCTGCGCGCGGCGCTGGCGGCATCCTGAAAGTCCCGGCTCAACCGGCTTGCAGTGCCGCGATGTGTCGGTCTTTCAGTTTCACATAGTTGTCCGCGCTGTAGCGAAAGTAGGCCAGCTCGCTCTGGTGCAGAGCGCGCACTTCCCGCGCGGGGCAGCCGGTGTAGAGATAACCGCTGCGCAGGTGCTTGCCGGGCGTGACCAGTGCTCCGGCGGCGATGACGACCTCGTCGTCCACGTGTGCCCCGTCCATGATCGTCGCCCCCATGCCGACCAGGACGCGGTGGCCCACGGTACAGCCGTGCAGTGTCGCGTTATGACCTATGGTGACTTCGCTGCCAATGCACAGCGGCCAGCCGTCGGGATTGTAGGGGCCGGGGTGCGTAATGTGCAGCACGCAGCCATCCTGAACGCTGGTGCGCGCGCCGATCGCGATGCGGTGCATGTCACCGCGAATGGACACCTGCGGCCAGACCGAGGCGTCATCGCCCAGTGTCACATCGCCCAGCACGACAGCGCTGGGATCGATAAAGACGCGCGCCCCGCACACCGGGAACTTGCCGTTGAAGCTGCGAATACTGCAAGCGTGTTCGGGTTGCATGGTCGCTGTAAACCTCCGTGAATGCGGCTCGACCTGCTACAATAGCCAGCCGGGGGTGGAATGGCTACTCCCGGCCGGCGGCCTGTCGGAGATAGTGTATGCAGGAAAGTGGGAAACGCCGGCGCTTTATCGCGGGCGCTGTGTGCCCACGCTGCGGTGAGATGGACCGGATCGTGGTTGATCTGGACACCGACCGGCGCGAGTGCGTGGCCTGTTCCTTCAGCGAGGCGCGCCCCGCGGCGGTCGACACGCGCCGCGTGGGCGCTGGCGTGGAGCTGCCCACCCGGGTCACGCGGGGCGCGGCGCGCCGGGTGGAAACGCCGGCGCAGCCTGTCACCCTGATCGATGAGATCAAGCCGCGCGACTAACCAGCCCGCCCGGCCCCCGATACCAGGCGCAGGCGGATTTGCGGCGGTGAACCCACCAGTTGGCAGCTGCAGATGACGGCGTCCGGGGCGGCAGCCGTGCCCGGCATATTGCGCACCATGTCCCATGCGTGCTCCCGGCAGAGCAGTTGCCGCGTGGCGCTCTGTATCAGCGCTTCCAGTTTGCTGGCAAATTCATCGCCCAGCAGGTGGTGCACAATGATGTTGGCTTCGGTCATGTCCACCGGCAACAGGGGCTGATGCAGGTGGCGGATATGGTGGTCGTTGACCTCCTCCAGCAGGCGGTGGGCGAGAAAAGCCGCGTCCAGCACTGCCTCCAGCGGGCTGTCGTGCGCCGGTATCCGCGGTGGCTGCAGGAAATAGTCCCCGGCCATGTGCAGAAACGGGGCGGCGTAGTCGTGAAAGCCCAGGCGTTTGCTCACCGCGTTGACCAGGCTCAGGCAGCCCGGTACGCTCTCGATGTAGTCGGTGATGAACTGCATCAGCGCCGCCACCGGTGCGCGTTCAGGCAATACCAGCTTCTGGTGCAGGCGCGGCATCTGCTCCTCGAGCTGCAGGGCGAGCTGCCCCGTGGCGCGCTCGGTGCGCACCGCTGACGCTATGGTCTCCCGGATAGCCGGT
This sequence comes from Halioglobus sp., assembly GCA_020443345.1. Lineage (GTDB taxonomy): Bacteria > Pseudomonadota > Gammaproteobacteria > Pseudomonadales > Halieaceae > JARRPM01. The sequence continues at coordinate 46,405 of JAGRIH010000021.1, forward strand.
GTGTGCATGATGGTGCTGCCGCCGCTGGTGAACGTCGCTACCCTTCAGGCTAGTACAATCCCGCCAGATTGCTAACGCCGACCGCGCAGCGTGCCACCGCTGCGCACAATCAGATCAAGCGTGTAGGCTTTGGCGCTTAGTTTCGCTATACTCTCAGCGCTTTGCCGGTGCGACCGATTGTCGCACCGCTCGCAAATACAAGTCAGCTGGCAAGTTTAAGCAGGTGAGACGCCGCCGTCACCGTTCTCTATCCACTGGAGATACTGGCGCAGCGCGGTTGACATATACCCGGGTCAGGGGCTGCGATAAAAATGAAAGCCGGTTGGTGGAATGCATTTTTTACTAACTATATGGAGACACGGGAAATGTCTTTTCAAGCGAAGCGGCTGTGCAAGCTCACGCTCGGTCCTGTGCTGATGCTGACGAGCGCGCTGGTCCTGGCGGCTGGTGGTGAGACCAGTCAGGTGAATATGTCACCGGGCGTTACAGAGGTGGGCAAGAATATTTACGACTTGCATATGATCATCCTCGGCATCTGTACGGTAATCGGCCTGGGCGTATTCGGGGTGATGTTCTATTCCATCATCTATCACCGCAAATCGCGGGGAGTGGCACCCGCCACATTCCACGAGAGCACTGCCGTGGAAATAGCCTGGACCGTAGTGCCCTTCCTCATCCTGATTCTCATGGCCGTTCCCGCCACCTCCACACTGCTGCAGATATACGACAACGACGATGCCGACCTGGATATCCTGGTGACGGGCTACCAGTGGAAATGGAAGTACGAATACATCAATGAGAATGGAGAAAATGTCTCTTTTTTCAGTAACTTAAAGACAGCGCAAGGGGAGATCCACAACCTCGAGGCAAAGGGCGAGCACTACCTGCTGGAAGTCGATGAACCGCTGGTCATACCCGTCGACAAGAAAGTGCGCTTCCTGGTTACCGCCAACGACGTCATTCACTCCTGGTGGGTGCCGGCACTGGCGGTCAAGAAAGACGCGATCCCGGGGTTCATCAACGAGACCTGGGCCCGTGTCGAGCAGACCGGTGTCTACCGCGGTCAGTGCGCTGAACTGTGTGGCACCAACCACGGCTTTATGCCGATTGTGGTCAACGTGGTGGACCAGAGCGAGTTTGACCAGTGGCTGGGGGAAAAAGAGAAAGACGCGGCGGCCGTCAAGAAGTTGATGGCGCAGAATTTTACCCTGGATGAACTGATGGCGCGCGGCAAATCGGTCTATGCGCGCAACTGCCAGGCCTGTCACGGCGCCAACGGTGAAGGCGGCGTGGGCAAGGCGATCGCCGGCAGCCCCATTGCCACGGGTGATCTGGCGACCCACATGGACGTGGTGATTCACGGGGTGCCGGGCACCGCCATGCAGGCGTTTGGCGGTCAGTTGAACGATGTGGACATGGCCGCGGTCCTGACTTACCAGCGCAGTGCCTTCGGCAACAACATGGGTGACAAGGTACAGCCCATAGATGTCTTCAACCACAAGAAAGGCTAATTGGAGGAGTTAACGATGGGCGATTATCATCACGGTCCTGCCAAGGGCCTCAGCCGCTGGCTGTTTACCACCAACCACAAAGATATCGGGACCATGTATCTGTGGTTTTCTTTTGCGATGTTCATTCTCGGCGGCTCGTTTGCCATGGTTATTCGCGCCGAGCTGTTCGAGCCCGGTATGCAGCTGGTCGACCCGGCATTTTTCAACCAGATGACGACACTGCACGGGCTGGTCATGGTGTTCGGGGCGATCATGCCGTCTTTCGTCGGTCTGGCCAACTGGCTGATTCCAATGATGATCGGCGCCCCGGATATGGCCCTGCCGCGCATGAACAACTGGAGTTTCTGGATTCTGCCGCCGACCTTCCTGGTACTGGCCTCGACACTGTTCATGGAGGGCGGAGCGCCCGCATTTGGCTGGACGTTTTATGCCCCGCTGTCCACGACCTACGCGCCGCCATCGGTCACGTTTTTCATTTTTTCCATCCACGTGCTCGGACTTTCATCCATCATGGGTTCAATCAATATCATCGCCACGGTGATGAATATGCGCGCCCCGGGCATGACCTACATGAAGATGCCGCTGTTTGTCTGGACCTGGCTGATCACCGCCTTCCTGCTGGTGGCGGTGATGCCGGTACTGGCGGGCGCCGTGACCATGATGCTGATGGACATTCACTTCGGCACCAGCTTCTTCTCGGCGGCCGGCGGCGGCGACCCGGTACTGTTCCAGCACGTGTTCTGGTTCTTCGGGCACCCCGAGGTTTATATCATCATTTTGCCGGCTTTTGGCGTCATTTCGCAGGTTATACCTGCATTTTCCCGTAAACCCCTGTTTGGCTACGCGTCGATGGTCTACGCCACGGCGTCTATCGCTTTTCTGTCGTTTATCGTCTGGGCACACCATATGTTCACCGTGGGCATGCCGGTGGCGGGCGAGCTGTTCTTTATGTACGCGACCATGCTGATCGCCGTGCCGACGGGTGTGAAGGTCTTTAACTGGGTGACCACCATGTGGCGCGGCGCGCTGACCTTCGAGACGCCCATGCTGTTTGCCATCGGCTTCCTCATCCTCTTTACCATCGGCGGCTTTACCGGTCTGATGCTGGCCATAGCACCGGCGGACTTCCAGTATCACGACAGCTATTTCGTCGTCGCTCACTTCCACTACGTGATGGTGGCGGGCGCGGTATTCAGCATGTCGGCCGGTATTTACTTCTGGCTGCCCAAGTGGTGCGGGCGGATGTACAACGAGGCCATGGGCAAGACGCATTTCTGGATTTCCTTTATCGGCTTCAACCTGGCGTTTTTTCCACAGCATTTTGTGGGACTGGCGGGCATGCCGCGCCGCATTCCGGATTACGCCCTACAGTTTGCGGACTTCAACATGATGTCCAGTATCGGTGCCTTCATCTACGGCGCGTCGCAGATCCTGTTTCTGTATAACGTGATCGCGACCATCGTTGCGGGCAAGCCGGTGTCGGACGAGAAAGTCTGGGACGGCGCCGAGGGGCTGGAGTGGACCCTGCCCACACCGGCGCCCTATCACACCTTTGAAACCCCGCCGCTGGTGAAGTGAGGCGCCGGCGGTGATACAGTTCAGCGACAACGCCACCGTGGATATCGTCGCCAAGCTGGTGGCGGTCACGGTGGCGATGTTTGCCTTTGTGTTCGTGGTGATGGTGCCGCTGTACGACGTGCTGTGCGACGCCCTGGGCATCAACGGCAAGACCAGCGGACAGGCTTACACCGCGGTGGCGGCCACCGTGGATGAAACCCGCTCGGTGACCGTGCAGTTCCTGGCGACCAACAACCAGGGTATGCCCTGGGAGTTCGGTCCCGGCACCACCGCCATGAAAGTGCACCCCGGTGCGGTGAACGATACCGTGTTCCACGCGCGCAACCCGCTGCCGCAGCCCATGGTGGCACAGGCGATTCCCAGCATCTCGCCGGCGCGCGCGGCGGAGTATTTCCACAAGACAGAGTGTTTCTGTTTTAACCAGCAGCCGCTGGACGGCGAGAGTGCGGCGCAGATGCCGCTGCAGTTTATCGTGGACCGGGACCTGCCCCGGGATATCCATACCATCACGCTGTCCTACACCATTTTTGACGTAACGGATATGGCGGGTGGCGCGGTCGCCACACGCTGATGCGCAGGTCGGGGAACCGGCGCTTACATAACGGAGAGAAAAAATGACAAGTCAGACGTCTACCGCGTACGAAAAATACCACGTACCGCCCAAGAGCAGGCTGGCCATCTGCGCCACGACCGGCCTGATGCTGAGTGTTTACGGCGCCGCCAGCATCATGAACGACATGACCTTTGGCGACCCGGGGGTATCCACCAACTCCTGGTCTATCTTTTTGTGCGGGCTGTTTTTCTTTCTCGCCACGCTCTTCGCCTGGTTTCGTACCGCGATCCGGGAGAACCTGGCGGGGCTGAACAGCGCGCAACTGAAGCACTCCTACGTGCTGGGTATGTTCTGGTTTATTTTTTCCGAAGTGATGTTTTTTCTGGCGTTTTTCGGCGCCCTGTTTTATGTGCGCAACCTGGTGGGGCCGTGGCTTGCCGGCGAGGGCGAAGGGGGTCGCATGAACGGCCTGCTGTGGCAGGGTTTCGAGTTCAGCTGGCCGATGATGCAAACGCCGCAGGAGGCGGTGGGCGGCGCCGCGGCGCAGCCGCTGGCCAACAACGGCACGTTTGCCGGCCCGCAGACCAGCCTGTCTTTTGCTCAGGCCCACGCCTGGTGGGCCTGGTTGCCGCTGTGGAACACCGTCGTGCTGCTGTCGTCCAGCTTTACCTGCCACCTTGCGCACATGGGCATTCTCGATGGCGACCGCAGGAAGTTTAACCTGTGGTTGGCGGTAACTGTGCTCCTGGGTATGCTCTTCCTCTGCCTGCAGGCATTTGAGTATCACGAGGCCTATACCCACTTCGGCCTGACCCTCAATTCGGGTATCTACGGCTCAACCTTCTTTATGTTGACCGGCTTCCACGGCTTTCACGTGTTTATGGGCATGACCATGCTGTTGATCCAGCTGTTGCGCTCGGTGCTGGGCGGCCAGTTTACGGCCAGCGATCACTTTGGTTTCGAGGCGTCGAGCTGGTACTGGCATTTTGTGGACGTGGTGTGGGTCTTCCTGTTCCTGTTCGTGTATATCCTCTGAGGGCCGCTACTGCCGGGTCGCCTCCCGGGACGCTGCCGGCGCCGGCCCAGCGTCCCAGGGATTGCGGTGGCCCAGCCGCCCGGTGGCGACGCCGTAGACGATCAGTCCTACCAGTGTTGCAGCGAGGCTGAGCCTGACTCCCAGGGAATGAAACGTGCGGCGCTTGGTTCTGTCTCCCTGGTCGATCATCAGAAAGTAAAACCCGCTCCCGAGGCTGGCCACCAGGGCCAGCATCAGTAGTACAATCGCAGCTTTTAACAATGGCGCACTCCCCGGACAGTTCAGTGCAGTATAAACCAGCCGCGGTGCCTTTGCCGGGGAGTCGGCAGCGGTGACGCGCCGGGATGTACACCTGCAGTTCTATCCGGAGTGGCGCATGACAGTGTTTGCCGCCTGCATGACCGCGCTGATGGTTGCGCTGGGTTTCTGGCAGCTGTACCGGGCCCAGGAGAAAACCGCGATTCAGGCAGCTTTTGCCCGGCGGCAGGCGCAGCCGCCGGTAGCGCTGGACGAACTGTGGCAGCGCCCCCCCGCAGACCTCGCCTACCTCCCGGTTCACCTGCGCGGCGGGTTTCTCAAGGAGCAGTATTTCCTGCTGGACAACCGGATTCAGGGCGGCCGTTTCGGCTATGAAGTGCTGGGCATTCTGAGGCTCGACGATGGGCGGGGGCTGGTGCTGGTGAACCGCGGCTGGACCGCGGGCGACCCGGCCCGGCGCGAACTGCCGACTGTTCCCGCTGTGGCCGGGGACGTCGCCGTAACGGGCTATGTGTATGTCGCCCCGGGAGCGCCCTACCTGCTGGCGGAGCAGCAGCTCGCGCCGGGTTGGCCAAAACTGCTGCAGGCGGTGGAGATGGACAAGCTGTCCCCGGTGCTGGCGGCGCTGGATGGCGGCGCGGTCTTCCCCTACCCTGTCCGTCTGGACGCCGATGCAGCCGGCGCCCTGTCGGTGGACTGGCCGCTGGTCAATATCACTCCAGACAAGCACCGGGCCTACGCCGCCCAGTGGTTTACGATGGCGGCAGTGCTCGCCCTGTTTTATCTGCTGCGCTACAGCAACATCGGGCAGCTACTGCGTCGCCACGCGAGGGACTAGAGGATGGACGCTACAGAGCAGCGCCGCCGCAACCGCATGGTTTTGCTGATGATTGCCGGCATACCGCTGATGGTTGTCCTCGCGTCGACCTGGCTGTGGTACTTTGTGGTGCGTGGCGACCTGGATCTGGTGGGCGTGCTGGGCACCGCCAACAAGGGAAATCTGGTGCAGCCTCCGCGCCGGCTCGATACGGTAGCTCTGAGGCGCGAGGGCGGCGCGCCGTTGCATGTTGCCGCGGCCGAGCCTCAGTGGACGATGCTGGTGCCGCTGTCCGGGGGACGCTGCGGCAGCGCCTGTGAACACAGCCTCTACCTGACGCGGCAGATCCACGTGGCCATGGGCAAGGAGTTCAATCGCCTGCGGCGCTACTACGTGGGCGATGTGCCGGTGGCTGACAGTGTGCTGACGGTGCAGACCCTCAGTGACGGCGGCGCGGCCCCGGCATCCCTCGCCGACTTGCTGGCGACGGAGCATCGTCGCCTGACGCCGTTGACCATCGATCCGGAGGATTTTCGGGTGTTGTTTGCCGAGTACATTGCCGCACCGGACACCTGGTACCTGGTCGATCCGGCCGGCTGGATAATGATGTCGTACACCGACGACACGTCTTACCGGGACGTTATGGCTGATTTAAAATTCCTTCTCAAGAATTCCAGCGAGTGAGCGACATGGCAGTAACCCAAGTAACCGAGCGGGCCACCTGGCGCGACTACAAGGAACTGACCAAACCCAACGTGGTGCTCCTGATGATCCTGACATCGGTCATCGGCATGTTTATGGCGGTACCGGGCATGGTGCCGCTGGATGTGCTGGTGCTGGGCAATCTCGGCATAGCTCTGTGTGCCGGTGCCGCCGCGGCCGTCAACCATGTGGTGGACCAGCGCATCGACCAGCACATGTCGCGCACCGCCAAGCGACCCATCGCCCAGGGGCGTCTCAGCACGGCACAGGCGGGGACCTTTGCACTGGCCATCGGTCTGCTGGGCATGGCCATTTTGCTGGTCTGGGTCAATGCGCTCACCGCCTGGCTCACCCTCGCCTCCCTGGTGGGCTACGCCTTTATCTACACATTGTTTTTGAAGCGGGCCACGCCGCAGAACATCGTGATCGGGGGTCTGGCGGGTGCCGCCCCTCCCCTGCTGGGCTGGACCGCGGTGACCGGTGAAATTCACGGTCACGCACTGCTGCTGGTACTGATCATTTTCGCCTGGACCCCGCCGCATTTCTGGGCGCTGGCGATTCACCGCAAGGACGAGTACGCCGCGGTGGATATTCCCATGCTGCCAGTGACCCACGGTGTGGCGTTTACCAAGTTGCATATCCTGTTGTATACGGTGATCATGTTCCTGATCACCTTGCTGCCCTACGCCACGCGCATGAGCGGGCCGCTGTACCTGCTGGGGGCCGTGGTGCTGGGCGGCGGCTTCCTCTACTGGGCGGCGGTGTTGATCTGGGGCAACAACCCCAACGCCCCCATGGAGACCTTCCGCTACTCCATCGTCTACCTGATGGCCCTCTTTGTGGTGATGCTGGTCGATCACTATCTGTTTCCGGTGAATACGCTATGACTGTCCACGATTCCTCCCCGGACAATGCCAGGCAGTCACGCGGGGTGCGGGTGACCCTGGTCGCCATTGTGGTTTTTATGCTGCTCGTGGTGGCCGGATTTGTCTACCGCATGCAGCAACCGCGCTCACTGAGCTCCGCCGAAATGAAGGCAAACGGGCTTTATCTTCTGGAAACACCGCGAAAAATCGGTGATTTTTCACTGGTTGATCATCGCGGCCAGACCTTTGGTCCGCAGCAGTTGCCGGGCCAGTGGACCCTGGTTTTTTTTGGTTTTACCCACTGTCCGGATATCTGCCCCACCACCATGGCGTTGCTCAATGAATTTGTGTCCGGCCTGCAGGACGCGGAGGCGGCCGATACCAAAGTGGTGATGGTGTCGGTGGATCCCGAGCGCGATACGGTGGCGCGGCTGGCCGAGTACGTACCCTACTTCAACCCGGACTTTACCGGCGTGACCGGCGGTTTTCTCGACGTTCAGCGCTTTGCCACGGCGCTCAACGCGCCCTTTCGCAAGGCGCCCGGCCAGGGCGAGGACTACCAGGTCGACCACAGCGCGAGCGTGGTACTGATCAATCCCCGGGGGGACTACCACGGTTTTTTCCGGGCGCCGCTGGATCAAGCCCGGATGCAGCTCACCTATCGCTCCGCGCGCACGCAGTGGGAACGCTAGTGGGCGGCGCGGCCCCGCCCATCGTCCTGGTCGACGGCTCCTCCTACGTCTACCGGGCCTTTCACGCCCTGCCCCCGCTGACCAATTCGCAGGGTCAGGCCACCGGCGCGATCAAGGGGGTGATCAGCATGTTGCGCCGCCTGTGCCAGGACTATCCCGACAGCCCGGTCGCGGTGGTGTTCGACGCCAAAGGCAAGACGTTCCGGGACGAGTTGTACGCCCAGTACAAGGCACACCGCCCCCCCATGCCGGACGAGCTGCGCGAGCAGATAGCGCCCATCCACGCCATCGTGAAGGCAATGGGTTTGCCGTTTATCTGTGAGCCCGGGGTGGAGGCCGATGACGTGATCGGCACCCTGGCGCACCAGGCCAGCGAACAGGGCCGGCAGGTGGTGATCTCCACCGGCGACAAGGACATGGCGCAGCTGGTAAATGATCACACCTTGCTGGTCAATACCATGACCGATACGGTGCTCGATGCCGCAGGGGTCGAGCAAAAATTCGGCGTCGGCCCCAACCTCATTATCGACTTGCTGGCGCTGGTGGGCGACAAGTCGGACAACATTCCGGGCGTTCCCGGTATCGGCGAAAAGACGGCGCTGGCGCTGCTGCGCGGGCTCGGTGGGCTCGATGACATCTACGCGGCGCTGGACAAGGTGGCCGGGCTGTCTTTTCGCGGCGCCAAAACCATGGCGCAAAAACTGGCGGCGCAGCGCGACAACGCCTACCTCTCCTACGCGCTGGCCACGATCAAGACGGACGTGACGCTGGAGCTGAGCCCGGGGCAATTGCGCAACGGCGTGCCCGAGCGCGAGGTCTTGCGCGACTGGTATACCCGGCTGGAGTTCAGGTCCTGGCTGGAAGAGCTGCTGGAATACAGCGATGCCGCGCCGGGCGAGAGCCCGGCGCTGGACTGTGACACGGTGACCGACCAGGCGGGCCTGGACACCTGGCTGCAGCGCCTGCGCAGTGCTGAGCTGTTTGCTTTTGACACGGAGACCACCAGCCTGGACTACATGGAGGCGCAGATCGTGGGCGTGTCGTTTGCCGTGGAGCCGGGCAGCGCGGCCTATGTCCCGCTGGCGCACGACTATCCGGGGGCGCCGCCGCAACTGGAGCGCGAGGCAGTGCTGGAGCAGTTGCGTCCGCTGCTGGAGGACGAGCGGCGCGCCAAGGTGGGCCAGAATCTCAAATACGACGCCAGTGTGCTGGCCAACCACGGTATCGCGCTGCGCGGCATCCGTTTCGATACGATGCTCGAGTCCTACGTACTGGACGCCACCGCCACCCGGCACGACATGGACAGCCTGGCGCTGAAATACCTGGGCCAGAAGACCATCCACTTCGAGGAGATCGCCGGCAAGGGCGCCAGGCAGCTGCGTTTCAATCAGATTGCCCTGGAGCAGGCCGGTCCCTACGCGGCCGAAGATGCGGATGTCACGCTGCGCCTGCACCATGCATTGTGGCCGCGACTGGAGCGAGAGCAGTCGCTGGCGGCGCTGTTCAAAGACATCGAGATGCCGCTGGTGGGCGTGCTGTCGCGCATCGAGCGGCGCGGGGCGCTGTTGTCCCGCGAGCTGTTGCGCGCGCACAGCGCACAGTTGGGCGAGCGACTGCAGGAGCTGCAGAGCCGCGCCTACGAGCTGGCCGGGCAGGAGTTCAACCTGGGGTCCCCCAGGCAGTTGGGGGAGATATTGTTTGAGCAACAGAAGCTGCCGGTTATCAGAAAAACTCCCAAGGGCGCGCCCTCGACCGCCGAGGAGGTGCTGGCCGAACTCGCGCTGGACTACCCGCTGCCCCATCTGCTGCTGGAATACCGCAGTTTGAGCAAACTCAAGTCGACCTATACCGATAAGCTGCCGGAGATGATCAACCCGCGCACCGGTCGCGTGCACACGTCGTACCATCAGGCGGTGACGGCCACCGGCCGGCTCTCTTCCTCGGACCCGAACCTGCAGAACATCCCGGTGCGCACCGAGGAGGGCAGGCGCATTCGCCAGGCCTTTATCGCCCCCGTCGGCTACCGTATTCTGGCCGCGGATTATTCACAGATCGAGCTGCGCATCATGGCCCACCTGTCGGGTGACGAAGGCCTGCTGCGCGCGTTCCGCGAGGGACAGGACGTGCACCGGGCCACGGCCGCCGAGGTCTTCGAGGTCGATCTGGACGCGGTGTCGGGCGAGCAGCGACGCAAGGCCAAAGCGATCAATTTCGGCCTGATCTACGGCATGTCGGCCTTCGGCCTGGCGCGGCAACTGCATCTGGGCCGCAGCGAGGCGCAGGACTATATCGACCGCTATTTCCAGCGCTATCCCGGCGTGCAGCAGTACATGGACAGGACGCGGGCGCTGGCGCGGGAGCAGGGCTATGTCGAGACCCTGTTTGGCCGCCGCCTGTACCTGCCGGAAATCAATGCCCGCAACAGGATGCGGGTGCAGGCGGCGGAGCGCACCGCCATCAATGCGCCGATGCAGGGCACCGCGGCGGATATCATCAAGCGGGCCATGGTCGCCGTGGACGGCTGGCTGCAGCAGCAGACGGCGGACGCGTGCATGATCATGCAGGTGCACGATGAACTGGTACTCGAGGTGGCGACGGAGCAGGTCGCGGCTGTCGGCGAGCGGGTGCGCAGCCTGATGGCCGGCGCCGCGGAACTGGCGGTGCCGCTGTTGGTCGACGTCGGTGTCGGCGCTAACTGGGACGAGGCGCATTGAGCGGCCGACCGCTAGGGGGGTTGCTGGGCAGAGCGTTGCTACAGTGGATCGGTCGGCGTCCAGTGGGGTAGCAGTGCACGGCCACAGGCTTGCCAACCGGTTCAGGCGGCTGCGGAACTCGACCAATTTTGCTGCGCAAAATTCGGGACTCGAACAGTCCTCGCCGAAAGCCCCTGAACCGGTTGGCAAGCCTGAACGTGGCCTATAGCACTGCTACCCCACTGGACGCCGACCGATCCGGGCCGGGCTCGACAAAAAAATTGTCGAGATTTTGAACTTTCCCACTGACCCCCAGTCTCATTATACGTAGCGAGCGCTACATCCCTGGGTGGCCTTTCTCCATGGGCCACCAGAGCAGTCTCTAATCCCCAGAGACTCTAGCTGGCCCGGTTGCTTTTCCCCTAGAGGCAACCGGGCTTTTTTATTCTCAACCCTGTACGGCTTTATCGACACAGACGCTGGCGTCCGTCAACCACGCGTTGAGCACCCCGGTCAATTCCCTCTGGCCGCTGTGTTTGAGCGCGGAAAACAGTTGTACGCTCACCAGTTCCCCATGGGTTTCGAGCGCGGAGGCCACCTGCAGCAACGCGGCGGCGGCCTGGCCTCTGCTGAGTTTATCCGCCTTGGTCAGCAGAAGATGCACCGGCATGGTCGCATGCAGCGCCCAGTTCAGCATCTGCTGATCGAAGGGCTGCAGCGGGTGGCGCGCATCCATGACCAGGACCAGCCCGCGCAGGCTCTCGCGCCTTCGCAGGTAATTTTCCAGTTGCCTGGTCCATTCCCGTTTGACCGCCAGGGGTACTTGGGCAAAACCGTAGCCCGGCAGGTCCACCAGCCGCTGGTTGGCGCCGAGGCTGAAAAAGTTCAAAAGTTGTGTCCGGCCGGGCGTTTTGGATGTCTTTGCAAGCTTCTTGTTCCCTGTTAAGCTGTTGATTGCACTCGATTTTCCGGCATTTGAGCGGCCGGCGAAGGCCACTTCCCAACCGCTGTCCTGCGGGCACTGCGAGAGTTTACTGGCGCTGACCAGAAATCGTGCACAGCGGTAATTGGGAACTTTGGGATCAGAGCCTTGATCAAAGTCAGTCATTGCGGGCTTGTGCCTTTTAATGGCGGAAGTATCTCGTATATAATGCCACAGCTTTTTTTCGACTGTTATCAACTGCTTGCGCAGCAAGCCGGACTAACCTGAACTGAGAGGTTTCAAATGAAGAAGATCGTTGCTGCTATGCTGATGTGCGCCGCTGCCGGCGCCATGGCCCAACCGGAACAGTACGCTTCGAGCTGTGGCGTGTGCCACACGTCCGGGGCGGCCAATGCGCCGAAGACGCATGATGTGGATGCCTGGGCACCGCGCATGGAAAAGGGCATGCCAGCACTGCTGGAATCCGTACACAACGGCCTCAACGCTATGCCGCCCAAGGGCATGTGCTTCACCTGTACCGACGAGCAGTACACCGCGCTGATCGAGTATATGGCCAAGCCCGCGGAGTAAGCGGGGTTTTTGCCAACGACTATCTGGAACTGACATGAAAAAAGTCGCACTCCTGCTCAGCCTGACCCTGGGCTGGGCCTCCACTGCCGTTGCCGCCGGTGCCGGTCCAAGCGGTGATGCCGACGCCGGCAAGAACAAAGTGACAACCTGTGGGGCCTGCCACGGCGCCGATGGCAACAGCGCGGTGCCCACGTTCCCGAAGCTGGCGGGCCTGGGTGAGAAATACCTGTTCAAACAGTTGCAGGATATCCGCGATGGGGCCCGCCCGGTGCCCACCATGGTGGGGCAACTCGACGGCAAGTCGGACCAGGACCTGGCGGACATGGCCGCCTACTACAGCGCGCAGGCGCGCTCGGGTGGCAAGACGGACCCGGAGCTGCGGGCCCTGGGGGAGAAGGTCTATCGCAGCGGCGTGGCGCAGCGCAACGTCGCGGCCTGTACCGCCTGTCATTCGCCGACGGGCAAGGGCAATGCGCCGGCCGGCTTTCCGGCCCTGGCCGGACAGCACGCGGACTACATCGCCGCCCAGTTGAAAGCCTATCGGACCGGTTACGAGGACGCTTCCGGCCGCACCAATGATGGCGATACGAAAATCATGCGCACCACGGCCTTCGGCCTGAGCGACAGGGAAATCGCGGCCGTAGCCAGCTATATCGCCGGCTTGCAGTAGGCATTTCAGGCAGTGAATCAAGGTGGCCCTGCGCCACCTTTTTTACCTTCAGGGCGGAGCGGGCTGCGCCGTGGGCGGTAGATCCGCTAGGGTGGGGCAGTCCTGTTCGCGAAACGTGGAGAACCGGTCTTTCCCGGTCGGATATTCCCCCCAGCGACGACCCCGTGTCGGAGAACATCGGCCGCCTTGCGTTGTCTCAACCGGCTGACGAGTTATTGGAGAAAGTCATGTTCAAGCGTCTCTTGGTACCCCTCGCTCTGGTGCTGCTGGCCCCGCTGTCGGTAGTGGCTGGAGATACTGCGAAAATCTATGTCGAGGGCGCTGATTACGATCTGATCAGCCCGGCTATCCGCACTGCCGACCCTGACAAGATAGAGGTCGTGGAATTTTTCTGGTACGGCTGTGGTCACTGCTATACCTTTGAGCCCATGATCACCCAGTGGAAGAAGACCCTGCCTGAGGATGTCGATTTTCACGGCTCACCGGCCATGTGGAACGCACCGATGGAGTTGCACGCGCGCGCCTACTACACAGCGCAGGTGCTGGGGGTGCTGGACACCATGCACACGGCACTGTTTCGGGCCATGAATGTCGAGCGCAAGCGGCTGGCCTCGGAGGACGAAATCGCCGCCGTGTTTATCGCCAACGGCGTGTCCGCCGAGGACTTCGACAAGGCCTTCAACTCCTTTGGCGTCGATGCCCAGGTGCGCCAGGCCAGCGCCCGCATGCGCTCGGCCAAGGTCACCGGCACGCCGGCGCTGATGGTCAATGGCAAGTACCACATCAGCACACGCAAATCCGGATCGCAGGCGGCCATGATCGACACGGCCAACTACCTGATCGAGAAGGAGCGGTCGGGACAGGCGCGCTGAGTCATGCGTGCGGCCCCACTTGGAAGCACGCGCCGGCGCCGGTGGACGCTCAACGGACGGGAACGGCTCGCCGCTTTCTGACCTCCTGGGGGCTGTAGCCAGTCCAGCGCCGATAGGCGCGGGAAAAGGCACTGAGGTCGCTGTAGCCGAGCACTAGCGCGATATCCGTCAGGCTGTAGTCGCTGCGCAGCATGTATTCATCCGCGATGCCGCGGCGCACATCGCAAACCATGTCGCTGAATACGAGACCTTCGGCGGCGAGTCGTCGTTGCAGGGTGCGGCGGCTCATTCCCAGCATGCTGCCGACACACGCGATATCGGTGGCGCCGTCGCGCAGGGCGGCTGCCACCAGGTGATACACACGGCCCGCCAGCGGCTCCTCCTCATCGCGCAGCCGGAGGCGCGCGTCCAGATAAAAGGTCAGCGCTTCGCACAGGCCGGGGTCGGCGCTCGTACAGGGGAAATCCAGAACCTGCTTGCGGTAGTGCAGCCGGTTGTAGCTGGCCCCAAAACGCAGTTTACAGCGAAAATGCGCCTCCAGTTCACCGGCATAGGCCGGTCGGCTGTGCTCCAGTTCCACCAGCACTGGGTCGATGCCGTGTCCGCTCAGGTTGCGTACGGTGCTGGCCAGAAAGCAAGTCGACAGATCCATATCCTGCCGATGCAGATCCACAAAGCCGTCATTGAGCTGATAAAAGATGATGGCGCGCTCCTGACCGACGTCCAGCCGGACCTTGTTGTTATGGGCAAAAACATACAGGTATTTGGCGAGCAGGCTCAGCGCCCGGTCCAGATTGGCGCTGGCCGCCATGGCATGCCCCAGTGCGCCGAGATCACCGGGCCGCATCGCCATCCCAATACGCATGCCGATATTGGGAATGTCAGCGCTGGCGCTTTCCAGCAGGCGATAGTATTTCTCCAGCGGGTATTCTATATCGTGCCGCTCAAAGATGGCGCGGGGGATGCCCAGCCGGTCCGCGTGCGGACCGAGTTCGGCTTTCCAGAGCGACAGCATCCGTTCCGAGTAGATGGTGGACATACAGTTCCTCGGTGCCCGACCGTGCAACGCTACAACGCTGGACTATACGCCATGCGCGTTCGACCCATCAAAACCGATAGGTCACCTCGGCGCCATAGGTGCGCGGAGCGCCGATATGGCTGTAGTCGAACCCAAAGGAAGTCTGCAGGTCGAGTATCCAATTGCGCTGTTCCTATCCAGTCGAATTGCACCCCTGGAGCGCCCTAAGCGAGTTTATCCTTGACCCGCTGGGCCGCCTTGATGCCTCCGCCGATGGCGCCGTCGATAAAGCCGCGCCAGCCCTCGCCGTGGTCGGACGAGCCGAAAAAGATGCGCCCCTGGTCTTTCTGGAAATCCGCGTAGTATTTGGCGAGCCAGCCGGGCCGGTAGCTGCAGTAGGTGCCGCGGGCGTAGGGGTCGTTGTTCCAGTCGTAGCTGGTGGCGGCGAGCAGCCGCGCGCCGGGCACCAGTTGCCGCAGCGCGTTTTCAACTGCGCGGTTGTCGGCTGTATCCAGCGCGGCCGGGTCCTGGCCGAAGCCTACCAGTATGGTGTGATCGCCGGCCTGTTTGTAAGTCATCACGAAGTCCAGCGGCGCGGACGTTGCCACGCTGAGTAGGTTGCCGACATCCCCCTGCACTTTCATGTAGAGCTTGAATCCAACCCCGGTATGGCGCTGCCTGCCGGCTTCGACCACCCCGGCCGGCAGGGGTGGATCGAAGTCAATGTTGAAAATGGTGTTCATCGGCAGGCAGGCGATCACGGCCGCCGCGACAAGGGTTTCACCCTGCGCCGTCGTTACCGCTACCCTGTCGCCGCGTTCATGCACCGACTTGACAGGTGTATTGAGGCGCACCTCCGCGCCGCCGTCCTGCACCATCTTCTCCACCAGTTTGATGGTGCCGTCCTTGAGGCTGAAGCGGCCCACCGCGTCCATGAACGTGGGGAAGTAGCCGCCGCCGCACTGGTGCCAGCGCAGCATTTCAATGTAGGACATGGCGTCTGGCGAATTGTGGGCCATGGTGGCCACGATGGCGCTGATAAACTGCTTTTGGAACGGGGTGAGATCGGCCTGCGCCAGCTTGTCGCGCACGCTGACGCTATCTGCCTGCAATGCGGCGTCGCGGTTGTACAGGATATCCCAGTTGCGCGGCATGATCTCGCGGCCCGCATCGGTAAAGCTCTGCCAACCGGCGATGGCCTCGTGTATCTGTGCCAGGCTGAGTTCCAGGCGCTTGCCGTCGATGGTCAGCGCCATGCGGTCGGGCACGGCGCCCGGCGTTTCGACGATCTCCAGGTTGTAACGCTCTTTTTCAGCCCATACGAAGGGCTGGGTGTGGTGGATCCAGAAGCCCCCGAGTTCCACGTGGGTACCCTCGAAATCGGCGGTGAAAGTACGGCCGCCCAGGCGGTTGCGCGCCTCCAGCAGCAGGGTCCGATAGCCGTTTTCCATGCAGTCGCGCGAGGCGGCCGCGCCGGCGTTGCCGCCGCCGATTACGATTACATCGTAGTCGCAGCCCGGCACCTTGCAGGCGCCAGTGGACTCCCGCGCGGCAGCCAGGGCGCCGCCGCCGGCCAGTACCCCTGCAGTGCCGGCGGCGAGGGCCCCGGCTCCCCCGAGGAAGCGGCGGCGATTGAGGTCGATGGTCCCCTGATTTGCTTTGTCTTGCATGGCGTGTCCTCGCGTTTCGGGATGACGGCCGGGCGCGGCCTGATCTTTGCAGCCACGCTCAGGCTGCAACAGCCGGAAAGACTAAGCGATGCATCAGGGCCCTGCTTGACATCCTGCGCCAAATCGTTTGACGGTGCGCGCCAGCTCTGCAAGGGCTGTCAGGGGTCGACAGCGCTGCGCCGGGGGTAGCTCGCTGTTATGTCAGTGGTCGGCGACAGCGTGGTGGTGGTTTGGATTCAGCGGCCGGGGCGATAGGGGTCGGGTGTGCCGGGCGGGATGGGCGGCTCGACCGCGAGACTCTGCCGGTGCTCAATTACGCGCTTGCTGATGGGCGGCAGCACCCAGAAGTTGGCGCCGCCCCATTCGCCGCCCTTGTCGATCAGATCGTAGTGCTCTTTGGGGTCGCTCAACAGGTTGTACAGGCGCGGCATCCCCGGGCGTTCGATGGTGTCGCGCATGGAGTCCTGTGTCCTGAAGTGCAGCTTCCAGTGGCGCCATTTGTAGGCCTGTAGCGTATCGCCGTTGTATACCGGGAAGCCCTCCCGGGCTGAAGTTCCGGCTTGTCCAGTCAGCAGCGGCAGTTGATCCCGGCCGTCGATCAGGCGATCCCGCGGAATCTCGGCTCCACCGATGCGGGCCAGCGTCGGGTACAGGTCGGTGATGTGGACGATCTCGTTGTTGCTGGCTCCCGCGGGCACATGCCCCGGCCAGCGTATCAGCAGCGGCGCGCGCAGCGAGCCTTCCAGGGCGGTAAAGTAGGTGCCACGCCAGGGGCCGGCTGTCCCGTTGTACGGGAAGATCTCTTCCGGGCCGTTTTCGCTCATCCAGATCACCACGGTGGTGTCCGCGATGGCGAGAGCATCAATGGCATCCAGCACCTGGCCGGTGCGGAAGTCAATTTCCGCCAGAACGTCCGCAAAATCGCCGTTGCCGGTGCTGCCCGCGAAGTCCGGGTGCGGCAGCGTCGGCAGGTGGGGTTGGGTCAGCGGTACATAGACAAAGAAGGGTTTCCCGGCGCGGCTGCTACGGCGCATGAAATCGATGGTACGCGACACCAGTTCCGCGTCGATGCCGCGGCGCGCCTCGAGGTTGTAGACCCTGACCTGTTCCGGTATTCCGCCCCGGGTGCTGCGCAGTATATAGGGGCGGGGCACAGCGTCGGCGTCGAACTGAAAGCCATCGGTGTACAGCGATTCATCCGTCGTATTGGGTATGCCGTACCACTGGTCGAAACCCTGGTCCGTGGGAAATCGTCCGGGGGAATCGCCCAGGTGCCACTTGCCGAACATGGCGGTGGCATAGCCCTGTGCGGACAGCAGTTCCGCAATGGTGATCTCCCACTGGGTCAGGCCATAGCGCTGTCCCCAGACCACTCTGGTGGTGCCAGAGCGCACCGGGTGGCGGCCGGTCATCAGCGCCGAGCGGCTGGGGGTGCACTGGGTCTCGACATTGAAATTCAGCAGGCGCGCGCCCTGACTTGCCAACTGGTCCAGCCGCGGCGTGGCCGCGCCGCGCAGAATGCCGCCACCGTAGACGCCGATTTCACCCCAACCCAGGTTGTCCATCACCATCAGGACGATATTGGGGCGGTTGCCCGCCGCCTGTGCAAGTGTGGGCAAAAACAGCAGCCAGAGCAGCAGCGCGCGCGGTGTGGATTTTCTCGTCATGCCCTGTCTCTCCCGCTAGCACCGGCCGGAAAAGTCACGCGATCATTCCCGACACAGCTTAACATCCTGTACCAAATCGCCTGGTGTTGCACAGCAGACCCGCGTGAATCACCGACCCCGGGGGATGCCGCGTCCTGCTGCAGCGGCGCCCCGGCAGATTTTCGGGTACAGCGTCCAGGTGTCGCTGTCCCGGGGTGATAGCGATCAGATCGCCAGCCACGCCGGAATCGGCAGGTCGCGGTTTTCCAGAAACACCGGGTTGAACAACTTGCTCTGGTAGCGGTTGCCGTAGTCGCACAGGATGGTGACGATGGTGTGCCCGGGGCCGAGCTGGCGCGCCAGGCGCACGGCGCCGGCGATGTTGATACCCGAGGAGCCGCCCAGGCACAGGCCCTCGTGTTCCAGCAGCGCGAACAGGTAGGGCAGGGCTTCGCGGTCGCTGATGTTGAACGAGACATCGACCTGCGCCTGCGCCACATTGTCGGTGACGTGGTTGATGCCGATACCCTCGATGATTGAGCTGCCCGCGCTGGGCTGCAACTGGCCGCTGTTGAAGTACTCGTGCAGCGACGCGCCGCAGGGGTCGGCCAGACCGATGGTAATCTGCGGCTTGCGCTCCTTCAGTGCATTGGACACGCCAGCCAGTGTGCCACCGGTGCCGACTGAGCAGATAAAGCCGTCCACCTCACCCTCGGTCTGTGCCCAGATCTCCGCGCCGGTGGTGCTTCTGTGGATCGCCATATTGGCCAGGTTGTCAAACTGGCGCGCCCAGACGACACCGTTTTCCTCCCGCTCGGCAAGTTTTTCCGCCAGCCGCTGCGCCGTGTGGATATAGTGATTGGGGTCGGAGTAGGAGGTGGCCGCCACCAGGTGCAGATCCGCGCCCAGCAGTTCCAGCGAGTCGATTTTTTCCCTGCTCTGGGTGATCGGCATGACCACCGAGCTCCGGTAGCCCAGCGCGTTGGCCAGCAGGGTCAGCCCGATACCGGTGTTGCCGGCGGTGCCCTCGACGATTCGTCCCCCGGGCCGCAGTTCGCCGGATTGCTCCGCGGCGCGAATGATACCCAGCGCGGTGCGGTCCTTGACTGAGCCGCCGGGATTGAGAAATTCCGCCTTGCCCAGGATGGTACAGCCGGTTTGTTCCGACACCTGCTTGAGCAGCAGCAGCGGTGTATTGCCAATCAGTTGGGTGACGTCCGAGGCGATCTGCACGCAGCATTTCTCCGCAACATTCCGTGCAGAGTATGCCACAGCGCACCGCGTCGGTCAGGGTTTTGTCGCGCCATAGCGCCGTTGCACGCGGACGCTGAGCGCCAGCAGGCTGATGACAAACAGTGCAGACAGTAGGGGCTCGGGGGTCGCCTGCAGCCACCGCCCCACCAGCGCCGTGACCGCGGCCGACAGGGTGTGTTCTTGTGCAGGTATGAGCTGTGCACTGAGCCCTAATGTTGAGCCTTTGAGTGGTAGTAAGCGCTTACAAAATGCTTTGGTCGGAGAGGTGCTCCAGGGGCAGTTCGGTGCGCTGGACCACCTGGCGCAGCTCGAAACTGGAGTGCACGCCGGTGACGCCCGCAATGCGCGTCAGCTTGCCCAGCAGGAAGCGCTCATAGTACTCCATATCGGGCACCACGGCCCGCAGGAGATAGTCGGCGGACTGCCCGGTGACGACGGCACAGGCCATGACCTCGGGGTAGGCGGATACCTCGGCCTCGAAGGCCTCGAAGCGATCGGGCGTATGGCGGTCCATGGTGATGCCGATGTGGGCGGTCAACTTCAGCCCCAGCATCGACTGGTTGAGCAGGGTGACATGGCCGCGGATGAGGCCGGACTCCTCCAGGCGCTTTACCCGTCGCGAGCA
The DNA here is from genome assembly GCA_020443345.1 of Halioglobus sp. Taxonomy (GTDB): domain Bacteria; phylum Pseudomonadota; class Gammaproteobacteria; order Pseudomonadales; family Halieaceae; genus JARRPM01. The sequence continues at coordinate 66,379 of JAGRIH010000021.1, forward strand.
GGGCGTGGGCGACAGCCCGACCAGTTCCGCCAGTTCCAGGTTGCTGATGCGGCCATTGCTCTGCATGGCCCGCAGGATTCTGCGGTCGGTACGGTCCAGTTTCATGTATCTCGGGCTGTAGAAGCCAATCAAATCCAACATGGAAGAGAATATCACTAAAGGAGCGCGATATTATAGTGAATTATATCGAAAAGGCGTAAAAAACCACTGATATTTGCAATCAATCCCTCAGTGCGCCCGCCTATACTGTGCACGTGGCTGACACAGCACCTGCTGTCGCAGTCGCCCGCGGCTTACCCCGTCGCCGGCGGCTCGCACACGATCTCACGAGGGTCAGTGCCCCGGAGTATCCGGGCAGGTGTGCAGCCTTTAAATCCACCTTTAAGGTACACGGTTATGAACAGCTTCGATCACCGCAAGTACAAGTCCTTCCAGCCCATCGCGATGCCGCACCGGCGCTGGCCGGAGCGCACCATTGCGGCGGCCCCGCGCTGGTGCAGCGTGGATCTGCGCGATGGCAACCAGGCGCTGATCGAGCCCATGACCACGCGCCAGAAGTCGCGCCTGTGGGACCTGCTGGTCAAGATCGGCTTCAAGGAAATAGAGGTGGGCTTTCCCTCCGCGTCCGGACACGATTACGACTTCGTGCGCGAACTGATCGATAACGACCGTATCCCGGATGACGTCACCGTGCAGGTGCTCACCCAGGCCCGCCCCGATTTGATTCAACGCACCTTCGAGGCCCTGAAGGGCGCGCGCCGGGCAATCGTGCACGTCTACAATTCCACCTCCACTGTACAGCGCGAGCAGGTCTTCGGGCTGGACCGGCAGGGCATCATCGATATCGCCGTGAAAGGCGCGCAACTGGTGCGGGAGGGCGCGGCGCGCTACCCGCAGACCGAGTGGGTGTTCGAGTACTCGCCGGAGAGCTTTACCGGCACCGAGCCGGATTTTGCCGTGGAAGTGTGCGATGCGGTGACCGCGGTGTGGCAGCCCACCCCGGAGCGCCCGGTGATTATCAATCTGCCCGCCACCGTGGAGATGAGCACGCCGAACGTCTACGCGGATCAGATCGAATGGTTCTGCGACCATGTGGCCAACCGCGACAGCCTGCTGATCTCCCTGCATACGCACAACGATCGCGGCTGCGCCGTGGCCGCCGCCGAGCTGGGCGTACTGGCCGGCGCCGACCGCGTGGAGGGCACCTTGCTGGGCAACGGTGAGCGCACCGGCAACATGGACATCATCACCATGGCCATGAATCTCTACAGCCAGGGGGTGGACCCGCAGCTGCAACTGGGCCAGATGGACGAAATCATCCGCACCGCCCGGGAGTGCACCCAGCTGCCGGTGCACCCGCGCCACCCCTACGCCGGCGAGCTGGTGTTCACTGCATTTTCCGGCAGCCATCAGGACGCCATCAAGAAGTGCCTGGCCCGGCGCGACGATCGCGCGCCCTGGGAGGTCGCCTATCTGCCGATCGATCCCGCGGATATCGGGCGCTCCTACCAGGAGGTGATCCGCATCAACAGCCAGTCCGGCAAGGGCGGTATCGCCTATGTGTTGGAGAGCAACTACGGTCTGCAGCTACCGCGCTGGTTGCAGATTGATTTCAGCGCCGCGGTGCAGGCCTTTGCCGAAGCGCGCGAGTCCGAGGTGGGTGCCGAGGAGATCTACCGGTTGTTTCAGGAGACCTACTGTGCAACCGACGGCTGCTGGAGTCTGGGCAACTACCAGGTGAGCAGGGAAGACAAAGTCGACAAACTGCAGGTGGAGGTGTTGCGCGGCGGCTCCAGCGTCGAGCTGTCCGGCACCGGCAATGGTGTCGTGGCGTCTTTCGTCGACGCCATGCAGCGTTGCACCGGCAAGCACATCGTGCTGGTGGAATACAGCGAGCACGCGCTGAGCCACAGCGCCGACGCCGAGGCGATTTGCTACATCCAGCTTAACATCGACGGCGAGCGCTACTGCGGTGTGGGCCGCAGCCACGATATCATCCAGGCCTCCCTGGACGGCATCCTCGGCGCCATCAACCAGGCGGCGCGCAAAGCGCAGGGCGTCGCCGCCTGAGGCGCCGCCAGCTAATCCAGTAGCGACAGATCCCGCACCGCGCCCTTGTCCGCGCTGGTCGCCATTTTGGCATAGACTTTGAGCGCGGCGCTGATCTGACGCGGCCGCGCCTCGCGCGGCCGCCAGGCGGCGTCGCCCCGGGCTTCCATGGCCCTGCGTCGCGCGGCCAGCTCCGCGTCGCTCAGGGCCACGTCAATGGTGCGGGCCGGGATGTCGATATTGATGATATCGCCGTCTTCGACCAGGGCGATAGCGCCGCCGGCAGCCGCCTCCGGCGAGGCGTGGCCGATGGACAGGCCCGAGGTGCCGCCGGAGAAGCGGCCATCGGTGAGCAGCGCGCAGGCCTTGCCCAGCCCCCTGGACTTGATATAGCTGGTGGGATACAGCATTTCCTGCATGCCCGGCCCCCCGCGCGGCCCCTCGTAGCGCACGATCACCACGTCGCCCGGCGCGACGCGGCCCTCGAGGATGTCATCCACGGCCGCCTCCTGGCTTTCGCAGATGTGCGCGGGGCCGGAAAAGATCAGGATACTGTCGTCCACGCCGGAGGTCTTCACCACGCAGCCGTCCCGGGCGATGTTACCGAACAGCACCGCCAGGCCGCCCTCGCGGGAATAGGCGTGCGCCAGGCTGCGGATGCAGCCGCCGGCGCGATCGACATCCAGGCTGGGCCAGCGGGTGTCCTGACTGAAGGCGCTCTGGGAGGGGATACCCGCGGGGCCGGCGCGGTAAAAGGTGTGCACATCCGGGTCCTGACTGCGCACGATATCCCAGCTTAGCAGCGCCTGGCTCATACTGGCGCTGTGCACGGTGGGGCAGTCGCCGTGCAGCAGTCCGGCGCGCTCCAGTTCACCCAGAATGCCCATGATGCCGCCGGCGCGGTGCACGTCTTCCATGTGGTAGTCGGGTGTGTTGGGTGCGACCTTGCACAATTGCGGTACCTGGCGCGACAGGCGGTCGATATCGGCCAGGGTAAAGTCCAGTTCGGCTTCCTGCGCGGCGGCGAGCAGGTGCAGGATGGTGTTGGTGGAGCCGCCCATGGCAATATCCAGGGTCATGGCGTTTTCAAACGCTGCAAAGCTGCCGATGCTGCGCGGCAGCACCGAGGCGTCGTCCCCGTCGTAGTAGCGCTTGCACAGCTCCACGATCAGGCGGCCGGCGCGCAGGAACAGTTGCTCGCGGTCGGCGTGGGTGGCCAGCATCGAGCCGTTGCCCGGCAGAGACAGACCCAGAGCCTCGGTCAGGCAGTTCATGGAATTGGCGGTAAACATACCGGAGCAGGAACCGCAGGTGGGGCAGGCGGAGCGCTCGTACTCGTCCACCTGCTCATCAGTGGCGGCGTCGTCCACGGCGATCACCATGGCGTCGACCAGGTCCAGCTTGTGTTCGGACAAGCGGGTTTTGCCCGCTTCCATCGGGCCGCCCGATACAAACACCGCGGGAATGTTCAGGCGCATGGCGGCGTTGAGCATTCCCGGGGTGATCTTGTCGCAGTTGGATATACACACCATGGCGTCGGCGCAGTGCGCGTTGACCATGTATTCGACGGAGTCGCAGATGATGTCGCGCGAGGGCAGGCTGTACAGCATGCCGTCGTGTCCCATGGCGATGCCGTCGTCCACCGCGATGGTGTTGAACTCCTTGGCCACGCCCCCGGCGGCCTCGATCTCGCGCGCCACCAGTTGCCCCAGATCCTTCAGGTGCACGTGGCCGGGCACAAACTGGGTGAACGAATTCACTACCGCTATGATGGGCTTCTGGAAGTCCTCATCACGCATGCCGGTGGCGCGCCACAGGGCGCGGGCACCGGCCATGTTGCGGCCGTGGGTGGAGGTTTTCGAGCGATACTCTGGCATGGCGGGTGTCCGTGTCCTGGCGGCGGAAAAAGCGGGAGCGCAGCATAGCAAATTTTGGGCTGCTTTTGATGCTGTAATCGCCTGTGGGAGCCTGGCGAACTCGTCATTGCGACGGGCCGCCGGTGGTTTGAGCAAGCGGCTCCGGCCGGAGTCTTAATTCCGGTAATTGGGTCGGACACTGTTTCCATTGATCAATCGATGGAATAGCGCGCTGGATGCAGGAAGAAGGGTTCGGGCGGCAGGGCTGCGATTCGTCAGCGAGTATCGGGGAAGCGGGCGAATCGCAGCCCTGCCGACCGAACCCGCCACCCCAGCGAGATTCCGTAACGACGAGGCTGCTTGTAGGCGCGTCGCCGAGTGGAACTGAATGGAGCAGACGGCACTTCTGCAGCCCTACAGCGGCTTGAAAAACACCTTGGAGTTGCGCTGCAGGTTGTACAGCGATTGCTTCGGCTGCGGCAGCGCATCGCGCGGAGCCTCGGCAAAGCCCTGCTCGAGAAACCAGTGCGCGGTCTGCGTGGTCAGCACGAACACCCGGTCCAGCCCCTGGCGGCGGGCCTCGTGCTCCAGTTCCCGCAGCAGGCGCTGTCCGCGCCGGCCGCCGCGATAGTCGGGGTGGGTCACGATGCAGGCAATTTCGCCGCAGTGCTCCTGCGGGAACGGATACAGTGCGGCGCAGGCCACGATGCGCCCGTCCCGTTCCAGCAGGCGAAACTGGCGTATTTCAGTTTCCAGCAGCTCGCGGGAGCGTTTCAGCAGTACACCCTGTTGCTCCAGTGGCTGAATCAGTTCCAGGATGCCGCCCACATCGTCTATATCGGCCTGGCGCGAGCGCTCGTAGTCGTCGCTGGTCACCAGGGTGCCGCTGCCGTCGTGGGTGAACAACTCCTCGAGCAGTGCACAATCGTCCCTGTAACTGATGATGTGGCTGCGCGGCACGCCCGCCTGGCAGGCCCGGCTGGCCGTGTTCAGCAGGGCCGCCTGTTCCGCATCGGGCACCTGCAAGCGGCCGATATCGCCCAGCATGCACTGGCGTATGAGCTCGCCGTCCGGGCCCGCAATGCCGGGCGCCGCGCTGAACATTATCAGTTTGTCGGCGCCGATGGCAGCGGCGCAGTGCACCGCGATATCTTCCAGTCCCAGGTTGAAAATCTCGCCCGTGGGCGAGTAGCCCAATGGCGGCAACAGCACGATCGAGCCCTGCTCCAGTTGCATGCGGATGCCGTCCACATCGATGCGCCGCACCTTGCCGGTGTGCTGGAAATCCACACCGTCGACCACGCCCAGGGGCCTGGCAGTGACGAAATTTCCCGAGCACACGCGTATGCGCGAGCCCTGCATGGGCGAGTTCGGCAGGCCCATGGACAGCAGCGCCTCGATCTGGGCGCGCAGTGAGCCGGCGGCGTCCTTGACCCGCTCGATGCCCTCGGCATCGGTGATGCGCATGCCATCGTGGAAGGCGCTGTGCAGTCCGTCGCGGTGCAGGCGCTCGTCGATCTGGGTGCGCAAGCCGTGCAGCAGCACCAGGCGCACACCGAGGCTGTTGAGCAGGGCGATATCGTGGATAACACTGGGAAAGTTCTCGTGTAGCGCCACGGCGCCCCCCAGCATCAGCACGAAGGTCTTGCCCCGGTGCGCGTTGATATAGGGCGCGGTGTTTCTGAACCAGCGTATGTGGGACCGTCCCGGTGTTGTCACACTGATATCCAGGCTGTTGATAAACAGGCAATTCTGTAGATTACCGAACGCGGCGCGAATTACCTAATGGGAATTTTGCACAGCGCGGTGCCGATCCTGCGGCAGGCAGTAGTGCGCGATGCACTGCCGCAACAGGGACACGCAGGGTTTGATCTGCTCCATCTCCAGGTATTCGTCGGGCTGGTGGGCACGATCGATCGAGCCGGGGCCCATGACAATGGTCTCCATGCCCAGCGCCTGCAGGAACGGCGCTTCGGTGGCAAAGGCAACGGCCTCGGCGCTGTGTCCGGTGAGGCGCTCGGCCACGCGCACCAGGGCGCTGTCGGTGCTCTGTTCGAAGGGCGCCACGCTTTCCACCAGGGGGTGCAGTGCGATGTCCAGGCCGCTCCGCCGGCCGCTAGCTGCCAGGCGCTGCTCAATCTCGCCCACGACGCTGGCGTTGTCGACGCCGGGCACCATGCGCAGATCGAAGTGCAGTTCGGCCCGTGCGCAGATGCGGTTGGGACTGTCGCCGCCGTGCAGGCAGCCCAGGTTGAGGGTGGGGTAGGGGATCTTGAAGAAGGCATTGTGATAGCGCTGTTGCAGCTCCCGGCGAAACTCGAGCAGCTCGCCCATCACCGCGTACATGCCCTCCAGCGCGCTGTTGCCCAGCGTGGGATCGGATGAGTGCCCTGCCTGTCCGGTAACCCGCACCGCCTCCATCACGATGCCCTTGTGCATGCGCACCGGCACCAGCGAGGTGGGTTCACCGATAATGGCGGCTCGCGCCCGCGGGCGGCCGGCGGCGACCAGGGCGCGGGCGCCGTTCATGGAGCTCTCCTCGTCAGCCGTGGCCAGGATGATCAGCGGCTGCTGCAGGGGCCTGTCGACAAATGCGCCGGCGGCGGCGATGGCCAGCGGGAAAAATCCCTTCATGTCCGTACTGCCCAGCCCGTACAGCCGGTTGTCGCGTTCGACAAGCTGCAGCGGGTCGCTCCGCCAGCGGCCCTCATCGAAGGGCACGGTGTCGGTGTGCCCCGCCAGAACCAGTCCGCCGGGCCCGCTGCCGAGCGTGGCGATCAGGTTGGCCTTGCTGCCATCGGGCGCCACGTGCTGTATCTCGGTGGCAAAGCCCAGCTCCCCGAGCCAGGTGGCGAGCAGGTCGATCACCGCCCGGTTGCCCTGGTCCCAACCGGGGTCAGTGGAACTCACCGAGGGCGTGCTCACCAGGGCGCCCAACTGTTGCAGGATGACTTGTTCAGAATACGGCATGCCGCCACCGCCGGTGGTGAATGGGAAACTCAGAGACCGCGGCGGTGCGCACCGCGGTACGCTGTACAGTCTAGACAAGCCCTGTCGCGCCGCCAAGTGCGCTGGCCGCGACAGGTTTCTCGGGGTCCGGCGGTTCTTCCACCGCGGCAGCGGCTGCAAACCGGCGAGCGAGCGTGCTAGCCTTGTTGTCCCAGTCCGCCGCAGTACCCCCGGAGCCCATATGGCAGCGCGTATCGATGGCCGCAAAATCCTGCCGCGCGCGTTCTTTCGGCGCGATTCGCGCGCCGTCGCCCCGGCGCTGCTGAACAAAATTCTGGTCGGTGCGGACGGGCGCAGCGGGCGCATCGTGGAGACGGAGGCGTACTGCGGCGCCATCGATCCGGCGGCGCACACCTACCGCGGCAAGACCGCCCGCAATGCAACGATGTTCGGACCGCCCGGTAAAATGTACGTGTATTTCACCTATGGCATGCACTGGTGCTGTAACACGGTATGTGGTGAGGAGGGCGAGGGCATCGGCGTGCTGCTGCGCGCGCTGGCGCCGCTTAGCGGGCTCGAGATAATGCGCGCGCACCGCCCCAAAGCGCGTCGCGACCGGGAGCTGTGCAGCGGTCCCGCGCGCCTGACCCAGGCGATGGGCATCAGCGGCGTGCACGATGGCATCGACCTGGTGGCGGGCGATGGCGGATTTTGCATCGTGGACGACGGCACACCGCCGCCGCGCAATCCGGTGGCGAGCGGACGCATCGGCGTCAGCCGCGCGGCCGAAGCGCCCTGGCGCTGGTACGTGCCCGGCGACACCAACGTCTCGCGGCGGTGAGAGACCTAAAAACTGAAAGCAGTCTTGAAGATAAAGAAAAACACAATCGCCAGGCCGGCGCCCGCCGGCAGGGTGATGATCCACGACACGAATATCTGGCCAACGGTGCGCAGATTCAGGGCGCCGATACCGCGGGCAAAGCCGACGCCGAGCACCGCGCCGACCAGGGTATGGGTGGTCGAAATGGGTAGTCCGGTGGCGGAGGCCACGACCACCGTGCCGGCGGCGCCCAGTTCTGCGGCGAAGCCGCGGCTGGGAGTGAGCTCGGTGATCTTGCGTCCCACCGTCACGATAACGCGCCAGCCGTAGGTCGCCAGTCCCGCCACGATGCCCAGCCCGCCGACCAGCAGGATCCACCACGGCATGGCGGCAGTGGCCGCGATGGCGCCGCCGGAGCGCACCGTACTGACCACCGCGGCCAGTGGCCCCACCGCGTTGGCCACGTCGTTGGAGCCGTGCGCGAAGGCCATGGAGCAGGCGGTAAAGATCATGAGAATGGCAAACACCCGCTCGACACTGCCAAAGCGGTTCATCTTGTCCGGTACTTCCTTTACGCGGCGCAGCAGCAGCGCACCAAAACCCGCCACCAGCAGTCCGATCACCGCGGAGAAAAGCAGGGCGTTGGCAAACCGGCTGCCCAGTCCCAGGTCCAGGTCCAGGCCGATGTGCTTGAGACCCTTGAGCAGCGTTACCATCGAGATCATAAAGCCCACCATCCACATGTACACCGGGATGAAGCGCTTGGCGCGGCCGAAGGGGTCGTCGGTGTCCAGGATCAGGTGTTTTACGCTCATGAACAGGCCGAACGAAATGGTGCCGGCCAGCACCGGGGAGGTCACCCAACTGGCCACGATCCCGCCCACCTTGCTCCAGTAGATCGCGTCGACGGAGATGCCCACGGCGGCGAAGCCGACGATGGAGCCGACGATGGAGTGCGTGGTGGAGACCGGCCAGCCGTTGAAGCTGGCGATCAGCAGCCAGGTGCCGGCGGCCAGCAGAGCGGACAGCATGCCGTAGATCATCAACTCGGGGTGATCGGCCATCACCTGCGCATCGATAATGCCCTGGCGAATGGTGGCGGTCACCTCGCCGCCGGCGAGGTAGGCGCCGAGAAATTCAAATACGACAGCCACCCCGATCGCCTGGGAGATGGTCAGCGCGCGCGATCCCACCGACGTACCCATGGCGTTGGCGACGTCATTGGCGCCGATGCCCCAGGCCATGAAAAATCCGAACAGGCAGGCCAGCACAATGAACACGCCGCCGTATTGCGCGATTATCTCCATCGGGTTTTCCTTGTTATTTGGCCAGCAGTATCTGCAGCCGATCGCCGACCTTTTCCGCCTCGTCGGCCACCTTGCCGACCAGTGACAGGACCTTGTAGTAGAACATGACATCCACCGGCGGCAGCTCACTTTCGAGCTTGAACAGTCGGCCGCGCAGGGCGAAGGACTGCTTGTCCGTGCGCCGTTCCTGCTTGGCCAGTTGCTTGAGCATGCCTTCCACGCGCTTTACCTCGCGCCCGGAAAATCCGACTTCGAGCAGTTCGTCCAGCTCCTGTATGGCCTCCAGCGCCATGTTGGACGTGAGGCAGCACGCCTGGATGTACTCGAACACGCCGGACAGGTTTTCCGGGAACTGCATTTCGCGCCCGAGCACCAGACTCGACGCATCCCTGGCGGTGTTGGCGACCTTGTCCTGGATGCCCACCAGCGACAGCAGATCGGCGCGCGGCACTGGCAGAAACAGGCTCTTGGGCATATGCCGGCGGATCGATCGCTTCACCTTGTCGGCCCGGCGCTCCGCGTCGACGATCGCCTTGTGCGCCTGTTTGACGACCGCCCAGTCGCCCTCCGCGGCGGCTTGGAACAGGCCCGGCAACTGCTGCGCCGCCTCGTTGGCAATCTGCATATGTTCCTGGATGGGGCGTATCGGGGATCGGCCAAACAGGTCGCTCAGGGGGTTTCTGCTCACCATACTGTGGCTCCGGTGGTTGCGTCGACGGCTAGTTTAGGGTCAATGGCCCGCGCTGTCATGAAAATGTCAGCGCGGTTGCCTGGATTCGTCCCGGGCTGATCACGGCTGAAATTGCTCGCTGGGACAGGCCGGCGCTGTGTTAGCATGCCCGAATACGCAAACCCGTGACACGGGCTGGTTGGGGGCGGACAAGTGGCGACGAGGACAGTGGATCAACTGGCAGAACATCGCCTGAATCTGGCGACGCTGGCACGGGAGCTCAATGCCGATGGCCGGCTGTCGAGTGCGGACCTGGCCAGGGTGGGGGAGTCCACGGTGATCAAGGTCAACCCGCTGGTGTTTCTGGCCGAACAAAAACTGGCCGATAGCGCGCGCCCCGGTAAATACCTCGACATGGAGAGCCTGCTGGCCTGGCTGGGCCGGCGGGTGGAGCAGCGCGTCTACCAGATCGATCCGCTGAAAATCAATGTCGGCGCAGTGGCCGAGGTCATGTCGCGGGCCTTCGCCGAGCGACATCGCATCCTCGCGGTGGAGGTGAGCGACAGCGAAGTGGTCATCGCCAGCGCCGAACCCTATGTCAACAGCTGGGAAGCCAACCTCGAACACGTCCTGCGCAAGCGCATCCGCCGGGTGCTGGCGGACCCGCGGGACATCGCGCGCCACACGGCGGAGTTCTACACCATGGCCGGCTCAGTGCGCGGGGCCCGCGGCGCCAAGCGTCTGGACAGCGCCGCCGGTGCGGGCAACCTGGAGCAGATGCTGGAGCTGGGCTCCATGAAGGAGCTCGACGCCAACGACCAGCATGTCGTCAACATCGTGGACTGGCTGCTGCAGTACGCGTTTGAGCAGCGCGCCAGCGATATCCACATAGAGCCCCGGCGCGAGGTCGGCAAGGTGCGCTTTCGCATCGACGGGGTGCTGCACAGCGTCTACGAGCTGCCGGCGCAGGTCTGTGCCGCGGTGACCAGCCGCATCAAGATACTCGGGCGCATGGATGTGGCGGAAAAACGGCGGCCCCAGGACGGCCGGCTCAAAACCCGCAGCCCCGAGGGCAATGAGGTGGAGCTGCGCCTGGCCACCCTGCCCACTGCCTTTGGCGAAAAGCTGGTGATGCGAATTTTCGATCCCGATGTGCTGCAGAAAAGCTTCGAGGAACTGGGCCTGGCCGACGAGGACCTGGCGCGCTGGCACCAGATGACCGGCATGGGCAACGGCATCGTGCTGGTCACCGGGCCCACCGGTTCGGGCAAGACCACCACGCTGTACTCCACCCTGCGCCAACTGGCGACCTGTGAGGTGAATGTGTGCACCATCGAGGACCCGATCGAGATGGTCGAGGGCGCGTTCAACCAGATGCAGGTCAACCACGGCATCAACCTGGATTTTTCCTCCGGCGTGCGCGCCCTGATGCGCCAGGACCCGGACATCATCATGGTGGGTGAGATACGCGACCTGGAAACGGCCAACATGGCGGTGCAGGCGGCCCTGACCGGACACCTCGTGCTGTCCACCCTGCACACCAACGACTCGCCCGGCTCCATCTCGCGCCTGCTTGAACTGGGCGTGCCGGCCTACCTGATCAAGGCCACCGTCCGGGGTGTCATGTCGCAGCGCCTGGTGCGCATGCTGTGCCCGCACTGCAAGACTTTTGCGGCGCTGGACGGCAGCGCCTGGCAGCAGCTGGTGCAGCCCTGGGCGGTGGAGGCGCCCGCGCAGGTCGCCCGTCCGGTGGGCTGCAATGCGTGCCGTGACACCGGCTATATCGGCCGCCAGGGCATCTACGAGGTGCTGGTGAACAGCCCGGCGGTGCAGAAACAGATCAATCCCCGGCTGGAGACGGCGAAGATTCGCCAGGTGGCGATGGCCGAGGGCATGCGCACGCTGCGCCTCAGCGGTGCCACCCGCGTGGCCCGGGGCCAGACCACCATTGAGGAGGTCATGCGCGTGGCGCCAGTGCTGGACGCCTGAGTGCACGCCAGTTTCATCGCGCTTGGTCAATCACTATGAACCTGACTGTCACTGCATTGCCCGCGGCACTGGCTGAACAGGCACAGATCGCCTGGCGCCGTATACTGGAACGCGCCACTGAGTCCGTTGCTGGAGAGCTGGCCGCCGCTGTCGCCGCCGATCCGCTGGCGGCGCAACTGCCGCGGGTGCTGGCCTGCAGCCCCTTTGTCGCCGATCTGGCCCGGCGCAAGCCGGCACTGCTGCTGGCGCTGCTGCGCAGCGGGCAGTTGCACGAAACCCTCGCCGAGAGTGCTTTTGCACAGCAGTTGCAGCAGCGCCTGGCGCCCGGGGACGCGGACCTGGCACTGGAGCTGCGCCGCTTTCGCCAGTGGCACATGCTGCGCATCGTGTGGCGCGACTTCTGCCGCCTGGCCGATACCATGGAAACCGTGCGCGATACCTCGCTGCTGGCGGAGGCCTGTATCGGCGGTGCCCTGCAACACACCCAGGCGGCACTGGAGCGGCGCTTCGGGCAGCCCCGCGGACGCGACAGCGCCCGGCCGCAGCAGCTGATCGTACTGGCCATGGGCAAGCTGGGCGCGCGCGAACTCAACGTCTCCTCCGATATCGATCTGATGTTTGCCTTCCCCGAGGCCGGGCACACCGACGGCGAGAAAAAATCGATCAGCAATGAGGAGTTTTTCACCCGCGTGGGGCAGGGCCTGATCACCGCGCTGGACCAGGTGACGGCGGAGGGCTTTGTGTTCCGCTTGGATATGCGCCTGCGCCCCAACGGCGACAGCGGGGCCCTGGTGCACAACTTTACCGCGCTGGAGGCGTATTACCAGGAGCAGGGGCGCGACTGGGAGCGCTACGCGCTGATCAAGGCGCGGCCGATCACCGGCGACCCGGCGCGGGGCGCCGAGTTGATGGCGTCGCTGCAACCTTTTGTGTACCGCCGCTACGTGGATTTCGGGGTGATTGAAAGCCTGCGCGGCATGAAACAGATGATTACCGCCGATGTGCGCCGCCGCGGCTTGCAGGACAACGTCAAACTGGGCAGCGGCGGTATTCGCGAGGTGGAGTTTATCGCCCAGTGCTTCCAGTTGATCCGCGGCGGGCGCGACCTGGGCCTGCAGCGGCGCGAACTGCTGGCGGTGCTCGATGAATGCCGGGAACTGGGCTGTCTGCCGGCGGATGCCGTGCGCGAATTGCGCGCGGCCTACCTGTTCCTGCGCGACAGCGAGCACGCCATCCAGGGCTACCAGGACCGGCAGACCCAGCGCCTGCCCGAAGAGTCCGCAGCGCGCCTGGCCCTGGCCACCGTCATGGGCTACGCCGACTGGCCGGCTTACAGCGAAGCGCTGCAGCAGCACCGGTGCCGGGTGGCGGCGCACTTCGCCGAGCTGATCGCACCGCCGGAGGACGACGCCGCGCCACAGCCGGAGGACGAGCTGCCGCTGTGGGGGAGCGGTCTGAGCGCCGCGTCGCTGGCCGCCCTGGGCTATCGGCAGGCGGAGCAGTCCATGCAGGCTCTGCAGGAACTGCGGCAGAGTTCGCGGCTGGTGGCCCTGCAGGCCCAGGGGCGCGAACGGCTGGAGCAATTCATGCCGCAGTTGCTGCGCGCCTGTGCCGAGGTGGAACAGCCCGACCTGGCGCTGCAGCGGCTGCTGCCCCTGGTGGCGGCCGTCGCGCGCCGCAGTGCCTACCTGGCGCTGTTGCTGGAAAATCCGCCGGCGCTGCGCGAACTGGTGGTGTTGTGCGAGGCCAGCCCGTGGATTGCAGAGCAGATCACACGGCATCCGGTGCTGCTGGATGAATTGCTGGATCGCGCCAGTCTCTATACCGCTCCGGACATAACACTGCTGCGCGACGAGTTGCGCCAGCAGGTGGCGCGCCTGGCCACGGACGACCTGGAGGCGCAGATGGACGCGCTGCGCTATTTCAAGGCCTCCCAACTGCTGCGCGTGGCCGCCAGCGAGCTGGCCGGGCGCCTGCCGGTGATGCTGGTCAGCGACAAGCTGACCTGGATCGCCGAGGTCATCCTGGAGCAGGTGCTGGCGGTGGCCTGGGCCGATCTCACCCGCAAGTACGGCGAGCCGCAGCGCGAGGCCGGAGGTTACGGCTTTGCCGTGTTCGGCTACGGCAAGCTCGGCGGTATCGAGCTGGGCTACGGCTCCGACCTCGATCTGGTCTTCGTCAGCGACGCCGCCCGGCAGGGTGTGACCAGCGGTGCGCGGGCCATCGATAACGCACTGTTTTATACGCGCCTGGCGCAGCGCATGATCCATATCCTGGAGACCCGCATGGCCATGGGACAGTTGTACGAGGTGGACATGCGCCTGCGACCCTCGGGGGAGTCCGGCATGCTGGTGACCAGCTTCGAGGGCTTTAGCAGTTACCAGGAGGGATCCGCCTGGACCTGGGAGCACCAGGCGCTGGTGCGCGCCCGCTTCGTGGGGGGCGATGCGCAACTGGCGCGGCGCTTCGAGGCGGTGCGCCGCGCTATTCTGTGTCAGCCGCGCGATGCGGCGCAACTGGCGCGGGAGGTGCTGCAGATGCGCGAGCGCATGCGTGAGCACTTACTACCAAAGCAGGGGCCCGATGCTGCGGAATTTCACCTAAAACAGGGTGCCGGAGGTATCGTCGATATTGAATTTATGGTGCAATACGCCGTCTTGGCGTGGTCCCATCGGGTGCCGGAGCTGGCGCGCTGGTCGGACAACGTGCGCGTTCTGGAGACCCTGGGCAGGGAGGGTTTGATCGGGCAGTCCGAGTGTGAACTGCTGACCCGGGCTTACCTCACCTACCGCTCCGCCGCCCATCAACTCTCCCTGCAACAGCAGCCGGACGTCGTGCCGGCCGATCGTTTCAGTGAATTGCGGGCCGCTGTGAGCGCCATCTGGCAGCAGTTATTTGCGCCGTATTCGACAACGACAGAGCACTGAGCGGGAGTGAAATGATGAGTCTGGCCGATCGCGATGGTCTAATCTGGCTTGATGGAGAGATGGTGCCCTGGCGTGAGGCCAGGGTGCATGTGCTGACTCATACGCTGCACTACGGCCTGGGCGTGTTTGAGGGAGTGCGCGCCTACCGGACGGCGGATCGCGGCACCTGTATCTTCCGGCTCGCCGAGCACACCGATCGGCTGTTCCGCTCCGCCCATATCCTGGGCATGTCCATGCCCTATGACAGGGACACACTGAACCGGGCGCAGAAGGATGTGGTGCGCGAGAACGGCCTCGAAGAGGGCTATCTGCGACCCATGTGTTTCTACGGTTCGGAAGGCATGGGGCTGCGCGCCGACAACCTGCGCACCCACGTGATGGTGGCCGCGTGGGAGTGGCCGTCCTACATGGATCCGGAGGCCCGCAATCGCGGCATCAAAGTGCGCACGTCCTCCTACACCCGCCACCACGTCAATATCACCATGTGCAAGGCCAAGGCCAACGGCAATTACACCAACTCGATGCTGGCCCTGCGCGAGGCGCTGGACAGCGGCGCGGAGGAAGCGCTGCTGCTGGACAACGAAGGCTACGTCGCCGAGGGCAGCGGCGAAAACGTATTCATCGTGCGCGACGACAGGATTTATACGCCCGAATTGACCTCCTGCCTGGAGGGCATCACGCGCGATTCGGTATTCGCGCTGGCCGCCGAGCTGGGCTATACCATCCGGGAAAAACGCATTACCCGGGACGAGGTCTACGTCGCCGACGAGGCGTTCTTCACCGGCACCGCCGCCGAGGTGGTGCCGATCCGCGAGCTGGACGGCCGCACCATCGGCAGCGGCAGCCGCGGGCCGCTGACCACCAGGCTGCAGGCCATGTATTTCGACTCCGTGCGCGGCAACCGCAGCCAGAACAGCCAGTGGCTGGAGCCTGTCGCCTGAGGAACTCGCCCGAGCGTGGCGGCGGGCGGTACTGGCATGACTGACGCCGGCCGTGTGCTGGTGGTCGGGCCATCCTGGGTCGGCGATATGGTGATGTCCCAGGTGCTGTTCATCGCTCTGCAGCAGGCGCGTCCCGGCGTGCAGATCGATGTGCTGGCGCCGGCCTGGAGCGAACCGCTGCTGCAGCGCATGCCGCAGGTACAGCGCGCCATCGAGCTGCCCGCCGGCCACGGCGAACTGGCGCTGGGACGCCGCTGGCGGCTCGGCCGCCAACTGCGCAGCCAGTGCTACTACCAGGCCATCGTGCTGCCCAACTCACTGAAATCCGCGCTGGTGCCGCTCTTTGCCGGTATTCCCCGGCGCACCGGCTGGCGCGGTGAAATGCGCTACGGCCTGCTGAACGACCTGCGCATCCTGGACCAGACAGCGCTGCCGCTGATGGTGCAGCGCTTTGCCGCGCTGGGTCTGGATGCGCACGCGGCGCTGCCCCACGAACTGCCCCAGCCGCTGCTGGTGGTCGACGCCGAGGCGGCGCGAGAGTGCGCCGCGCGGCTCGGCCTGCACCCCGATAAACCGATATTGGCACTGTGTCCCGGCGCCGAATTCGGCTCCGCCAAGCGCTGGCCGGTAGAATACTACGCCGATCTGGCCCGCCACTATCTGGCGCGGGGCTGGCAGGTGGCCATTTATGGTTCCGCCAATGACCGCCCGGTGACTGCGCCGATCCGGCGCGGGAGCGGCGCTGACCCGCACTGTCGCGACCTCGCCGGGCGCACCGCCCTGGCCGAGGTGGTGGACCTGCTGTCCCTGTCGGCCGCGGTGGTCAGCAACGATTCGGGGCTGATGCATATCGCGGCGGCCCTGCGGCGACCGCTGCTGGCGATATACGGGCCGACCTCGCCGTCGTTCACACCGCCGCTGAGCGCCGCTGCCGCGCTGTTGGTCAGCGATATCGAATGCGCTCCCTGTTTTGCGCGCGAGTGTCCACTAGGCCACCATCGCTGCATGCGCGAGACCCCGGTGGAATTGGTCGTGCAGCGCCTGGACGCCCTGCTGGCGGAGCGTTCCTAGTGCGCGTGCTGGTGGTCAAGATGTCCTCCCTGGGGGATGTCATCCACACGCTGCCGGCACTGGGCGATGCGGCCCGCGCCATGCCGGACATTGCCTTTGACTGGGTGGTGGAAGAGGCGTTCGCGGAGATCCCCGCCTGGCATCCAGCGGTGCGTGAGGTCATACCCGTGGCCCTGCGCCGCTGGCGCAAGCGGCCCCTGCGTGCCCTGCGCGGGCCCGAGTGGCGCCGGGCCCGCGCCGCGCTGCGCCGGCAGCGCTACGACGTGGTGATCGATGCCCAGGGCCTGCTCAAGAGCGCGTTTATCGCGCTCCAGGTGCGCTCGCCGCGCTGCGGTATGGACTGGCGCTCCGCGCGCGAACCCCTGGCCAGCCTGGCCTACCGGCGGCGGATCGCGGTGCCGAAAGACCTGCACGCGGTGGAGCGCACCCGGCTGTTGTTTGCCCGGGCGCTGGCCTACCCCGCGCCGGTCACACCCGCCGACTACGGCCTGCGCGCCGCCTTTGCCGAGGGCGCCGGCGATGCTGCCGCGCAGCCGCCGCACCTGCTGCTGTTCCACGGTACCGCGCGGGCGGAGAAACTGTGGCCGCGCGCGCACTGGGTGGAGCTGGCGCGCCTGGCCGGCCAGCGCGGCTATACCTCGTGGCTGCCCTGGGGCAGCGAGCTGGAGTATGAGCGGGCCAGCGGTATCGCGGCCGCTGCGGGGGACTGCGCCCGGGTACTGCCGCGACTGGACCTGCGGGGCCTGGCGGACCGGCTGCGGCAGGTGCACGCCGCGGTCGCGGTGGACACGGGTCTGGGCCATATGGCGGCGGCGCTGGATGTGCCCGCGGTGTCCCTGTACGGCCCCACGGACACGCGCCTGATCGGCGCCTACGGCCGCCGCCAGGTGCATATACAATCGCCGCTCAAAGCGGTTGCCGCGGCTGATCCGCAGGCCTCGATGGCGGCCATTACACCGGCACAGGTGTGGCGCGAACTGCAAACCCTGCTGCCAGCGCCCGACTGACCGTGCGCCTGGCCTGCCTGTTGTACAAGTACTTTCCCTACGGCGGCATGCAGCGCGACTTCCGCCGGTTCGTGGAAGAGCTGCACGGTCGCGGTCATCACTGTCGCGTGTACTATCTGCAGTGGCAGGGCGATGCGCTGCCCGGCGCCGAGCTGCGCCGGGTGCCGGTGTCCGCGCTCACCAACCACCGCCGCAACGAGCGCTACCTGCGGTGGGTGCGCGAAGACCTCGCCGCCGATCCAGTCGACGGCGTGATCGGCTTCAATAAAATGCCCGGCCTGGATATCTACTTCGCCGCGGACTCGTGCTACCTGGAAAAGGCGCACGAGGACCGCAGCTGGCTGTACCGGCGCGGCGCGCGCTTCAAACATTTTGCGCACTACGAGCGCGCCGTGTTCGCGCCCGCCAGCGCGACCGAGATCCTGTTGATTTCCGAGCGGCAGCGCAGCAGTTTCCGCCGCTGCTACCACACTCCGGAGCAGCGCCTGCACCTGCTGCCGCCGGGAATTGCGCAGGATCGCCGCGCGCCGCCCGACGCCGCCGCGCGGCGCGCGGCCAAACGGGACAGCCTGGGCCTCGCCAGCGGGCAGCTCGCGCTGCTGCTGGTTGGCTCCGGCTTCATCACCAAGGGGCTGGACCGCGCCATCGCCGCGCTGGCCCGGGTGCGCGCGGCGCAGCCGGGTGCCGACGCGCGCCTGCTGGTGGCGGGCCAGGACCGCAGCCGCCGCTTCCAGCGCCTGGCCAGACGGCTGGGGGTGGGCGCCGCCGTGAGTTTCCTGGGCGGTCGGGACGATGTGCCGGACCTGCTGCTGGCGGCGGACCTGCTGGTCCACCCGGCGCGGCACGAGGCCGCCGGCATGGTCCTGCTGGAGGCACTGGTGGCCGGGCTGCCCGCGATAGTCACCGACGTGTGCGGCTATGCGCCGCATGTGCAGGCCGCGCGCGGCGGCATCGTGCTGTCCTCGCCCTACCGCCAGGAGCAGCTGGAAGCTGCCATCCTGCGCACTGTCGATGGCGTGTTCCGCGCCGAGTGCCGCGCCAGCGCCCTGACCTACGCCGAACAGACGGACCTGTACTCCATGCACCGCACCGGTGCGGCCCTGATCGAGTCGCTGCTGCGGCGCAAACAGGCGGCGGCAGGTGACTGAGTACTATCTCAGGGAGGATATGGCCGCCGGCGAACTCGCGGCAGTGACCGGGGCCGCGCAGTTGCTGCAGTGGGGTGCGCGGATGGCCGACGGCGCCGCGCCCGGCGATGTCTACCGGCACCGCGAAGGGCGCAAGACACTGCGCTGCCACTGGCGGGGTCGGCCTTTTTTCCTGAAGCTGCACAGCGGCATCGGCTGGCGGGAAATTGCCAAAAACCTGCTGCAACTGCGCGCGCCGGTGCTGGGGGCGGCCAATGAATACCGCGCGGTGAGGGCGCTGGAAAGGCTGGGCGTGGACACGCTGTCAGTGGCGGCCTACGCCTGCCGCGGCCGCAATCCCGCCACCCGGCAGTCGCTGCTGCTGAGCGATGAACTGGTGGGCACGGTCAGCCTGGAGGAGTACTGTGCCGATTGGGCCAGCGCGCCGCCGCCCCCGGACATTCGCCTGCGCTTGCTGTGCAAACTGGCGGACACCGCGCGCCGCATGCACGGCGCGGGCATCAATCACCGGGACTTCTACCTGTGCCATTTTCACCTGGATCCGGCGACCCTCGAACGGCCCCGGCCGCGCTGTCACCTGATCGATCTGCACCGGGCGCAGTTGCGCCGGTGCGTGCCGCGGCGCTGGCGTGTCAAGGACCTGGCCGGACTGTATTTCTCCGCCATGGACTGCGGTCTGAGTCGGCGCGATGTGCTGCGTTTTATACGCCACTACAGTGCGGGCGGGCTGCGCGCGGCACTGGGTGAGCAGGCGGGCTTGTGGCGGGATGTGGAGCGTCGCGCACTGCAGCTGTACCGCAGGGATCACCGGCGCGAGCCGCCCGCCGGTCCGTGGCAGCGCTGATGGTATTCTCAGAACGCCGCATAGTCCGCGCGCTGCGCCTGTTTGGCCCGCATGCGCCGCATCGCGGTGTCGTAGGCCGCCCGCGCCAGAAGCCTGCTCTCCACCGGCTCCAGTGCGGGCATCTGGCGCGCCCAGGCTTGAAAAAAACGCCAGCGGTCGCTGCGCGATAGCTGGTGCGCGGGCAGCATGTTCAGCTGCACCAGGTTTTTCAGCAGCAGCTTGCCGGGCACCTCCCGGTGGCGCGAGTTACTCTCGTTGTCGATAAAGGTGAACCGGTAGCGCTCGCCCTGCCGGTCCGCCAGGATATTGCCGGGACGCAGGTCACCGTGGACAAAGCCGCTGCCGTGCAGCCGTCCCACCTGGGTGCCCAGCGCGCGCAGGAATGTGCGGCGTCGGTCGGCGGCACCGGCGTCGGCGAAGCGGCGCAGCCACTGTGGTACCGGGTCGCCGGGTACGAGGCGGGTGAACAGGTACTCGGCGCCGCCCGGGGTGCGGCCCCACAGCACGTTGACCGGAGCCGGGAAACCGCAGTGCAGCAGGGCGTCGCTGTTGTCGCGGGCGCGCCTGCCGCGGCCCCCGCGCAGCAGCGCCTTCAGCCTCTCCGGCCAGCCGCGTGGCAGAAATGCCTTGTAGTACAGCGCCCGCTGTGGATTGCAGGCGACCACGGCAAAGCGCGAGCTGTCGACATAGTGCCAGCCCGCGACTTCCTGCCGCGCACTCAGCGGCGGGGCCAGCAGCACCAGCTCCGCTTCCGGCTCACTGCTCACTGGTGCGCGCCGCGACCCGGCGCAGCGCAGTTGCGGCTGCATAAGACCGGGCGGGTCTGGTGTGAGATAATGACATCGAAGGCAGTTTACTCATGTGATCCGGGTTGTGGCGGGATTGTGCAGTCGTGACAGCGTCTATTGACAACATCAACACCGCGGCTTCGGAAGGCGCGCCATTGACCTGTCTCGGCGCGGCCGATGCCGCCACCGAACAGACATTTCGAGAAAAATGCACGGTTCTAAAGACAGGCACCGGCAGTTACGCGGGCCTGTTGCACATCGGTGGTGGCGGTGAAACGCTGTTCGTAAAATGCTACCTGGCCAAGCATAGCATTGCCCGACTCGCGGGCAAACTGGCGCTGGGCCGCGGCTACACCGCGCGCGCCGCCATGCGCGCGCTGGCCGGGCGGCTGCGCGTGCCCGCAGAGCGCGGCCTGGTCAGGAACCGTCGATCCGGCAATATCTACCTGTTCAGCGAACACCTGGCCGGCACTGATCTTGCGCAGTTGTATCGCGGGGGGGAACTGGCGGAACCGGTCCTGCGGCCGCTGCTGTGCCTGGCCGGGGAGTCGCTGGCGCGCATGCACGAGGCGGGCTGGGTGCACGGCGACTTCAAGTGGGGCAACCTACTGGTCGAGCAGGTACAACCGCCGCGGCTGGCACTGCTTGATTTCGATGGCGCCGGGCGCAGCCGGCGGGCCGTGCGCCGCGGGCGGGATGTGGCGCGCTTTATCGTCAATGCCGAGGACTACCGCGTGCCCGAGGTGCTGGCGCGGGTGTTTCTGGACGCCTACGCAGCGGCGCGCCCGATGAGCGCCGCGCAGGTGCTGTCGCAGGCGGCGCCGGCCCTGCGCAAGCTGCGGGCCCGGCACGATCGGAAATACGGCTTGAGAGAGGTGGAACTGTTTCATGGGGAGTTCTGAGCCGCTAAAGCTGTACTGGTCATCCAGCAAACCGAATCTTGCCGTTCCACTCGTTGCGGGTACTGCGTACTGCGGCCTGAGGTGCTTCTGGCGGTGTAAGAAGGTCTGCTCGATGTCGTGTACGGCGCGCACATTGCTGCCAGCCCTCAGAGGACGGGCGGGACACACCATACTGTTCATCGATCGCGAGGGCAGGCTTACAGGATAATTTGCTTCCCCATCACGGGAGCTGCAGGTTAGAAAGTTAGAAATAAACGTGGGCCTGGAGGAAGTATTCCTCACCATCCGGGTACAGCGGGTCATCGCTGTCCCGCAGCCGCACCACGGCGCGCAACTGGGTGTGAGACCAGGGAAAATATTCCCAGACGAAGCTCGCGCGTTTTCTATCGCGATCCTCACCACTGAAGCTCTGGTGTTCAAGAGAAAGCTTAAGATTTTGCCCCTTTACTACCAACCAGTTTGCTTCAAGCAGAGCGATATCCATTTCGGTATCTGATGCGAGCCTGTCGTCGTCCTCGATCTGGTCATACTCCAGCAACCAGGTCACCGGACCGGTATTGAGTCCTGCGAAGATGCCGATCAGCTTCCGGTCCACCAGGTCCGTATCGTTATAGCCCGCGCTCACGCCGAGTTGCCCCCAGCCGTCAAGCCAATTGCCGCGAAACATCACCCACTTGCCATCGTCCACCTCACCGCCCCCGCCCGAGCCGTTGGTAACGGACAACTGCGCCTGGATATGGTGTGTATCGTAACCCAGTTCCACGCCATTATCCGGCGTCGAGAAAGTGACGCCGCTGGCCTGTCGCACGAATGCCGTGTCATCCTGTAACCGCCAACCGAAGGGAAGGAAAATCTTTCCCCCTTTCAGATACCAGTCCTTCCTCTGGATCTTGACCCAACTCTCCCGATTGATGGAGCCGCCGGGCGCGACTTGCTGGTCAACATAGAGGGCCAGGTACTGGTTGAGCTGCAACCGGCCATAGAGGGTTACCGCATCGGTGGTGAATTCCAGGTTGCTGTCGACATTGTCCACGTCAAACTGCCGGGCGCTGTAGCGCGCGTTACCGCCAAGGCGCAGGCCATCGAATACTGCGAAATCCGGCTCCACGGCTTTCTCGGTCAAGGGCCTTACAGAGAGAACGGATGCGCCATAGGCACTGCCGAAAGCCGTGCGCATGCCGCCGCCTGTGGGGTTGACATGGCATACGTTGCACTCATTGCCGGTCCGGACTGACAGGTAGGGTTCCGCCCGAGAGAGCCCCGCATACAGCGTCAACAGTAGGACGGCCACTGGCGCTGTGTGCCTGACAAAAGGCAACGTCGGCATCAATTGTTCTCCGCCCCGGCATCAATCCACTCCCGCACGGACTGTATCTGGCTGTTGCTCAGCGGTGCACCGCCCAGGGGCATGCGCGAACCGACGGGAGCCGTACCCTCCAGCTTTTGGACGATCAAACTGTTGTTGGCATCTCCCGGTAACACCCGGGTGAGCGCCGGGTTTTGCGAGCTGGGGACGTTGACCAGATTATCGAAGGCCTGGCCCTGGGACAGGTTCATGCCCGCCGCAGGAGCGGCTCCGGTGTGGCATCCGGACACGGCGCACGAGTTGTTGAATATCTGGGTCTGAATTTCCGATAGGGTCGTTGTTTCAGGCTCCGGCTCCGGCTCCGGTTCCGGTTCGGGGGGCGTGGCAAGTGTAAAGGTGACTATCGCGTCTCCACCTCCGGTGCCGTCCCGGTCACCATCCAGCACGCGCCCCTGCACGTCGGTAAGGGGAGTGCCACCAGTACCCAAGACCGTGAGCTGATAGGTGTCATCCATCGCAGCGACGCCGGTAAAATCCAGCTCGACGGAATTGTCCTCCACCAGCACGTTGACGTGACTTATCTCCATCTCATTGCCGTCACTGAAGGAACCGTCACCGCCGCTGGCCAGCAACTGGAATTGTCCGGCCTCCGGCTCGAGAGGCGCGGCATTGAAGTTAAGCTCAATGGAGGTGGGAAAGCTGTTCACGACGGCACCGTTTGACGGTACCGTGGAGTTGACAAGAAACCGCCCGGAACCCATTTGCGAGTTGTCGGGCACTATCTGACCCCGCATCGCGCCCTGTGGAAACGCGGGTGTATAGACCTCTGCGTACAATCCCTGATTGCGCAGCGCGCGGGACAGGCCTTCGGTCAGCGCCGTATCCACGGCGAACCAGTGACTCAAGTTCTGCACGTCCTGCTCTAACGCAATGGCTATGGGGCCGCGCTGGCCGAGCGGCGCCTGGCGAATGGCGGCACCGGTTGCATCATCGGCCCCGCTGTTGTTCAGGTGAAAGCTGGCGC
Organism: Halioglobus sp.; assembly: GCA_020443345.1. Classification (GTDB taxonomy): domain Bacteria; phylum Pseudomonadota; class Gammaproteobacteria; order Pseudomonadales; family Halieaceae; genus JARRPM01. Next base: position 89,977 of record JAGRIH010000021.1, read on the forward strand.
TGGACTCGCTAACCTGCAGCGTCAATGCCAGCAGTCCGCTGACCCCGCTCGTCGATGGCGGTACCACGTCGCCGGGGCTGAGATTGGTGAACATTATCTCCACGTTCTCGCCGGGTAACTGGCCGCGCACTTCACCACCGGGGTGTTCGGGCGAGTGTACGTTGACGTAGTAATAACCGTTATCCAGGTCCGCCAGATCCTCCGCATCCAACACCTGATGCGCTGCAAACCAGTGGTCCGCGTTGTCGACATCCTGTGTGAGTTGGATTACCACAGGTCCGTTGACCCCTGCCAGCGCGCGATGGATATGGCTGGCGGTAGCGTCTTGCAGCCCGACCGTGGTAACGTGGATAGTCAGCTCGGTGGCCTCGGGGCTCAGGGTAATCGCGGCGCGGCCCATCGCAGTGGTATCGACCACCGGCACTTCCTGGCTGCCGGATAGCTGCAGAAATCGAACGCGTACATCCCCGATAACGATCTGACCGCGCAGCGCGCCGTCCGGCAGTCCCTCGGTGACAACCAGCAAATACAGGCCGCCGGCCTCCAAAGCCGCCAATTGCGTTTCATCGAGTACAGTGTCCTCGGGCAGCATCCACTGAGTATCGTTGCTGGCGTCCAGTTCGATTTCTACCGGGCCTGACTCCCCGGCCAGACCCCGGCGCAGCTGTACCGCCGTGGCGGTCAGCCCCTGCAGATCGACGGTTCCCTGCAGCGTATCGGTGTCGAGATCCAGTTCAAACTCGGCGGAGGCGCTGGCACCGCTGGAACTCCCCGCCACCACCTGCATGGCGTCAAGCTGTACCTCGATGGTCATGGTATTGGCCGGCTGGGTGTTTGAGTTGTTATTGTTACCACCATTATTGCAACCGGAGACCAGGGCGATCGTCGCTAAAATCAGTGCCGCTACTAATTGAATTGCATATCGAATCATGGTCGGGATCCTCGGCAGGTTTAACTGTAAGTGCCCGCGGCGCCGACCGAAGGTTCGATTAAAAAAAAGTTTCGGGGCTTTGAACCCCCGATCCGGTAAGGAGTACTCACAGGATAGGGAATCCGAGCTTTAGGGTGACAACAAAACAGTTGTTACCGGCGATTTGAACTTTTTCCCGATTGGCGGATACTGTGGATACTAGTGTTGGAAGTGGGTAGCTGTCGGCTATACGTGCGATGTCCGAACTGAACAGCCAGGCGGCTGCCGAGGACCGCCACCATAGGGAACTGCTGGCACGCACCGCCAGGGGTTCTGTCGAGGCTTTTAACGAACTCTACACCCTGCTCTATACGCCCCTGGTGCGTTTCCTCTACCGCTTTACTCAGTCCAGCGCACTCGCCGAAGAAATTCTGGACGACACCCTGATGGTGGTCTGGCAAAAGGCCGGCACTTTTCGCGGCGACTCCCGCGCTTTGACCTGGGTGCTGGGCATTGCCGGCCGCAGAGCCTTGAAATCGGTGCGACAGGAGCGCCATTGTGCCAGTCCGCGAAACTGTCTGTTTCCCGGATCGACCGCTGCGAACGAGTTGTCGCAGTTGGCGACGCGAGAAGCGCTGGAATGGGCATTGCAACAGCTCAATACAGAACAACGCCTGGCGATTGAAATGGCATACTTTCACGGTTTGAATTGCGAGGAGATTGCATCAGTACTGGGCTGTCCGCTCAATACGGCTAAAACACGACTGCACTATGCCCGCCGTCGATTGCGCAAGATATTCGGCAGTGCCGGGGAACCGCTCGACTTCGCTGACCTCGACGAGGCAATGGCGCCATGACCAGCAAGTTGAACAGAATCAGTCACCGGCAGGTGGTGGACGCGCTACCGGCATTTATCCGCGGCAAACTCAGCAGCGAGTTGCAGCGTCAAATACAGGCACACATTGTCAATTGCACCGCCTGCGCCAGCCTGCATCGTCAGGAGTTAAACTTGAGTGGCCTGATCTGTGAGCCGATGGCGGGCGAAGAAATACTGCTTACCTCGCAGCGGCGCGAGACGAACAGGATGCGCCTGATGCAGCGCATCAAGCAAAATCCGTCGCACCCGGGCGCAGCGCAGGACAACCAGTGCGTATCGAGCATGCGGTCTAGATTTCCCCGGGTAGTAAGCGTTGCCGCCAGCATGGCAGCAGTGGTTCTGGGCGGCATGCTCTGGGTGCAATACAGTTATTCCCCAGCGCCGGAAAGCGGGGCAACCTACCTGACCAGATCCTCAATCACCGCACCGCAAACCGCTCCCACCGACGATACCTACCGGGTAGTCTTTCAACCGGAGGAAACCCCAGACAGTATTCGTCACTTACTGAGCGTACTGGAGGCGGAGGTGATCAATGGCCCCTCGGCGACCGGGGTGTACACCCTGGCGTTTAGCCAACCGGCATTGAGCAATGAACAGCGACTGGCGCAGTTGCGCCGGGAGCCCGCCATTTTGTTGGCAGAAAGAAGTGTACATCGGGATCGGTAGGCAATCTCCGCATGCATTTTGGCGAATGTTGGCAGTCCTTGTGCCAGTTCTGTGCGCATGTTTGGCCAGTGCCTGCCAGCACCACGCACCACTATCCGCCTCCGACCGGGCCTCCCAGTCACCCAGGCTGTTACTCACTTTCACCCAGAGTGCCGACAAAACCTCCGGCTTAGTGAACAGTTTCAGCGGGAACTACTTTCGCAGCTACTGGGCTGCTCCGTTGATAACTCAGCACCGGATTATTCAAATTGAGAGGGACTACCCGCTCGTAGAGCAGGAGGGCTGGGAAATCGAAGCACTGGGAGTTTATTGTGTACTGTTCACCCTGCAACCGGGGGCGGATGCGGCCACCCAGTTGCAGCGACTGCGTCAGGACGAGCGGGTGGAGAGCGCGCAGTTACTCCAACTATACCAAACCCGCGCCGCCACCGCCTACAACGACCCCTACTTCAGCATCCAGTACGGCGAGGCGCGGGCCTATATCCAGCAACTTCACCAGTGGTCGACGGGAAAGGGGGTGGATGTGGCGATTATCGATACCGGCGTGGACATTGGCCACCCGGATCTGCAAAGCCAGATCTTCAATACCCAGGTGTTCGTTGCCGGCGATTCGGACGACTTCCGCCACGACATTCACGGCACCGCGATGGCCGGAATTATCGCGGCCTCCGCCAACAATGGCACCGGCATCGTTGGCCTGGCTCCGGACGCCCGTCTCTGGGTATTAAAAGCCTGCCACCAGCTCCACAGCCGTTCCAGTGTAGCACAGTGCGACAGTTTCACTCTGGCCAAGGCGCTGAACTACGCTATCGTTCGCAATGTAGACGTACTCAATCTCAGCCTGTCCGGCCCCTATGACCCACTCATCGACAGGTTGATTCAGCGGGCGCTGAATAAAGATCAGATCGTGGTTGCAGCAGATCCCGGGCGGGGAGCAGACCGATATCCGGCTTTGATAGATGGCGTGCTCGCCGCCAGAGAGGCTCCGCCGGGACAGGGCATGACCAGCCGCATGGCCGAGCCCATGGTGGTGGTCACCCCCCAGACAGAATTGCTGAGCACGGGGCCGGGCGGCGGCTATGACTTTTTTACAGGGTCGTCCAATGCGGCGGCTCTGGTCAGTGGGTTGGCGGCCGTGCTTCTCCAAAATAGCAGGGAATGGGCGCCACAGGTGCGGGTGAACTGGATCCAGCAGGCGCTGAGGATGGAGCAGCACTGGGTGTCGTTGAACCAGCCGGGGGTTGGAGATCTCGCGGGCTACAAAGACCTCCGGCGACCGTAATCACTACCATGCACCCCGGCCATGCGGCGGCATTATCGATACTGGTGATCACGAAACTGGCCGGCCCGCAGCAAGTGACTGCCGGCGAGCTCGTCTCCACCGGTAGTATCGGTCTCGCCAGTGGCCAGGTGTACCGGGGCATCGCCCTGGCCAGGGAGACTCTGGTCCCCAACATCAACGTCGCGCTGGAACACAGTTCGGGTGTGTATGCCCGAACCTGGCTGACCCGGGTGCAACTGGCGGGCCTGGCTTATCCGTCCGACGAAAGCACCTGGCAAACGCTACTGGACGTAGGCTATCTCTGGCAGTTGCAATCCCACTGGACGATTTCAGCCGCCCACCACTGGTATCACTACAGCGAAAACACCCGTGGGAGTGATCGCGACTATCGCGAATGGTCGGCCAGCCTGGACTATGGCGCCTACCTGACCCTCAACTACGCCTATACAAATGATTTGTGGGGGCGCGACCTGCGTCAGGACGTAACCACGCTCAGCGGCCGCTGGCCATTCACTCAGCGCCTTGTTGGCGAGGCCGCCGTCGGCTGGGTCAGCCAGCACGGTCAGCGTGGAGACAGCTACAGTTTCCTGCGCCTCAATGCCGGTTGTGTGATTCGCGACTGGAGTTTCCAGTTGCAGTTTCATACCACCCACAATGTCGACGGGTACTACCGCAAGAGCCGCATCGGCAATCAGTGGATCGCCCAGATGGATTGGCACTGGTAGGTGCTGGTCTGGCCGCCGTGGCCGGACCTGGAAGAAGTGCGGACTGAGGACTTCACCCCGCGACGCACCACTGAATTGGGATAGATGGCGGGCCTGACCGATGAATTCGGGAAGTGCAACTACCCGATGAGTCCGGTAGCAATTTTGACCGGGTATTGCGCGTGCTCGATTATCTTCAGCTCACCACGAAGCACCAGGTGGCGAAACCGGTGAACTGGAAAACAGACGAATATCGCATCATCGTGCCATCGCCGACTCCCGCGCACTCAGCGGCGAGGCCCGCCCCGGCTCACTGCTCATTGGCAGCTGCATCGAATCGGTGTCACTGTTGCGGTTTCATAAGACCGGGCATGTCGGCTGTGAGATAATGCTATTAAAGACATTTTACCTATATGGTCCAACTTATGGTGGATGCCTACGCAGCGGCGCGCTCGATGAGCGCCGCGCAGGTGCTGTCGCAGGCGGCGCCGGCCCTGCGCAAGCTGCGGGCCCGGCACGATCGGAAATACGGCCTGAGAGAGGTGGAACTGTTTCATGGGGAGTTCTGAGCCGCTAAAGCTGTACTGGTCATCCAGCAAACCGAATGTCGGCGACTGGCTCTCGCCGCGGATTGTGCAGGCGCACACCAGCCGCGAGGTGGTACACGCGTCTGCCAGGCGCTGCGAATTCATGGCGATCGGCAGCATTCTGCACAAGGCGAAAAATTTGCCCTTCTCGCCGCGGCTGAGCGTGTGGGGCAGCGGCTACATGCACGATGGCCCCCCGGTAAAACTGAAACACCGCGTACACGCGGTGCGCGGCCGCCTGACAGCGGCACGCCTCAAGAACCACTGCGATCTGCCCTGCGGTGACCCCGGCCTGCTGGCGGCGCGGGTTTTTCCCCACTGCGCCGCTGCGCCGGTGCCGGGTCGGGTGGGCGTGGTGCCCCACTATACCGATCGCGACGAGCCGGCCGTGCGGCGTTTCGTCGAGCGCGTACCGGGTGCGCTCGCCATTGACATATTCGATGATGTGGAGGGGTTCCTGTGCAAACTCACGACCTGTTCTTTCGTGTTGTCCTCCAGTCTGCACGGCCTCATTCTGGCCGACGCCTTCAATATTCCCAACCAGTGGATCCGCTTGTCCGACCGGGTCGAGGGGCGGGATTTCAAGTTTTATGATTACTACAGCGTATTTGACCTGGCGCCGCCGCAATTCGCCGACCTGGAGCAGGTGGGCCGGGCAGAAATCGAGAGGCTGCAGCGCGACTACCGGCGCCCGGGCCTGGAAGCGGTCTGTGATGCCCTGGCCGCGGCGTTTCCCGCGGAGTATCGGTAACTGCCGCCCAACGCCCGGTGGCGTTTAGCGCGCCCGGGTGGCGACAATGCGGACATCGCCGTGGCGCCCGCCCTCGAAGACGACAATCTCGTGCAAGCCGTGGCGTTGTAAAAAAGTACGCCAGCGCGCTGCATCCGGCGGCCGCACCAGCATGGCCAGATAGTCCCGGCCGCCCCAGAATGCATCGTCCGACAGCATGCTCCACATGTCGAAGCGCTTGCGTGAAGCACTGTCCCACTCGATATCGCGACCACTGAAATAGGCGATGTAGCGTTCGTTGGTGACTAGCGTGGCGTGCTCCGGGGTATTTTCAGCCAGCCACAGCGTGGCATCGCGGATAAAAATCTTTTCGCTTCTGGCATTGTCCAGGCTGTCCAGCACAAAGGCCAGCAACAGGGCGGCAATGAGCAACTTCACCCAGGTGCGGCCGCTGTTCTGCCACAGTGCGTTGAGAACAAAGGGTACGTAGAGCAGGGCGAAGATGACCAACTGATTGCTGTAGCGTTCCAGCATAAAGCGGTTGATCAGGGTGAAGGCGAGCAGATAGCCGAGGCTAATCAACAGGTGCGCGTGGAGCAGGACCGCATCCTGCGGTCGAAACCGCGCCAGCAGCTTGTCCTTTGCGCCCCACAACAGCACCGCGACATAGGGCCAGGTCAGCGCTCGACCGATATTCAGCAACAGGATTGCCAGCAGGCCCGCCAGTACCGCCGCGATTCCGTCTTCCCGCGCGGAGCCGCGCAACAGCAGCTCTGCGTTGGCCGCTGCGAGCTGTGTCAGCTCGCCGGGAACGGCCAGCAGTCGCGTGACATGGACCCTGATACCGGGCAGTTGCAGTGGCTGCGGCAGTACGCTGACCACGATTGCCGCGCCGATGCCCGCGACCACCAACACCGGCCATAACAGGCTCAGACCAAGCCGCAGTTTGTGCGGTTGGTCCTTGAGCAACAAAAGGCTCAGCGGCGCCAGTGCGGCGAAGAACAGTCCCTCGAAGCGAAACAGCGAGGCGAGCATCACACAGACCAGCCAGCCCAGCCGGTGTCGCCAGCGCGCGGTGCGCAGATACAACAGCAGTTGCCGCAGCGACAGCACGATGAAGGCCCAATAGGCCGGGTCGCGGACGATGGAACTGCGGTAGTCGTTCAGCATGGGGTGGGACAGTACGACGACGGCGGCAAACAACTGCACCCGGCGGTCGCCGCCCAGCGTGTGCACGGTGGCGACAAACGCCGCGCAAAACAGCGCGTAGAACAGCGAATTCAGTAACTGTCCCGCCCACTCCAGCGGCAGCCCGGTCCACTTGTGCAGCAGCGCGAAGCAGATGGAAATCAGCGGGCGATCAAACAACTGTTGGCTGGCCACAAAGCCGTCGCGCAGGTAGGCATCGGCACTGCGCAAGTATATGATGGCATCGCGGTTGAGCAGCGGGTCGATGGCGATCAGCCATCCGGACAGCAACAGGCTGGCCAGTACGATCCAGCGGTAATCGATGGGGGCCATGGCCGCTGCGGCGGGATTATTGTGCACTATCTGCCTCGCTGTCGGCGGCTCGCTGCAAGTTACACTGTGAATAACCGGGTGCGCCGTGTGGACTCTGATGTCGGCGCCAGTCTGGCGCCAGGCTCTGGGAGAAGCGGGCGCGCTGCTACTTTACCCTAAATGTGCCGAGGAATCAGTTTGCAGGAAAAGGTCGTCATTACCGGTGCGGGTGGCCAGCTGGCAAGCGAGTTGCTGCGCTATGCCGACCGCGCGTTTTGCTGCGTGCCCCTGGAGCGCGCGCAGCTGGATATCGGCGATGCGCGAGCGCTCAGCGACCGCCTGCAACAACACGCGCCGCGGCTCGTCATCAACGCCGCCGCCTACACTGCGGTGGATGCTGCCGAGACCGATGCGGACGCAGCGCGGCGCGCCAATGAGCTGGGTCCGGCCAATCTGGCCCGCGCCTGCCGGCAGCAGGGTATTCGCCTGATGCATGTTTCCACCGATTTCGTGTTCGACGGACTCGCCTCCCGCCCCTATGCGGCCAGCGCGCCCACCGCGCCGCTGGGTGAATACGGCCGCAGTAAACTGGCGGGCGAGATCGCCGTGCGCGAGGCCCTGCCAGACGCACTGATTGTCCGCACAGGCTGGGTCTATTCGATGTTCGGCAATAACTTTGTCAAAACCATGTTGCGCCTGATGGCCCAGCGCGACGAACTGGCGGTGGTGGCCGACCAGGTCGGTACGCCGACCTGGGCCGCGGGGCTGGCGCGGGCGCTGTGGGCGGCGGCCGCGCGGCCGCAGCTCGGCGGCATCTACCACTGGAGCGATGCGGGGGTGTGCAGCTGGTATGATTTTGCCGTAGCCATTTATGAAGAGGGCTGCGCTGCCGGGCTGCTGCAGCGGCCGGTGCGCATCCGCCCCATCGGCAGTGATGAATACCCCACCGCGGCCCGGCGCCCGGCCTACAGCGTACTCGACAAGACCGGCACCTGGCGCGACCTGGAGCTGGAACCGGTGCACTGGCGGCAACAGCTGCGCGCCATGCTGGCGCAGTACCGCGACGGTAGCCATGCGGACGTGTAGAGAGCCGCTGTTCGCACCCGGGCGGCGTCCGGGCCACCCCAGGCCGGGCCACGCCAGGCCGGGCCGCGCCAGGCCAGCCATCCCTCGCGGCTCAGACCGCTTTGCCGCGCGCGACAAACACGACCATTACGACAGGTGTTCCTATGTCTAACGCAAGACCCCGGGCGCTGCTGGTGACCGGTGCCGCCGGTTTTATCGGCGCCAATTTCATGCACTACTGGGCGCGCGCCCACCCCGCGGACACGCTGGTTGCCTACGACGCCCTCACCTATGCCGGCAACCTCGCCAGCCTGGAGTCCCTGCGCGGCCGCGACAACGTCCACTTCATACATGCCGATATCTGCGACGGCGATCGCGTGCTGGCCACCCTGCGCGAACACTGCGTGGATACCATCGTGCACTTTGCCGCCGAGAGCCATGTCGACCGCTCCATCAGCGGTTCGGACGCCTTTATCCAGACCAACATAGTGGGTACCCACAGCCTGCTGCAGGCCGCCCGCGAGGCCTGGCTGGGCGCCGATGCGACGGTGGCGCAGCACCGCTTTCACCACGTCTCCACCGATGAAGTGTACGGCTCGCTGAGTGCGGATGCGCCGGGGTTTCACGAGCGGCAGCAGTATCAGCCCAACTCGCCCTATTCCGCCAGCAAGGCCGCGTCCGACCACCTGGTGCGGGCCTGGCTGCACACCTACGGCCTGCAGGTGACCATCAGCAACTGCTCCAACAATTACGGTCCCTACCACTTTCCGGAAAAGCTGATCCCGCTGTGCATTACCAATATCCTGCGCGGGCTGCCGCTGCCGGTTTACGGCGACGGCAGCAACATCCGGGACTGGTTGTACGTAGAGGATCACTGCCGCGGCATAGAGCTGGTCTTGCAGGCCGGAGAAGTGGGGCAGGCCTACAATATCGGCGGCAACAACGAGTGGAGTAACCTCGATATCGTGCACCTGCTGTGCGACGAACTGGATAAGCGCTTTGCCGCGGACGCGGACCTGGTCCGGCGCTTCCCGGCGGCGCCGGGCGCCGCCGGCACCAGTGCGCGAGAGCTCGTCACCTTCGTGCAGGACCGGGCGGGCCACGACTGGCGCTACGCGATCGATGCCGGCAAGATAAGCGCTGAACTGGGCTACACCCCGCGCGAAAGCTTCGCCAGCGGCCTGCAGCGCACGGTGGACTGGTTCCTCGACAACCAGGCCTGGTGGCAGCCGCTGCTGTGAGTCTCACCGCGGTATCTGACTACCAGGCCGAAGGAGTAACGGTATCATGGCGGAACCAACGGCTTCGAATTTGTACCAGGCGTTTCGACGTCATTTTCCCGCGGATGGGTCAAAGGTACTGCTGACCACCGACAGTGGCGAAGTGTTCAGCTATGACGATGCGCAGCACAAGTCGGCACAGGCCGCCAACTACCTGGTGGCAGCGGGCCTGGTGCCCGGTGATCGGCTCACTGTCCAGGTAGAAAAATCCCCGGCCATGCTGTGGCTGTACCTCGGTGCCCTGCGCGCCGGTCTGGTTTTTCACCCGCTCAACACCGCCTACACCACCGACGAGCTGAGGTATTTTTTGGAGGATGCCCGGCCTTGCATGGTGATTTGCGACGACTCAAAACGCGCGAGCTTTGCAACGCTGTGTGCACAGAGCGGGGTTCCCACCCTGAGAACCCTGAATGCAGATGGCAGCGGCAGCTTCGCGCAAGAGGTGTCACGCCAACCCCGCGAATTTACCACGGTGCAGACCGCGGCCGATGACCTGGCCGCCCTGCTGTATTCCTCCGGAACCACCGGGCGGCCCAAAGGTATCATGCTGTCCCACAGGAACCTGATGGTCAACGCGCAAGCCCTCACCGACTGCTGGGGTTTCAGCGCAGACGACTGTCTACTGCACGCGTTGCCTGTGTTTCATGTTCACGGGCTGTTTGTCGCCATCGGCTGTGTCCTGATGAGTGGCGCTAGCATGTGCTGGTTAGCGAAGTTCGATACCGCTGCGGTCATGCGGCACCTGTCGCGCTGCACGGTAATGATGGGGGTGCCGACCTATTACACGCGCCTGCTCGCCGAGCCGGCTTTTGGCGCACCGAGTTGTGACACGGTGCGCCTGTTCATTTCCGGCTCGGCGCCGCTGCACAGTGACACGTTCCGGGAATTTGAAAAACGCACCGGCAAGGCCATTTTGGAAAGGTACGGCATGACGGAAACCGGCATCAATACCTCCAACCCGCTGTATGGTGAGCGGCGGGCCGGCACCGTCGGTTTTCCCCTGCCCGGCGTGGAGCTGCGCATCGCCGGTGCGGACAACCGAGCGCTGCCGCCGGAAGCCGTGGGCGACATCCAGGTGAGGGGGCAGAATGTATTTGCCGGATACTGGAACCTGCCGGAGAAAACCGCTGAGGATTTTACCGGCGACGGGTTCTTCACTACCGGGGACAAGGGGCAGCTCGATGCGGATGGCTATGTGTCCATTGTCGGCCGCTCCAGGGACCTGATCATAACCGGCGGTCTCAACGTCTACCCCCGGGAAGTGGAGCTGCTGATCGACGAGCTGGCGGGGGTGGTGGAGTCGGCAGTGATCGGTATCCCGCATCCGGACTTCGGGGAGGCCGTGGTCGCCGTGGTGGTTCGGGAGGCGGGCGCCGCTGTGCGAGAGGCGGATGTCATCGGGCACATCAGAACCCGGGCCGCCAATTTCAAGGTGCCCAAACGTGTGGTCTTTGCCGACGAGCTGCCCAGAAACACGATGGGCAAGGTGCAGAAAAACCTACTGCGGGAAAACTACAGCTAACCGCGACTAGCGCAAGGAGCGGTTACGTCCAGTTCCTCGGTATCCGCGCACGCCGGCAAAACGTCAGGTCAGCAGGGGTACATCAGCCCAGGGCAGCCCCGCGGCGTCCTTGTCCGACAGGCGCGGCGTACCCCCGGCATCCAGCGGCCAGTCGATACCGACCGCGGGGTCGTTCCAGGCCAGGGACACCTCGCTGTCAGGGTGATAGCTATCTGTGCACTTGTACTGAAAGTCGGCGTACTCGGACGTCACATAGAAGCCGTGGGCGAAGCCGGGTGGGACCCACAGCATGCGGTGCGTCTTTGCGTCCAGCGTGACCCCGTACCACTGGCCCAGTGTGTCGGAATCGCGGCGCAGATCGACCACCACGTCAAATACCTCACCCGAGGTGACACGCACCAGTTTGCCCTGAGTATGCTGCATCTGGTAGTGCAGGCCGCGCAGGGTACCGCGCGCTGAACGGCTGTGGTTGTCCTGTACGAAGTCGATATCGAAACCCGCGTCGCGAAAGCTCGCTGCGTTCCAGCTCTCCAGGAAGAAACCGCGCGCATCGCCGAACACCCGCGGCTGTACCAGGTAAACACCCGGCAGTGGTGTGGCTTCAAATTTCATTGACCACCGGATCCCGTTCGTCGAGTAGTTGCTTAAGGTAGTTCCCGTAGCCGCTTTTTTCCAGCGGCGCGGCCAGCACCAGCAGTTGTTCGGCGCCGATGTACCCCATGCGGTAGGCGATCTCCTCTGGACAGGCGATTTTCAGACCCTGGCGCTCCTCCACCACGCGAATGAAATTGGCGGCGTCCAGCAGCGAGTTGTGGGTGCCGGTATCGAGCCAGGCGGTGCCGCGGTTCATCACTTCCACGCGCAAATCGCCGCGGGCCAGGTAGGCCCTGTTGACATCGGTGATCTCCAGTTCGCCGCGCGCCGAGGGGCGGATGTCGCGGGCGATGTCCACCACGTCGTTGTCGTAGAAATACAGACCGGTGACAGCGTAGTGCGAGCGCGGGGCCGCGGGCTTCTCCTCGATATCCCGCGCCACGCCGTCGGCGTCGAAACTGACTACCCCGTAGCGCTGAGGGTCCTGCACATAATAGGCGAAAACGGAAGCGCCCTCGGTGCGGCCGGCGGCATTTTTAAGCTGGCCGCTAAAGCCGCCGCCGTAAAAAATATTGTCGCCCAGCACCAGACTGGCGGGCGCATTGCCGATGAAGTCCGCACCGAGCAGAAAGGCCTGCGCCAGTCCGTCGGGACTGGGTTGCACCGTGTAGCTGATATTGATGCCCCAGTGTGAGCCGTCGCCGAGCAGCTCCGCGAAAGCCTGCTGGTCGCGCGGTGTGGTGATTATCAGGATGTCGCGTATCCCGGCCAGCATCAGGGTGGACAGCGGGTAGTAGATCATCGGCTTGTCGTAGACCGGCATCAACTGTTTGCTGACGGTACTGGTCAGGGGGTGCAGGCGGGTGCCCGACCCACCGGCGAGAATGAGGCCCTTGCGGGTCTGCGCGAACATGGCGGGCTCCTGTGGTGAAAGCGCGCAATTATAACCAGAAAACGCCGCGCCGCGACAATCGGTCAGTGGTTTTGCGCCGGTTGTAGCGAGCTGTCGAGTGCATCTGGCGCCACCGTCTTGCGAGGCCATGCCGCTTTGTAGGCCGCGGCGTAAATCACCGCCAGGCGCTGCCGTGCAGCTATACTTCCCACTGAGACGGCCGCCGCCTGGCGGAGGCCCAACGTTGCCATAGTTGTCCCGAGGAGTGACAAACGACAATGGACCCCGTCAACCTGTTGCTCGCCCAACTACTGGATATCGCCCGCAGTTTCATTGCCCAGCTACCGCAACTGGGCATTGCCCTGTTTATCCTGTTGCTAACGTGGGCGGTGGCGCGCCTGTCCCGCGGGGCCATTCGCCGCTCGCTGAGCAGTGCCAGGCTGCGCCCCAGCCTGAAGAACCTCTTTACCCTGCTCGGCTCCATCGCGATCTGGACACTGGGTATCATGCTGGCCGCACTGGTCGCTTTTCCCAATCTCACCCCGACGAAGATTCTGGCAGCGCTCGGCATCGGCTCTGTCGCCATTGGCTTCGCCTTCAAGGATATCTTCGAGAACTTTCTCGCCGGCATCATCATTCTGTTGCGACGCGAGATGCGCATCGGCGATTTTATCGAATGCCAGGGCATCGAGGGCAAAGTGGAAGACATCTTCGTGCGCGAGACACATATCCGCATGACCGACGAACAACTGGTGATCGTCCCCAACAGCATGCTATTCAAGAACCCGCTGCGCATTATTACCGACCGGGAGCAGCGCCGCGTTACGATCCTCTGCGGTATTGCCTACGGCGAGGATGTGAGCGCTGCGCGCGAGGTCATTGCCCGGGCGGTGGCGGACAGCGACCACGTGCTCACCGACCGCCAGCCGGTGCAGGTGTTCGCGCGGGAGTTCGCCGACTCCTCGATCAATTTCGAGGTGAGCTGGTGGACGGGCTCGACGCCGCTGGATGTGCGCCAGTCGCGGGACGCCGTCATCCGCGCCATCAAGCAGGCGCTCGATCGGGCCGGCATCGAGATCCCCTTTCCCTATCGCACCATCACCTTCGACGAGCGCGCACCGCTGGCATTCGCGGTCGAGAAGCCGAAGTCGTAGCCCGTCGCTGGCAGTGTGGGGTGAATGCGCCTACTATTGGGCATCGTATCTTGCGCCGCGCCCCAGGAGGTGAAACGTGAAACTGTATACCTACGATCCGGCCCCTAATCCCAAGCGCCTGCAACTGTTTCTGGACTACAAGGGCATCGAGATCGAAAGCGAGCAGGTGGACCTGATGAGCAAGGCCCACCTGAAGCCCGAGTACCGCGCCATCAACCCGGCCTGTTCGGTTCCGGCCCTGCTGCTGGACGACGGCACGCTGCTGACGGAGGTCATCGGGGCCTGTGTCTATCTGGAGGAGCAGTACCCGGAGCGGCCGCTGCTGGGCCGCTCCGCGCTGGAGCGGGCCCAGGTCATCAGCTGGGACCACCGCCTGTTTATCACGCTGCTGATGGCGACGGCGGAAATTTTCCGCAACGGCAATCCGGCGTTTGTCGATCGCGCCCTGCCCGGGCCGCAGCCAATACCCCAGATCCCGGCGCTGATCGAGCGCGGCAAGCTGCGCCTGACCAGCGCCTGGCAAATGGTGGATGACGCCCTGGGCGATGCGCCGTTTCTGGCTGGCGATGCCTTCTCGCTGGCGGATATCGATCTGCTGGTATGTATCGAGTTTGCCGGCTGGGTGAAGGAGTCAGTGCCCGAGCAGTGCGGCAATATCCGCAATTGGCAGCGTCGCGCACAGGCGGCGATCAGCAAGCAATAAAACCGGCGGCTATGCAGTACCGCCGCCGCAGCAGCGAATCGCAGGGAACAGGCGCAGATGCAACTGAATATGCCGTCTTTCAACCGGGCCCGGGTGCTGGTGCTTGGCGATATCATGCTGGATCGCTACTGGGAGGGCGAAACCTCGCGCATTTCACCCGAGGCGCCGGTGCCGGTGGTGCGCGTGGAGCAGATCAACAATCGCCCCGGCGGTGCCGGCAACGTGGCCCTGAATATTGCGGCGCTGGGTGCGGCCGTCAGCCTGAGCGGGCCCACCGGCGATGACGAGATGGCCGATTCCCTGCAGGATATGCTGCACGGCGCCGGCGTGCACTGTACTTTCACCCGGGTGCCGGACCACCCCACCATCACCAAACTGCGGGTCATCAGCCGCCACCAGCAATTGATACGGCTGGATTTCGAGCAGCCAGAGCTGGCCCTGGCCGCCACGTCACTGGCGCAGGATCTGCCGGCGCAACTGGCCGGCTGCGGCGCCCTGGTACTGTCCGATTACGCCAAGGGCGCACTGCACCGGCCGCAGCCGCTGATCGAAACGGCGCGGGCGCAGTCGATACCGGTGCTGGTGGACCCCAAGGGTACCGATTTCAGCCGCTATCGCGGCGCCACCGTGCTGACGCCAAATTTGCATGAATTCGAGGCGGTGGTCGGCACCTGTGCCACGGAGGCGGAACTGGTGGCCAGGGGCGCACAACTGATGCGCGAGCTGGATCTGGGCGCCCTGCTGGTGACGCGCGGCGAGCACGGTATGACCCTGCTGCGCCCCGGCGCAGAGGAACTGCATCTGCCGGCCCGCGCCCGCGAAGTCTACGATGTCACCGGCGCTGGCGACACAGTCATCGGCGTGCTCGCGGCGGCGGTGGCGGCGGGCGCCGACCTGCCCCTGGCCGTGAGCCTGGCCAATATCGCCGCGGGTATCGTGGTGGGCAAGCTCGGTACGGCCGCGGTGAGCGCGCCGGAGCTGCGCCGCGCCGTGCAGGCCGAACAGGGCTCACAGCGCGGCGCGATGACGCTGGAGCAGCTCGAGATCGCCGTGTCGGATGCACGCAGCCAGGGCGAGCGCGTGGTGTTCACCAATGGCTGCTTCGATATCATCCACGCCGGTCACGTGGCCTATCTGGAGCAGGCCCGGCGCCTGGGCGACCGCCTGATCGTGGCGGTCAACAGCGACGAATCTGTCACACGCCTGAAGGGCAGGGGCCGCCCGATCAACCCCCAGGATCGCCGCATGGCGGTGCTGGCGGGGCTGGAGGCGGTGGACTGGGTAGTGTGCTTTGCCGACGATACCCCGCGCGCCCTGCTGCATACTCTGCGGCCGGATGTGCTGGTCAAAGGCGGCGACTACGACCGCGAGGGCGTGGTCGGCCGGGAGATTGTCGAGGCCTACGGCGGGCGGGTTCAGGTGTTGGACTTGGTCGATGACGTGTCCACGACCGCCATCGTCAACCGGATACAGAATCGCGATTCGACTTAGGTTGCAGTTCTCTGTGGTACCTCCATGAGTTGTTTTGTCATCCCCTTATAATTTAAGACTAACGATAATTGGGTGCGCAGTCGGCCATTTCCGAGGCAGCAGGGACGCTTCGCAGACTTCAGTCATGGGGATACTCGATATCCCCGACATCCACGACAAAAAACGGAAAGTACCGCTCGGTGCCGAAGTGGTTGCCCGCCTCCACGTGGGTAGGCAGGCGAAACCCGGCGAACTCCTGGAACGCCGAGAGATAGCCGCCGAAGGGCTGTAGCCGATACGCCTTTTCCGGGTTGGCATTGCTCCAGCGCTCGAAGCAGATTTCGGTCGGCTGCCCATCCGGCGCCACCGTGATATCGATCGACTGTGAAAGCTCCCCATGACTCAGGACAAGGCGCGCGCGATCCGCATCCACCGAGTCCCAGTCAATCCCCGGTCCAGGCAACAGCGCCGCCGGCGTCCAGAACACCGCCTCGGCAACATAGCGTCCAAAGGCCGAGCGCCGATGATCGGGGTCGCCGCCCATGCGCGCGACCGGCAGCAAGCCCATCAGCCAGAATCGCGTCCAGCACTCACTGTCCGAGCCGGACAAATGCAGCAGACCACGCCTCGCGCTCATCTTCCATACGAAGCCGGCAGGCACGGCGAGGGTCTGACTCGCCGTCATATCAAGATAGTTCGGGTCGGCCTTCGTGCCCATCCCGAAGCGCCCGATCATGGTGATATTGGCTACCGTATAAAGGGGCGTGCCCGGGGCAATGGTGTAGAGAAAATAGCGCCGGGCGGGTTCCGGTAAACCGGCAACCAGCTCCGCATTGAAACGGGCCGGCCCCACCGGCTGCGTCGCGACAAGCCAATGCATGGCCTTTCGGTCAGCTCGGTGATCAGACCATCGCCAGAGCGCGAGTCCCAGACATGCCAGCAACAACACAAGCAGTAGAACATGCATCGTGTGGCTTTATTTAATGTTCGCCTGGTCGATGGCGCGCCCGGCCGCTGCGACATTGGCGGCCAGGTGCGCCGGGTCGATGGTGCCGACGATGGCGGAGGTGGTGCCGGGGTGGGCGAACACCAGGTCCATGCTGGCCTGCACCGGGTCCGCGCTATCGCGTTGCAGGTGGCCGCTGGCCAGGGCTTTCTTGATGAATGCGCCTTTGCCCAGCGCGGCGCAGGCGTCGAGTACCGCGGCTTCTTCCCGCTGGACCAGGTTGTAGGTAAGCATCACCACGTCGCAGCAAGCCGCGGCGGAGAGGCCGCCTGCCACCGTCTTGGTGGACATGCCGAAGGCGCGGATCAGGCCCTCGCGCTTCAGCTCCGCCAGCGCCTGCAGGGTGCCGGCCTGCTCGATAATGCGCAGGTCGTCGCCGTCGGAGTGCACCAGCACGATATCCAGCACCTCTGTATCGAGGCGGCGCAGGCTGCGCTGCACGGAGCGGCGCGTGTGCCGCGGTGAAAAATCGAAATGCGATTGCCCCTGTTCGAACTCCTCGCCCACCTTGCTGCAGATCACCCAGTCCTCGCGCTGCCCCCGCAGGAGCCTGCCCAGGCGCTGCTCGCTGCTGCCGTAGGCCGGGGCGGTGTCCAGCAGGTTGATGCCCAGCGCCCGGGCCCGCGCCAGCAGCGCCGCGGCGCTGCGCTCATCCGGCAGGGTGAAGCCACGCGGGTATTTCAGGCCCTGGTCGCGACCGAGTTTGACGGTGCCCAGTCCCAGCGCGCTGACCTGCAGGCCGGTGTCTCCGAGCGCGCGCATCCAGTTCATCGAAGCCACCTCATCGAACCCTGCTCATGAAAACAGGGTATCCCAATAGGGCGCCGCCACGGGCACGCTGCCCGCGGTACCCAGGACAGAAAAATCCGGGCGGTGCCGGGGCTGAATTTGCTGCGAGCGCAGGTGCGCCACCAGTGCGTCGCCCAGATCGGGGCTGAGGGTGAGCTTGGTGGGCCAGGCCGCCAGTGCGTTATCCACCCCCGCCACCGGCCCGAGATAGGCGCTGTCCGGTCGCCGCAGGCTGGACTGGCGCGGCTCCGCGCGATCCAGCCGCAGGGTGCGCCACTGGCTCTGTCCCAGGTCGATCCAGGGCAGCAGCGCGCGCAATTCCCGGCGCGCCTTGTCGATCAGTTGCTGCGGGGTATCATCGACGGCCTGGGTGGCCAGGTCGCCGCCCAGATACCACAGCGGTGCGCCGTCCGCACAGCGGTGGCTGGAGATGGTCAGGCGCGGGGAGGGATTGCCGCCCATGCAGTGCGCGAAAAAGGGCTCGGTGTACTCGTGTTTTACCAGTACCTGCTGCAGCGGCCGGCGCTGCATGGCCGGGGCACTGCCGCCCAGCTGCGCGATGAGCGACTCATTGCCGGTGCCGGCGCTCAGCAGCAGGCGCTCGGGGGCCACAGTGCACTGGGGCAGCGCCAGCGTGGCGCGGCCGCTGTCGAGCCGCAGCGCGGCCCGCTGCCAGTCGATGGGGAAAATGGCTTCGCGCTGTCGGCTGGCGAGTGTCGCCACCAGCGAGGGTACATCCAGTACCAGGTCGAGCAGGCGGTAGACCTGGCCCCGGAACGCCCGGTCGCGCAGGGGGGCGGGGTAGTCCCGCGCGGACAGGTGCTGCACGCGCCCGCGCAGCAGCTTGCTGGCGAAAAAGGAGCTGAGCCGCGACTGCAGCCCGCCGTCGGACCACAGGTAAAACTGTTCGCTGAGCACGCGGCAGCCGCGCAGGTCCACCGCGCCGCGCCCGGCGAGGCACTCGCGCCAGGTAGCCGGCATGCCGGAGATGGTTTCCGAGCCGCTGCTCAGGGCGCCCGACAGCGCGTATTTGATGCCCCCGTGAATCATGCCCTGGGAGCCGATGGTCTGGTAGCTGCCCAGCGCCTCGCGCTCGAACAGCACGGCGCTGTAGCCGAGGTTGCGCAGCTGGTTCAGCGCCCACAGGCCGGCGATGCCGCCGCCGATTATGGCAATGTCGGTGTGCAGTAGCGGTGCGCTCATGGTGCTGATCCAGGCTCGGGGGCGCCCATTATAACCGCACCGGGGGATGCCGCGGTCACGCACTGGCCGCGCCCGCGGCCGGACGTTATGCTGTGCCATTCGCCCGGCGAGTAGAGCCCGGGCTTGGTCACTTTGGCGGGATTTTGGTATGCGCTACCTCTACAGCGCGCTGCTGTACACGCTGCTGCCCTTTATCGTGCTGCGTATGCTGTGGCGCTCGCGCCGTGCCCCGGCCTACCGCCAGCACCTGGCCCAGCGCCTGGCGCATTTTGATGTCGCTGCACGCGCTGCCCTGGCCACTCCGGCGCCCACTATCTGGGTGCACGCCGTGTCCGTGGGTGAGGTGCTGGCGGCCGCGCCCCTGGTCGAGTGCCTGCTGCGCGACTGGCCGGACCATCGCCTGGTCCTGACGACGACCACCCCGACCGGTTCCGAACGGGTGCGAGCGCTGTTTGGGCAGCGGGTGCTGCACGTCTATGCGCCGTGGGATCTGCCCGGCGCCGCGCGCCGCTTTGTACAGCGCATACAGCCGCGCCTGCTGCTGATCATGGAGACCGAGCTGTGGCCCAATATGCTGCACTATACGCACCGCTCGGGGGCTGCCATCGTGCTGGCCAACGCGCGCCTGTCCCAGCGCTCGGCGCGCGGTTACGCGCGGGTGGCGATTCTCACCCGAACCATGTTGCAGCAGATCGATACCGTCGCCTGCCAGGCGCCGGCCGACGGCGAGCGTTTCCTGTCCCTGGGTCTGCCCCCGGCGGCACTGCAGGTGACCGGCAGTATCAAGTTCGACCTGGTGCTGGACGACCGGCAGCGAGCGCTCGCATTCGCACTACGCAGTGATTTCAATACAGATAAACGGCCGGTTATAGTGGTAGCAAGCACCCACTCCGGAGAGGATGAGATAGTGCTTGCGGCCTTCGCCGAGGTGCGTAAAACGCAACCGGATTGTCTGTTGGTACTGGTGCCGCGGCACCCGGAGCGCTTTGCGCAGGTGCACAGCCTGTGCCTGGCCGAGGGCTGGCAGGTAGTGCGGCGCTCCGCCGGGGAGCCGCCGGGGCCGCGTACCGCTATCGTGCTGGGCGATACCATGGGCGAGTTGCTGGTGTTGCTCGGTAGCGCCAGTGTCGCGGTGATCGGCGGCAGCCTGGTGCCCCACGGCGGCCACAATATGCTCGAGGCCGCCGCCTGGGGCGTGCCGGTGGTGACCGGACCATATCTGCACAATTTCGAGCAGATCAGCGAATTGCTGGTGGACGTCGGGGCGATGATCCGGCTGGAACAGCCCGCCGCACTGGGCCGCTGCCTGAGTCACTTGCTGGCGGCGCCGCAGCGCCTTGCACAAATGGGTGCCGCCGGCCGGGCCGCAGTGGCGGCGAATGCCGGGGCACAGGCGCGCCTGTTGCAGGTGGTGGCGGATTGTCTGTCGGGCGAGCGGTGATGCGCTATTTGGTTGTGGTGGCAGTCGGCGGCGGTGGCGGCACCATATAGGCGTCGAGATCGTAGACATCCTGCGGGCTGAGCAATCCGGCCTGTTCCTTGAGCCGCAGCATGTCCACGATGTAGTCATAGCGGCTGTTGGCGTAGTCGCGCTGAGCGATAAACAGGGTGTTCTGCGCGTTCAGCACATCCACGATGTTGCGCGTGCCGACCTCGTAGCCGGCCTGGGTCGCGTCCAGCGCACTGCGTGATGACACGATGCTCTGTTTGCGCGCCGCTACCCGGGTCACGTCGCTCACTACGGTCATGTGCAGCGAGCGGGTGTTGGTCACCGTGTTGCGCGTGAGGTTTATGCGATTTTCACGGGCGGCGTTGAATTCCTGGGCGGCCCGTCGGCGGCTGGCGCTGATGGCGCCGCCGCTGAACAGCGGTATATCCATCCGAATCTGCCAGACTTCCTGTTGCTCGTCCCGGTCGGGGGGCGTCTCCAGGCCCGTGGCCGGACGGCGGGTGAGGTCGCCATCGGTGCTGTAGTCCGAATATTCGTAGCTGCCGCTGACTGTGGGCGCGTGCTCCATCTTTTTCGCCCTGGCCTCCTGGCGCGCCGCCTCTTCAGCGTAGCGCGAGGCCTGCAGATTGAAATTGTTTTCCAGTGCGAATGCCACCCAGGCCGCGCGGTCCATGGGCTCCGGCGGCTTGATGCCGAAATCCTCTCGCAGCAGGTGCAGGTTGCTGTGCTGCTGCCCGGTGAGCACAGACAGGCGCTCCAGGGCGACCGACACATTGTTTTCATCCACGATGCGGTTGACCCGCGCCAGGTCGTAGGCGGCCTGCGACTCGTACACGTCGGTGATCGCGATCAGCCCGACCTCGAAGCGCTGTTTGGTCTGTTCCAACTGGCGCTCGAAGGCGCGCTCCTGTGCCCTGGATGCCTCCAGGTTGTCCTGTGCGCGCAGTACCTGCAGGTAGGCTTCCACAGTGCGCACGATGAGGTTCTGCTGGTTGCCGCCAAACGTGGCTTCGGCCTGTTTGGTCAGTTCCTTGCCCGACTGGAAGCTGAACCAGGCCGGCAGGTCAAACAGCGCCTGGTTCAGGGAGACGATGTAGCCGTCGGTGTCCAGGTCGGTATTGGAGCGGGTATCGATGACAGGAATGCCCGGCTCGTTGAAATCGACGCTCTTGGCGTCCACGTCGGCGTCTGAGTTGCGGTAGGAATAAGCGCCGGAGACCTGTGGCAGCAGCGCGGC
Source organism: Halioglobus sp. (assembly GCA_020443345.1). GTDB lineage: Bacteria > Pseudomonadota > Gammaproteobacteria > Pseudomonadales > Halieaceae > JARRPM01. The sequence goes on from JAGRIH010000021.1 coordinate 111,598, forward strand.
GCGCCCGAGGTTCTCCGCCTCGCGGTTGGCCAGGTACTGGGCCTGCTCCGCCTTGAGCTGTGCATCGTTCTCCAGCGCCAGTTCATAGATATCGCGCAGGGACTGGGCCCGCAGCGCAGACGAGCCGAGAATGACGATACAGGCCAGCAGTGCCGTTGCAGTTAGTTTCATGCGACAGATCTCATACAAGTGTTCCCCTGAGGTTTTTCCAGTGCTTGTGGCGGCACGAATATTACCAGTTTGAGAACTGTCTTGCATTTAATGAAATTGAAAGCAAAAGGTGCAATTTGCTCGTATTTTCTCTGCTGTTAAGTGCTACACTCAGTGACCGTTTACCAGCGTCGGCGCGGTTCAGGCGCAATTCAGCAGGGATCAGATTAAGGAAAACGTGTTGCAAAGGGCGAGAAAAAAGCGGTTTAAAGTGGATCTGGCGGAGCTGCACGCACTGTGTGAGGCCAATTACGCCCGCCTGCTCCGCCTGTTCCCCGACTATGAAAACACCACCACCCGGGAGTTCGCGGTGGGGGCCGCGCGGGTGCAGCTGGCGGTGGTCGAACGCAGTCGCTATACCACCATTTTTCATCTGCACCAACAGCAGGCAGAGGCCCGCTGGCTGGGCCAACTGCGCATGGAAGTGCGGGCCTATCACGATGCCGGCATGCTGGAAGTGGGCATGTTTCAGTCCCACCGGCACGTCGCGGCCCGCTACCGCTATCCCAACGACAACATGTTCGCGCAGGACGAGAAAAGCCAGCAGAATCGCTTTCTGGCCGACTGGCTGGAACACTGCCTGCTCCACGGCCGCAGCCAGGTGGCGCTGTACAGCCCCGTGACAGACGCCTGATTCGATCGCCAGCGCCTTGTTTGCAATGCCTCCAGCCCGACACAGCACGGCCTACATCGATCCTGGCTCGGACACCGTGCGGGTGCTGCAACTGACCGACACGCACCTGCGCCGGGTCTCCGGCGGTACCCTGCTGGGAGTGGACACCGACCGCTCCCTGCAGGCGGTAATCGACCTGGCCAGAGCCGAGCGCTGGCCGGCGGACCTGGTGCTGGCCACCGGTGATTTGTCCGATAATGGCAGCGGCGACGCCTACCGGCGTCTGCTGGGTTATTTCGACCAGTTGTGTCCGCGCAGCTTCTGGCTGCCCGGCAATCACGACGAGCGCGAGGCGATGCAGGCGGTGGTCCAGGGCAGCGAGCATCTGTGCCGGGAAGTGCGGGTCGGCACCTGGCAGATCCTGCTGCTGGATTCCCAGGTCGACGGCGAGGTGGGTGGCGAACTGGGCGCGGCGGAGCGCGAGCTGCTGGACGCCCGCCTGTGCGACGCGCGCGATGCCGGTCTGTTCAGCCTGGTCTGCCTGCACCATCAGCCGGTACCGGTGGGCTGTGCCTGGCTGGATCAGCAGATGCTGGCCGATGCCGAGGCCTTCTTTGCCATTCTCGACCGGTACAACGGGGTGCGGGGAGTATTGTGGGGGCATGTCCACCAGCAGGTCGACGTGGAACGCAGAGGCGTCAGGCTGCTGGCGTCGCCCTCGACCTGCGTGCAGTTCGCGCCCGGCAGCGCCAGCTTCAAGGCCGATGCCGCGCCGCCGGGCTATCGCTGGCTAGAGCTGCACGCCGACGGCCGTATCGAGACGGGGGTGTCCCGTGTGCGCGACATCCACTTTGACGTAGACCTCGATTCCCCGGGCTACCTGTAGCGCGCCGCCAGCCGTGCGCCTGAGGTACAATGGCGCGCACAACCCACACCCACCAACGCCAGACAAGTCACCGCAATGAGCCAGTATAACGCCGAAGACATCGAAGTCCTGACGGGGCTGGAGCCCGTGCGCAAACGCCCGGGGATGTACACTGATACCACGCGCCCCAACCACCTGGCGCAGGAAGTGATAGACAACAGCGTGGACGAGGCGCTGGCCGGGCACGCCGACAGAATCGATGTGGTCCTGCACCGGGATGGCTCGGTCACTGTCACCGACAACGGCCGCGGCATGCCGGTGGATATCCACCCGGAGCAGGGCAAGCCGGGGGTGGAGGTGATCCTGGGGACACTGCACGCCGGCGGCAAGTTCTCCAACAAGAACTACCAGTTCAGCGGGGGCTTGCACGGTGTCGGCGTGTCGGTGGTCAACGCGCTGTCCAGCGCGCTGCAGGTGGTGATTCGCCGCGATGGCCAGGTGCACCGCATGCGCTTTGCCGGCGGCGACAAAGTCGCCGACCTGGAGGTCATCGATACCTGCGGCAAGCGCAACACCGGCACCGCGCTGACCTTCACCCCGGACCCGAAATACTTTGATTCCGTCAACTTCTCGGTGTCGCGCCTGCGCCATGTGCTGCGCGCCAAGGCCGTGCTGTGTCCCGGGCTGCGGGTCACCTTCACGGATGAAAAAAAAGACGAGTCGGACGAGTGGTATTACCAGGAAGGCCTCGCCGACTACCTGGCCGATGCCACCATCGACTATCCCGCCATTCCCGAAGAGCCCTTCGTGGGCAGCTTCAGCGGCAGCAGCGAGGCCGTGGACTGGGCGGTGCAGTGGCTGCCGGAGGGGGGCGAGGTCATCGCCGAGTCCTATGTCAACCTGATCCCCACGGCGCAGGGCGGCACTCACGTGAACGGCATGCGCACCGGCCTGCTCGACGCCATGCGCGAGTTCTGTGAGCTGCGCAATCTGCTGCCGCGCGGCGTCAAGCTGAGTTCCGACGATATCTGGGACCGCTGCTGCTACGTGCTGTCCTCGCGGCTGTCGGACCCGCAGTTTTCCGGCCAGACCAAGGAGCGCCTGTCCTCGCGCGAGGCCGCCGCCTTTGTGTCAGGGGTCGCCAAGGACGCCTTCAGCCTGTGGCTCAATCAGCATACCCAGGAGGCGGAAAAACTGGCGGATATGTGCATCAGCAGCGCCCAGAGCCGCCTGCGCTCCGCCCGCAAGGTGACGCGCAAGAAAGTCACCACCGGCCCCGCGCTGCCGGGCAAGCTGGCCGACTGTTCCGGGGAGGACCCGGCGCGCGGCGAGCTGTTCCTGGTGGAGGGCGACTCCGCCGGGGGTTCCGCCAAGCAGGCCCGCGACCGGGAGTTCCAGGCCATCCTGCCCCTGCGCGGCAAAATCCTCAACACCTGGGAGGTGGAATCACAGGAGATCCTGGCGTCCCAGGAAGTACACAATATTTCCGTGGCGCTGGGTATCGACCCGGCCAGTGACGACCTGTCCGGCCTGCGCTACCACAAGGTCTGTATCCTGGCCGATGCGGATTCCGACGGCCTGCACATCGCCACCCTGATCTGCGCCCTCTTCGTGCGGCACTTCCGGCCGCTGGTGGCCGCCGGCCACGTCTACGTCGCCATGCCGCCGCTGTACCGCATCGACCAGGGCAAGGAGGTGTACTACGCGCTGGACGAGGCGGAAAAAGAGGGCGTGCTGGACCGCCTGCAAGCCGAGAGGAAAAAGGGCAAGATCAACGTACAGCGCTTCAAGGGGCTGGGTGAGATGAACCCGCTGCAGTTGCGCGAGACCACCATGGACCCGGATACCCGGCGCCTGGTGCGCCTGGTGATCGACGGCGACGACGACACCAACAACATGCTGGACATGCTGCTGGCCAAGAAGCGCGCCGCCGACCGCAAGACCTGGCTGGAGCAAAAGGGTGATCTGGCGGAGGTTGCGCTGTGATTGGACGCCGCCGGTGAAGTCGGGGCCGGCACGAACGATCACCTCCGGCTGTACACGAACCGACAACCGCGGCGCCGCTGCGCCGGTCAGGGCTGCGACAACTGCCGGTACATCTGCTGGTACTGCCGGTTGTCCGGCGCCAGTTCCGTCAGCGTTTTCGCATAGCCGCGCGCCGTGTCGCGCTGTCCCAGCTCCGCCGTGTAGGAGGCCAGTGCCAGCAGCAGTTCCTCGTTGTGCGGCGCATCGCGCAGCAGTTGCCGCAACTGGGTGACCGCCGCGCGCGGCTGGCCCAGGTCGTGTAGCGCGATGGCGTAGACATAGCGGTGACGGGTGCCCTGGGTTTCCAGTTCGGCTGCGCGCCGCAGGTAATCCAGGGCCCTGTCCTTTTGTCCGCTGCGGGTTTCCAGCAGTCCGAGGGCGTGCAGGGTGACGCCGCTGTCCGGCGCGAAGTCCAGTACCTGCACCAGCAGTTGCCGGGCCTCGTCGTCGCGCGACTGGCTGCGCAGCAGGTCGGCCAGGTTGAGGTAGGCCGGCACCAGTTGCGGGTTGAGGTACAGTGCCTCGCGGTAGGCAGCCTCCGCTGCGGGCAGGTCGCCGCGCGCGCTGTGAAACAGGCCGAGCTGTAACTGGGTGGCCGGCATCTCCGCGTGCAATTGCTGAATGGCCAGGTACTCGCGAAACAGTGCGCGCAGGGCCTCGGCCTGCGCGGCTGGCACCCGCTCCAGGGGCACACCGGCCAGGGCCGCCGCGAGTGCCATGCGCACCGCTGTGATGGGGTCTTCGAGCAGCGGTTGCAGCAGCCTGAAGCGCTGCTGCAGAGGCAGGAAGTGCAGGGCGCCTACGCTGCTGGCGCGCAGCAGAGGGTCGTCGTCGTATAGCAGCGCGGCGACGGCCTGCATGGTATCGCGCCCGCCGGCCTCGCCCAGCAGTTCCATGGCGCTGGCGCGCCAGATGGGGGGCGCACTTGCATCGGTGGCCAGTTCGGTCAGCGCCGGCACCGCGCGAGAATCGCCGCGCTGCATGCGCTGGAAGCTGCGGCTGAAGTGGGTCGCGGTATCCGTGAACTGTACCCCCCACGTGCGCAGGGCTTCCAGGGCCCACTGCGCATCGCGCTGTGCGTGACAGCCGGTGCAGGCGTTGGGTGTGCCTATCACCAGGCTCAGGTCGGGCCGCGGCACGCGCATGCTGTGGTCGCGGCGCGGGTCCACGCCCATGTAGGTTGTCTGGGGCATGTGGCACTGCGCGCACTGGGCGCCGGGGCCGCCTGCACTGTGGTGATGGTGCTGCGGCGTGTCGTAGCGCGCGGGTCGGTGGCACTGGGCACAGACCGCGTTGCCCGGTGCGCGCAGGGCCAGGCTGTGCGGCTCGTGGCAGTTGCTGCACACCACGCCCGCCCGATACATCTTGCTCTGCACGAAGGAGCCGTACACATAGACCTCGTCGCGTATCTGGCCGTCCGGGTAGTACAGCGGCGGCAGCGGCAGGGCGAGCCGGTGGGTGTCCAGCAGGTCGGCGCCGTAGTGGTAGTCGCCCAGGGTGCCGCGGCGCGCATGGCAGCGCCCGCAGCTGTCGATCTGCGCATCTGACGGCAGCGGCTGCCGGCGCCTGGCGATGGGCGCGTCCGGCGCGAATACCCACTCGCCGCGCTGCGCCAGCGCGGTGGGGAAACCGGCGTCGGCCGCGCTGGCCAGCTTCCCGGTGGCGGCCAGTTCCAGGTGTTTTTCGCCGGGTCCGTGGCAGGCCTCGCAGCCGACATCGATCTCGGCATAGGTCGTGTTGAAGCTGCGGGTTGTCGCGTCGTAGTTTTTTTGCAGGTCGGTGCTGTGGCACTCGGCGCAGCGTGTATTCCAGTTCTGGTAGGGGCCACTCCAGTGCAGCGGGTCGCCGTGGTCGATTTTTTCCTGCGGGTACAGGTGGTACCAGCGCTGCCCGCCCTCGGCTTTGGGGCGGGCATCCCAGGCGATGCTCAGCGCCTGCAGCCGCCCGCGCGACAGCGGCAGCAGGTATTGCTGCAGGGGGTACACGCCGAACACATAGCGCACCGGGAAATCCGCCAGCTCGCCGTCCTCGCCGTCGGTGCGCACGATGAATTCATCGCCGCGGCGGGTGAAGCGGGTCGTCACGCCGTTGTAGGTGAAGCTGGCGTCGTTGAAATCGCCCAGCACGGTTTCCGGGGTGGGCAGCTGCATGGCCAGGTCGTGGTGCGAACCGCGCCAGTTGGCGTGCTCCTGTGCGTGGCACGACCGACAGCTATCGGAACCGGTAAATGCAAGACTGGCCGCACTGACCAGCAGCAGCAAACACAGCGGGAGTTTGGCAGACAGCAAGTGGCAACGACCCGATACGCGATGGAGTAGGCACCTTACCCTATCGGTGCCGCGAGCCCAAGCCTGCGCGGCCGGTTATCCGCCTGCAGAGCCGGCGCTGGCCGGGCTGCCCCGGGGCTTTCGACCGGATACGTGGACAGCCTCGGACGGCTTGCCTATCATGGCCGCACACAATGGCATGGCTGCGGACAGCGCGCACCGCATGAAACTGGGCATACTCAAAGCAGACACGGTGCGCCCCGAATGGGTGGCCGAGTTTGGCGAATACCCGGATATGTTCGAGCGCCTGCTGGGCGGGCGGGACCCGGATCTGGCGTTTGTCACCTACGATGTAGAGCGTGGCGAGTACCCCGGCGCTATCGATGCAGTCGATGCCTACCTGATCACCGGCAGCAAATCCAGTGTGTACGACGACCAGCCCTGGATTGCCGCGCTGATGCAGTTTGTGCGCGAGCTGCACCGGCGCCGCAAGAAGCTCGTCGGCATCTGCTTTGGGCACCAGCTCGTGGCGCAGGCGCTGGGCGGCAGCGTGGGCAAATCGCCCCGCGGCTGGGGGGTGGGGCTGCACACACACCGGTTCGCGCACTGTCCGCCCTGGCACGACCAGGGCGACCCTGCCTTCGAGGTGCTGGTCAGCCATCAGGATCAGGTGCAGTGCAACGCGCCGGGTGCGCAGGTGCTGGCGGGCAGCGAGTTCTGCCCCAGCGCCGTGTGTCAGTTCGGTGAGCATATTCTCACCTTCCAGGGACACCCGGAGTTCGTGCGCGGCTACGCGCGCGAGATCATGCAGTTGCGGCGTGCGGTAATCGGCGAGCAGGCTTATGCGCAGGGCATGGCCTCGCTGGCCGGGGAGCCGCAGAGCGAGCGCGTGGCGCGCTGGATTTTGCGTTTCCTGCGCGCCTGAGGCGTCGACGGCGCCGCGATTACCAGCTACCGGTGTTTTCCATGGACGCCCAGGGCTCTCGCGGCCGCAGTGCGTCGCCGGCCTGCAACAGCTCGATGGAGATGCCGTCGGGCGAGCGGATAAAAGCCATGTGGCCGTCCCGCGGCGGCCGGTTGATGGTCACGCCCGCATCCATCAAGCGCTGACAGGTGGCGTAGATATCGTCCACGCGATAGGCCAGGTGGCCGAAGTTGCGACCGCCGTCGTAGGTTTGCGGGTCCCAGTTCCAGGTGATCTCCAGCAGCGGGCTGTGGTCTTCCCGAGCGCGCTCCATGTCCCCCGGGGCGGCCAGGAACACCAGGGTGAAGCGCCCGGCCTCGCTCTCCTGGCGCCTGATCTCAACCAGACCCAGCTTGTTGCAGTAGAAATCCAGGGTATCGTCCAAGTCGCGGGCGCGCACCATGGTGTGGAGGTAATGCATAGGTCAACTCCCGTTGATTGGCTGAGCAGGCGTGGAAATGGGGTGTCTTGTTTCCGGCAATCTGTCCTGCAAACGATACCAACAATGGTAGGAGTGTGCGGGCACACTGACAAGACCAGCGGCATTCGGGCATTCGTGCCTGTCCACGTGCCCGTGCCTCGTTTGTGCCTGTCCACGTGCCCGTGTCCACGTGCCCGCGCACGGGCATACTGCCATCGGCCGGTCGCTGCGGTACAATCTGCCGCTTTTGCCAGAGGCAGTGACATTTCATGTGGTTCAAGACTATCCGGGCCTATCGCCTCAGCCAGCCTTTCGACCTGTCTCCCGAAACACTGGGAGAACAACTGGCGCAGCGCGCCTTCAGCCCCTGCGCGAAGTCCCAGCCGGTGTCGATTGGCTGGGTCCCGCCGCTGGGGAGTGAGAGCGGCGAGCTGGTGCACGCGGCGGGCGGGCGCTTGTTACTGAAGCTGCGGCGCGAGGAGAGGCTGCTGCCGGCCACCGTGGTGCGCGAGCAACTGGAGGAAAAAATCGCCGAAATCGAGGAGCGCGACGGCCGCAAGGTCTACCGCAAGGAGCGCCTGACGCTGAAGGATGAGATCGTGCAGGACTGTCTGCCGCGCGCCTTTACCCGCTCCGGCAGTGTGTTTGCCTACCTCGACACACGCGCCAACTGGGTGTTCGTGGACGCCGCCAGCGCCAGTCGCGCCGAGGAGTTGCTCAACCTGCTGCGCGAATGTAGCGGCAGTTTTCCGGTGCTGCTGCCGCAGGTCAACGATGCCCCCGCGGCCGTCATGACCAACTGGCTGGTGCACCGCAACCTGCCGGATGACTTCGTACTGGGGGGGGAATGTGAGCTGCGCGAGCCGGGCGACGAGGGCGTGGTGCGCTGTCGCGGCGTCGACCTGCTCAGCGAGGAGGTGGAAACGCACCTGCACGCGGGCAGGCAGGTGGCGCGTCTGGCGCTCACCTGGGAGGACCGCGTGTCGTTTCTGCTGGCCGAGGATCTGTGCCTGCGGCGCCTCCGCTTTGCCGACGAATTGCTGCAGGAGAACGAGGATATCCCCGAGGCCGACGACGCGGCGCGCCTGGACGCCGACTTCGCCCTGATGGCCGATGCCGTGACCGGGCTGCAGGAGCGCATCCTGGCCTTGTTTGGCGGCGAGGCCCGCTAGCGCGCCATGGTGCAGCGCTCCGACACGGCCGACTACCGTGCGCTGTTTCTCAACGATGCTCCCCTGATGGATGTGCGCGCCCCGGCGGAGTTCAGTCAGGGTGCCTTTCCCAATGCCAGCAGCCTGCCGCTGCTGAGCGACGACGAGCGCGCGCAGGTGGGTATCTGCTACAAGCAGCGCGGCCAGGCGGCCGCCATCGAGCTGGGCCACACCCTGGTGTCGGGGGCGGCGCGGCGCGCGCGCCTGGCGCAGTGGCTGGCTTTCGCGCGGCGGCATCCGGACGGCTATCTGTACTGTTTTCGCGGCGGGCTGCGCTCGCGCACGGTACAGCAGTGGCTGCGCGAGGCGGGCACCGACTACCCACTGATCGAGGGCGGCTACAAGGCCATGCGCCGGTTCCTGCTGGAGGAGCTGGAGCGCTCGGTACTGCGCGCCGCGCTGGTGCTGGTCAGCGGCAGGACCGGCACCGGCAAGACCCGGGTGATCGCCCGCCTGGCGCGCAGCGTCGACCTGGAGAGACTGGCGCGGCACCGCGGCTCGTCCTTTGGTCAGCTGCCGCAGCCGCAGCCGGCGCAGATCGACTTCGAGAACGGCATCAGCATCGCCCTGATGAAGCTGCTGGCGTGCGGCGACGGCCCCCTGTATGTCGAGGACGAGGGCCGGCTGATCGGCCGCCTGTACCTGCCGGAGGTGCTGCGCCGGCAGATGCAAATTGCGCCCATGCTGGTAGTGGAGCAGAGCCTGGCGCAGCGGGTGGATGTGGTGATCGACGACTATATCATCGATCTGGGACGGCGCTACACCGCCCTCTACGGCGCGGCCGGTCCGCAGCGGCACGCGCAGAAAATGCTGGAGGACCTGGCGCGCATCCGCAAGCGCCTGGGCGGCGAGCGCTACCGGGAGGTGGGCGCCGCAATGGCATCGGCTTTCGAGGAGCAGCGGCGCAGCGGCAGCCTGGCGGGGCACCGGCAGTGGGTCGCCGCGCTGCTGCGGCAGTACTACGACCCTATGTATGACTACCAGTTGTCCCGGCGCGGCGGTATGTGCCTGTTCCGCGGCGACCGGGATGCCGTGGTGGCCTGGGCGCAGGGCGCCCGATAGCCGTGACATCGGGGGCGGGGGCGGTGCAGGAGTTGGTACTGGTGGGCGGCGGCCACAGCCACGCCCTGGCGCTGCGCTCGCTCGCTCTGCAGTCCGTGACCGGCGTGCGCACGACGCTGGTTTCGCCGGCGCGCCATACGCCCTATTCCGGCATGCTACCGGGGCTGGTGGCGGGCCACTACCGGTTCGAGGAAAGCCATATCGACCTGCTGCGGCTGTGCCGGTGGGCGGGTGTGCGCTTTGTCGCGGGGCGGGTGGTCGCACTCGACCCGCAAGCCCGGCGCCTGACACTGCGCGATGGTTCGGCCATCGCCTACGACGTGGTGAGCATCGATATCGGATCACAGCCGGAGCTGGATGCAGTCCCCGGCGCGCGGCAACACGCCGTGCCGGTAAAGCCGGTGGCGGGACTGTGGCAGCGCTGGCAGGCGGTGTACGCGCGCCTGCAGGCGCAGCCGGCGGGAGCGCGCGATTATCGCATAGCCGTGGTGGGCGGCGGCGCCGGTGGCGTGGAGCTGGCCATGGCCATGGCCGCACGCCTGGCCGGTCGCGGCGTGCGCGTGGCGCTGTGGTGCGCCGGGCCGGTGATACTGCAGGGCTACAACGCGTGCGCCCGGCGGGCGGTGCAGCGTGCGCTGGCACGCCTGGAAGTGGCGGTGCAGGTCGATGCGCGCGTGGCGCGGGTGCGCCCGGGCAGTCTGCTGTTGGCCGACGGGCGCGGTGCGGATTACGACGAGCTGTTCTGGTGCACCGGTGCCGCCGCTGCGCCCTGGGTGGCGGCCAGCGGGCTGCGCACTGACGCAAGCGGTTTTTTGCAGGTGCGCGACACCCTGCAGACAGTGGATGACGACAGGGTTTTCGCTGCCGGGGATATCGCCGCGCAGGTCGCTCACCCGCGGCCCAAGGCGGGGGTCTACGCGGTGCGCCAGGCGCCGGTGCTGACGCACAACCTGCGCGCCGCGCTGCTGGGCGAGCCCCTGCGCGAGTATCGCCCGCAGCGCAGCTTTCTGTCCCTGGTGTCCCTGGGCGGCAAGCGCGCCACCGCGGCCCGCGGGCCCTGCAGCGCCACCGGCGCCTGGGTATGGCGCTGGAAAGACCGTATCGATCGCGCTTTTATGGCCCGCTTCACCGACCTGCCGGCCGGGCCCGTGCGCGACCGCGCGCTATGATTGCGAAGTGCCCGGCGCCTCGCCGCTGCCGGGATGGTGCGGGTGCCGCGTCAGCGCCGCCAGTTGCCGGTCGTGCCATGCCCAGAGCGTGAGCAGCGCCAGCACCGCGCCCAGGCCCGCCATCGCCATATCCGACTGGGTGTCCCACACGTAGCCCTGGGTACCCAGGAAGGCCTCGGACGAGGCGCCGGCGATGACGGCGACCGCCCATTCCAGCAGTTCATAGAGTGCCGAAAACGCCAGGCACACGCTCAGGATGAACACATTGCGCCACGCTGCGTTCGCCACCACAGCTTTACGGATCAGGATTTCCCTGGCGATGACGGCCGGCACGAAACCCTGCATGAAGTGCCCCAGTTTGTCGTAGTTATTGCGCTGGAAACCCAACAGCGGCTTGAGCGTGTCGAACAGCGGTACCTCGGCGTAGGTGTAATGGCCGCCCACCATGAGCACCACGCAGTGGGCCAGGATCAGCCAGTACAGCAGCGGCGTCAGCGGAAAGCTGCGCCAGGTGGCGGCCAGGACCGCCAGCCCGATCACCGCCGGAGCCACTTCCAGCGCCCAGGTCGCGTAGTCTTTCGGCTCGATGGCCGACCACAGCAGGGTGAGGACAAATACCGCGAGCCAGACCAGCACGTACACGGGGCGTGTGCGCATCGGTACCGGCTCAGTCCCGGTCCCAGTAGCGCGTCATTTCCAGGTAGAGGAACGAGGCTGTCCAGGTGATGAGGACCAGCCCGGTGAGTGATTCCAGGCCGGTCAGGTAGCGCAAATCGCCGTGGGGTTCGATGTCGCCGAGCCCCAGCGTGGTGAACACGGTGAAGGAGAAATACGCGCTGTCCATCAGCGAGCCGTCAAAATTCCCGGCCAGAGAACCCCACCCTTCGGCGTGATGCATCAAATAGAACGAGCAACCGAAAACCCAGACCTCGACGGAGTGTGCGGTCAGCGCCACCAACACGCCCAGTACGATGCGGTAGCGGTGGCGCATCCGCAGCTTCGGCAGCAGCAGCGTGATGCGGTGCAGGAACTCGTAGTGGATCATGACAGTGGTGCCGATGACCAGCAGGTTTACAAGAAAAACAGGTACCATGGTGCCCCTTGCCGTCGGTTCGCCGGTGTTTCAAGCTGACGGACAGCCTCAGCACAGGACATCTCGTCTCGAAACACTGCCGGCTACTGTACAACGATAAGGGTTGCCGGAGAACCGATTGTAAGAAGGTAAGGTGCAGGTGGTAAACCTTACGCACGAGCCGCTATCGGGCCTGCGCAGCACCGCGGCGCCGCGCAGGTTGGGGGCGCGAGCCGCCCTCAGCGCCTGGCGGCGTCGGGAAACTCCCCGTCCTTGTCGGAGACGACGATTTCCACCCGGCGGTTCTGCTGTCTGCCGGCGGCGGTGTCGTTGCTGGCCACGGGGTAGGCCTCGCCCAGGCCCCTGGTTTCCAGGCGGTCGCGGGCGATGCCCCGCTCGATTAGTGCCGCGCGCACGGCTTCCGCACGGCGTCTGGACAGGTCTTCGTTGTACGACTCCGCACCAGTGGAGTCGGTGTGGCCCTCTATCAGCAGGCGCCGTTCGGGGTTGTCCTGGAGAAACTCCACGATGCGGTCTATTGCCGAGTAGGCGCCGGCGAGCAGCTCGGCCCGATCGGTTTCAAACAGCACGTCGCTGAGCGTCAGCACGACGCCGCGAGCCGTGCGCTCTGCCTGCAGCTCCTGCAACTGCCGCTCCATCTCCCGGGCTTCGGCCAGCGCCGCCGCCGCTGCATCGCGGGCCTGCGCCGCCTCCCGGCTCTGTAGCAGCGCCGCCTGTTTGGCGCGTTCCGCCTCGTCGGTCCGCGCCATCAGCAACACGCGGTTGCGCTCGGCCTCCGAGCGGGCGATCCGGTCCCGCGCGGTCTTCTCCAAGGCGCGCTCCTGCACGATTTCGGCATAGCGGGTGGCGAGGTAGGCGTGGTGCTTGATCTGTTCCACGTCATCGCCCGCGTTCAGCGCATTTTCAGCTTGGTCCAACTGCAGACGGGCTTTTTCCAGCTCCGCGCTCGCCACCTGATCGGCCAGCGGCAGCTGGTTGGCGCTGGCGACCGCCATCCTGGCCCGGTCCAGCTCCGCAATGTCTTGCGGTTGGCTGGCGCATGCACCCAGCACCAGCAACAGGCCGGCTGTGAGACATTTCAATACGATGCTTTTCACAATACTCTCCTGTTTCAATTGATGGTCGAGCGGGTGGTGGTTTCACGGCGCAGTGTGTCGATGCTCTCCTGCACTTCCCGCAGCGACCGTTCCGCCTGCAGTCGATTGGTTTGTGCGGTGGCCAGTTGAGCGTCCAGTTCTGCCTCGGTGGCCAGCCGCAGCGCCAACTCGTTCTCGCCCTGGTCGGCGGCCCGGTTGGCCTGCTGCAGCTTGTCGCGCGCGCGTTCCAGGGCGACCGTAGCATACTGCTGCGCGCCCTGGTCCGCTGCCACCTCGATGAAGGATTCAGCCCTGCTGAGCGCCCTTGTCGGTTTTTCCGATGATGTGGCGCAGCCGGCCAACAGGGATGCGCCCAACAGCGCAGACAAGCCCATTGCGATGGGTACATTTCGTTTCATGCCAGTGCCTCCTGGTGTTCGTTTTTTCGATCCATGGGTGGACGATGTTGCCGCACCTGGTTACTTCCCATCAGCCTTCACACAGTGCCTGCGTGAATCTTGTACCGGAGCATGCACGAGCTGTGCCAGGTGCCGGGTCAGTCGTGTGCGCGGGGCCCCCGGGCCGCCATATCAAGTGCGGCTCGCATCTGCAAAAGAGTGTAGACGCAGCGTCCGTGCAATGCTATCGCGCGCGGCGCGCGCCACGCCAGCCTCCCGGGCAAAGTGCTGCCAGCGCGAGACCGTGTCCTGCACCTCGGCCACAATCGCGGTGGCGCGACCGCGCTTCATCGAGGCCGCCCTGGCACAGGCCTTGAAATCATCCATGGTGAAGTCCTCGCGCTTGCCGTTCATGGTCATCTGGTGAGTGGCCGTCCACGCTCCGGCTGGATTGAAGCTGTAGATCATATCGAAAGCCGGGGCCAGGGACCACGCACCGCGCTTGTCCATCAGAAACGCGATATTCTTGACGTGGTCGTCGTGGTTGCGCGCAACGATATTGAACACCATGCGCCGATACTGTTCCTCGATTTCCCGCATGGGCAGACCGAGCCGGCGCATCACCAGCAGCGCCTGTTCATAACTGTAGGCCCCGGCCAGATTGAAATCATAGTGTGCCAGCGCACCCAGCGACTGCAGGTGAAGTTTCTCGCCATCCGGCAGGCGGTCGAAGCGGCGTGTCATGAAATGGCGGCGGCCGCCCTCTTCGAACAGGCGACACTCGTTGATGTCGATGCCGCAGGACCGCGCCATCAGATAGTAGGCGTATTCGATAGCGCCGTAACCCTGCGGGTCGTCCAGTTCCCGGTCCCGGTTGCCGCTCACCCCGTCGAATTTTAACAGCCAGTACTCGAAACCCTCCCCGGCATCGACCTGGCCGGAACGCACTTCGTTGGTGTGCCGGTTCCAGGCGACCACCGCTTTGGCGCGGGCGCCCCCGGCCGAGGTGCCCACCCGCAGGATGTCTCTCAACGCGGCAGCTTTCTCCGCGTCCGCGAAGGAGGCCCGCAGATCGTTGCGATGACTCAATACCTGTGAGGCCAGTGCAACCAGCCGGTCGACTTCGACGCGCTCCGACGGCCGCGCTCCCGGCCCGGTCGCCGGCGCGAACTCCAGCGCGCCCATGCCGCGCGTACCGGTGTAGCACAGTCGCTCGACGGCATTGAAGGATTCCGGTGTGCGCCCCTGCGCCGCCAGCCAGGCATCGATCAGCGCGTTGCCAAACCGGTCCGGCAGCGAGTCGGCCAGCAGGCCGGGCAGTCCCAGGAAGGTCTGGCGCGGCAGTTCGGGGAAACGGTACACGCGCCGGGACAGCGGCATCATCAACGGCGCCACCTGAATGCCGCTGCGGGCAAACCCGGCATCGTACTCAAAGGCTGCCACGTCTTCGCCGTCCAGCAGCGAGACGGCGCCAATGGTGCGACCCCAGAGCCTGACTTCGGCCACCGTGCTCACGCCTCGTCACCCCAGTGCCAGGGTTTGCCGGTCGGCTTTGGCGGACGCTGCTTAGACGCCCGCTGGCGGGGTTTGCCCCTGCGTTGCAGCAGGTCCATCGGTCGCGGCCCAGTCGCGGGAACCAGCCCCTGCAGGCCCGGCATGCCATCCAGTACCCGCAGCACCCGCACCAGGCTGGACAGTTGCGAGGAGTGCCCGGCTTCGATGCGCTCCAGCGTGCGCTTGGCAATCCCCGCCTGCTCGGCCACGGCGGCCTGAGTGAGTTGCAAGTCGATCCGCCGGGCGGCAATACGCGCGCCGATTTCCGCGAGGATGGCGTCGTCTGTCAGCAGGCTGGTTATCTCCATAGTGGCCACATATTACGATTAAATGCTGAAATAAGACATATATCGCTAGATATTACGATATGACAACACATAGATTTATAATTTTATATCGTAATAGTAGACGATATAAAATAAATAAAAGCCATTAAATCGTAAAATATTACGATTTGATTTTCCTATTGTGCAGACTGTCTTGTCTGGTATCGGCGCGACATGGCCAGGGAGAAAACTCGCGTTCTGCTTCGGGACCGAGACGAACAGTGAGCGCTTACAAATCCTACTTCCTCGGTTTTTCCAACCAATTTTCGGCGAATTTAAGGTTATCTTGCGCTAACCGGCATCAAGCGTAGCAATCGCGTCCAGCACCTCCAGATATTCGTTCTTTCAATCCATGTGCGGACTGTCTGATCGGGGCATGCAGCGCGGTGTTCGCGTAAATCCTGTATGACGTTTTAACGCTTGAGTGATGCCGGGCGATGCATTCACGCTGCCGAGCACTCGCAAATGCGCGGACACCGGCAACAGAGCTGATCTGGTTGTCGCACAGGCGCTGGCATCGCCGTCTACTCAACGGGCCTGGAGCCGTCCAGCAGATCTTCCTCGGTGGAGCCGGTGCGCTCCAGTCTGACTTTTTCCGTGAGGTGCGTCTCCGGTAGCACACTGAGTGCATCGGTTGCGCGGCGATCCGCTGCAGCATCCGGCGTCGCGGCGGACTCATCTCCGCCGGTCCGCGGTGGCGCCGCCGGGGTCTCGAGCGCCGCGGGGACGGTCGCTGCCTGGTCCAGGCGCACGCGGTAAATGGGCTCGGGCAACGTAAAGCCCCGCGTTTCCAGCGCGTTCTTGGCCGCCCTGATCGACAGGCTGCGCGCTTTGCCGTAGTCGGTGCTGCGCTGATCGATCCAGGCCAGGAAACTGATCAGGATATTGGAGTCCCCGACCGAGTCGATAATCCCCACGGGTTGTGGCTCGTCCAGTATCCAGTCGAGCTCGCACAGCGCCGCCAGTCCCACGCGGATAGCATCGGCCGGGTCGTCCTGGGCATCCACGCCGAGCGTGAAGTCGAAACGCCGCTGGGGGTTGCGCGTATAGTTGAGGATGATCGCCTTGAATACCGTCGCGTTGGGGATGCGCAGATGGTTGCCGTCCAGGGTCATCAGCACGGTGGAGCGCGATGTCAGCCTGATGACGATACCCTCGTACTCGTTGATGACGACGTGATCCTGGGCGCGAAATGGCTGCCTGACGCTGAGCATGATGCTGGAGATGTAGTTCTCCATCGAGTCTTTCACCGCAAAACTGATGGCCAGACCGAGCACGCCCGCGCCACCCAGAATGGTGCCCATCAAAGCGGTGGCGCCCAGCACGTTCAGGGCCAGCAGCAGGCCGCAGGCGATGGCGGCCACGCGCACGGCCTGCCCCGCGAGGTCGGCCAGAAAGGGGTTGGGCGTCAGCCGCGACCACAGACGGGAATTGCCGGCCAGCCGATGCCCACCGTAGGCCACCAGGGCAAAAACGGTGAGGGCCACCAGCAGCAGCGGCAGCGCCCGCAGCCAGCCGCGCAGCGTGTCGCGCAGCGAGTCGACCAGCGGGTTGAGATTGTCGCGCAGGTCCAGGGTGCGGGTGATGCCGTCTTCGACGGTTGTCACTCCCTCAAGCCGGCTGGCCAGCCCCAGCGCGTGCTGTGCCTGCGCTTCGTTGGCAACCTCGCCGGTCAGCGTCACGACGCCGCCGTGCACCGTGGCCTGCAGGGCATCGAAGCGGCTGATCTGCGAAAAAATCTCTTCTATGCGCTGTTCGATCTGCCGGTCGACGTCATCGCCGGACTCCACCGGAATCATGCCGCCGGGCTCGCTGTTCTCGGGCGCTGCGCTCAGCGGCGCCGCCGTCAGAGACAAACACAAGGCAAGTAGTAAAGTGCGCCAGTGCGGAAGCGGATGGAGCCGCGCCAAGGAGCGTCCCGTTCGTATCATTACCATGGCCTCAAATTCAGCGATTGTTCAATGGCGTCGCGCGCCGTGCGCGGCGATCTCGTCCAGCACCACCTGCCAGGCCGGCTTGCTGCTGCCGTCGGTGAAGCGGATCAGGCCGGTGGTCTCCAGCGCCTCGGCAAAACGCTCGACATAGCCGGGGTCCACTCCCGCCGCCAGCAGCGGGCGGCTGTACAGGCGCTCGACCAGTTCCGGGTTCCAGTCGACCAGCTGGAATATCACGGCTACCCGAAAGCGCGGTTCGGCCCGCATCCGGTCGAATACGGTTACGAAGAACAGCCGCTGGCCCTGCAGCGAGGCGCCCATCGGCGACGGCCTGTGCTCGTAGCCACTGGCCGCGCCCAACTCCTGTAAAACGAGCAGCTTGTCCCCGGCCATCGCCAGCATGTCGTCGATTTCGTGATGAATGACGTTGGCGTGGTGTTCGAACAGTCCCTGGGCGTCGGCCGCGTAGTAGTTCATGCTGGCGACGTCGCTGTTGGCCAGGAAATCCAGGTGGCGGGACTGCCCGGACTGGGTCGCGTCGTAATTCAGGGTCATGGTGATGGCCAGTTCCGGCGCCAGCGTATGGGCGTGCGCGCGCGCTTCGCGCAGAAAGTCGACCAGGCCGTCGCCCTGGCCGGGCTCGTCTTCAATCAGCGAGCCGGGCTCGTTGCCGACCGCGAGCACCCAGGCCCCGTGGGCGGTAATATGCGGCACCAGCCAGTCCAGCAGCGCTGCAAAGCGGCGCAGGATGGCAGGATCGTTGATCGCGGCGCCGCCCGCGAGACGGGTGGGGTCATCGGGGTCGGACAGGTCCGCCGGAAGCGTATAGCTGCCGCTGTCGATCGTCGACAGGACGACAAAGGGTTTCAGGCCGTCGGACTCCAGATCCTCTAGCGGCTCCAGCAGCGCCGTCTCGTCAAACTCCCCCGGTGCGGGCTCGAGCTCGGCCCAGTCCAGTTGAATGCGCCCGACCTGCATGCCGGCATTCACCGCCTCGTCCCAGCGGGCGTTCATCGCCGCCGCGGTCGATGCGGGAAGCGCGCTGTTGAAGCCCTTGATCATACTGATATGCGTTCCCTGCGGCAGCAGGGGCAGGGTCTGGACATCCGCGGATGCAGGGGGTGTCGGTGAGGGCTTTGCCGGTGAATCGCTGCCGCCGGAGCCACCGCAGGCGGACAGCAACACCGTCAGCGCCGCGTAGCAAAGTGTATATATGCAAAAACCTGGCGTAGCTTTGCGCCTTGCGGATATGCTGATAAATTACTCCGGAGGCCGGCCCGACTCGCTCGACAGTTTCCCATGAATGGAGCCGTGAGTGCCACCGGGATAGATTGGAATGGCCAGAACTGGCTGCGGGCGCCGGCAGTGACGTGTTTTCCCTCTATGGATTGCAAAATCCTGATTCGCCGCCTCGGATGTTTTGTTTGCTGTTGCAATCATGCTTTTGACCATGGGCGAGCTGACAGTTATTGACGGGAGATAGTATGACCATGCATCCGGCCGCTCCCGCCGTTGCTGGTCCCCCCTGATGCTGGGCTGATGCGCATCGCTAACGCCACCCTGCACCACTTTCCGGGGTCCGGCGCGTCATTCGGCGCCAGCACCGGCGGCTGACGCGTGGTCGCCGCAGTAGAATCATCCCGAATCCGACAGGATCCCGGCCCGTGTGTAAGTCCGTGACATTTTGATGTTATTGAAGAATAATCAAATCGCCTTGATTGTTCTATTTATTATATATTGAATAATCAAACTGCTTAGAGTATATTTATTATTATATGATCTAATTCAAAAATATGTTGAGTACCGTATTTTAAAAAAAATGAACAATGACAAAGGTGCATTATGGCTACCCCCGTAGAGGAGCTGATCTTCGAAAAAGCCGTCGACTACCACTATGGTCAATTCCCACCTGCCGCCTTGAACCACGCTGCGCTTATCGAGCCATTAGTGCGCGCCGCGGCGGCGTTGGCGCGATATGACCAGGTTTTGCAGACCATGCTCAACAGGGAAATGCTGCTAGCGCCCCTGAGGAATCAGGAAGCTGTGATTTCTTCTCGAATGGAAGGAGCCGTTTCGACAATGGATGAAATTCTGGAGTACGAGGCTGACCACGGTGATCAGGACGAGAGCGGTGTCGGGGTTCGCTCGGAGGTTATAGAAACAATTTTGTATGGTCGAGCGATGACATCCGCTCAAAAGGCGATTGAGCAGGGTCAGCCAATGTCGCCATTCCTCGTTAAAAGCCTGCATGAGCGGCTGCTTTATCTCGGCAGGGGGGCGTCTAAAGATCCCGGCGAGTATAAGTCGGAGCAAAACTACTTAGTGGACAGGACCAGGCGAAATGTTCTTTTTGTGCCGATTTCTCCGGAGCAACTGCAGCCCGGGCTGGATCTGTTATTTGACTATCTAGCGGAGGGTGTGGACACACTTTTGATCAAAACAGCGATCGCACACGCTGAGTTCGAGGCACTTCACCCGTTCAACGATGGCAATGGACGGGTAGGGCGAATGCTCATCACGTTGCTGTTATGGAGCACAGGGGTGATCTCGTCGCCCCACTTTTATATCAGTGCTTATTTGGAGGAACAAAAGGACGAATATATTGACAGGCTAAGGGCTGTATCCGAAAACGCCGAGTGGACGCAATGGTGCGTGTTTTTTTTGGGTGCTCTGGAGGAACAGGCAAAACGCAATCTTTCAATTGCACAGAGCATCAGAGACCTCTATACCGAGATGGTTGGGGTATTTCATGAGCTACTGTCCTCCAGGTGGAGCAATGCTGCTGTAGATTTTGTATTTCGAAATCCGGTGTTTCGAAACAACAGATTAACCGATCAGGCGATGAGTGGAATTCCCTCTCAGACCGCCCGAAAATTCTCAAAAACCCTCTATGAAAATAGGATGTTGAGAATGGTTGTCGAGCCTTCGGGAAGACGGCCCGCCATGTATTCGTTTGAGCCGCTGATGCGGTTAGTGAGGGTTTAACACTCGCGGACTAACTGGAGGAGACTGGTATTTCGTCCACTGGATTGTCACGCCGGATTGACGTGCCAGCAAGCCGCGTATTGGGAATAATCCACGGCAACCGGAATATTACGGCTGATACCGCCTTGCGGCTCGGCCAGTTCTTTGGGACGGGACCGGAGCTGTGGATGAATTTACAAAAGGCGTATGCGTATGACCTCGACAAGGCCAAAAGCGGAAATCGGGGCAAAAATTCGCAAAATTCGTCTCTGGCAATCACAGGAAGTGCATGCTTGAAGCAACACCTGCCATCGCGAATAAACAGAGTGATTTCGCGTCCTGATATTACCAGGACGTGAAAAGTGTACTTATAGAGGTGCTCTTACTATGGTGCCCGCAGGCAGAATTGTACCGGCCGGCGTTCCGGGGCCGACACCCTGTGTCGGAACATGAATGGTGCCCGGAGACAGAATCGAACTGCCGACACGGGGATTTTCAGTCCCCTGCTCTACCGACTGAGCTATCCGGGCATGGTTGCGGAGTCGCGAGAGTTGCGCAATCGCGAGAGGCGCGTATTAAACCTGTATGCACTGTGCGAGTCAAGCTGCGCTGCGGGTGCGGGCTGGATGTAGCGCGGGCCTACTCGGAGGGCGGCACATACCCCTCGGCCCGGTCGTAATCCTCGCCGGCGAAGAACTTTTCCATCTCCTGTTGCAGGTACTTGCGCGCGTCCGCGTCGGCCAGGTTCAGGTGCTTTTCATTGATCAGCATGGTCTGGTGGGCCTGCCAGTCCTGCCAGGCTTTTTTGGAGACGGATGCAAACAGTTCCTGGCCACGGGGGCCGGGAAAGGGTGGCGCGTCGAGGCCCTCCAGTTCCTGTTGGTACTTGCGGCAAAAAACGGTGCGGGACATGCGTAGGCTCTCCAGTGCTTGCGTCAGGGCCGGGGCAGCCGGCGGATCAGCGCGGCCACCGGGGCCGCCAGGCCGATTGCGGCGGGTTTGCGCGTGTTATACCAGAGCTGGTCGCTGCCTGCCATCACCGCGCCGGGACTGCCGGGCAGGCTTATCTGAACCGGCAGTATAGCGAGGTGGTAGTGGCTGAAGGTGTGGCGGAAGCTGTCCCAGGGCTGCACTGCGGCGGGCTCCAGCCCCCAGCGGTCGATACACCACCCCGCGGCCTCGGCGGTGCGCTCGACCTGCGGGAAACACCACAGTCCGCCCCAGATGCCGCGCGCCGGCCGGCGCTCCAGCCACACGGCACCCTCTGGGTCGCGAATCATCAGAAACACGGTCTGGCGCACCGGCAGGGCCTTGCGCGGCTTTTTTGCCGGGTATCGGGTGGGCTCGCCCTGCGCCAGGGCGCGGCAGTCGCCGCGCACGGGGCATCGGGCGCAGGCGGGTGCGGAGCGGGTGCACACGGTGGCGCCCAGGTCCATGATGGCCTGGCTGTAGGCTGCATTGCGCTGCACCGGGGTGTGCCGCTGCGCCAGTTCCCACAACTGCTTTTGCACTGCGGCGCGCCCGGGCCAGCCCGCTACTGCGCCGTGGCGGGCCAGCACCCGCTTGACGTTGCCGTCCAGTATCAATGCGCGCTGGCCGCCCGCAATACTGAGTATCGCGCCGGCGGTCGAAGGGCCCACACCGGGTAGCTCGCACAGTTCCTCCACGGTATCGGGAAAGCGTCCGGCCAGTTCGCTGCAGACAATACCGGCGGCCCGGTGCAGGTTGCGGGCGCGGGCGTAGTAGCCCAGGCCGGTCCACAGGTGCAGAACCTCATCGACCGGCGCCGCGGCCAGTGCCTGCACTGTGGGAAAGGCCGTCATAAAGTGCTCGAAGTAGGGTATTACCGTCCCTACCTGGGTTTGCTGCAGCATGATTTCCGACACCCACACCCGGTACGGGCTGATGTCGCGCTGCCAGGGCAGGTCTTTGCGCCCGTGGCGGTCGAACCATTCCAGAACGCGCGCGGCGAAAGTCGGGGTGTCGGGCATAGGGGCGGTCGGGCGATACACGGGTCGCTCAGGGTAAGGCGGGCGCGCCGAAAGCGCCAGTGAAATCAGCCACAGCGGGCGCATCGACCGTGAAATAAAATGGGCATTCTCTTATAATGGCGGGCTTTTCGGGAGACTCCCGTTTCATCCTCTGTGGAGAGACCAATGGCGGCGCGCAAGGCCACGGTAGAACGCAACACCCTGGAGACCCAGATCACCGTCGCGGTGAACCTGGACGGTAGCGGCAGCTCGAAGTTCGACACCGGCATCGCCTTCCTGGAGCACATGCTCGACCAGATTGCGCGGCACGGCCTGATCGATCTGGACATCCGGGCCACGGGCGACCTGCATATCGACGCTCACCACACAGTGGAGGACATCGGCATCACGCTGGGTCAGGCCGTCGCCAAAGCGGTGGGCGACAAGAAGGGTATCCTGCGCTACGGCCACGCCTATGTGCCGCTGGACGAGGCGCTCTCGCGGGTGGTGGTGGATTTTTCCGGGCGCCCGGGCCTGAGCTTTATCGTGCCCTTTACCCGCGCCTCGGTGGGCGGTTTCGACGTGGACCTGTTCGTGGAATTTTTTCAGGGTTTCGTCAATCACGCCCAGGTGACGGTGCACGTGGACAACCTGCGCGGCGACAACAGTCACCACCAGGCGGAAACCGTGTTCAAGGCCTTTGGCCGGGCGCTGCGCATGGCGCTGTCGCCGGACCCGCGCATGGCGGGGGTGACGCCCTCCACCAAGGGCGTGCTGTAGGCCGCCGGCGTGAGTGGTGTCGTCGCCGTCATCGATTACGGCATGGGCAACCTGCACTCGGTGGCCAGCGCGCTGCGCCAGGTGGGCGCCGATGAGGTAGTGGTGACCCACGACGCCGACCGGCTCGCCCGCGCCGACCGCGTGGTGTTTCCCGGCGTGGGCGCCATCGGCGACTGCATGACGGAGATCCGCCGCCTGCGCTGCGACCGGTTGCTGCTGGACGCCCTGCACACGCGGCACAAGCCGGTACTGGCGATCTGCGTGGGCCTGCAGGCGTTGATGAGCCATTCGCAGGAAAGCGGCGGGGTGCCCTGCCTGGACATCCTGCCCGGCGAGGTGCGCCACTTCGGCACGGCGCTGCGCGATGCGGCCGGCCGACGCCTGAAGGTGCCGCACATGGGCTGGAACGAGGTGCGCCAGGAGCGGGCGCACCCGCTGTGGCGCGGTATCCCCGACATGACCCGCTTTTATTTCGTCCACAGCTACTATGTGGATGCAATAGAGCGCGAACTGCTGGCCGGCAGTGTGCGCTACGGAGTCGACTTCGACGCCGCGCTGGCCCGCGGCAACCTGTTTGCCGTGCAGTTTCACCCGGAGAAGAGCCACACCGCGGGCCTGCAATTGCTGCGCAACTTTCTGGAGTGGAACGGCCGATGCTGATAATCCCCGCTATCGATCTCAAGGACGGCCAGTGCGTGCGCCTGCGCCAGGGGCTGATGGAGGACAGCACGGTGTTTTCCGACGACCCGGTGGCCACGGCGGCGCGCTGGGTGGCGGCCGGGTGCCGCCGGTTGCACCTGGTGGACCTGAACGGCGCGTTTGCGGGCGAACCGGTCAACGGCGAGGTGGTGACGGCGATTGCCGCCGCCTGGCCCGAGCTGCCGATCCAGATCGGCGGCGGGATCCGCAATCTGGAAACGATCGAACACTATATCCGAGCCGGCGTAAGCTACGTCATCATCGGCACCAGAGCGGTCAAGGAGCCGGCCTTTGTAGGGCAGGCCTGCGCCGCCTTTCCCGGCAGGGTCATCGTCGGGCTCGATGCCCGGGACGGCCTGGTGGCCACGGACGGCTGGGCCGAGGTGTCGCAGTTGCGCGCCACGGACCTGGCCAGGCAGTTCGAGTCCGATGGTGTGGCGGCCATCGTCTACACCGACATCGCCCGCGACGGCATGCTGCAGGGCGTGAATGTGGAGGCCACCGCGGCGCTGGCCCGGGCTTCGCGCATCCCGGTGATCGCCTCCGGGGGCATCACCGACCTGGACGATATCCGCGCGTTGCTGGCGGTGGCGCGGCAGGGTATCTGCGGGGCGATCACCGGGCGCGCCATCTACGAGGGCACGCTGGATGTCGCCGCCGCCCAGCGCCTGTGCGACGAACCGGGGCAATAGTATGGGTCTGGCCAAACGCATCATACCCTGCCTGGACGTGGAAAACGGCCGGGTGGTCAAGGGCGTCAACTTCGTCGATATCCGCGATGCCGGCGATCCGGTGGAAATCGCCATGCGCTACAATGAACAGGGTGCGGACGAAATCACCTTTCTGGATATTACCGCCAGCCACGAGGACCGCGACACCACCGTGCACACGGTGGAGCAGATCGCCGAGCACGTGTTCATTCCGCTCACCGTCGGCGGCGGTATCCGCTCGGTGGCGGATATCCGCACCATGCTCAACGCCGGCGCCGACAAGGTCAGCATCAACACCGCTGCCATCCGCGAGCCGGAGCTGGTGCGCCGCGCCGCGCAGCGCTTCGGCTCGCAGTGCATCGTGGTGGCGATCGACGCCAAGCGCGTGGCGGATGTGGACGGCGTGCCGCGCTGGGAGATTTTCACTCACGGCGGGCGCCGCCCCACCGGTATCGACGCGGTGGCCTGGGCGGTAACAATGGCGGAGCTGGGCGCCGGGGAAATCCTGCTGACCAGCATGGACCGCGACGGCACCAAAAACGGTTTCGAGCTGGGAGTGACCCGGGCCATCACCGACGCGGTGGACATTCCGGTCATCGCCTCCGGCGGCGTGGGCACCCTGCAGCACCTGGTGGAGGGCATTACGCTGGGCGGCGCCGACGCGGTGCTGGCGGCCAGCATCTTTCACTTCGGGGAGTTCACCGTGCCCCAGGCCAAGGCCTATATGGCCGAACACGGCATCGAGGTGCGCCTGTAGGCGGCGCCAACGCGGTGCGCCCGCTCAGGATTCGCCGGTGTCCTGCGGCGCTGTTTTGTGCTGGCGCATCCCCAGTACGTTGATGCCTTTCAACAGGGTCAGGGCCTCGTAGAGCTGGTTGTCGCTGGCCAGCAGTTCACTGGCCACGCGCCGGGAGGCGCTCGCTGCCCGCGAGCCACTGCTGCCATTGACGTTGTCGAGATGGCGTGTCAGGTCGACCTCGGTGACGCGCGCGGAGGTATCGTAGGCTGTCACCTGGGCGCGCTCCACCTGGATGTCCGGCGCGATCCCCTCGGCCTGGATGGAGCGGCCGCTGGGGGTGAAGTACAGCGCGGTAGTGAGTTTGACCGCGCGCGAATCGGACAGCGGCAGAATGGTCTGCACGGAGCCCTTACCGAAGCTGTGCGTGCCCATCACGATGGCGCGGCGGTGATCCTGCAGGGCGCCCGCGACAATTTCCGAGGCGCTGGCTGAACCGGCGTTAATCAGCACCACCAGCGGGACGCCTTTGCTGGCATCCCCGGCGTCGGCTTTGTAATACATGTCGGAATTGGCCAGGCGCCCCTGGGTGTATACCACGGTGCCGCCGTCCATGAACAGCCCGGCCACGTCGACACTGGCGTTCAGGATGCCGCCGGGGTTGTTGCGCAAATCCAGCACCAGGCCCTCGAGTTCCTGTTTCGCCATCAGGGTGTCCAGCGCCTTGCGCACGTCCGCGCCGGTGGCGCTCTGGAACTGCGCCACGCGGATGTAGCCGTAGCCGGGTTCCAGCCAGCGCTCGCGCACACTGGCGACCTTGATCGTGTCGCGCACCAGCGTGACCTCGAAGGGCTGGGACTCCCCCGGCCGCCCGATGGTCAGTTCGATTTCGCTGCCCTTGGGGCCGCGCATCTTGTCGATGGCTTCACCCAGGCTCATGCCCTTGATCGGGTTGTGGCCCAGCTTGAGAATGACGTCGCCGCTGCGCAGGCCCGCCGCGGCGGCCGGAGAGCCGTCGATCGGTGCGATCACCTTGACGTAACCGTCCTCCATGCCCACTTCGAGGCCCAGACCGGTGAACTCGCCGGTGGTGCTGTCCTGCAGGTCCTGAAAGTCGTCTTTGGTGAGGTAGACCGAGTGCGGGTCCAGGTTCATCAGCATGCCCTGAATGGCGTACTCCAGCAGCGTGCTGTCGTCGATTTCCTCGACGTAGCCGATGCGGATCTGGTGGTAGACGTCGGCAAACGTGCGCAGCTCGTCCAGCGGCAGACGGCCCGGTTCTTCCACGGCGGAGACCGCGACAGGAGCGGCCAGGCACAGCGCGGCGGCCAGGGCGACTTGCAGGGGGTTGGAACGGCGCATGACAGGTACCGGGGGCGGCCCGCTGGCCGCAGATTGATTTCAGCGGCCCAGTTTAAGGCAAACACGGCTGTTGCGATAGCGCCCATTGCGCGCTCTGTCCGCCCGCCCGGCGGCAGTTTCCGCGACGGCCCGCGCCTCAACCCCGGCACCAGGTCGCTGGATCCACGGGTTTACCCTGGTGGCGAATCTCGAAATACAGCGCGGGGCGTTCCTGTCCACCGCTGTTGCCGACCGTGCTGACGGGCGTGCCGGCACTCACCCACTCGCCCACTTCCCGCAGCAGGCTCTGGTTGTGGGCGTACAGGCTCATGTAGCCATCGCCGTGATCGACGATCAGCAGCAGACCGGAGCCGCGCAGCCAGTCTGCATACACCACGCGGCCGTGGTGTATGGCGCGCACGGTGGCGCCCTCGGCGGCCGGGATGGTGAGCCCCTGCCAGCGCATTTTGCCCTCGTTGCGCGCGCGGCCAAAGCGGTTGCTGGGTTTGCCGGCGACCGGCCACGGCATGCTGCCGCGGGCCGAATCGAACGCCTGGTAATTGTCCGGAAGCTGCAGGTTGACCACCGCTTCCTCGATCGCCTGCAGCAGTTGTTCCAGCTCCTTTTGATCCAGTTGTTTCTGCCGCAGTTGGGCCTGCTTGCTGTCGATACTTGCGCTGAGTTCGGCCACCGCCTGTTCCCGCTTGCGCTGGGCCTGCGCCAGAGCGGCCTGTTGCTGGTTCAGGGCGGCCTGGCGGGCCGCCAGTTGCGCCAGTGTGGCGGCGATGCGCTGCTCCAGCTCCCGCAGTTGGGCCAGCGTTTCGCGGTACTGCTGCAACAGGCGGTTGCGGGCCGCGAAAAAGTAGCGGTAGTAGCCCATTGCGCGGGCGACGGTGTGCGGGTTTTCCTGGTTCAGCAGCACCTTGATCTGGCCCTGGCGCGACAGTTGCCAGGCGGTCTTGAGCTCGGCGGCAATGCGCTCGCCCTGGCGCGCGCGCGCCTGTTCGAGGTCGCTGCGCCGCTGCTCGAGAGCGGTCAGCTCGGTGTTCGACTCGGTAATCGCCCGCTGATTCTCGCCGATCTGGCGCTGCGTGCTGCCCAGTTCCACCTCGGCCTGCTGCAGTTGTTGCTGCAGGCTGTTTTTGCGCTCACTGGCGCTGGACAGCTCGCGGTTGATGCGTTTGATATCGCGCTGCAACTGCTCTAGCTGCTGGCGGGCCTGCTGCTCGTCGGGTTGGTCCGCGCCGGACTGGGCCTGGCCCGGCGCTGCCGCCGCGCTGTGCAGCAGCAAAATAACCGGGAGCAGGAGCAGCCGGCGCATGCGCGGCGCGCTCAGGGGGCGGGACTGGCCAGGTTGGCGCCGGTCATTTCCGCGGGCACCGGCAGGCCCATCAGGCCCAGCAGGGTGGGTGCGATATCCGCCAGCCGGCCGCCCGCGGGCGCCAGGTGCAGCGCCCGCGGCCCGATGTAAACCAGCGGCACCGGTTCGGTAGTGTGCTGGGTGTGCTGCTGCCCGGTGGCGTAGTCCACCATCTGCTCGCAGTTGCCGTGGTCGGCGGTAATCAGTGCCTGTCCACCGACCTCCAGCAGCGCCTGCTCTACTCGCCCCAGGCAGGTGTCCAGCGTCTCCACGGCCTCGATTGCGGCGGCGTAAACCCCGGTGTGGCCGACCATGTCGCCGTTGGCGTAATTGCAGACGATCAGGTCGTACTTGCCCGAGCGGATGGCGGCTACCAGGTCGTCGGTCACTTCCGGCGCACTCATTTCCGGTTGCAAATCGTAGGTGGCGACATTCGGGGAGGGGATCAGCCGGCGCTCCTCGCCGGGGAACAGCTCCTCGCGGCCGCCGCTGAAGAAGAAGGTCACGTGCGCGTACTTTTCCGTTTCGGCGATGCGCAGTTGCGTCATGCCGCGCGCCGCCAGGTACTCGCCCAGCGTATTGGCCAGCGTATCCGGAGGAAAGGCGCAACTGGCGGAGATATCCGCCGCGTACTGGGTGGTCATCACGAAATCGGCCAGTTGCGGCACCCGCGCGCGCGCGAAACCGTCAAAATCGCGATCGACGAAGGCGCGGGTCAACTGGCGGGCCCGGTCGGCGCGGAAGTTCATGAACAGCACCGCGTCGCCGTCGGCAATCACGGCGGCGGGTTCGCCGGCGCCGCAAATCGCAGTGGGCAGCACGAACTCGTCGCTCTCGTTGCGCTCGTAGGCCGCCTGCAGGGCCTGGTCGGCAGTCTCGGCAAAGTAGTCGGTCTCGCCCGCGGTCAACAGGCGGTAGGCCTTGGCCACGCGCTCCCAGCGCTGGTCGCGGTCCATGGCGTAGTAGCGGCCGGTGATGCTCGCGGTGCGGCCACAGCCGAGCTGGGCGAACAGGGCGTCGGCCCGCTGCAGCGACGCCAGGGCGCTGCGCGGCGGCGTGTCGCGCCCGTCCAGGAAGGCGTGCAGGTAGACGCTGCGTGCGCCGCGCGCGGCGGCCAGGCGAATGGCGGCCAGGATCTGGTCCTCGTGGCTGTGCACGCCGCCGGGCGACAGCAGGCCGAGGATGTGCACCGCACCGCCGCGTTCGCGTGCGGCGTCGATGGCGGCCGTGTAGGCCGGGTTGTCGTTGAAGCTGCCGTCGCGGATGGCCGCATCGATGCGCGTTATGTTCTGGTACACCACGCGGCCCGCCCCCAGACTCATGTGCCCCACCTCGGAGTTGCCCATCTGCCCGGCGGGCAGGCCGACGTCCAGCCCCGACCCGGAAATCAGGGTGTGCGGCGCCTGCTGCCACAGGCGGTCCCACACCGCCGTGACGGCGTTAGCAATGGCGTTGTCACGGGTGTCCTCGCGGTAGCCCCAGCCGTCCAGTACGATCAGGACAGTGGGTTTTTTGGCGTTTGTCGTCATGGGTTTTCCAGCGGGCTCGGGGGGTGCAGTCAGCGGTGGGTTAGCGTGGCATTCTACCCCGTCCGGCCCGCATACGCATTGCCTGTGTCGCGCGGCGCCGCCGCCTCCCCGCCGGGGCTGGTTGCCTCATTACAGAGACTGTATACTTGGCGCCCTTTCAACCGACCGCAGGCTGCTCACTCACCGCGCGCGGCGCCGACAGGGACCACTGAATAAGCCCATGGCATTGTTTCTCGAATTCCTGACCCAGCAGTGGCACCTGGCCGGTGCGCTGCTCGTCGTCGTCGTGTTGCTGGTCATGCATGAGATGCGCAAGTCCGGCCCCTCGCTGTCGCCGCAGCAGGCCATCAATCTGGTCAATGCGGAGCGCGGTGTATTCCTGGACCTGCGCGATGCGGCGGATTACAAACAGGGCCACATTGCCGATGCGCTGCATATTCCTGCGACCAAGCTGGCCGAGCGGCTGTCCGAGCTTGAAAAATATCGCGAGCGCCCCGTTATCCTGGTGTGCAAGATGGGCCAGCAGGCCGCGGCGGCGGGCAAACAGCTCAAGGCCAACAAGTTTGAAAAAGTATACAAGATGAGCGGGGGCATGATGGAGTGGGGCAACCTGCAACTGCCCACGGTCAGCTAGTGCTGCAGCGATCCGAGCCATTGAAATCAGGTGGTTGCAGCACCAGCGTGAATCGGCCCGGAGCACGGAGGGCGCGACAATGAGTGCTGCCGTCACCATGTACGGCACCCGCTTCTGCCCCTACTGTGTGCGCGCCAGACAGTTACTGGAGCGCAAGGGAGTGGCCTTCACGGAGATCGATGT
Source organism: Halioglobus sp. (assembly GCA_020443345.1). Classification (GTDB taxonomy): domain Bacteria; phylum Pseudomonadota; class Gammaproteobacteria; order Pseudomonadales; family Halieaceae; genus JARRPM01. Next base: position 141,692 of record JAGRIH010000021.1, read on the forward strand.
GGGCGGCCGGGCGCAGCTGCTCCGCGAGATGGTGCAGCGCAGCGGACGCCACACGGTGCCGCAGATCTGGGTCGGCGCCACACACGTGGGCGGCTATGAAGACCTGGCCCGCCTGGAGATGCAGGGCGGTCTCGATAAATTGCTCGAACCGGCGTGCTGAACGCCGCAACTAGTTTACTGACAGGAGGACAGTGTAATGGCCGAGGAACCAGCAGCAGGCTCACAGGAAAAACCGCAGCAGCAGTTTGCGATGCAGCGCATCTACAGCAAGGATCTCTCCTTTGAGTCCCCCGCGACTCCCGGAGTGTTCAAGAAACAGTGGCAGCCCAAGGTCAATGTCGATCTCAACACCAAAAGCGACAAGGTCGACGAGCAGGGTAATTACGAGGTGGTGCTGACCATCACGTTGACTGCCAAGGTGGAGCAGGACACCGCCTTCCTGGTGGAAGTGCAGCAGGCGGGAATTTTCTTCATAAGCGGTTTCGAGGCGGAGGATTTGCGGCGCATCCTGGGCACCACCGCACCGAACATCCTGTTCCCCTACGCCCGCGAGACCATCGATTCGGTGTGCGTGCGGGGCGGGTTCCCGCCGGTGATGCTGGCCCCGGTCAATTTCGATGCGCTGTACCAGCAGGCGCTGGCCCAGAAAGGCAATGCCAACGGCGGTGAGGCGGCCACGCACTGACGTGGCAAAAAAGGGGTCAGAGCCCTTTTTATTCTCGCAAAAGCGCGCCAGGCCACCTGTAGTCGGATGTCCCCGAACTCCCGGTAATCCAGCCCGGCGCCCTTTCATCTCGTTAGTGAAAAAGCCATCAAAGTATGCCAGAAGGGCTCTGACCCCTTTTTTATATTATTTCCGGAAAGCCCAGTTGCCGCAGCCCCTCGTACACGACGATAGCGGCGGCATTGCTGAGATTCAGGCTGCGGCTGTGCCGCTGCATGGGAATGCGGATCTTGCGGGACGGATCCAGGGTGTTCAGAATGGTCTCGGGTAGGCCGCGAGTTTCCGGTCCGAACAGGATGGCGTCGCCCGCGCGGTAGGCTACCTGGTGATAGGCGGTGGCGGCACGGGTAGTGGCGGCGAACAGGCGGCAGCCCGGGAGAGCGTCACGAAAATTGGCCCAGTTCGCGTGCAGTCGGATATCCGCGAACTCCCGGTAATCCAGCCCCGCGCGGCGCATGCGTTTGTCATCCAGCTCGAAACCCAGTGGCTCTATCAGGTGCAGAGCGCAGCCGGTGTTGGCGCACAGACGCATGATGTTGCCGGTGTTGGGCGGAATTTCCGGCTGGTACAGCACGATGTTCAGCATGGGCGTGACGCCACCTTCCCAAAAAGGGGGCGGTCCCCTTTATCCCGGCTATTTTGCGCATCTTTTTCGCATCCCACTGTGGTTTCCAGGATAATCCTCCGCTGTGCTGTCACAGCTCAAGGTCCCGAATCTTGCGCGTCAGGGTATTGCGGCCCCAGCCGAGCAGTTCGGCGGCGTCCCGCTTGCGGCCCCGGGCGTGCTGCAAAGCCACCTCGATCATGACCTTCTCGAAGGCGGGGAGTGCGTCGCGCAGAATATGATCCCCGCCCCGGAGCAGTTCGTTGTCGGCCCACTGGCGCAGCAGCTCGCGCCAGTCCGGCTGGGTCAAGGTGGCGACACGGGCGGGTGCGCGGCCCAGCTCGGGCGGCAGGTCGCGCAGGTGCACCTCCCGCCCCGATGCCATAACGGTGATCCAGCGGCAGGTGTTTTCCAACTGCCTGACGTTGCCCGGCCAGTCCAGGGCTGTGAGAAATTTCTCGGTTTCAGGCAGCAGTATGCGGGCTTCGCCGCCCAGTTCTGCAGCAGCTTTTTGAAAGAAATACTGCATCAGGCGCGGGATATCCTCGCGGCGCTCCGCCAGTTTGGGAATATGGATGCGGATCACGTTGAGGCGGTGGAACAGGTCTTCGCGAAAAACGCCCGTGCGCACCAGGGCCTCCAGGTCCTGGTGGGTGGCGGCGATGATACGCACGTCTACCTTCACCGGCATGTGCCCGCCCACACGGTAAAATTCGCCGTCGGCCAGCACCCGCAGCAGCCGGGTCTGCGTATCCGCCGGCATGTCGCCGATCTCGTCCAGAAACAGCGTGCCGCCGTCGGCCTGTTCAAAGCGGCCCTCGCGCTTGTTGTTGGCGCCGGTGAACGCGCCCTTTTCATGGCCGAACAGTTCCGACTCCATCAGGTCTTTGGGGATAGCCGCCATGTTCAGGGCGATAAAAGGCCGGCCGGCGCGCGGGCTGTGGCGGTGCAGTGCGCGGGCCACCAGCTCCTTGCCGGTGCCGGACTCGCCGTTGATCAGCACGGTGATATTGCTGTGGGCCAGTCGCCCGATGGCGCGGAAAACCTCCTGCATGGCCGGGGCTTCGCCGATAATCTCGGTTTGCGGCAGCACCTGCGGGGCGGGAATGTGGCGCTGTCGCTCCTCCGCCTGGGCCAGGGCGCGTTCGGTTACGGCGACCACCTCGTCCAGGTCAAAGGGTTTGGGCAGGTATTCGAAGGCGCCGCGCTGGTAGGAGGCCACGGCGCTGTCCAGGTCCGAGTGCGCCGTGGTAATGATGACCGGCAGGTCGGGGTATTGCTCGCTGAGCTGCTGTAACAATTCCAGGCCGTCGGTTCCCGGCATGCGGATGTCGCTGATAATCACCGCGGGCTGTTCGCTGCCGATGCGCCGGAGCAGTTCCCCGCTGTCGGCAAATGATTCGTTTTCGATGCCGGCCTGGTGCAGCGCCCGCTCCAGAACCCAGCGGATCGAGTCGTCGTCATCCACTATCCAGACCCGGGCGTTGCTATGCATGAGGCGCTTCCATCGGCAGGTAGACGGTAAACACGGTTTGCCCGGGTTCGCTCTGGCACTCCAGCAAGCCGCCGTGGCGGTTGACAATCGATTGCGCGATCGACAGGCCCAGGCCGGTGCCGTCCGCCCGCCCGGTGACCATGGGCGCAAATATGGCGTGCAGCATATCGGCGGGGATGCCGGGGCCATTGTCGCCAATATCGATGCGGCAGACCAGGCGGTGCCGCACGGTGCCGATGGTAAACTGCCGCTGGGCGCGGGTGCGCAGTGTGATGTGGCAGTGACCGGGCTGGTCCGTCGCCTGCAGCGCATTGCGCATGATGTTCAGGACGGCCTGCACCAGTTGTGAGCGATCAGCGGGAAATTCTGGCAGGCTGGGGTCGTAGTCGCGCATGAATTGCACCTGGCCGCTCCACTCCGCTGCGATGAGGTGGCGCACGTGTTCCAGGATTTCGTGAATGTTGAGCGGCTGCAGAGACAGTTGCTGGCTGGGGCCGAGCAGGCGGTCCATCAGATCGCGCAGGCGGTCGGCCTCGCGGATGATGATCGTGGTGTACTCGCACAACTCGCCGCTGGCCAACTGGCGCGACAGGAGCTGCGCCGCCCCGCGTATGCCGCCCAGCGGGTTTTTGATTTCGTGGGCCAGCCCCCGGATCACGGTGCGGCTCGTCTCGTGGGCGTGTATGAGCCCTTCCTCGCGGCTGATTTTCAACAGCCTGTCGACCGGTTGCAGTTCCACCAGCAGCCGCGTGGTACTGGCCTCGTCCGGCACCGGGGTGATGGTTAAATCCACGTGGATTTCCCTGCCTGAAAGCAGTGTCAGCGGCATCCCCCGGCGCACCAGCGGGCTATTGCCGGAGGCCACTACCTGCTGCAGGTTGTCCAGCCACTCGCCCGGGTGCAGCAGCAGTTGTTGCGCGTGGGTCCCCACACTGCGCCTGGCGGAGGTTTCCAGTGCGGCTTCAGCGGCGGCGTTGAGTGCCACTACGCACAGGTTGCGATCCAGCGCGACGATGCCGGTGCTGATATTGTCCAGAATGTCGCGGTACCGTCGCATCTGTGCCCCGTCTTTGAGCGCGCTGTACTGCCGTTGCATGTCGGGTTGCAAAATCAGCGCCAGAACGTTCCGTCGCACGCAATCTGGTGCCTGGGGGCTCTTTTACAAGGCTTCTATCGTAGGTAAGCACCCACTTAACCCAGGTGATGCGCTATCCGGCACGGTCGCTAGCGGCTGATTGAAGCACACCAAACGGCACCAGCCGCCTACCTGTGCACCAATATAGTGCACAGGCGCGCAGTGCCTGTCCAGTTGGATTCGGTGCCTGTCCAGCGCAGGTGCGGTAGAGTCAGTCGCGGTTGCGAAAGTTGATGGAGGGCCGGTGTACGTAGACGCGGATGGGTGCCGAGGCGGCCAGGTGCCGGTCGTCGTTATCGGTGTCGATCACGGCCACCTTCAGACTGTGCTCCCCGCGGAAAATGTTGGTCAGTGACCAGGAGGGCACCGACTGTGGCTCGCCCCACGGGATGCCGTCGATGTACAACTGCAGTGCATCGCTGTCCTGCAGCGGGGGCGTTACCTCCGCGCTGACTGAAAAGTTGCCGGGGCCGTTGGGGATGGTCGTCTCGTCCGTGGGGAAGATGATTGCCACACTGTAGGCCGTCGCCTCCGCCGCGGCACTCTTCGGCTCGGGTGAAGGCGCAGGCATCGACGGTGGCGGCGGCGCGGTGTTGGGCTCCCTCACGGTGATTTTTTCCGAAACAACGCCGTCGGGCGCCGGTGTGTCGGAGAAAATCACGTTACCGTCCCTGTCTGTCGTCTTGTAGAGCGTCTCTGCACCGCCCAAGGCGGGCAGCAGAAACAGTAGTGCGACCAAAACACGTCTGCGCATGGCGGGGTCTCGTACGGCCACCGGGTAGATCCCAGAGTACTCTCTTTCCAACTTGAGGGTAAGGGGGGGAGCCTTTTCCAACGGAACATGAGCCTGAAGGAACCCCACCTTTCCACAGGCGGGTAGGTGGAAAGGGGTAAAAAGGAGTCTGACCCCTGTTTACCCCTTTTTACCAATGCCGTGCCGAGGGGCTCGGCTACCGTCCAGGCTCGGCAGTCGAAGCCCCCCGCGGCGGTGCTATACCGAGTAGTACATGTCGAACTCGACCGGGTGGGTGGTCATGTTCAGGCGTTCGATTTCGCCGGCTTTGAGGGCGATGTAGGCATCGATCATGTCGTCGGAGAATACGCCGCCGGTGGTGAGAAAGGCGCGGTCCGCATCCAGTGCCGCCAGCGCCATGTCCAGGCTGGAGGCGACGGTGGGGATCGCTTTGCCCTCTTCCGGAGGCAGGTCGTACAGGTCCTTGTCGGCCGCATCGCCGGGGTGGATTTTGTTCTGGATACCGTCAATGCCCGCCATCAGCAGGGCGGCAAAGGCGAGGTAGGGGTTGGCGCTGGGGTCGGGGAAGCGTATTTCCACGCGCTTGCCGCGGGGGCTCGCCACATAGGGAATACGGATGGACGCGGAGCGGTTGCGGGCCGAATAGGCCAGCATGACCGGAGCCTCGAAGCCCGGCACCAGGCGCTTGTAGGAGTTGGTGGAGCCGTTGGTGAAGGCGTTGATCGCCCGCGCGTGCTTGATCACGCCTCCGATATAGTACAGCGCGGTTTCCGACAGGCCGGAGTAGCCGTCGCCGGCAAAGATGTTCTGGCCGTCCCGGGCGATGGACTGGTGCACGTGCATACCGGAGCCGTTGTCGCCGACCAGCGGCTTGGGCATAAAGGTGGCCGTTTTGCCGTAGGCGTGCGCCACGTTGTGCACACAGTACTTCAGTACCTGCACCTCGTCGGCCTTTTTCACCAGGGTGTTGAACCTGACCCCGATCTCGCACTGTCCCGCGGTGCCCACCTCGTGGTGATGTACTTCCACATCCAGTCCCATCTGCGCCATCGCGGTACACATGGCGGTACGGATATCGTGCAGGGAATCCACCGGCGGCACCGGGAAATAACCGCCCTTCACCCGGGGGCGGTGTCCGGTGTTGCCCTCCTCGAAAACCTCGTTGGAGACCCAGGCGGCTTCCTCAGAGTGGATTTTGTAGCCGGCGCCGCTGATGTCGCAGTGCCACTTGATGTCGTCGAATACGAAAAATTCCGGCTCCGGGCCGAAAAACGCCACGTCGCCGATGCCGGTGGAGGCCAGGTAATCCTCCGCGCGCTGGGCGATGGAACGCGGATCGCGGTCATAGCCCTGCATGGTGGATGGCTCCAGGATGTTGCAGCGCAGGATGACGGTGGGCTCGTCAGTAAACGGGTCCAGCAGCGAGGTGGTGTCGTCCGGCATCAGGATCATGTCGGATTCGTTGATGCCCTTCCAGCCGGCAATGGATGATCCGTCGAACATCTGGCCGTCCTCGAAAAAGTCCTCATCGACTGTCTTGGACGGTATGGTGACATGCTGCTCCTTGCCGCGGGTATCGGTGAAGCGCAGGTCTACCCAGCGTACTTCGTGCTCTTTGATCAGCTCCAGCGTTCGTTCGGACATTTCGTTTCCTCCATTGGGATGGTAGTCATCCGGCCAGCGCTGCTGGCCAGTATGCGTGCTGCCGGCGCAGTGGCGATCGCCCGGTGCGCTTCGTCATCTCACCAAGAGCAAGAGCTGTGCCAAAAAGGTGCCAAAGATAACGTTTTGAATTTAAAGCAATGTTTCCTCTCGCATGCCCGACATACCCCGCCGTCGCACCAAAACAGAACGCCTTTGCACCGTTTTGGTGCAATTTTCTGTCGAGCCGCAACCCAGTGCTCCAACCACCTGATAAGTTGCGATCAGTGCCGCCCGGGCGGCTCCCGGCCAGGCGTAACCGGCAAAAACGCGGTCAAGTTCGTATAATGTGCCCCCGAATCAAAGCCGCCGCAATCACTCCCATGAAATTCGTTGTCAAGTACTTCTCTGAAATCGCCATCAAGAGCAGGCCGGTGCGGCGCCGCTTTATCGGGCAACTGGCGGAGAACCTGCGCGCACTGCTGCGCGATATCGATCCCGACGTGGTGGTCGAACGGGGGTGGGACAAACTGCAGGTCGAGACCGCCCTGCAGGAGGCAGCGGAGCTGGCGCGTCTGGTCGATGCCATGCGCCGCACCCCGGGCATCACCTATATCCTGGAGGTCGCGGCGCATCCGCTGCCGGCTGTCGATGAGATCGTGCACCAGGTGCTGCCGGTCTACGCCGAGCGGCTGGCGGGCCGCACTTTTGCCGTGCGCTGCCGGCGCTCCGGCTCGCACGATTTCACCTCGGTCGACGTAGAGCGGGTGGTGGGCGGCGCGCTGCTGGCCGGCACCGATGCCGCCGGTGTGAACCTGACCACACCGGAAGTCACCGTCGACCTGGAGATCAGCGGCCAGACCCTCTATGTGGTGGGTCGGCGCCACCGCGGTCTGGGCGGCTACCCGATCGGTAGCGTCGATCCGGTGCTGTCGCTGATCTCGGGCGGCTTTGACTCTCCGGTGGCCAGCTATTTGACCATGAAGCGCGGCATGCGCACGCATTTTCTGTTTTTCAACCTGGGCGGGCGCGATCACGAACTCGGCGTCAGAGAGGTGGCCCTGTACCTGTGGCAGCGGTACGGCTGCAACCAGCGCGTGCTGTTCATCAGTGTGCCCTTCGAAGAGGTGGTGGCGGAACTGCTGGGCAAGGTGCGCGACGCCATGATGGGAGTGATTCTCAAGCGCATGATGCTGCGCGCGGCGGATCGCATTGCCGGGGACCTGCAGATCGACGCGCTGGTGACCGGCGAGTGTGTGGCCCAGGTCAGCAGCCAGACCCTGCGCAACCTGGCGGTGATCGACCAGGTCACACAGAGACTGGTGCTGCGCCCGCTGATCGCCACCGACAAGGAGGACATCGTGCGGATGGCGGCGCGTATCGGCACGCGGGACTTTGCCGCGAACATGCCCGAGTACTGCGGCGTGATTTCGATCAATCCCACCACGCGCGCGCGCCTGGACCGGGTGCAGGCCCAGGAGCAGAACTTCGATATGGCGATACTGGAGCGGGCCATCGCCAGTGCCCGCCGCACGCGGATCGACGCGCTGGCCGCTGCCGAACTGGAGCGGCCGGATGTGGAAGTGCTGTCGATTCCGCTGGCCGGCAGCACCGTCATCGATATCCGCCACCCGGACGAGGAAGAGCTGACGCCCCTGCGGCTCCACCAGGCGGTGACAAAAATCCCCTTCTACGAACTGCACCGGCGCGCCGCCCAGCTCGATCCCGGAACCACCTACATGTTGTACTGCGGCAGGGGCGTGATGAGCCGCCTGCACGCCAGCCACCTGCTCGCCTCGACGGATCTGGATATCAAGGTCTACGCGCCCTGAGTGGCGGCACGGCAATATTACCGCCTCTGCCGTCGTATGTCCGCGCGCTCGCCATGGGGTATAATCCGCGCCTTTTTTTAAGCGGCGCGGGCCGCCCCGAGGTAAGCCCTTGATCGACAAGCTTCGCAACATCGCCATTATCGCCCACGTGGATCACGGCAAGACCACCCTCGTGGACTGCCTGCTGCAGCAGTCCGGAACGCTCGATCGCCGTTCGCAAGGGGCGCAGCGCGTCATGGATTCCAACGACCAGGAGCGCGAGCGCGGTATTACCATCCTGGCCAAGAATACCGCCATCGAATGGGGCGACTACCGCATCAATATCGTGGACACGCCCGGTCACGCCGACTTCGGCGGCGAGGTGGAGCGCGTGCTGTCGATGGTGGACTCGGTGCTGCTGCTGGTGGATGCCGTGGACGGCCCCATGCCGCAGACGCGCTTCGTGACATCCAAGGCCTTTGATCAGGGCCTCGATCCCATTGTGGTGGTAAACAAGGTCGATCGCCCCGGCGCCCGTCCGGACTGGGTCATCGACCAGGTGTTCGACCTGTTTGATCGCCTCGGCGCCACCGAGCAACAACTCGATTTTCCGGTTGTTTTCACCTCTGCGATCCAGGGTATCGCCGGCCTGAATCACCAGGACATGGGCACCGACATGCAAGCCCTGTTCGAGACCATTGTCGAGAAGGTGCCGGCACCGGCGGTGAATTCCGACGGCCCTTTGCAGATGCAGATCAGCGCGCTGGACTACAACAGCTACGTCGGCGTAATCGGCGTCGGGCGCATCACCCGCGGGAGGCTCCGGCCCAATACCCAGGTCACCGTGATCGATCGCAGGGGCAACGAGCGCAACGGGCGGATTCTGCAGGTGATGGGCTATCTGGGGCTGGAGCGCATCGATGTCGAAGCCGCCCGGGCCGGCGACATCGTCTGCATTACCGGTATCGAGGGCCTGCATATCTCCGATACGCTGTGTGACCCCGCCGCGGTGGAGGCGCTGGCACCGCTGTCCGTGGATGAGCCCACCGTCAGTATGACTTTCCAGGTAAACGATTCGCCCTTTGCCGGCCGCGAGGGCAGGTACGTCACCTCGCGCAATTTGAAAGAGCGGCTGGAGCGGGAACTCATTCACAACGTCGCTCTGCGGGTGGAGCCCGGCGACAGTCCGGACCGGTTCAAGGTGTCCGGGCGCGGTGAGCTGCATCTGTCCGTACTCATTGAAGCCATGCGCCGCGAGGGTTTCGAACTGGGCGTGTCGCGCCCGCAGGTCATCCAGAAAATAGTCGACGGTGTGCTGCACGAGCCCTATGAACAACTGCTCGTCGACTGCGAGGAACAGCACCAGGGCGCGGTCATGGAGGAGCTGGGACTACGCCGCGCCGACCTGCAGAACATGGTGCCCGACGGCAGAGGCCGGGTGCGCCTGGAGTTCATCATTCCGGCGCGCGGCCTGATCGGCTTTCGCTCCCTGTTCCTGACCCTGACTTCCGGCGGCGGCATCCTGACCCACGTGTTCGATCACTACGGGCCGGTGAAAAACGCCGAGATCGTCCACCGCAGCAACGGCGTGCTGGTGTCCATGGTGAAGGGCAAGACGCTGGCGTATTCCCTGTACAACCTGCAGGATCGCGGACGCCTGTTCGTCCCGCCAAACATCGATGTCTACGAGGGCCAGATCATCGGCCTGCACAGCCGCGGCAACGACCTGGCGGTCAACCCCACCAAGGGCAAACAGCTCACCAATGTGCGCGCCTCGGGCAGCGACGAGGCGCTGATACTCACGCCGCCGGTGCGCCACACGCTGGAGCAGGCGCTGGAGTTCATCGAGGACGATGAACTGGTCGAAGTGACGCCGCAGAGCATTCGCCTGCGCAAGAAACTGCTGCGCGAGCACGAACGCCGCCGCGCGGGGCGCATCTGATCCGTGCGTGCCCTGCTGCAGCGCGTCACGACCGCGCGGGTGGACGTCGCGGGCGAGTGCGTGGGGCAGATCGGCCCCGGGCTGCTGGTCCTGTTGGGCCTGGAAGGCAGCGACGTGCCCGCTGTGGCCGAGCGCATGGTGGCGAAGCTGCTGGCCTATCGCATGTTCGCTGACGCGCACGGCCGCATGAACCGCAGCGTGAGCGAGACCGGCGGCGGTGTCCTGCTGGTATCGCAGTTCACCCTGTCCGCCGATACCCGCAGGGGTCTGCGGCCGGGTTTTTCCAAGGCCCTGCCGCCGGTTGCGGCGCGACCGCTGTACGATCACATGCTGCGCGAGCTGCGGGCGCGCCACGCACCGGTTGCGGCCGGTGTGTTCGGCGCCGACATGCAGCTCAGCCTGACCAACGACGGCCCGGTCACGTTTTTGCTGGAGCTGTAGTGTCCGGGCCCGCCCGGCGGCGGCGCTGGCCGGCGCCGGGAAATCCCGATAAATTTCCAGCCGCGGCGTTCTCCGGCGTTGCAATAGTTGGTACCATGACCGCGAAACAGCTGCGTCGACAGGCCGCGCAGGGCCGGTAGCTGTCATAACAATGGGTGGAGGTCTCGGAGCTGCACACGTAACCTTCACAGGCACCTGACAGGGGTTTGCCAATGCTCGCCAATGCTGAGCTCACGCAAGATTTCACCGTCCTGAACCAGCAGTACAAAAAGCTCATCGAGGCCCTGGTGGCAGCGGTGGGCATACCCGCGGTTGCGCTGGATGTGGAGATCACCCACGAGGGCAATTTCCGCGGGTTCGATGGCAACAAATTCTACCTGGTGGAGCGCGGCACGCTGTGCGCCCGCTACCAGGGCAGGACTGTCTACGTGCTGGATGAAGGCGATATGCTGCTGCCGGATATCACCGGCGTCTCGGATGACGCTATCTCGGTGGTCTACGGCAGCGAAGCGGGCGCACATCTGTGCAGTTACCCCGCGCTGGAATTCATGCGCCGTGTCTTCTCCGATCAGGCGGCGGTCAAGTTGTGGACCCGCATGCTGGTCACCTATGCCGGATTGATGCTCAGGATTACCGCGGCCAATACCCCCGAAGACAGCCCCGCCACGCCGGGTTTTGAAATCTATCAGCCCGGGGATGTCATCATCGAGCAGGGCGATCGCGCGGACTATGTCTTCAACATGTCCTCCGGTGTCGCCGAAGTGCTGGTGGACAATGTCACCGTGGGACGCATCGGCGAGGGCGAGATATTCGGTGCAATGGCCGCGCTCACCCACGCCGACCGCAGTGCCACGGTGAAAGCCAAGACCACCTGCTCCGTGGTCAAGGTACCCAAGGAACAGTTTACCGAACTGATCAAGAGCAATCCCGCAACCATCCACAGCCTGCTGATCGACATGGCCAACTCCATCGTTAACCTCAATGAGCAGTTGGTCGGGCTGCGCGGCCATCACGGCTTCGATTGATACGCTCGATGGCAGTATGACGGCGGTCGGGCCCGGCAGACCGCAGATGCAATACCCCGCCGGGATATAGTCCGTAAGTTGTAACGTACAGGCCATTGCCACATGTCTGAAATAGTACAGATCGACAAGGACGGCATCGAACAGGTGTCGCTCAAGCTGTATACCGAGAAGGCCTACCTGGACTACTCCATGTACGTCATCCTGGACCGCGCCCTGCCGCATGTGGGCGACGGGCTCAAGCCGGTGCAGCGTCGTATCGTCTACGCCATGAGCGAGCTGGGACTGAAGGCGAGCGCCAAATTCAAGAAGTCGGCGCGCACCGTGGGCGACGTGATCGGCAAGTTTCACCCGCACGGCGACAGCGCCGCCTACGAGGCCATGGTGCTGATGGCCCAGAATTTCAACTACCGCTATCCGCTGGTGGACGGGCAGGGCAACTGGGGGTCGCCGGACGACCCCAAGTCCTTTGCCGCCATGCGTTACACTGAGTCGCGCCTGACCGCCTATGCCGAGGTGCTGCTGGCGGAGCTGGGCCAGGGCACGGTGGACTGGGTGCCCAATTTCGACGGCACCCTGGACGAGCCCGCGGTACTGCCGGCCCAGGTGCCCAACGTGCTGCTCAATGGCACCACGGGTATCGCTGTGGGGATGGCCACGGACGTACCGCCGCACAACTTGCGCGAGGTGGTTTTTGCAGCGGTCCGCCTGCTGGATGCGCCCCAATCGACGGTGGCCGAACTGTGCGAGTACGTGCAGGCTCCGGATTTCCCCACCGGCGCGGAGATCATCACGCCGCGCGAGGAAATACTCGCCATGTATGAGAGCGGGCGCGGCGCCCTGCGCATGCGCGCCGTGTGGGAGCGCGAGGGCGGCGACCTGATCATCAACGCGCTGCCCTACCAGGTATCCGGCTCGCGGGTGCTGGAGCAGATCGCACAGCAGATGCAGGCCAGGAAGCTGCCGATGGTGGCCGATTTGCGCGATGAATCGGACCACGAAAACCCCACCCGGCTGGTGATCGTGCCGCGCTCCAACCGGGTGGATGTGGAGGGTCTGATGAGCCACCTGTTCGCCACCACCGACCTGGAGCGCAGCTACCGTATCAACCTCAATATGATCGGCATCGACGGCCGGCCCGCTGTCAAGGGGCTGGACCGCATCCTGAGTGAGTGGCTGCGCTTTCGCACCGACACCGTGCGGCGGCGCCTGGAGTACCGCCTGGAGCGCGTGGTGAAGCGCCTGCACCTGCTGGAAGGCTATCTCATCGCCTACCTCAATATCGACGAGGTGATCCACATCATCCGCACCGAGGACCAGCCCAAGCCGGCGCTGATGCAGCGCTTCGGGCTCACCGACACACAGGCCGAGGCCATCCTGGAACTGAAGCTGCGCAACCTGGCCAAGCTCGAAGAGATGAAAATTCGCGGCGAGCAGGACGACCTGGCGCGCGAGCGCGACGAGTTGCAGACCATACTGGGCGGCGCCGCGCGCCTCAAGACGCTGATCAAAAAGGAGCTGCGGGCGGTCGCCGAGCAGTACGGCGACGCGCGGCGTTCACCGCTGGTGGTGCGCGACGAGGCCAAGGCCTTCAGTGAGCTGGAACTGATGAGCGCCGACCCGCTGACGGTGGTGATGTCCGACAAGGGCTGGATTCGCGCGGCCAAGGGCCACGATATCGATCCGACCAGCCTCAGCTACAAGTCCGGAGACGCGTTTCGTATGGCCACGCGCGGGCGCAGCAACCAGCCGGTGGTGATCCTCGACTCGACCGGTCGCGCCTACACGCTGGCCTCCCACAACCTGCCCTCCGCCCGGGGCCAGGGCGAACCCGTGACGGGGCGCATCAACGCGCCATCGGGCGCCAGCTTCAAGGGCATGATGATGGGCGACCCGCAGGCGCGCTACCTGCTGGCCAGCGACGCCGGCTACGGCTTCGTGGCGCGGCTGGGGGACCTGCAGACCAAAAACCGGTCGGGCAAGGCGGTGATCAGCCTGCGCCGCGGTGCGCAGGTGTTGCAGCCGGCGGCCATCGCCGCGCCGCTGGCAGAGCTCTGGGTTGCAGCGGTGACCAACGAGGGTCGCCTGCTGGTGTTTCCGCTGGCGGACCTGCCGCAGTTGACGCGGGGCAAGGGCAACAAGATCATCGGGATTCCCGGCGCCCGGGTGCAGAGCCGCGAGGAGTTTATGGTGGGCGTGGCGGTGCTCACCCCCGAATCCAGCCTGCTGGTGTATGCCGGCAAGCGGCACCTCAAGCTGCGTTTTGCCGAGCTCGAACACTACCGCGGCGAGCGCGGCCGGCGCGGCAACAAGCTGCCCCGGGGCTTTCAGAAAGTGGACGCGATAGCCGTCGACAACTGATGCCTGCGCGCAACCAATCCGCCAGGGTGAACGCCGGGTTTCAGTAATTGTCCGGGTCGGTCAGGCGTTTGATGATCAGGCGCAGCTGCCGCTCCAGCAGGTCCTGGTAGGGGCCTGCAAACGCCTCCAGCACCGCGTAATCGCGCACTTCCGTGGCATGGCTCTGCAGCCGCCCGTCGACATCCGTGTCCTCGCACACGGCGGGGCTGAGCAGGACTTTCGGCGGGCGGCTGGCGCACACCGCCTGCAATTCATCCAGCGTGTGCTGCATGTACAGGCCGGGGTAAATGTCGCTGCCATCGCCGCAGCCCAGTTCGCTCTGGGAAACTGCCATGGCCAGACACAGGGACAGCGGCATCTGCTGTTCCAGTTCGCGGCTGGCGGCCTGCACCAGCCAGGCACAGGAAGCCGCGCGGAACGCCGCGCTGCCGGCACTGTTGCCGTCGCTGAAATACACCGCGAGCGCGAACTGCCGGACGACCTGCAACTCGCCGGCGTAAAAGCCCGCGGCGGCATACACCACCTGATGCAGCCGGTCGATGTAGCGGCGCAGCGAGTGCTCATCCAGGGTGTCCACGTAGTCCACCAGGCTGGTCAGGTGCAGATACAGCACCGCGGTGGTGCGGTAGTTCTCCTCCCGCGGGCTGGCCGCACTGCGGGTGCGCAGCAGATCCATCGGCAGCGCCTCGATGCGCAGCCCCAGTGCGGCCAGCTCGTTTGCCGGGCGCTGCCCCGGCGCTTCGCCGTCCAGTGCGATGACCCGGGCCATGGCGCGCAGCCGATTGCCCAGGCGCTGCCCCAGGGCGCGGCTGGCGCCGTACACCCCCAGGCTGAGCAGCACGGCCAGGCCCACCATGCTCAGCACGAAACGCAGTTGCGCCGCCAGCGCGTTGTCCGTACTGACGGTGATCTTCACCTGCCCGGCGATATCTGATTCGATGCGCACCGGCGCGTGGTAGTGGTGCAGATTCTGTCCCTGCGCGCTGCCGGCCTGCCCCAGCGCCTTGCCTTCCACGTCGAAGATGGCGACCTGCTGTGCCGAGGAGGTTTCCACGAACCGCTGCAGGGACGCGGCAATGCTCAACAAATCGCCGCTTTCCAGCGCGGTGCCGATACGCTGCGCAATCTGGTGGGCCAGTGCCGTGCCGTACTCCTGTTGTTGCTGTAGCTGCATGTGTCGTGTGGAGATCGCGGCCAGGGCGACCAGAGCCAGGCTGACCAGCAGGCACAGGCCCGCACTGATCAGCGCCATCTGCTGGCCGAGGCTGGTGTTCTGGATGCGGCTGTTCACGCGACTGTCACGGCTCCCCTGTCGGCAGCGGGCCAGTATAAACCAGTAGCCGTCGCAGATGATATTGCGCCGCGAAGCGCTTTGCGCGGTGCGCTTCCAGGCCCTGTTTCGAGCGGGTAGAATGCCGCTCTTGCACATGTCCGGGACACGCTCTGTGAACAACATTCTGCTCTTGACCCTGGCGGGCGCCGACCAACCCGGCCTCACTGCGGGCGTGACTGCGGTACTGGCCGAGTACGCAGTCAATGTCCTGGATATCGGCCAGGCGGTCATCCACTCGACCCTGTCCATGGGGGTGCTGGTGGAAACCCCGCCCGACTGCGACCACGCCGCGCTGTCCCAAGCCGTGCAGGCCTACGGCACCGCGCGGGGCATGCGCGTGCGCAGCACACCCGTAGCGGCCGAGAGTTACGCCCAGTGGGTGCGCGGCCAGGGTCAGGCGCGCTATATCATCACCCTGCTGGCGCGCAAAATTACCGCCGATCAACTGGCCAAAGTGACTGCCGTGGTGTACCGCTACGGGCTCAATATCGATGGTATCAATCGCCTGTCGGGGCGTATTCCCCTGGGTGAGCTGCCCGCGTTGAGCAAGGCCTGCGTGGAGTTTTCAGTGCGCGGCCCGCTCCGCGACCTGGCGGCGTTTCGCCGCGATCTGCTGGAGCTGGCGGCCGCCCTGGAGGTCGACTTGGCGTTTCAGCAGGACAACATGTACCGCCGCAACCGCCGCCTGGTGGCGTTTGACATGGACTCGACGCTGATCGAGGCCGAAGTAATCGACGAGCTGGCTGCGCTGGCCGGCGTCGGCGAGCAGGTGAGCGCCATCACCGAGCGCGCCATGCGCGGGGAAATCGACTTCAGCGAGAGTTTCCGTACCCGGGTGGCCCTGCTCAAGGGGCTGGAGGAGGGCGCGCTGCTGCAGGTCGCCGGGGAGCTGAAAATTACCGAGGGCGCGGAGCAGTTGATCGACACCCTGCGCAAGCTGGGCTACAAGACCGCGATCCTGTCCGGCGGCTTTACGTTTTTTGCCCGTCACCTGCAGCAGCGGCTGGGTATCGATTATATCTACGCCAACGAGCTGGATATCGTTGACGGCCGGGTCACCGGCAACGTGGTCGGAGCCATCGTGGACGGCGCGCGCAAGGCCGAACTGCTGTGCCAGCTCGCGGTGGAGGAGGGCATTGACCTGCAGCAGGTGATCGCCGTGGGCGACGGCGCCAATGACCTGCCCATGCTCAGCACGGCGGGGCTGGGCATTGCCTTCAGGGCCAAACCGCTGGTACAGCAGTCCGCCGAACAGTCCATCTCGACCCTGGGACTGGACGCCATACTGTATCTGCTGGGTTTTTCCGACCGCCATCAGCAGGCCGCCGGCGCATCAGATATTGCTCCACAGTGAGTCATAGCTATCGCGCAGGCCGTTCCTGTCCTCGGCCAGCACATCGCCCAGTTGTTTGACGTAGCGAAAATCGAACTGGGTATAGCTGCCGGTCGCCGCCACCTGCCGCAATAACTGGATGTGAAACTCCTCGCCGTGACGCAGCAGCGTGATTTTCTGGTTTTCCCGGAAGCCCGCCCGGGGCGTGATCAGCGTGTGGGGCTGTCCCACCAGTTTGATCTCCGGCAGCAGCAGAGCGCGCATGGGCGCGCTTTTTTCGCCGGTTTTTTGCCGGATGCAGGCGCCGTATGGCATGGCGCGCGGGCTGAGCAGCTCCAGGCCGATCAGTGTTCTGTCCGGTTCCAGGTTGCTGAGCCAGCGTATCACCGCGATCACCCAGTCCCTGCCCTGCGGCTCCCGAATACACACGATATCGCCGGTTCGTATATCGCCGGGCAGTTCGGGGCTCCACTCCAGGCAATAGCCGCCCGGGCTGGCATTGGCCAGTTCCACCTGGAATACCGGGTAGCGCTCTTCCGGCGGCAGCCGCGCATCGTCGTCCACCAGCAGGCTTCGGGTTGCGGGGTCCAGCTCTATCCGGTGCTCCGCTTCGGCGGCGCTGTCCTCAGCGGCGGCCGCGGCGTCGCGCGGGGTGTCCTCCTGCGGATTGGCCTGCTGCCACACGTCCGCCTGCTGCCGCGCGGGCAGAAACGGATTGGCGGCCACCCGGTCGGCAGCCGGCGCGGTGTAGTCGTCGCCGTATAAATGCTGCTCGAAGGATTTTTCGCCGGCCAGGTGATAGTGCGCACTGCTCAGACCGATACAGACCGACAGCGGGCCGCCCACACTGCTGCGATGAAAATTGCGCAGGCTCATTTTTCCCAGCGAGACGATCAGGTGTTCCAGCGTATTGCCGGAGAGTGTCGTGTCCTTG
Organism: Halioglobus sp.; assembly: GCA_020443345.1. GTDB lineage: Bacteria > Pseudomonadota > Gammaproteobacteria > Pseudomonadales > Halieaceae > JARRPM01. The sequence continues at coordinate 159,222 of JAGRIH010000021.1, forward strand.
TCGAAATGGATGCCGCGTTGGCCGTCGCTCTCACGCAACTGCTCCAGATGCTGGATCAGCGGCCCGGTATCGATAAACCGGCACTGCTCGTGGGGCCGTGTCTTGTGCAGGGAGCTGTACAGGGGTGGGCGGTCGCTGGTCAGATCGACGACAAACAGCCCCCGGCCGCTGCCGGCCATCTGCAGCCGGATGAACTCGGACCATTTCTTCAGGCCGCGGTAGATCGCTGCCAGATCGCCCTGGCGCAACTGGTTGGCTTTGCAGCAGCCCAGCATCAGCACCTGCAGGTAGGCGGTGGCGATGGACCGCGCGCCCGACAGCGGTTCGGTGAGCGGCAGTTGTGTCAGCTGCTGGCCGTCGGCCAGTGCGTACAACTGGTGCAGGGACAGCCAGCCGTGCGGCTCGATGGGGCGGTGCAGCTGCAGAGTCAGTAGTATCTTGCGGCCGGTAAACACCAAGGCGCGGTGTATTGCCTCACACGCCAGCCGCGCCGGGTTGGTGTCGCGGATCTTGTCCCGGTGCTGTATCGCCTCGATCGCCACGATGGTATAGGCGGTGCTGAGCAGGTTGAGCAGCTCTTCGGCCAGCGCGGCCATCTGCCGCGGCTCCTCCGGCATCACCAGAGGCTGACTGAGGAAGCGGCGCGACAGATTGGAAACCGCCACCTCGAGACTGGGCCGGATCGCCTCGACGATTGTAAAGCGCAGCTCGGGTCCCAGTGCGGTGCGGTTTAGTGCACTCAGTGCCTGCCGCAACTGTTGCACCACGGCGCGAGTGTTGGTTACCGGCAGGCCCTGCGCCCAGTTTTGCGCCGCCTCGGCGTGCAGTGCAAACAGGTCGAAGACAGCCAGATCCTGTCGCGGAATCTTCAGTTTTACGGGTGTATTGCCGACCATATATTCTACACCTTCGTTGTTATTACCGGGCGCACCTGTACGACCTAGAATATCCTAATTATCCGGTATCTGCCATTGACGCACGCGCTGCGTTATCATTGGCGCCCGCTCATTCACTACGGAACGCGAGCACTATGGCGAACTACTCCACCAATGAATTTCGCTCGGGTCTGAAGGTCATGCTGGACGGTGAACCCTGCAGCATCCTCGACAACGAGTTTGTGAAACCCGGCAAAGGCCAGGCCTTCAACCGGGTCAAGCTGCGCAATCTGAACACGGGCAGAGTGTGGGAGCGCACCTTCAAGTCGGGCGAGAGTCTGGAGGGCGCGGATGTCGTGGACCGCACCATGGAGTACCTCTACACCGACGGCGAATTCTGGTATTTCATGGAGCCGGATACGTTTGAGCAGCACCAGGCCGATGCCAAGGCCGTGGGCGATTCCCACTTGTGGCTCAAGGAGCAAAACACCTGCGAGGTCACGCTCTACAACGGCACGCCGCTGGCGGTGACGCCGCCCAATTTTGTCGAACTGGAAATCGTCGAAACTGACCCGGGTGTCAAGGGCGACACCGCCAGCGGCGGCAGCAAGCCGGCCCGGCTCAGCACCGGGGCGGTGGTCAAGGTGCCGCTGTTTCTCACCCAGGGCGAGGTCATTCGTGTGGATACCCGCACCGGCGAGTACCAGAGCCGGGCCTCGAAGTCCTGACCAACCCCGTGCACTGGCGTCCGGGCGCGGGCGTCGAGCAGCTCCGCGCGCGGGCGCGTCTGCTGCGCGTGCTGCGCGCCTTCTTTGAGGCGCGCGACATTCTGGAGGTGGAGACGCCGCTGTTGTGCGCCAGCGGTGTCACCGATCCGGCCATCGAGCCCCTGATCGTGGCTTCCGGCAGCGCGCTGCGGGCGCCACGCTACCTGCAGAGCTCCCCTGAGTACGCGATGAAGCGTTTGCTCGCGGCCGGCAGCGGCGCCGTGTACCAGATCGCCCGCGCCTTCCGCGACGGTGAGGTCGGCCGTCTCCACAACCCCGAGTTCACCCTGCTGGAATGGTACCGCCCGGACTTCGATCACCACCAGTTGATGGACGAAGTGGCAGAGCTGGTGCGCCACTGCCTGGGTGAACGGTCGCGGCGGAACTACCCCTACCGCGAGCTGTTCCTGGACCTGCTGGGGCTGGACCCCTTCACTGCTGCGGATGCGCAGGTGGAAGCGCTGGCGCGCGATCACGTCGAGGTCGGCGATCTGGCCGGCGAGCGCGATCTGTGGCTGGACGTGCTGATGAGCCATGTGATCGAGCCGCAACTGGCGGACCGCGGCATGGTCTTCGTCTACGACTACCCGGCCTCACAGGCGGCCCTGTCACGTATTGTCGAGGTCGATGACGTGCAGGTGGGTCAGCGTTTCGAGCTGTACGTGGATGGCGTGGAGCTGGCCAACGGCTACTGCGAGCTCGGCGACGAGGCCCAGCAGCGGCGGCGTTTCGTGCGGGACAACCAGCGCCGCCGCGCCGCCGGCCAGGTCGAGCGCCCCATAGATGAATATCTGCTGGCCGCGCTGGCGCACGGTTTGCCCGCTTGCAGCGGCGTGGCACTGGGTGTCGACAGGCTGCTACTGCTGGCCACAGGATGTGCGGACATCCGCCAGGTGCTGGCCTTCGACTGGGCGCGCACCTGAAGGGGGTGATCACCAACGCTGACAGCGCGCCGGTCGCCTGCCGCGATCGCGCGCCATCCGCGTTGCCGGCACGCGGGTCCGGGCAGTTGCGAATGTGCGGCAGCGCAAAACGGCGGACGGCCAGGGGTGCGGCGTGGCGCGCGTGGTGATGTCTGACACAGCGCCCACACTGGCGCCGCACTACTATCGCGCGAACTTCCTTGTCCTGTGCGACACCGTGGAAGCGCAGTATGCGGACCTGTTGAGCGGGCCCGAGCGCGACTGGTTGCAGACACTGCGCACGCTGCCGTTCCAGGCGCAGTGCCTGTATGTGCGGCTGGTTTCCCGGGTGGGGCCCTGGTTTCGCGAGAGCAGGCTGGATTACCCGGAGATCGGGGCGCTCGAGCCCGTCATCGACACCCTGGTGCGAGCAAAGATGCTGCAACAGGCCGCAGCGCTGTCGGTGGACGAACTCGGCGCCCTGTATACCCGCGCGGAACTGCAGCAAGCCTGCGCTGCGCGCCTGTCGTGCACCCTACACGCAGCGTCCAAGGCGGCGCTGCTGGAGACGATCGAGGCGTGGTCGCTGGGGGGCGAGGTCCATGCGCAGCTCGCGGCGGCGGTGGATGCACAGCGTATTGTCGCGCCCTGCCACGTGGAGCAGGTGCAACTGTTCCAGTTGTTGTTTTTTGGCAACCGGCGCCAGAGCCTGACCGATTTCGTGCTCAGTGATCTGGGTGTCGCGCGCTACTATCCCTACCCGCTGGATCGCCGCTTCCGGCTGTTCGAGCAGCGCGCGGCACTGGATGAATACCTGGCCTGTGCGGCCTTCGAGGACGACTGGCGGCAGTGCCGCGATACAGGGGACGGCGCGGCGCTGCCTGAGCTGGCGGCGCAACTGCTGTCGCGGAGAATACGGTATCCTTCCAGCGAGGGCCGCTGGCACCGGCTGTGCAACGCAGTGGGCAGGGAACTGGAGCGGCTCGGTGAACTGGACCTGGCGGCGCGGCTGTACGCCCGCAGCCAGTGCCACCCGGCCCGCGAGCGGCGCGCGCGGATTCACGAACGCCGCAAAGACTGGACCGCCGCGGCGGCGCTGTGTCGGGAAATCCTCAGTGAACCGTGGTGCGAAGCGGAGTCGGAGGCGGCCGGTCGCATCCTGTCGCGGGCCCGGCGCCGCCTGGGCGAACCGCCGGCGCCGCGCCGGCGAGACGCGTTCGTGGAACTGGTGCTGTCCCTGCCGCGCGAGCAGTCCCCGGTGGAGCTGCGGGCTGCGCAGCACCTGGCGGCGCACTGGCACGCAGTGCACTACGTGGAGAACAGCTTGATGAATGCACTGTTCGGGCTGGCCTTCTGGGAGCAGATTTTTGCTCCGGTGCCCGGCGTCTTCCACAATCCCTACCAGAGCGCGCCCGCGGATATGTACGCTCCGGAGTTTCGGGCGCGGCGCCGGCAGCAGCTGGCGCTGCGCCTGGAGCAACTGCGCACGGGCAATATCCCCGCCATGCTGGATGCCGCCTGGCGCGACTACGCCGGCCTGCAGTGCCGCTGGGTCGACTGGCGTCGTCTCGATCGGGAACTGCTCGCATCGGCTGCGCGCACCCTGCCCGCCGGCCACCTGCTCGCCATCTGGGAGCGCATGCTGTTCGACCCGCGCGACAACCGCCGGGGTTTTCCCGACCTGCTCGCCCTGGGCGCGCAACCCGGCGACTACTGCCTGATAGAGGTCAAGGGGCCGGGGGACGCCCTGCAGGACAGCCAGAAGCGCTGGCTGCGGTATTTCAGTGCACAGGGTATCCCCGCCGCTGTGGCCCGGGTGGAGTGGACGCATGACTGAGCTGCAGGTCGCCGTGGCGGATCTGGCGCGCTTTTGCCACCGCCGCGGGGATCTCGATCACCGCTTCACGCCATCGCCCACTGCCGAGCAGGGGGTGGCCGGCCACCAGCGCCTGTATGCCCGCCGACCCGCCGGCTACCGCCGCGAGTTCCCGGTGGAGTACCTGCACCAGGAGGAGCGGCTGCGCCTGATACTGCGCGGCCGGGCCGACGGCTACGATCCCGCACAGGGTCTGGTGGAGGAGATCAAGACCTGCCGCGTGGACCCCGCCGGTATTCCCGCGGCGGTGTGGGACATGCACCTGGCACAGGGGCGCCTGTACGCGGCCGTTATCGCCGCCGCGCAGCACGGAAGCTGCGGGCCTGATGAGAGCCCCGCGCGGCAGGTGCGCCTGACCTGGTTCAACATCGACACCGAGCACGAGTACAGTCAGACAGAAAGCTATACGCGCGATGAACTGGCGTCTTTCCTGGCGGACACGCTGGAGCGGTTTGCGCAGTGGATGCGGACGCTGGCCGCACTGCGCAGCGCCCGCGATGCCAGCCTGCGGGCGCTGGCCTTTCCCCACGGCGACTTTCGCCCCGGCCAGCGAGAGATTGCCGAGTTGACCTACAAGTGTATCGACCAGGGCGGCCAGCTCCTGGTGGAGGCGCCCACCGGGATCGGCAAGACCGCGGCGGTGCTGTATCCCGCACTCAAAGCGCTGGCCACCGGCAAGCACGACAAGGTGGTATTCGTGACCGCCAGAACGGTGGGACGCCGCACGGTCGAGGCGACGCTGCACCAGTTTCGCGGGGCCGGTTACCGCGGCACGGCACTGAGTCTTACCGCAAAGGAGAGCATTTGCCTGTCGCCGGGGCGCGCCTGTCACCCCGATGACTGTCCCTATGCGCGCGGCTATTACGACCGGCTCCCCGCGGCGCTGGCGGCCGCTGTGCAGGAGCCGGCCCTGCGACGCCAGGAGCTGGAGGCCCTGGGCCGGCGCTTTGCGGTATGTCCCTACCAGCTGTCGCTCGATCTGCTGCCCTGGGTGGATGTCATTGTCGCCGACCAGCACTACGTGTTCAGTCTGAGCGCTGTGCTCAATACGCTGATGCAGTCCCGCGCCCGGCGCTGGAGCGTACTGCTCGACGAGGCCCACAACCTGCCGGACCGGGCCCGGGGCATGTACAGTGCGAAACTGACCAGGGCCGGGCTGCTGGCGGCCAGGGCGCAACTCGCCGGCGGCACGGCCGGAAAGCACGGCAAGGCGTTGCGCCTGCACCTGGACCGGATCAACCGGGTGCTGCTGAGCCTGCAGAAAAGCCCCTGGGTCGAGGCGGAGTTTGACGCGCGCGCCGCACTGCCCGATGCACTGCCGCGCGCCTTGCGCGAGTTCACCGGCGCCACTGCACAGCAGTCGGCCGAACAGCCGGCCCTGTTGCAGCGCCATCCGGCCCTGATGGCTTTTTTTTTCGACGCCCTGCAATTTCTGCGCGTGAGCGAGCAGTGGGGCGATGACTACCGGCTGGAGTTGCGCCGCGGCAGCGCTCGCCAGAGCCTGTGTGTGACGCTCAATTGCCTGGACCCGGCCCGGCTGCTCGCCCGGCGCCACCGCAGTGCCCACTCGCTCACCGCGTTTTCCGCCACGCTCTCGCCGCTGCCCTGGACCCGGTCCCGCCTCGGTCTGGAGCAGGGCGCGGTGACTACGCGTACGGCCTCACCCTTCGCCTGCGACCAGTTGCAGGTGCTGCTGGCCACTGATGTCGATACGCGTTTTACACGGCGCGGTGCATCCCTGCCCGCCCTGGCGCGTCGGCTGCGCCAGTGGCTGGCGCGCGAGCCGGGCAACTGTCTGCTGTACTTTTCCTCCTATGGCTACCTGCATGACGGCCTCCAAGCCATGGCCGATGCGCCGGAGCTGGCGCGGCGCACGGTCTGGGTACAGTGTCCGCAGCAGAGCGACAGCGGCCGCGAGCAACTGCTGGAACTGCTCGCCCGGCGCCGCGATGTCGCCGCGTTCTGCATACTCGGCGGCGTGTTCGGCGAGGGCATCGACCTGCCGGGGGAGCAGCTATCCAGTGTGGTTGTGGTGGGTGTGGGCCTGCCCCAGGTCAACCGCGATACCCGTCAGCTGCAGGACTGGTACCAACAGCGCTACGGCGCGGGTTTCGAGTATGCCTTCGTGTACCCGGGCATGCAGAAGGTGGACCAGGCGCTGGGCCGGGTGGTGCGGCGCATGGAGGACCGCGGAAGCGCCCTGTTGATCGATTCGCGCTACCGGCAGCGGCAGTACCGCGAGCTGCTGCCCCCGTGGTGGCATTACACGTACTGCGCAGATGGCGAGAGTGAATAACGGGCATTGTTCCAGCAAACCCCGCTCTGTGGTAAAGTGCGGCGCTGCCCTGGTGAGAGGCAGATGATCGGCGGGCAACAGACTATACCAAGCGCGCCGCCAGGCTCGTCCGGAGCACATCGCGCAAACGACAAGTGACAACATCGAGTTGATTTAATGACGGGGGAACAAACCGCAATGCGCATCGCTATTCCCAAGGAAACGCACCCGGGAGAAAACCGGGTCCCCATCACGCCGGACGTGGCGAAAAAACTGTGCCGCATGGGCGCTGAACTGACCATCGAGCCGGGTCTGGGGCTGAGCGTCGGTTACGCCGACGAACAGTACACCGAGGCGGGTGCCAGCGTCGTCGGCGACCGCAGCAGTCTGTTTGGCAGCGCCGACCTGCTGTTGCGCCTGCGCAAGCCCGAGCTGCAGGAGATCGCGCTGATGAAGCGCGGTTGCATCCATATCAGCTACCTCGACCCCTTCAACGAGCACGCGCTGGTCCATGCCTTCAAGGACGCGGGCGTGACCGCGATCAGCATGGAAATGATCCCGCGCACCACCCGCAGCCAGAAGATGGACGCGCTGAGTTCACAGGCCAACCTGGCGGGTTATGTCATGGTGATACTCGCCGCGAGTCACCTGCCGCGCATTTTCCCCATGATGATGACGCCGGCCGGTACACTCAAGCCGGCCAACGTCTTTGTGATCGGCGCCGGGGTGGCGGGCCTGCAGGCCATCGCCACAGCTAAGCGCCTGGGCGCCAAGGTGACCGCCTTCGACACCCGGCCCGTGGTGGCCGAGCAGGTGCAGTCCCTGGGGGCCAAGTTCCTGGAGATCGACCTGGGAGAGACCGGCGAGACCGCCGGCGGCTACGCCCGCGAACTGACGCCCGAACAGGTGGAAATGCAGCGCCAGGCGCAAAAAGACGTCATCGCCCGGTCCGACGTGGTGATCACCACCGCCCAGGTGTTCGGGCGCAAGCCCCCGGTACTGGTGACCCGCGATATGGTTGAAGGCATGGCGCCCGGTTCGGTCATTGTCGACATGGCGGCCGAGACCGGCGGCAATGTCGAGGGCTCCGTCCCCAATGAGATCGTGCAGCACGCCGGCGTGACCATCATCGGCAAGGGCAACCTCGCCGGCGAAGTCGCGCGCGACGCCAGCCAGATGTACTCCGCCAACCTGTTCAACCTGGTGGAGGATAACTGGGATGAGGAGAGCAAGCAGTTCGTGGTGGATTTCGAGGACGACATACTGCCCGGCTGCATCATTACCCACGGCGGTGAGGTGGTGAACGAAACGATCAAGCAAATCCTGGAAGGAGGGGCATAACGTGATACCTGCAGAAGTCTTCCTGACATTCATTCTGATGCTGTCCATCTTTCTGGGCTTCGAGCTGATCCACAAAGTGCCTTCCACCCTGCACACCCCCCTGATGTCCGGCGCCAATGCGATTTCGGGGATCACGGTGGTGGGGGCGGTCAGTCTCGCCGGGACCGGCCAGCATGACCTGGCGAACTGGCTGGGCGCCGGCGCGGTGGCGCTGGCGTCAATCAACGTGGTCGGCGGCTATCTGGTGACAGACCGCATGCTGGCCATGTTCAAGAAAAAGAAGGGGGCCTGATCCGCGATGGACAATCTCACTCAATTTGCCTATGTGGTAGCGGCGGCCCTGTTCATCCTCGGCCTGAAACAACTGGGTTCTCCCGCGACCGCGCGGCGCGGCAACACCATCTCGGCAGTGGGTATGCTGCTGGCCATCGTGGCCGCACTGCTGGATCAGGGTATCGTGGAGTATCAGTGGATCGCTATTGGTTTTGTCGCGGGCGGCCTGGTCGGTGCCGCCGCCGCGCGCCTGGTCAAGATGACCGCCATGCCCGAGATGGTCGCCCTGTTCAACGGGTTTGGCGGTATGGCCAGTCTGCTGGTCGGCTGGGCGGCGATCAGTCCCGCGGCGGGCACCTTTACCCTGGTGACCATCGTCCTGTCGATTTTGATCGGCGGCCTGACCTTTACCGGCAGTCTCGTGGCCTACGGCAAGCTCAGCGAGAAACTCGGCAGCGGCGCGGTGATGTTCCAGGGCCAGCAGGTGGTCAACAGCCTGATCGTGCTGGGCATCGTGGCCGGCGCCGTGATGTTCTGCGTGGAGCCGGCCAACCACCTGTGGCTGTACCTGGTGGTGGGGCTGTCACTGCTGTTCGGCATCATGGCGGTGATCCCCATCGGCGGCGCGGACATGCCGGTGGTCATCTCCCTGCTGAACTCCTACTCCGGCCTGGCGGCCTGCGCGGCGGGCTTCGCGGTGGACAACAACATCCTGATCGTGGCCGGTTCGCTGGTGGGCGCATCGGGCATCATCCTCACCCAGATCATGTGCAAGGCGATGAACCGCTCCCTGAGCAACGTGCTGTTCAGCGGCTTCGGCAGCGGCAAGGTGGAAAGCGCCGAGGTCGAGGGCGAGATCAAGCCGATTTCCGTGGAAGACGCATTCTACGTGCTCGAAGCGGCGACCAACGTGGCCATTATCCCGGGTTACGGCATGGCCGTGGCGCAGGCGCAGCACGTGGTGAAGGAATTGATGGAGCTGCTGGAAAGAAACGGCGCGGAAGTGAACTTCGGTATTCACCCGGTGGCCGGGCGCATGCCCGGACACATGAACGTGCTGCTGGCGGAGGCCGATGTGGCATACGATCACCTGCTGGAGATGGACGACATCAATCCGCGCATGGCCAACGTCGACGTGGCCATCGTGATCGGCGCCAACGATGTGGTGAACCCGGCGGCGCGCGAGGTCGAATCCTCGCCCATCTACGGTATGCCGGTGATCAATGTCGACCAGGCGCGCACCGTGTTCGTGCTCAAGCGCTCCATGGCGTCCGGCTTCGCCGGCATTGAGAACCCCTTGTTTTACAAGGACAACACGCGCATGCTGTTCGGCGATGCCAAGGAGTCTATCGGCGGGCTGGTGCGCGAGTTCGGCTGAGGCGCATTGTTCCGTTTGTCGACAGGACGACGCCGGCCTGGAACCTGTCGGACTGAGGATGATGCTACTGCGGCGGCGGGAAATCGGTTTATTTTTTCGCGTATTTTCGTTACATGGGCACCACTATGGGCCTCAAATACGCGAAAAACTCTCCTCGATTTCCCATTCGCCTGGTGACGAACCCCTGAGTCCGACAAGCTCCTGAGCCGGCGGGTTAACTTCAGGGAGAACGGGCTATGGCTACCACCAGTGGCCGGGCGGCGACCCGCAAGCACGAGGCGTCTGCCGGACACTCCGAACCGCGGCTGCTGCGCACGCTGCGCGCCGAGCATCGCCATATGTCTGCCATCATGCACCTGTTCGCGGAGCAGCTCGATGCCCTCGAGACGGGCGAGCCGGTGGATACGCAGGTCCTGTTCGAGATCATGGACTACATGGTGTCCTGGCCGGACCGCTATCACCATCCGCGTGAAGACCTGGTCTATGGCCGCCTGGCGGAGATCGACACCGTCGCCGCCCGGGACGTCGCGGACCTGCAAAGTGAACACGAAAAGAGCGCCGCGCGCGGTCGGGAAGTGCTGCACGATATCGAGTGCTGGCGCCAGGGCGCGGTGTCCGGCACCGCCCTGGTGGCCAGCGGCAGGGCCTATCTCGACCACTTGCGGCGCCACATGGCGCGGGAGGAGAGCACGGTTTTCCCCCGTATGGAAACTGTGCTCAGCGACGGGGACTGGCGCGACCTGGAGGCTGAAGACCGCTTGCAGCCGGTCGAGGACCCGGTGTTCGGCCGCCGCGTGCACCGCCAGTACCGCAACCTGGCGCGCAAGCTGCGGCGCAACCTGCGCCGCGAGGTGGAGCGCGGCGCCCTGCTGGAATGGGTGGGTATCGAGGCCCTGCTGGAGTCACTGGAGGTGGTGAGCATGGCCTGCGAAACCGTGCGTATTCCTGCGAAGCTGAAC
>JAGRIH010000060.1 GCA_020443345.1 Halioglobus sp.
GCGAAAGTTATGGGTATAGGGCAGCCCTAGGCGCTACACTTCCGCGTCCAGCCGCACAGGACCTTTAGCCATGTTCACTCACGTTGTGGTCGGCGCAAAGCATGCCCGGTGTTCCCACCGACCTGCCCGCGCGACCCCGCCCGCGACGGGGTCCGCCTCGGGCACCGCAAGGGCTGACAGCCCCGTCTCCCGGCACAACTGAGCGACCCATGAACACGGAGCAGTTTGAACGCACGGTTTACGACGTGGTACAGAGCCTGCCGCCGTGGGTGCGCGAGGCCCTGGACAATATCGACATCTTCGTCGAAGAGCAGCCGGAGCCGGACCTGGACCCAGACGGACAGGGCCTGCTGGGCATCTACCTGGGTACCCCGCTGCCGGAGCGTGGCGTGGGCTACGCCTGGGCGCTGCCCGACATCATTTATATTTTTCGCCAGCCGCACCTGGCTCTCGGACTGCCGGAAGACGAACTGCGCCAGGAAATAGCGCGCACGGTAATCCACGAGATCGCCCACTACTTCGGGATCGATGATGATCACCTGGACGAGATCGGCTGGGGCTGAAACATCAGGAGACACATGAGGGCTAGACAACGCAACCATCGACCGCGGGCAGCGCGCCGGCTGCTGCGCCGCCTGACGCCGCTGCTGTTGGCCGCGCTGGTACTCAGCGGCTACCAGTTCCTGACCCGGGACAGCATCACCTGGCACCGGGATCTCCTCAGCGGCGTGAGCGACACCCTCGGGAACTACGCCACCCGCGCCGAGGCCGGCTGGCGCCGCGCGGCTGAGCAGATAGAGTCATGGGGCGCGCGCCGCGAGGGTGATCCGCTGCCAGAGGCCGACCTGCAGGGCCGCGTGGTGGGGGTGCTGGACGGGGATTCGCTGATCCTGCGCAGTGCGTCGGGTACCGAACACACGGTGCGCCTGTACGGGATAGACACCCCGGAACGCGGGCAACCCCACGCCGAACAGGCGCGCTCTGCCCTGCGCCGCCTGGTCGCCAGGCAAACGGTGCAGGTGGTGCAAGTTGATACGGACAGGTATAACCGCGTGGTGGGCACCGTGTACCGGGATGGGGAGAATATCAACCTGGCGATGGTCAGCGCCGGCCATGCCTGGTGGTTCCGGCGCTATGCGCCCCACGAGCGCCAGCTCGAGGCCGCCGAGGCGGCGGCCCGGGCCGCGGGCAGCGGCCTGTGGGCGGCGGCGACCCCGGTGCCACCCTGGGAATGGCGCCGGCGGCACTAGTAGCCGAGCAGCCGCTCGCGCAACGCCTTGCGCCGCAGGATCTTGCTGCGGGCATCCTCGGGCAGATCCTGCATGCTGAACACGCCCCGCTCCACCAGCAGGTCGATGACGTCTTCCAGCACGCGCACGAAATCCTGGTCGGTATCCGCCAGGGCATTGCGGCCGGCTTGCAGCGTGGCGAGAAAGGATGCCAGCGCGGGGTCATCGGCCGTCACCTCCTCCCGACAGCCGCCGGCCGGACGGGCGCTGACTGCAGTTATGTCTCCGGCTGCATCACGCTTTACAAAGGGCATGGGCGCTCTCCCCCGCTGTCATCGCCAATCCGCTCCCGCAAGAGCCACTGCGCCCACGGTACCTGCGCCGCGCGCGCCTGTCCATCGTGCAGCGCGACGCCGGACCCCGGGCGCTGTTTGCTAGTCCCACCTCTGCGCCGGCGCGTCAGCGCAGGTTTCGGCGACGATATTGCCGGCATTGACCTGCAGGCACAGACCGCCGGCATTGACCAGGCGTTTGGCATCGTCGTGCCGCCATTTCTGGGTACTGGCGCCACTGCACTGCTGCATCACGGCCTTGCTGCCCGCCTTGCCCGGACCGCTGATATCGACACAGGTGTCGCCGCGGCTGACCAGGCGGCCGCTGTCATCAAAACGCCACTTCTGGTTGGCGGCCTTGCCGTTACACTTGCGGCTCACCAGGCCGGCGCCGACCTGGTCCGGCGCGCCACCCACCTGCAGGCACTGCCCATTGGCTGAGCGAAACGTGCGCAGATTCTGCTCGGCATCCAGAATCTGGTGGCCTCGCTGCTGCATTTTTTTCATGGCATCGGTGTTGAGATCCACCGCGCCGACACCCGCCGCCCACAGGCTGAATAAACCAATCCACCAAGATGTGTGTTTCATTGCTCCCGCCCTTTCACTAGTATTGCTGCAAGCGTCGCCGACTGTGCCGGAGCGCCAGGCAACGGTCCCAAACCGGCGAGCGACGACGTGTGACGTGTAATAGACTACCTGCCAACAAAAAAAGTGCCACTGTTGTTGCATAAAATCCTGTCTGTACTGGTTTGGTCCCTGCTGTCTGCACTGCTGGCAGCGCTGGTGCTCGCCTGGACGATCGTCGGCACCCCGGCCGGTACGCAGTGGTTGGCCGAGCGCGTCGCGGCGATGGCCGGCGACACACTGGCGTGGCAAGCACTCGACGGGACTGCACTGGGCCACCTGCAGATGCGCGGCCTGCGGGTACAACTGGACAGCCTGACCCTGGATGCGGACACCCTGACGCTCAACTGGCAGCCGGGGCGTCTGCTCACCGGCACCGTGCAGGTTGAACACCTCGCGGCCAGCGGCATCCGCGTTGCCCTGCGCGACACGGCAGAACGAGCGGCGCCGGCGCAGCCCTTCAGCCCCAACGCCCTGGATCTGCCGGTCGATGTGGTCGTCGACGCAGTGACGCTGCGCGATCTGACGCTACACTTCGCCGACCGGTCGCCCGTGCAGGTACAGCGCATCGCGCTGTCGGCCGCGCTGGCGGACCACCGGCTCAGCCTGCGCACACTGGAGGTGCAGGCGCCGGACGGGGGGCTGCAGGGGCGGGGCCACATCGAACTGACGGAAGCCATGCCGCTGGCCGCGCAGCTCAGCTGGCACTGGCGCCTGCCCGATACGCGGCAACTGGGCGGCGAACTGCAACTGACCGGTGACGCGGCGAGTACCGAGATCGAGCACCGGGGCGCTGGCGACCTGCCGGTGAATCTGCACGGTGCGCTGCATGCGCTGCTGGGGCAGCCGAGCTGGGAGCTGACCGTCGACTGGCCGCAACTGCCGCTCACCAGCGCCGATTCGTCCCTGCTGCTCGGGCCCGGCACCCTCGCCACGCGCGGGGACATGACAGCGTTTGCGCTCGAGGGCGAGGGCCTGCTGACCGCGCCGGACCTGCAGCCGCTCAACTGGTCGCTGGTGGCGCACAACAGCGACCGCAACCTGCAACTGGCGGCACTGCAGTTGACCACGGGGCCCTACGCGCTGGCGCTGCAGGGCGCCCTCGACTGGGGCGGCCCGCTGGCGCTCGCGCTGCGCTACCGCGCCACGGCGGGTGAACTGGGCAGATGGAACCCCGAACTGCCCGAGCAGTTGACGGCACAGGGCGCCCTGGCGGCCCGCTTCGAACAAGAGACCTTCACCATCGAACGCCTCGACCTGGCGCTGCTGCAAAGCGCACTGCGCGCTCAACTGCAGGGTGTGGCGCACCTGCCCGCCGGCGGCGAACCGGTGCTCGACATGGCGTTGCAGTGGCACGCGCTGACCTGGCCGCTGCACGCCGGGGCTCCGGTGATCAGCCCCGAGGGCGAGCTGTCGGTGGCGGGCAGCGTCGGGGACTGGAAGCTAAATCTCGCGGCGCGGGCGATGGACCGCGACCTCGCGGCCACGGTACACGGTGCCGTCACCGACGCCACACTCAGCCTGCAGCCGGCAACCCTCGCCTACGGCGAGAACCGGCTCAGCGCCTCCGGCCAGCTCGCGGCGACCCGGCTGGACCTCGACTGGACACTGCAATTACCGGACCCGGGCGCGTTGCTGCCGGGCGTGACCGGCGCGCTGCAGGCATCGGGACGACTCGCCGGCAGTGCCGCCAGCCCGCGCCTGCGCGCCCGGCTGGACGGACAGCAGTTGCAGGTGCAGGACTTCCAGCTGTCGCATCTGGAGGCCACTCTGCAGGCGGGCCTGGCGGCGCAGGACCCGCTGCGCCTGGCGGTATCGCTGGGCCCCCTGCGGCAGGGCCAGCAGCGCCTGCTGGATACCGCACGCCTGGACATTGCCGGAACGACGGCCCGGCACGAAGTAGCCCTGGCGCTGGAAGGTGCGAGCGACTCCCTGCAGGCGCGTCTGGCGGGCGGTCTGAATACCGCACCACCGGTGTGGCGCGGGCGCATCGACGCGCTGACGGTCGACAGCGCCGGTTTGGGAGCGTGGCGGCTGGGGGCTGCACCGGCGCTGAGCCTGGCGGCCGACCGGCTGACCCTCGAGGAGACCTGCCTCTGGGGATACGGTGTTTCGGGGGCCGGCCTTCCGGGGGCCGGCCTTCCGGGGGCCGGCCTTCCGGGGGCAGACCACCCGGAAATTGCTCCCCCCCAGGAGGCCGCCGCGGTCTGTGTCGGCGGCCACTGGAACGCCGCCAGTGGCGCCGGGCTGGCGGCGCGGCTGGAGGCGCTGCCGGTGGAGCGGTTCCTGCCCCAGGTGGGCGGGCGCCTGCGCGGACAGTTGCAGGCATCACTGCCCGCCGACGGGTCGCTGCGCGGACAGGGAAAACTGCACATCAGCCCGGGACAGATAGAACTGGCAGGCCCCGCGGGTCGGGAACAGCTCGCCCACGGCGGCGGCGAGCTCCAGCTCGCGCTCGGCGCCGACGGGCTCGACGCCACGCTGTCCCTGGAACCGGTGACGGACGGGGTGCTGCAGGCGCGACTGCAACTCCCGCAGTTCAGCCGTTGGCCGCTGCCGCAGCCGCAGCCCCTGGCGGGCCATATCAGTGCCGAGCTGGCCGACCTGCACGGGCTACAGGGCTGGGTGCCGGCACTCGATGCCATCGCCGGGCGCCTGTCGGCAGACCTGCGTCTGGCGGGCAGCCTGGCGCAGCCGCAGGTGCTCGGGGAGATCGCCCTGGCCGATGGCGCCGCGGATGTACCCCGGGCCGGCCTGCACGTGCGCCAGCTCGAGCTGCAGGTACGGGATCACCCCCAGCGCAGCGGTGAACTGCTGCTCAGTGGCGCGGCGCGCGTGGGACGCGGACGGCTGGCTGTCGATGGCTGGCTGGACCCGGCGGCGGTGCGGGCCTCCGTGAGCCTGGCGGGCGACAAGCTGGATGTCTTTGACACCCCGGACGCCCGGGTCCAGGTATCCCCCAACCTGCAGATCGATTGGGCCGACCAGGGACTGAAGCTGCGCGGCCGGGTGCGCATCCCCCGGGCGGACATCACACCCCAGTTGGGCCTGCGCCCGGGCGCCGCCAATACGGATGCGGAGGGGGCGATGACGGGCGCACCCGCTATCCGTCCCTCCAGCGATGTAGTGGTGATCGGCACCGCCGGGGAGCTGCGCGACAGCCAGCCACCGGGCCTGCCCTTTCGGCTGGACAGCGAGGTGGAGGTGGCGCTGGGCGATGCGGTGCGGGTCAGCGCGCTGGGCTTTAACGGGCGCATCACCGGCGGCCTTACCCTGACCCACCCGCCGCAGCAGCGCAACCTGATCCCCCGGGGCACAGGGCGCCTGTCGGTAGAGGGCGGGACGTTCCGCGCCTTCGGGCAGGACCTGGACATCGAGACCGGGGAGGTGCTGTTTCGCGACGAACTGGTCACGCAGCCGGAGGTTAACCTGCGCGCGGTGCGCTGGATCGACAGGGACCCGCTGGTCAGCGCGGTGGGCGTGCAGGTCACCGGCCCCGCCGACGCGCCCTCTCTCGAGCTGTTTTCCCGGCCGCAACTGGACCCCACCGAGATTCAGTCCTACCTGCTCACCGGACACTCCGCTGCGGGCGGCGACAGCGTGCTCAGCCTCGGCACCTATCTGCACCCCAAACTGTATGTGGGCTACGGCTACAATCTGCTGGAGGAGACCAGTGAGTTCGACACGCTGTACACCATTACTCCGCGCTACGGCATCGAGGCCAGTGTCGGCGAGGCGGACAACGCCATCGGCGTAACCTTCAGCTATGAGCATTAAACGCATCTTGCGCCCGGGCGCACTGCTGCTCCTGCTACTGCCGCTGGCAGCGCTGGCCGCGCCGCGCGTGGATCTGCGCGTCACCGGCCTGTCGGGCGAGCCGCTGCAGAACGTGCGCGCCGCGCTCTCCCTGGAGCGGCGCCGCCAGCGCCCAGGACTGACGGCGGCGGCGATCCGTGAGCTGCACGCGCTGGCGCCGGCGGAAATTGCCCGGGCACTGGAGCCCTTCGGCTACTACCGGCCCCGCATCGAGGCGCAACTGACTGCACCGAGAAGAGATGGCGGCGTGTGGCGGGTGCGCTACCGCGTCGCTGCGGGCGAGCGGGTGCCGGTAACACAACTGCGGATTGCCTTCGACGGCGCGGGCGCAACCGACCCGCAGCTGTCGCAGCTGGCGGCGACACTGCCGCTGCAGCAAGCACAGGGCCTGGACCACCGGCGCTACGAACAAGCCCGGCGCGAGTTGATGCAAGGGGTGCAAAATGCCGGTTACCGCGATGCCTCCCTCACTGAGCACCGGGTGGCAGTGGACCTGCGGGACTACACAGCGCAGGTGACGCTGCGGGTCGCCACTGGTGCGCGCTATGTGATCGGCGCCATCGACTTCGAGCACAGCCGTTTCCGGGCGGAGTACCTGGCGCGCTACCTGCTGCTCCGGCCCGGCGATCCCTACAACAGCGGCGCTCTGGCCGCACAGCGCCGGGCCCTGAGCGCCAGCGGGCATTTTCGCCGGGTCGAGATCCTGCCCCTGCCCGCCCCCGCCGACGCGCCGCACACCGTGCCCTTGCGCATTCACCTGGAGACCTTTCCCGCCAACCGCTATCGCGGCCGACTGGGCTGGGGTACCGATACCGGCGCCGGCGTGATGCTGGACTGGAACCGGCGCTATGTGGGCGGCCGCGGCCAGCACTTCAACGCGGGAGTGGCGCTGGTGGACGAGCGGCGCAAGCTGGCCGGCGACCTCAACTACGTGATGCCACTGGATCCGCTGACCCACAGCAGCATCACCCTGGGGGCCCGCCACGAGAGCAAGGATTTGACCTACTCGGACGTGGAACTGGATGAGGGCGGCAAGACCCGAATCGCCACCAATCTGCTCTCGGCCTCCTGGCAGCGCCCGAAGCTGGCCTGGGGCGGTTTCGAGGTGACGCCGCGGGCGGGCCTGAGCCTGGTAGAGGAAAACTACGATGTGTTCGAGGTGCTGTTCGGCAATCTGCCCGCCAGCGCACAGCAGGTCATCATCGACTTTATCGGCGCGGCGGCCCATGACACCCTGACGCCGGACTTCGAGGCCGTGGTGCCCAACCTGCGCCTGAACCTGCGGCGCAGCGACGCCGCCCTGTTCATTCACCGCGGCGACTCGGTGGAGCTGAGCCTGCTGGGGGCAGCCCGCAGCCTGGGCTCCAATATCAGCTTCTGGCAGGCCAGCCTGAAAACCTGGCATATACGTCCGGCGGGGGAACGCGGCCGCCTGCTGCTGCGCAGCGACCTGGGGTACAGCGATGCGCGCAGCCGCGAGGTGCTGGGGGTCAATTTCAACGCGATGCCGGAATACTACGAGTTCCGGGCCGGCGGTGTGCGCAGTGTACGCGGCTACAGCTTCGAGACCCTGTTTCCCGACGACGCCATCACCGGCGGCAAACACCAACTGGTGGGAAGTATCGAGTACGAGCACGAGATCATCCCGCAATGGAGCGCAGCCGCCTTTGTCGATGCCGGCAACGCTTTCAACCACTGGGATGACTACAACGCCAAAATCGGTGTCGGCATCGGGCTGCGCTGGCGCTCGCCCGTGGGCCTGGCCCGCCTCGATCTGGGTGTGCCGCTGGACGATGCCGACGATGCCTTCCAGATTTATATCACCGTGGGTCCCGAGTTTTGAACAGCGCGGCGGATTACTGCCGCGCGCCGCCAAACTCCCTGGCGAAAGCCTTCTCCAGGGCGGTATTCAAATGTTCGTGGACCCGCGATTTGGTCAACTTGTAGGCTTCCATGTCGAGTGCGGACAACTGTTCCGCCATGGCGAACGCCTGTGACAACAGATCTTCCTCGCTGACTGCCTCGTCCAGATAACCCGCCTCTACCGCGCCGGGGGCATCGTAGATATGGGCCAGGTCAACCGCCGCGGTCAGGTGTCGATTAGCCAGCCGGGCGCGCGCCAGTTCGACGCCAAACCAGGGCATTGCCAGGCCGATGGCCACCTCGTTCAGACCGATCTTGTAGGTGCCGTGCACCCCGATTCGATAGTCGGCCGAGAGCAGCAGCAGTGCCCCCATGGCCAGGGCATGCCCGCTGACCGCCAGCACCACGGGTGCCGGGAAGTTGAGCAGACGCTGCGCCAGCCGCGCGCCACTGGATAGCAGACTGTGCATCCCCTCCCCGCCTTTGCTCATGACACCGAGGTCGAAGCCGGCCGAAAACTTGCCCGGACGGCCGCAAACAACCAGCACTTTGGCGCTCCGCTCGGCCTCGTCAAGCGCCGCGGTCAATTGTTCCAGCATGTCGAAGCCCAGTGCGTTGGCTTTGCCGTCATCCATCTGGATCAGGGTGTAATTGGTTTCGTGTTTGACTTCGACCAGTCTGGTCATGGCGTGACTCCTCTTTTCCGGATAAAAAGCGCGGCTCGATGTGCCGGACCGCTGGCGGACGGCGGCGAACTCGGGCAGGCGCGTCCGGTGCGGCAGTTTAACAGAGTTCATCCGCAAGGTGACCGACCGTACAGGGTGTGCGGGTCAGAACAGCAACAACCAAATCAGCCAGTCTATTTGTATACTTATTTGAGTAAATGGTATATCTTTATCAAAACCACCAGGGAGGCAGACCAATGGGCAAGCCGCTACTCAACTATCAGGACAGCGACGCCGAGCTGATCACCGGTGCTGTGCTGGACGCCAGTCGGGAACTGGGCATGACCCTGGGGCAGCTCGCCAGGGTGATCGGGGTAAGTGAGTCCGCCATGAAAAACTACTCCAGGGGCCGCGCTGCCATCGGCTCGGCCAAGAGCCGCGAACTCGCCCTGGGCCTGATTCGCGTGTACCGGGCCCTGTTTGCTATTCTCGGTGGTGACAGCGAACAGATGCAGCACTGGATGGGCACGACCAACCGGCACCTGAACGGGCAGGCACCAAAGCAGTTGGTGGAGAGCTATCAGGGGCTGGCAGCAGTTAACGTCTACCTCGATGCCATGCGCGGTCGCCTTTGATTCCCGCGGCGCTACTGGTAAGCGCGCCTGGAAGCGGGGCCGTCTGGCGCATCGTGGAAAACCAGGAGCAGGCCGCCACACGCCGCATCACCCGCTCCGCACAGGCGCAGTCGCGCCTGGAGCAGTTGCTGGACGCCAGCAAGCCGCCCTACATGCCTGGTAGCGAAAAGCTGCACTGGCTGCTGAAAACGCCCTTCAGATACCCGCCCCTGCGCCACGGGTCCCGCTTTGGCTCGGCGATGCAACCCGGCATACTCTACGCTTCGCGCCAACTGGCCACGGCGATGACGGAGAGCGCGGTTTACCTGTGGCTGTTTCGCGCTGCACCGACCCGGCTGGGCCCCCTGGAGCGCATCTGCGACGGCAGAACGGCCCTGCACTTCAACGTCGCCCACCCGCGCATGGGGGACCTGACCAGTAGTCCCGCGCGCGACTATCGCCAGCGCAT
Organism: Halioglobus sp.; assembly: GCA_020443345.1. GTDB lineage: Bacteria > Pseudomonadota > Gammaproteobacteria > Pseudomonadales > Halieaceae > JARRPM01. The sequence goes on from JAGRIH010000060.1 coordinate 9,613, forward strand.
CTGCGACCCGGCCAGCTACGCCTTCTCGCAGACACTGGGCGCGGCCCTGCGCGAGGCCGGTGTCGGCGCTTTCTGGTTTTACTCGGCGCGCGCCGCCGCCGGGGTCAATTGCGCGGTGACCGACCCGGCGGCCATCGACGGCTCCGCCCAACCGCGCCAGGAGCACTGGCGCCTGCAACTGGATGCGGACACCTGCTGGTGGGGCCGGCCCGGCCGACCGTCATTTGAAGTGCACTACAGCAGTGTCGCCGACGCGTCGGGGAAGATTCCGCACCCGGCACTGTGAATCCGGCGCGAGCGCGCCCTACAGCCGAGCCTGGTTACCCGGAGCACAAGGCGCCTGTCGGTAGGGGGCGGGACGTTCCACGCCTTCGCTCAGGACCTGGACCGCGAGACCGAGGAGGTGCTGTTTCGCGACACACCGGCCACGCGGTCGGAGGTGAACCTGCGCGCGGTACGCTAGCCCGATTGAGCAGCCGCGCCTGGCGCACTATTTTAACGGCGGTCATCGGGAATAAGAGAACACGACAAATGCTCGCGGCGCGGATTTAGGTAACACCCGGCATGGCAACCGGACACGCCAGTGGCCAGTTCGATCAGCACTTACTGGTCGGCAAAGGCGCGGTGATAGAGCGCATAGTCTTCCGCTTCGCGCTGGTAGTCCAGGTTGTGCCAGGCCGCCAGGCGCGCACGCTCTCGATCGGGAAGTACATCCAGGTAAAAGCGTGCAATCTCGCGCGCGTGAAGAAAGTCGCCGCTTGCTAGTTCAGATCGATACTGCCAGTCGAGGTACTCCCTCTGCGACGCTTCTTTTCGTCCCAATCCCAGATGTCGCAGCGCTATCAGGCGCCGCAGCTGCAGCATACCCAGGGCCTCGTGCGCACTTGTGTGTACCAGTACCTGGCGATACCGGCCGGTCGCTAGCAGGTGATCCAGCCAGGCCGCCCTGATCTGTGGCGATGGTTCCGCGTCGCCGCGCAGGGCCCGCCGGTACAACAGGTCGGCCTCATCGTCGAGACCCTGGGCAGTCGCCAGCTCCGCTGCCACGCCGCAGGCCCAGGCAGTCCAGATGTCACTTCGCATGATATACCGCGGATGCTGCAGGGCGGCTGCGAGCGGCGCATAGGCGCGCCGGTGTTCGAGGCTCGCCAGGGCCACACGGCCGCGACATGCCAGAACCGCGATCGGATCGACAAAAGGTGCCGCGCGGGCACAGGCCGCTGCGGCTCCCGCTGCGTCGCCGCGGACTGTCATCACCGAAGCCAGGCGCAACCAGGCGGGCCCGTCTGCCGGGTGTTGTCGCAGCCAGTCCCGCAGGTAACGGGAGGCATCTTCAAAACGATGCTCGGTCTCTGCCTGCCGCGCCGCCTGCGACAGGGAGGGCTTGTCTGTCGCCCATGTCTGGGCGGGCCCCAGCAGCAGGCAAACCTGCAGAAAACTACAGCAGCAGGTCGTTGAAATCCATTTCATCCCGATCGAACTCAACGCTATTGATCGGCAGGGGCGCATCGTTGGCGTCCGCGGCGAAGACCGTTCTTACAAATGTGTTAAAGGACACCATACGCGGCGCGATAGTCAGCAGGAAGCTCTGTTCGCTGGACAGTCCCTGCTCATCCTGCATCGCAAGGGTCAGAGCAACCGTTCCCACCTGCCCCGGCTTCGGCGTCACGACCAGCGAGCGCTCCGCGCCGGTGCCGGTAACGGACAGGCCCGAGTCGTCCACCAGGGCATCGTCATCACTGGTGACGGAAATCTGCAGTCGATCCGGCGGGGTCTTGTCATCAGTCACCGAGAAATCGAACTGCTCAGCCGTTGAATCGGCTTCGATCGTCTGGTCTCCCACAGTGCTCACTACCGGCGCCGTGTTTTGCCTGTTGTTGTTACCACCACCCGAGCAGGCCGCCATGCTCATTGCCACGGCCACAAATAAAATGCTGCGTAACATAATCAATCCTCCGGTGTGGGCAGAGCGGCGTTCACGGGTGAGCCGGGGTAGGGGCTTAGCAGATAGGGAAAGCGATTGTCCAGGTCCCTGGCACTGAGCGGCGCTCCATCAGTGAACGCCACATCACCCACTGGCGCATCGTCGGCAGAGCACAGCCCCAGGTTTACCGGCGCGCCGCCGCTGCCGATTGGCAGGTCATAACACAATGCCCCCATCACAACGCGCAGAGCAATGTCCACCACATCGTCTCCCGGGCGACGCCCGTTCGGAAAACCCGCCAGGTCCCCGGCCGCCACCCCCAGTGGCTGCTGCTGCGCCCGCGGTGTCGGCGCTATATCCGTATTCAAGCGCAGCATTTCACCGGCGGCGCCACTGGCGAACTGGTTGAGATCCGCAAAACCGGTCAGGAACGCCGCTACCAGATCATCCCGCGGATAATTGGTAGGTGCCAGGTCATTCAGGGAAGTCCCCAGCGTCGCGTTGACCGGTTCCAGGAACAGGCTACTGAGAATTACCGGTAGCACCGGATTGGTAACGAACGACAGAAACTGCCCGTCGTCCTGCGGCTCACTGGCGTTAAACGTATCCTTGCGGTCGTAGCCGATGACGAGTTCGTTGACCAGCGGCGCGGACAGGCGCGATACCTGAACGTAGGGGCCGCCGCCAACTTCGGGGCGGGACAAGGTTGGCTGTCGGTTGAGTTCGTTGGCTTGGGGCAGGCTGGCGGTGGTCCAGGCCCCTATGACAGGACCATCACCTGTCAGGCAATCGCGGTGGACCTCCAGTGCCAGCGAAGTCACGTTGCTGTAAGCCAGCACGTTGCGCGCGGGGTCCTGCGTCACTCCACCGGGAAAACCGCCACCGTCGCCGGCGCCCGGCGCGCTGTCGCCGTCGATTGGCACAAAATTCACCAGATCAAAGACTTCTCCGAGGCTGATCTTGAATGCCTCGTAGCGCTGACCCGCAAAGACACGCGCCGGGGCCGCACAGCCGGGAATATCAACATTCTTGATAAACGAGCGCGCGTAGGGAGTATACCCTCCCTCAGCGCCGTAGGTCTTGGTGCCACTGTAGTCGAAGGGCTTGCGCAATTTCGACTCCCCGCCGGCAGCGTTTATTGCTACCGCGCTGCCGGTACGACGATCGCCGTCGATCATGGTCAGCGCATAGCTCTGCGTGTGACTCAGGCCCGGCTCGGAACCCGCTGAAATCGGCGCGATGTTTCTCAGTACCGCGGACTGCGACATGCCATCCACATCGACCGTGAGGGCGCTGTCCCCATTGGCAAACTCGTCACTGAAACGAAACTGGAAGGTGATGTCTTCCACTGCGTCGCCATTGTTGTCCACGAGAATCTCGTAGAGTGCTTCGCTGTCCAGGGGAAAGTAATTGGGCCCGCCGTAGGCGGACTGCAGCGGAATATAGTTGGCGATCATCGTCACATAGTCTTCCCGTCCCGGCTCGTAGGAGCGGAACAGGTAAAAGTCTGTGGCATCCACCTGGGGATACTTGGTGATAAAGGGTGCCTCGCGGTGACTGGAAGCCAGTGCGACCGATGACGCGCACAGTGCGATCGTTGCGGCAATTATCCTGCTGTTGTTCATGTTATCTCTCCTGGTCACGTCTTAAAAAGCAGCCTTAATGAGAGGTACGGCTACACCGCGCTTATGGACGCATATCGCCCAAAAGTATTTTCTGGCCTGTGCTGGCACTGCCACACATCTGACCTATACTGCGAAGAAGTAGCGCGCAGCCGGAGTTCAAGGATAAGAATGGAAGAGGAATTGCGCGCGCTGCTGTCCAGAACCGCGCTGGGTGACCGCGATGCGTTTAAAGCACTGTATCAGGCCACCTCACCGCAAATTTTGGGCCTGCTGATACATATGCTGGGACAGCGCGATCGCGCAGAGGACGCGCTGCAGGATACTTACATCAAGGTCTGGCACCGCGCCCGGGACTATCACGCCGAGCGAGGCCAGGTAAATACCTGGTTAGCATCCATCGCGCGATACCGCGCCCTGGACCTGCTGCGCGCCGACAAAACCCGACAGCAGCGCGCCAGTCGAGCGAAACCAGAGCTTGCAACGGAGGATGAATTGCCGGATGCTCTCGCGCAGAGCCAGTCGGACAATGGGCGATTATACGATTGCCTGCACCAGCTAAACGATCGGCAGCGCCAGAGCATCGGACTGGCTTTTTTTCGCGGCTTCACCCATGAGGAACTGGCGGCACAGCTCGACGCGCCGCTGGGCACAGTGAAAGCGTGGATTCGAAGGGGGCTGCAGCAACTGCGGCTTTGCCTGGAAGAATGAGATACCAGGACCCCGAACTAATCGACCGACTGGCATCGGCATACGTATTGGGAACCCTGTCCGGTCCTGCACGAAAACGCTTCGAGCGTCTCGCTTTGGAGGCCGCGGACCCCGCTATCGCACAAGCCATCTGGCGCTGGGAGCGGCACCTCAATCCCCTGGCAGACAACGTGGCCCCGCTGAAACCGCGAGCGCGATCATGGCGGGCAATCAGGGCCCGCCTGGACCACACAGGCGAGCGGGCGTTCACAGCGAGGTTGTGGCTCTGGCGCGGACTGACTGCCGCAATGGCTATCGCGCTGTTGCTCACTGTCGTGCCCTATCGGCAACCGACATATTCACCCGAGCACCTGGCACTGATTCAGGATGACGCGGAACAACCGCTGTGGGCGGTGGTACTGGATACAGACACGGGAATATTGCGCATGCGGGCCATTAACGCGCCGGCGCGCGAAGTCGATCGCGTCTTCCAGCTCTGGCTCCTGCCCGCCACGGGCCAACCGCAGCCAGTGGCTTTACTGCCGTTGAGCAAGGGTGTGCGCGGGCAGAGCCAGTTGTCTTCGGCCGTACTCGCATTACTGGCGAACGCACAGGGACTGGCGGTCAGTGTGGAGCCTCCCGGCGGTTCGCCGACGGGGCTTCCCACGGGACCAGTGGTCTACACCGCGCCAATTCTCGAGCTATGAGCCTGTCAGGCCTTCCTATAGTTCTTTAAAATGATCCGTCAACAGACAGTCGTAACGCCGCGCATCGTATTCGCGCAGCGGCGCCACATCGGCTTCGCGGATAATGCCCTTGTCGGCGGCCTCGCGCAGCGCCTCTTCCAGCGTGCCCGCGGCCAGTTCACCCCGGTTGCGCGCGCGGGTGAAAGCCTGCCAGGGCACGTCCACCTGCAGCAGCATGCGGTAGGTGGTTTCCAGCCGCCCCACGGCGTCCAGCGGGTCGTCGCTGATGAACAGATAGTCCGCCAGCGCCCGCCGCACCGGATTGGGCTCCATGATCAAATCGCCCAGGTTGCGGATTTGATCGTCATCCGGCGCGCGGTAAATACGTCCCAGCGGAAAGCAGGACAGGCGCAGCGCAATGCCGAACCAGCGCGGGGCAAAATTATGCAGAAAATCCAGCAGCGCCTGCTGCGCACTGTACAGCGAGCGCTGCACCGCGTAGCGGGCGTGGGCGGTGGCGGCGGCACTGCGCGCGCCGGCGTCGTGGTACTTCAGCACGCTGCAGGCGATAAACAACTCGCTGTGCACATCGCCCAGCCGCGCGGACAGCAACTCGCGGCGCTTCAGGTCGCCCCCCAGCACACCCAGGGCGATGTCGGCACAGGTCGCCAGCGCCGCGCTCATATGATTGATGCGCTGATACCAGCGCTTGCTGAAGTCACTGGCGTCCGCCGGCACATCGCTGAAGCGCGCCGCACTCAAGCCCAGCACACCCACCCGCGCCCAGTTGCCGGACACGTGGCCCAGGTGCTGCAGGAACAGCGGTTCAAAGGCCGCCAGCCCGGCCTGTTCATCGACCTGCTGCAGGGTCTGCATCTCGTCGAACAGGAAGGGGTGGCAGCGCATGGCGCCCTGGCCGAAAATCATCAGCGAGCGCGTGAGGATATTGGCCCCCTCCACGGTAATTGCCACCGGCAGGGCGCGGTAGGACGAGGACAGGAAATTACGCGGTCCCATCTGGATGGCGCGACCGCTGACCACGTCCATGGCGTGATTCACCAGCACGCGCATGCGCTCGGTGGTGTGGTATTTGGCCATCGCCGTCAGCACCGATGGCGCGCCGTCCTGCAAGCCCCGCGTGACCATCTGGCGCATGGCTTCCAGGGTGTACGCCCCCGCCGCAATCTCGGCGGTAGCCTCCTGCACCCCCTCGAACTTGCCCACCTCCAGATTAAACTGGCGCCGAATACGCGCGAAGGCGCCCACCGTGAGATAGCACATCTCACCACTGGTGGTGGCCAGCGCCGGCAGGGATACACCGCGACCCGCTCCCAGGCACTCGATCAGCATACGCCAGCCCTTCCCCGCCATGGCCGCGCCACCGATGATCCAGTCCACCGGGATAAACACATCCTCGCCCTTGATCGGCCCGTTCATAAAAGGCGCGCCGGGATTGTGGCGCTCACCGATCTCAATACCCGGATGATCCGCCGGCAGCAGGGCGCAGGTAATGCCGTAATCCACCGTCTCGGGGTCCCCCAACAGGCCGTCGGGATCGCGCAGTTGGAAAGCCAGGCCCACCACCGTGGCCACCGGCGCCAGCGTGATCCAGCGCTTGCTGAAGGTGAGGTTCAGACCGAGTATCTCCTCGCCCTCGAAGTCACCCCTGCAGACCACCCCGATGTCCGGGATCGCCCCGGCGTCGGAACCCGCCTCGGGGCCGGTGAGGCCGAAACAGGGCAGTTCGGAGCCATCGGCGAGCCCCGGCAGCCAGCGCTCCTTCTGCTCCTTGGTGCCGTATTTAACCAGCAGTTCACCCGGACCCAGGGAATTGGGCACCATGGCGGTGACCGCGGCGGTGATCGAGCGGCTGGCAATCTTGCTCACCACGCGGCTCTGGGCGTAGGGGCTGAAATCGCGGCCCCCGAACTCCTCGGGAATGATCAGGCCGAAAAACCCGTGCTGGCGCAGGTAGTCCCAGGTTTCGGGCGAGAGGTCCTGGCGCTGCTGGACATCCCATTCGTCGATCAGGCGACACAGACCATCGACCTCGTTATCCAGGAAGGCCTGCTCCCTGGCACTAAGCTGCGGCAGGCCGATGCCGGCAAATATCCGCCAGTCGGGCGCGCCGCTAAACAGTTGTTTTTCCCACCAGGTGGTGCCTGCCTCCAGCGCCTCGCGCTCGGTCTTGCTCATTTCCGGCATGGCCTTGCGCAGCATCGCGTACGCCGGTCGTATCAGGAAACGGCGGCGCCAGGCCGGCGTGTTCAGCAGGATGATCACCGCCACCGTGGGCAGCAGCACCAGCCACATGGCATCTTCCACCGCGCTGAGCAGCAGTGCGCCGAGTCCCACGACCACCGAACCGGCCACCAGCCCCGGCTGCACGTACAACACCGCCGTGAGCAGGGCCAGATAAAGCAGCAGTGCAAGCAACATAGCGAACTCCTCTTAGTAGCGCGGCAACACCCGCGAACATTCCAACCGACGCAAAACCCGTACCTTAGTCCATAGTGCAGTCTGCGTACAATGGGCCGCACTCACCACAGGCGGTGCGCAACATGGATAATAGCGCAGCGGCCAATTACAATAGGCGCCGTCGGTGGAACCCAGACACTCTGTAATGCCACCCGCGCTTGGAAAAAAATAATGGCCGCTACTGGATTAAGCAAGCCGCGCAACACCATAGCCCGCCGTCAGCGAAAGAGCACGGCCGAGTGAAGAGGCTCTATCTGCACATCGGCACGCACTACACCGACAGTACTCCGGTACAAAATTACCTATACGGCAAGCGCGACAAGTTGGCAAAGCTGGGCATCCTGTATCCCGCAATCGCCCTGGATGACAGCGCTCACCACCAACTGGCCCGGGCCACGGGTACTGGCTCGCACAAACCGGATCCGACACTGCTGGCCAGCGCTATCGAATCTATCGCGCAGCAGAGTCAGGCTCCGACCATTCACAGCGTCAGCCTGAGTTCGGAGGAACTCTGGGAGTCCCGGAACGTGGTGATGCTAAAGGGCCTGGCGGATCACTTTGATACCAGGGTCGTCATGTATCTGCGCAGGCAGGACCACTATCTGGAAGCGGCGTATAACCGGCATGTGCGCTCGTACCATCACAGGTTTGCGGGTTCAATCTACCAGTTTGCCCTGAAGTACAACTTTTTCGATACGTTGAACTACCGTCTGCTGACATCGCGCTGGGAAGATGTGTTCGGACGGAAGAGCATTATCGTACGCCCATATGGCAGTACCATCATTCGGGGTAATACCTGCAACGACCTGCTAAAGCTCATGGATGCGGGAAGGCTGAATACGTCCAAAAATCCCACGGGCACAAGGACCTGCGACGACACCAGTCTCCCCGCTGCAGCCGTGCCCTATCTTGCGCGCCTTAACAGGGAGCCTCTCAACTATACGCAGCATCACAATGTTTTGCGGGTGCTCGAGGCAGTGATTCCCAAGGTTCACAACGGACGGCTTCTGGCCAACAGGGAATCCAGCGATTTCTACAATAGCTTCAAAATCAGCAATCGCTATGTTTGGGAGCGCCACCTGAACATGGATACAGACAGTTTTGCACATTTATCCCGGCCGGTGACACAAGAGGTCTATATCAGTCACACCGACATAGATGACCACTTGATGGCCCAGGTACGCGCCGCCGCTGCCCTGCCGGCAGCTCCATCGCAGGCTCCCCCGGAAGTGCCAACCCACTCTCCAGCGCTAAAGCCAAAGGGTGGCCTGTGGCAGCGTATTGCCGCCAGCGTGGCAGCCAGGGCCAGATAAACCGGTGAGCCCTACAAGCAACGAGCCAACCGCGTGAAGACGAAACTATTCCTGCACATAGGCACTCACAAAACGGGCAGCACTTCGGTGCAGAACTTTTTCTGTGCAAACGATGCGGCGTTGCTGGGCGCCGGCATCTTTTATCCCGACCTGGCCCGGGTTAATGCCGGCCATCACCGGCTCGCCTGGTGCACCGGTATGGGTCCGCGCCGGCCGGCGGCACTGGACAAGATAGCCGCGTGGATCAGTGACCTGGCGGATATCGCTGCCGCAGCCGCGGACATCCACAGTGTCGTCATAAGCTCGGAGGAGTTCGAATACGCCAGAAACATCGAGCCGCTGGCACAGTTGCGCGAGTATTTCAATGTCACTGTCGTGGTCTATCTGCGCCGGCAGGACCACTATATCGAATCATCCTATAATCAAAATGTGCGGGTTTACGATCAGCGATTTTCCGGCTCTATCTACCAGTTCGCACTGCAAAACAATCTGTTTAACCGCTTCAACTATCGCTGGATGCTCCAGCCCTGGGAACAGATATTCGGGGTGGATAGCATAGTTGTCAGACCCTACGGCACACCACATGTCGAGCCGGACGTGCGCATCGACTTTCTGCAACTGATTGGTGCGTCGCGGGCGCTGGCGCCGCCCGCCGCGATGCAGCGGGACACTGACAACATCAGCCTGCGCTGCAGCGCCCTGCCCTATCTGGCGCGCATCAACGAACTGTCACTGACTCCGGCGCAACACAACGAGGTGATCGCCGAACTCAACCGGCAGGTACCGGCGGCTGCCAATGCACGCCTGCTGAGCGCGCCCGAGATCGCCGATTTCTACAGCAAATTCGAGCAGGGCAACCGGTACGTCTTTGCGCGCTACATGGGGCTGGAGGAAGACCCGTTCAGCGCCGCGGGCCAGGGCGATACGCCGGCGACCCATGTCGACCACGACGCTATCGACAGAACACTGCTGCTGGGCGTTCTGCACAGACTGCAACTGGCGCCTGGCATCACCGGCGCACTGGCGCCGGCCGGGTAGGTGCGAGCGGTGGTTGCTCCTGGCGGCAGAGACCGCCGGTGTTGCAGCGCGTGCTGCGCACGCCACGGCAGCTAGGCGGGACGGGTTAAGAGCAGCTATACTGCCATTTCTGCGGCACACCATTTCCAATAACAGCGCCGGCACGATGCAAGCGTCGCGCCGGTAACAGTACCGACAGTAACCTTCAGGTGGAGATGCCTGATCACAACGTTGATTTTTTTACGGAGAAAATTATGGCTATCGAACTTCCAGCGCTGCCCTATGCACGCGATGCACTGGCACCGCATATCTCAGAGGAAACCCTGGACTACCATTACGGTAAACACCACAACACCTATGTGGAAAAGCTCAACGGCATGCTCCCCGGCACCGAGTTCGAGGGCAAGCCACTGGAGGAGATCGTCAAGAAGTCCTCCGGCGGTGTATTCAACAATGCCGCCCAGGTGTGGAACCACAGTTTTTACTGGGAGTGCCTGAGCCCCAACGGCGGCGGCGCTGCCAGCGGCGCGGTGGCGTCGGCAATCGATACCGCGTTCGGCTCCTTCGACGAGTTCAAGAAGGCATTTACCGATTCCGCCGTGGGCAACTTCGGTTCCGGCTGGACCTGGCTGGTGAAGAAAGCCGACGGCTCGGTGGCCATTGTCAATACCAGTAACGCCGGTACACCGCTGACCGACAGCTCGGTGACACCGCTGCTGACGGTGGATGTGTGGGAGCACGCCTACTATATCGACTACCGCAACGCGCGCCCCAAGTACATGGAGGCGTTCTGGGCACTGGTGAACTGGGACTTTGTGAACCAGAACTTCGCCTGATCGCAGCGCGCGCCACACCAGCGCGTACTGCCTGACCGGGTGTGGCGCGACCTGGGGCTGCACGGGCCGAGGCCGACCGGTCTCCCCGGGGGCGGCCTACCAGCCCAGGGAAAGCGCCTGTTGCTCCCCGGCACAGTCGACATCCGGCGTCGGCCCCAGCGGCCGCACCCGCTGTAGTTCCTGTTTCGCCGCGCTCAAGGCTGCCAGGAACTGCGTATTCGTGTGCAGCCTGGCCACGGCACCGGCCGCCACCATGCGCCCGGCGACCACGTCGCTGTACCAGTGCACATTGCACACCAGGCGAGACTCGCCAAAGGCGCGGCCGCGTGCCAGTATCTCCTCCGCGCGATCCGGCGCAAGCTCCGCCAGAATCAGCGCCCACCCCCAGCCGATAGCTGTGTGGCCCGAGGGATAAGAGCCATCGCGGCGCAGGGTCTCTTCCTCATCGGGCGTACAGGTCGGTGCACCGTTGCGCATGAACGGGCGGGGGCGCTGGTAGGCATTTTTGGCGGAATAGGTAGCCAGGCCGATATCGGCCAGCGTGCGACGCAGCAGCATATACAGGGCCGGCGTATCCTGCTCATTGACCGGCGCGCCCAGTGCACAGGAAAAGGTATCGGCGACGGCGGGAAAACCCAGGTGGGCATCGCGCGCCGCCAATTCCCAGCGCGGTGTATCCCTCAGCGCCATGGTCTGTCGGCTGATCGCGTCGTCGAGGTGCTGGCGTGCGGAGTCGGCAGCGGGCGCAGGCGGCACAAAAACCACACTTGCCAGGGGCGGCTCCATCGGCAAGTAGCCGTGCAGGATGCCGGGACGCAGTTCCGGCACCTCCTGGGTGACGCCGTCCGCGGGACGGGATCCGGCACAGGCGGTGACCACGAGCGCCAGGGCAGCGGCGCACAGAGCGATTAACGGCAGGCGGACAGTCATGGCATATATCTCGGCAAACGGGTGCTTTATAGTACACAATGGCGCCAGTGAGACAAGCGAGGCGGCGCCTGTCCGGGTGCTGTTTGCAGAGGCATCGGTCGGTACCGCACCACAGACAGAAAGGAGCACCGATGTTTGATCCCATGGTACTGCTGGTGGGCGTGGGCCTGCTGTCCATCGCCTGCCAGTACTGGGCATACCGGGTGAAAGTTCCGGCCATTCTGCCGCTGTTGATCACCGGCATTGTCATCGGACCCGGCCTGGGCCTGCTGGACCCGGACCTGCTGTTCGGCGAACTGCTGTTTCCACTGGTGTCACTGGCCGTGGCCATCATCCTGTTCGAGGGCGCGCTCACCCTGCACCTGGAGGACCTGGGCGGACACGGCACCATGGTGCGGCGCCTGTGCACCGTCGGTATGCTGGTCACTTGGCTGATCGCCACACCGGCGGCCCATTTCGCTCTGGACATGTCCTGGCAACTGGCCTTTCTGTTCGGCGCTATCGTCACCGTCACCGGCCCCACGGTCATCGTCCCCATGCTGCGCACCGTGCGGCCCATTGAAAAACTGGCGAATATCCTGCGCTGGGAGGGCATCATCATCGACCCTCTCGGCGCCCTGCTGGCAGTACTGGTATACGGCTATATCGTCGCGGACCACGGCGGCCTGGGTGCCACTCTGATGACCTTCGGCCTGATCGTGCTGGTGGGTTTTGGTCTGGGCTGCCTGGCCGGGTTTGGCGTGGGCAGGATGCTGCGCGACAACTGGGTACCGCACTACCTGCGCAGCACCGCCGTACTGACCCTGATGCTGGGCGTATTCGCCGCATCCAATGCCATCGAGCACGAGTCCGGTCTGCTCACGGTTACGGTCATGGGGATGTGGATAGCCAATATGAAGAAGGTGGATATCGACGATATCCACGAATTCAAGGAAACGCTGAGCGTACTGCTGATCTCGGCGCTGTTCATCATCCTGGCGGCACGCTTGAATTTTGACTCGATCGCGGCGCTGGGCTACGGCTCACTCGCGGTTCTCGGCGCCATTATCTTTCTCGCCCGTCCTCTGTCCGTGCTCGCGTCGTCGACCGGGACCGGACTGAACTGGCGCGAGCTCGCACTGCTGAGCTGGATCGCCCCGCGGGGCATCGTGGCGGCGGCGGTGTCGGCGCTGTTCGCGCTCAAGCTGGAGGAACGCGGCTACGCCCACGCGGACCTGTTGGTACCCATGGTATTCCTGGTCATTATCGCGACTGTGGTGTGGCAGAGCCTGACCTCGGTGCACATGGCCAAACTGCTGGGTGTGCGCGCGCCGGCACCCTACGGCTTCCTCATTTTCGGGGCGAGCAAGTTCTCCCGCATGCTCGCCAGGGAGCTGATCGACAACGGCATCACCGTACAGGTAGCCGACACCAACTGGGACGCCATACGCCAGGCCAGGATGGAGAATATTCCCGCCTATTACGGCAATCCCATCTCGGAGCACGCGCGCCGCACCATGGATCTGTCCGGTATCGGCAAGGTACTGGTCATGTCGCCGTACCGGCAGCTCAACCCGCTGGTGACCTACCATTTCGAGGGCGTGCTGGGCAAGGGCAATGTCCTGGGCCTGAGCCTCAACGAACAGGGCAACCTGGCCAGCCACCAGGTGTCGGAGGCCTACGCCAAAAAGCTGTGCCTGTTCGCGGAGGGCCTGACCTACGGCCGCCTGGCCAGCCTGGTGGCGAAGGGAGCCACCATCAAGAGCACGCGCCTGTCTGAATCCTTCACCATCGAGGACTACCTCGAACAGTACGGCTCGCGCGCACTGCAGCTGTGCCGCCTCGACCCGCAGGGAAAGATCTTCGTGCACACGGTCGAGAAAAACACCAGGCCCGGCCCCGAGTGGCGGGTGATCAGCCTGATCACACCGGAAACGGCCGAGGAGAAAGCGGCGCGCGAGGGGACATCGAAACAGCCCGCAGAGCCCGTCGCCCAGGCCGGGTAAGGCCGGAACACACTCCGATACGCTATGGACACCACACAGGAAAAGCAATGAACAAAGAGGAGAAGATTGCGGCACTGAACAACGGACTGCCGCCGTGCATAGAGATACTCAAGGGCCGGGTGGTCGATTACGACGCGCAGGCGCAAAGCTGCGAAATGCACTTCGATATCTCGACACAGTTCTGCCATTCGGGGGATATGGTGCAGGGCGGCATCGTGACCGCCATGCTCGATGCCACCATGTCTCACGCGGTGTTTGCGGCCGAAGATGCCATCGCGGCACTGCCGACGCTGGAGATCAAGGTCAGCTTCCTGGGACCGAGCCGGGCGGGACCGGTGCGGGTTGTGGGCAAAACCCTGAAAGCCGGCCGCAGCACGGTATTTCTGGAGGGCACCCTGTTCGATGGCGCGGGAGAGATCGCGGCGCGTGCCAGCGCCACGGCTAAAGTGGTGCGGCGTTAAGGCCGTGAAAGAACGCAGCGATCTGGCCGGCAGATTACCGCGATATCTCAAGACACGCGAACTGCAGGTGTTTTTGGCGGTTGCCGAGTCACACAGTATAGCCGAGGCGGCACGTCGGCTGTCGCTCACACAACCCGCCGTCAGCAAGTGCATAAACGAACTGGAAAACACGCTGGGGGTTGCGCTGTTCGAACGGGACAGTCGCGGCATTTCTCCCACGCGCTATGGCGAAGTGCTCAGCAGGCGTGCGCACAGTATTTTTGGCGAGATCAGGCTGGCGGGCGAGGAGATTTCCCAGCTCAAGGGAGCCGATTCCGGGAAGGTGTCGATTGGGGTTATGCCCGTCGCAGCGGGGGGCTTTGCCGCTGCGGCGGTGGCCGACCTGATGACAAGTCACCCCGGCGTCTGTGTTTCGATCCTGGAAGGCGATCACGAGATGCTGTTCGAGGCCTTGCGCAACCGGCAGATCGACCTGGTCGTTGGGCGTCTGCCCGCCGATCTCAGCGCGAGTGACCTGGAGACAGAACTGCTCTACCACGACCAGCTGTGCGTAGCCGCCCACCCTACGCATCCACTGACACAGCGCAAGACCATAGAACTGGAAGAACTCGCCGACGAATATTGCGTTATTCCCAGGTTACATTCGCTCGCCTACCAGCAACTCACCAGGTGCTTCCTGCACAACAGGGTGCGCTTTCCGCACAAGCTGGTTGACACCCTGTCGGTACAGTCGGTGGACGCACTGCTGGCAACCGGTAAATTTATCGTGTTGGGACTGCCGTGCAAAGTGGTCGACAACCGGCCCGGCACAGGTCTGGTTAAGCTCCCGATAAGCCTGGATACCGACTGGGGTCCCGTGGGCATCAGCTATCTGGCCGGTCACGAATTACTGCCAGTCGCCAGCCAGCTCATCTCATTCATGAAAAAACACTGCGCCAGCCCTGCCGCTATCTGATCCCGATAGCACTTACTCAAGGTTCCCCCGATCAGTCGGGTAAGGCCCATCCGGTTCCGTGCGGCGACGGTCTTTGCAATACCCGTCCGCAAGATCGCGTCCGGTGGCAAATGCTGTCAGGTGGATGTCATCGGGGCCAAAACCGGTTTGAACTCGGCCTTCGATGCCCCGGATCAGTCCGTTATAAAATTTGATGTAGTTGCCTGCACTTATAGTTATTACCGGTCGAGCCACGCCTGTGTTGTAATCAAGGTATACGGACATTGTCGCAGCGCATCACGACAATAGATTCGCAGCGCGTTTTTCCACAGACCTGGTAAACGAAGGTAACAGCATGAAAATAATACGATACGGCCTCATTCCCCTGACCGCCACCCACCTGCTGACAGTGCCCGGCACACTGGCCGCCAACGGCGCGGGCTTTGCCCTGGAAGAGGTGGTGGTCACAGCGAGGAAGCGCGAGGAGAGCCTGCAGGACGCACCCGTCGCGGTATCGGCTTATACCAGCAATGAACTGAAAGTACGCAATATCCAGTCTACAGACCAGTTGGCCGATATTACGCCAAACCTGACCTTTGATGCCAATGCGCCCGCCTCAGGCAGTAACGCTTCATCACAGATCTTTATCCGCGGTATAGGGCAAACGGATTTCACCGCGGTGACTGACCCCGGCGCGGGTCTCTACGTCGATGGGGTCTACTACGCCCGCTCGATTGGCGGTGCGCTGGATTTCCTGGACCTGGAAAGAATCGAGATTCTGCGCGGGCCACAGGGAACCCTGTTCGGGCGCAACCTGAACAGCGAGTGGTACCTGACAACCGGCTTGTCGGCCTATGACACGAGCGCTGCCTACACGGAGGGTGTCTTTTCGCGGGAAACTCAGTGGAGTCTGTTTGCCAAGTATAACTTTTAGATGGGCCCGACGGTCGAGAACCTGCCCGGCCATGACCTGAGCCGGAACCGATTACCGTCCGGAGGCTTTAGTTGACGCAATCCGAGGTTTGCCATGGTTAGGTCTTATGTCCGTTTTCTCCGGCACAGTGATCCGGTTCACTGTCAGTGGCGCCGTGGCGCCGTACTCATGCTGCTCGGCCTGATCGCGTGCGGTGCAGTATTCCTCGAAAGTGTGGCAGCGCCGGGCACAGAGCCTGCGGTGACGCCGGGTCCGGACAAGCGCCCAAACATTCTCTTGATTGTGGTGGATGATCTGGGTTACTCCGATCTCGGCGCCTTCGGGGGTGGCGACATCAATACGCCCACCATCGACAAACTGGCACTGGAGGGCGTCAGGCTGAAAACGTTTTACACGGCGCCAACCTGCTCGCCGACACGTGCGGCCCTGTTGAGCGGGACCGACCCCCACATTGCCGGGCTGGGCAATATGGCGGAATTGCTCGCCGAGAATCAGCGCAACCAACCGGGTTACGAAGGCTACTTGAACCAGCGGGTGGTATCGGTCGCTTCACTCCTGCGGGATTCCGGGTACTTTACCGCCATGACCGGAAAATGGCATCTGGGTCTGGAAAGGGAGCAGAGCCCGGCGGCGGCCGGCTTTGATCGCTCTTTCGCACTATTGCACGGCGGTGCCGGCCACTTTGACGATACCGGTCTGCTGGCAAGGGCGCCAAAGGCGCTCTACCGTGAAGACGGCGATCTCGTCGAGTGGCCCAGCGGGCGCTACTCCAGCGACTTCTACACCGAGCAACTTATCGAGTATCTGCGTGAAAACAACCAGCACCAGCCCTTCTTCGCCTATCTTGCGTTCACCGCGGTGCACTGGCCGCTGCAGGCACCCGACGATCTGCTGCGCAAATACCGCGGTCGCTACGATGGCGGCTGGGATCTCCTGCGCGAACGCAGACTCGCAGGTCAGCGGAGAGTCGGACTGCTTGAGCATCCGGTGGACATCGTACCGCCGCCGGGCTACCGGCCGTGGGACACCCTAGACGCTGATTCACAACGCGTTGAATCGCGCAAGATGGAAGTGTTTGCCGCCATGGTTGACAGCGTCGATCAGAATATACGGAAAATGATCGACTATTTTCGGCAGAGCGGCGCACTGGACAATACGGTGATTATATTTCTGTCCGACAATGGGGCCGAGGGCACACCACTGGAAAAGAGCTCGCTACTGGACGGGTGGCTGGAGCGCTTCGACAACAGTTTGGAAAATATGGGCAGAGCCGGTTCGTATATTTTCTACGGACCCAGTTGGGCGCATGCCAGCACCGCGCCCAACAAGCACTACAAGAGCCACGTTGCCGAGGGTGGCATCCACGTTCCGGCCTTTATCTGGCGTAAAGACATGTCCACCGGGGGTGCGATAGCTCCG
The DNA here is from genome assembly GCA_020443345.1 of Halioglobus sp. Lineage (GTDB taxonomy): Bacteria > Pseudomonadota > Gammaproteobacteria > Pseudomonadales > Halieaceae > JARRPM01. The sequence goes on from JAGRIH010000060.1 coordinate 26,842, forward strand.
GCACCAGTCACCGTCATGGATATTGCCCCCACATTGCTGGAGCTTGCTGGCGTGAGCTATCCTGAAACCTATCGGGCACGGCCCGTAACACCACTGCGCGGCACGAGTTTACTGCCACTGCTGGCGCGTCCGTCGGCGCCGCTGCACGGTGCCGGCACCCGCTTGGCAGGGGAACTGTTTGGGCGCAAATCCATACGTGAGGGCAAGTGGAAGGCCTATCTGGAGCCCGCGCCCTTTGGCACTGGCAAGTGGCAGTTGTACGACCTGGAAAACGACCCGGGTGAGGTACACGACCTGGCAGCCAGCAACCCGGATGTCGTCGCGCGCCTGACAGCGGCCTGGCAGGACTACGCCGATGAAGTGGGTGTCATTCCACCCGCGGGACCCTCGGGATACTAATTTGCCAACAATGACAGGAGATGGGTCTATGACGATCAACCGTCGGGAATTTATCAAGCGCGGCATGGGTGGCGGGGCATCGCTGCTGCTGGCCTATGAAATCGGTGGCGGCAGCCTGCTGCTGACCCCGCGGCAGGCGCATGCCCAGGATATCCCGCTGCGCCAGCTCACTGCAGATGAGGCCGGTGCGCTGGAAACACTGGCCGATGCCCTGCTGCCCGGTGCGGCCAAGGCCGGGGTGGCGCAATTTATCGACCACCAGTTGGGGGAAGACCCTGGTGACTGCCTGTTGATTGCCAAGTACTTCCAGGTTCCGCCGCCCTACCTGCCGTTTTACCGGCAGGGTGTACAGGGCTGTGAGGCGCTGGCGCAGCAGCAGTTCGAGACTGGCCTGGCCGGACTGGATGAAACACAAATGACGCAACTGCTGCAGACGATAGGCAAGCCGGGCACCCACACGCCCGAGGGCCACGACCTGTCCCTGTTTTACCTGTGCCTGCGCTCCGATGCAGTGGATGTGGTCTACGGCACACCGGAAGGCTTTGAAAAACTCAACATACCTTACATGGCACACATCATGCCCCCGGAGGGATGGAATGGCTGATACAAACACTAAGACAATGGACAAGGTCGATGTGGTGATTGTCGGCGCCGGCGCCGCCGGCAGTGTGTACGCGGCGGTACTGGCGGAGGCGGGCAGGAGTGTGCTGGTGCTGGAGCGCGGCGTGGAGCGCAAACTGACAGACCTGTACAGCTCGCAGACCTGGGCGCGCCGCCTCAAGGGGGGTTCGCCCCACGGGGTGGAGGACGGGCCGGACAGCATCTGGGACAACTTCAACGCCGGCCACGGCGTGGGCGGGGCGGCGATTCATCACTACGGCGTGTGGCCGCGCTAT
>JAGRIH010000022.1 GCA_020443345.1 Halioglobus sp.
GGGATTTTGGGTGGCCGCCGGGGCTTTTTTGTTTACTCTGTGTCCAGAGGCATCCAATGCGTCCGACCACATACCGTCATAATTAGCGGTACAAAAGGCGGTATTTCTGGTGCTTTCAATATCGATGGCGGGTTGGTTGCGAATGCGCCGGACCTGGTGGCACTGACACAGACCCTGAGCAGGACAACGCACGCTCTCCAGGACTGCTGGATGGCAAGTGTGGGCACTGTGTCGCCGGATATCGCCAAAGCCGCGGCCGAGGCGTCTTTCGGGATGGGCGCCCTGGGCTGGATGACGACCCAAAAGCTGTTCAATCTGACGCTGGCAGCCCAGGAATAGCTCGCTGTCACCCAGGCGGGACAGCTATTGGGCAATCGCTACCTGCGTATCGACCCGAAGTCCAGTGCCCGCCAGGCAGGTGCCATCGCACTGGACAAGGCCGACAGAAAGGCTACCGACACGCTGGCGTTGCTGGCCGGGGAGGCATTGGATGCCGTGTCCGCCAAGCATGGACCACTGCTGCGTCAGTTGCTACATTAGTGTGAGTGAAAGCCCGCGACGCGGCAGCGTTTGGGTCGCGGCTATGTGGTGCCTGGAATAGAGACGAGACAGTGCGCGGGATGCGGCAGGTGAAAGACACACACGGCGCGGGCGCGCGGATCAGCGCGCTGGTGGGCTACCAGACGAAACTCTCGCTAGAGCGTCTTGCGGCAGCCCACGGCGTCACCCAGCGCGCCATGCTGGAGCGCATGATAGGCGAGACAGAGAAAAACCTGCTGGGCGGGTTGTCTAGCAACAAGCAAAGCCTGTACTTTGCAAAACGGCTTGGACTGCACGATTGACTGATATGCACTGCCGCGACGTGGACGGACCAATTCAGGCAGGCAATTGCAGCGCCTGGTAGGGTCCACACAAGGTCGCACCCCATTCATCGAGCCCTGCATCGAGGTACGCCGGTATGAAAACAACGTCACTGGCATTGGCGATAGCAGGTGCAAGCCTGCTCGGCTTCCCCGCTTTGGTGGGCGCCGCGGACAATTATCCCAGCCAGCTGCTGTGGGGCGATACCCATGTGCACACCAGCAACTCTTTTGACGTCTATCTGTTTGATACGCCCACCGCTACACCCGACAGCGCGCTGCGTTTTGCCCGCGGTCAACCCATAATCAGCCCCACCACCGGATTGCGCTGGCAGCTGCGCGAGCCGCTGGATTTTGCGGTGGTGGCCGATCACGCCGAAATGATCGGTTCGATTAGCCGCCTGTTTGCCGATGCCCCCGACATCGCCAACACCAAAACCGGCAAAACATTTAAAAAGATAAGTCCCGACCAGAGCGCCGCGCAACTGCAGGCGATCTATGAGGAGATTGCCAGGCTGGGCTCTGGCCTGGCGGGGACCACCGGCCTCACCATCACCGACGTGATAGCCGACCTGCACAGCGGCGACCGGCGCAGTGCCACCTGGCAGGACTATATCGACACCGTGGAGCGCCACAATACACCGGGTGAATTCACCGCCCTGGTCGGCTGGGAGTGGAGCTCACAACCTCGCGGCTCCAATCTGCACCGGGTAGTATTCACCCCGGCAGCCAGTGAAATTACCCGCCAGTTTCTGCCCTACAGTGCTCTGGAAAGCCAGAACCCGGAAGATCTGTGGCAGTGGCTCGGCGACACCCGTGAAAGCACCGGGGCCGACTTTATCGCCATTCCCCACAATGCCAATCTCAGCATGGGTTTGATGTTCGCCACCGAGACCCTCGAGGGCAAGCCGCTGGACGCGAACTACGCCAGGGTGCGCAGTCGCTGGGAACGCGTGGTAGAGGCTACCCAGATCAAGGGGGACAGCGAAGCTCACCCCCTGCTCGCACCCAACGATGAGTTCGCCGACTACGAGACCTACGGCTTCGTGCTGACCCCCAATGGCGGCAGCCCGCCACCGACCGAGGGAAGTTACGTTCGCAACGGCCTGCAACGCGGCCTCGCGCTGGCTGCGCAACTTGGCACCAACCCTTTCAAAGTCGGTATGATCGGCAGTACCGACAGCCATACCGGCATGTCGGCAGTGGAGGAGGACAACTTCGCCGGCAAGGGACAGCACGACGCCCGCCCGGAACAGCGCCCCCACCTCACGGGTATCGGATCCTCGCGGGGCTGGGATATGGGCGCCGCAGGCTACGCCGGCGTCTGGGCCACTGAAAATACCCGCGAGGCCATTTTTGCGGCCTTCAAACGGCGCGAAGTCTACGCGACAACCGGCCCGCGCATTACCCTGCGCTTCTTCGGCGGCTATGGCTTCGAGGCCGCGGATGCCGGGGCCCCCGACCCGGCCAGCGTCGGCTATCGCAAGGGTGTACCCATGGGCGGCGAGCTGATCGCCAGCGGCGCAAAGGCCCCCAGCTTTCTGGTCGCCGCCATGAAAGATCCCAACGGGGCCAATCTCGACCGTATCCAGATCGTCAAGGGCTGGCTCAAAGCCGACGGCTCAACAGATGAAAAGGTCTATGATGTCGCCCTGTCGGATGAACGTGAGGACGGCTCGGTCAAGGTCGGCAATACAGTCGATCTGCAAACCGGTCGATACACCAATACCATCGGTGCCAGCACCTTGAGCGCGGTCTGGACCGATCCGGATTTCAAGCCCTCCCAGGCGAGCTTTTACTATGTGCGCGCGCTGGAAATTCCGACACCGCGCTACTCACTGCTCGACGCTATTGCCCTGGGCATCGATGTGCAGCAGACCGGCCGCCCGGCCACGATCCAGGAGCGGGTCTATAGCTCACCCATCTGGTACAGTCCGCCGCAGAGCAAACAAAGTGAACAGTAAATAGCGCTCACCGGTCGACATACCAGAACAGCGACACGGCCTTCACCCAGCGGTGCGATGAAAACCCCGATCAGCCGGGGCGGCGAGCGACTCAACTGAGTCGCACGCGCAGCGGCCGGGTCTGCAGGTGCTGCGGCGGGCCCTCGAAATACCCCGGCACCGCGCTGCCGCAGCGCCGGCAGCGGCCGGCGTCGTCCAGTTCCCAGGCCCCGAGGCGGTACCAGTCGCGCTCGATGAGCCGTTCCCCGCAGTTGTGACAGAATGTGCTGGACCCGGCCGCATCGTGCACGTTGCCGGTATAGGCGTAGCGCACACCGTTGGCGAGCGCGATTTCGCGTGCCCGGCGCAGGGTGGCGGGTGGGGTCGGGGGCACGTCGCGCATCTTCCAGTCGGGGTGAAAGGCGGTGAAATGCATGGGCACGTCGGGACCGAGCTGCGCCACCACCCAGCGGGTCATCGCGTCCAGTTCGGCCTCCGCGTCGTTGCGACCGGGAATCAGCAGGTTGGTGATTTCCAGCCAGCAGCCGGTTTCGTGCCGGATATACTCCAGGGTCTCCAGGACCGGCGCCAGGTGGGCGCCGCAGATTTCGTGGTAAAACCGCTCCGTGAAGGCTTTCAGGTCCACGTTCACGGCGTCCATCCCGGCGAAGAACTCGCGGCGCGGTTGCGGATCGATGTAGCCCGCGGTCACCGCCACGGTGCGGACATCGCGCTCCCGGCAGGCGGCGGCGATAGCCAGGGCGTACTCCATGAAGATGACCGGATCGTTGTAGGTGAAGGCCACGCTGCGGCAGTCCAGCTCCCGCGCGGCCCTGGCCAGTCGTTGCGGGCTCGCGTCGTCGGACAGCGTGTCCATCTCGCGGGACTTGGACATGTCCCAGTTCTGGCAGAACTTGCAGGCGAGGTTGCAGCCGGCGGTGCCGAACGACAGCACGCGGCTGCCCGGATAGAAGTGATTGAGGGGTTTTTTCTCGATGGGGTCCACGCAGAAGCCGCTGGAGCGGCCGTAGCTCACCAGCCTCACCTCGCCGTCCAGGCGCTGGCGCACGTAGCACAGACCCCGCTGCCCCTCGTGCAGGCGGCAGTGGCGCGGGCACAGGTCGCACTGTACCCGTCCGTCGGGCCGCCGGTGCCAGTACCGGGTGGGAACGATCGTGTGGTCCATACTCTTGTAATTATGGCAAACATGTCCATATTTCAAGTGTGGCTAAAGCCATGGTTCGGCGAGTGGTGTGATTTCGATGCCGGCAGCGGCGCGCAAGCGGCATTCGGACTGCAGGTACGGGAGTTCAGGGTAGAATCATGAAGGTGCGTAAGGCCGCCGTTGCCGGCCTGTTTTACGAGGCTGGGGCCGACCGGCTGCAGCAGCAGGTGGACCGGCTGCTGGCTCAGGCGAGCGGTGAGCAACAGTGCGTTCCCCGGGTGTTGATCGTGCCCCATGCGGGCCACATCTATAGCGGCAGCACGGCGGCGCGAGCCTATCGCTGCCTGGTGCCGGTGCGCGCCGCAATCCGGCGGGTGGCGCTGTTCGGCCCCGCCCACCGGGTCTACCTGCAGGGCATGGCGGTGCCCTCGGTGGACGCCTTCGCCACGCCCCTGGGCGAGGTGCCGCTCGACCGGCAGGGTATCGATTCGATCGCGGCGCTGCCCGGTGTCTGCGTGTCCGATGAGGCCCACCGCGAGGAGCATAGCCTGGAAGTGCAGCTTCCCTTCCTGCAGCGCGCGCTGGACGATTTTGCGCTGCTGCCGGTCGTGGTCGGGGACTGCCCCCCGGGTACGGTGGCGGCGGTGATGGACGCCGTGTGGGGCGGGCCGGAGACCCTGGTGGTGGTGAGCACCGACCTGTCCCACTTCCACCCCTACGAAGAGGCGGGCCGGCGGGACCGGCGTACCTGCGAGCGGGTGCTGCAGCGGGCCGGCGATTTCAGCGGTGAGGACGCCTGTGGTGCGCGCGCGCTCAATGGGCTGATGCGCACCCGCCACTGCCGCTCCCTGACGCTGGAACTGCTCGCGCTGTGCAACTCGGGAGATACCGCCGGCGACCGGCGCCGGGTCGTGGGTTATGGCGCCTTCCTCGCACATTGAACTGACCCCCTGCCACCGGGCGAGGCTGCTGGGCATCGCCCGCGAGGCCATTGGCGGCGCACTGCGGGGCGTTCCCGCACCGCAGATCGAAGCGCTGGAGGCTCACCCGGCGCTGGGCGCCTCGCGGGCAGTGTTCGTGACCCTGACCCAGGCCCGGCAGTTGCGCGGCTGTATCGGCACTCTCGAACCGGTCGCGCCCCTGGCCCGGGCCGTGGCGGAATACGCGGTCGGCGCGGCCCTGCACGACCCGCGCTTTGCCCGCCTGCAGGCACAGGAGTTGGCCCGCACCGGGATCGAGATCGCCGTGCTGGGATCGATGGAGCCGCTGGTGGCGGATAGCCGGGACACGCTGCTGGCACAGCTCGAGCCCGCGGTCGACGGCCTCATGCTGGAAGACCGCAGCCACCGCGCAACCTTTCTGCCCAAGGTGTGGGTCCAACTCCCCGACCCCGCGCATTTCCTGGAGCAGTTGCTGGCCAAGGCGGGGTTGCCGGCAGACCACTGGTCCCCCACCCTGCGCTTCAACCGCTACCGCACGGTGACCTTCGCCGACACCGCATAGGCCGGCGGCGCGACAAGTACAAACGCGAAGTTCCGCGAGACAGCGCGCAAGGTGTCCGGCAGCCACGGGCGGTGCCTGTATCATCTACTGCAGTGTCCGCCTCAGAAAGGCATCCGCTTGCCCGCAGGCAGAGTCGTCTGCAGAGCAAGCCTCGCGCAATCGATGCAAGGTATTTGGTATGCCTGCCTGTGCTACAGGTTGTTGGACGTAGCTGGTGCTGCTGGAAGTCAGGCCGTACAACTGGCCATCTCAACGCTGCAACTATTAGCTGGAGTAGGGCGAAGTTGACGATTCAAGACATCGACGATGGGGGCTTCGAGGACGTCGCACTGGAGCCTGGTGCCTATTCCGATTCCAGGGATGAGCTTGCTGGAACCCATCAGATGTGGTCGAGGATTGGCCACCCTCCAATGAGAAAACACGATGAGTTCAACAGTATCGGATGAGTTACTGACCAGAGTTGGCAAATCACGGTTTTCCACTGTATTGGTTGATCCGCCCTGGCAGTTTCAAAATCGGACAGGGAAGATGGCGCCGGAGCATCGCCGCCTGTCGCGCTACGAGACCATGAAGCTGCAGGACATCAAGGATCTGCCTGTGGGGACGATTGTCGAGAGTACTGCCCACCTTTATTTGTGGGTTCCTAATGCGCTGCTACGTGAAGGCCTCGACGTCATGGAAGCCTGGGGGTTCACCTATAAGACAAACCTGATTTGGTACAAGATCAGAAAAGATGGTGGTCCCGACCGTCGAGGCGTGGGCTCTTACTTTCGCAATGTGACAGAGATGTTGCTGTTCGGAGTACACGGGAAAAATGCCCGTACACTGCAGGCCGGTCGAAGCCAGGAGAACCTCATTGCTACCCGCAAGTGAGAACACAGCAGGAAGCCCGACGAACAATACGACCTCATCGAGGCCTGTAGTCCCGGTCCTTACCTGGAGCTATTCGCACGGGGACCGCGTGAAAACTGGACGGTCTGGGGTAACGAGGCAGAAAAATACTCTCCGACGTGGAAGACCTATGCCAATCATTCACAGACCGAGCTCAACGTGATGCAGTTGGAGATTGCTGGAACCGAATGACGCCGGACACGGCCTCTGCCGCGTGTGCACGGCTCGAAATTCTGCTTCTTTTTAACGACCGTCACACGGTGGTGCACGGATGTCTCCGTTGCACCGATTGGTAGCAGTGACGGAACTACCAGCATCCAGGCAAACCAGTGCAGCCGACATGAGGCAGCACCAAACAGTTGGGTTGGGTATGCTGATCAACCACCACGCATCCGCAGCAGTTGCACAATTTGTTCGTTACTCGATGGTACCGTCTGGAGTATTATCGGTGCTGCCGGTCTGTGCACTTCGCAGCCGATTTGTACCGCACCAGGGAGCGAGGCCATGGCAGTAGAACTCACAATGCTGGTATACAGCGCAATCCTGTTCCTGGTTATTATTCTGGTGCAGGCGGGGCTGGCCATTGGCCAGAATGGCGCGATGGCACAGGCGGGCAGCCGCGACAGCCTGCCGGAACCGACGGTGCTGCGCAAACGTCTGCAACGTCTCACGGCCAATATGCAGGAAAACCTCGTCTTATTTGCGATCCTGGTGCTCGTGGCTGACGCGGCGGGTGTCGCCAATGCCTCCACCGCACTGGGGGCGCGTGTGTTTTTCTATACACGCCTGGCACACGCCGTGGTCTACGCGTTTGGCTGGCCGATTATCCGGCCGCTGTTTTACTTTGCCAGTCTCTACGGCATGTTCCTTATCGCGCTGCAGATCCTGCGGGCCTGAACACCTTGCCGCAGCGGCCGGAGAAACCCGCCGAACGGGTTGATTAATCGGCGCCATATCTGCTCCACCGCTTCAGCTCGCCGCCAACTCGGACAGTTGGAATTCCTGTATCCGTTGGCCGCTCGGAATCGACGCCACCCGTTGCTTTATCCCGTCAAAGTACGGTCGCGTCATGGCGTTATCGGCAATCACCTCCAGTACGATGCCGTAGCCCTCGGGAGTTCTCATGTACTGCTTTTCGTCCTCGCCAAACACATTCTTGTCGAAATTCACCGCCTCCGCGTAGTGCATTTGTGCGACCCCCTCGGCGCCCGATGCCACGACGAGCTGAAACCCGTTTTCCCGATAATACGCCACGGCCGCAGCGAAATCCTCGACGCAAACCCCGTAGTGCTGGAGATCGACCTGGCCGCGATCCAGTACTTCCTTGTACATGGACGGCACATCATTTTTCAGCGCGATCAGTTCGATTTGCAGATCGCCGACATAGGCAAAGGCCAGATCCAGCACCATCACTTCGCTGGGCTGCCCCCGGTAGCGCGCGTTGACGAAAGGCGTGGTGTCGCGCGCCACCAGGAACGGTCCGGTTGCGTACTGCGTATGCCAGCGCTCGATGGCTTCATCGATATCGTCTACGATATAAGCCACCTGCACGATTCGCCCCAGTTCGGGGGCAATTGCCGGTAGATGTATCCTGAATTCTTTCCTGTGCATGCCGTGTCACCGCCAGATCGTTGAATGCTCGCCGCGCCGGAGGATTGCAGAGGCAGAAACAATGCCGTGGAGAAACCCCAGTGGCTTTCTCAGCGAAGGTTCGCTGCCAGAATGTGTGGATTGGCTGCAACTGTCAAGGCGGCTGCCAGGCTTGCAGAGCTGTGGGCGGAACCATAAGCGTGAGAGTGGCGCCGGCTGCGCAAGTTTGCCCGTGCAGGGGCCGCACTGACAAAGACTTGGACAGCGGGGCAATCGACAGGCACTCTACGGCGCTGGCTAGTGTGATCGGAGTACCTGACGTGCGGAGAGTCAATGCCCTGGTAATGTTTGGCGCAGTGTGCGTCACCAAGGCGGTGGCCGCGGCCGACAAAGCGGTCGCCGACTGGCCGCACTGGCGCGGCGGCGAAGGGGGCATGGGCTATTCCCCGCTGGCGCAGATTGCGCCCGACAACGTGCGGCGGCTGCGCCACGCGTGGACCTACCACATCGGCATGATCGATGCGCCGCCGCAGTCATCGCCCACCTTCGAGGCCACGCCGATCGTCGCCGGTGGCCGCATGTTCGTGTGCTCGGGCCTGGGCAAGGTGGCGGCGCTGGACCCGCGCACCGGTGAGGAGCTCTGGGCCTATCGCTACACGGCGGACACCCGCGGCAGCTACCTGCTGAACTGTCGCGGGGTGACCTACTACGCCGACCCGCCGGATTACCGCGGCGAGTGTCCGGCGCGGGTGCTCGCGGGCACGCTCGACGGCCGCCTGCTGGCGCTGGATGCGGCCAGCGGCGAGCCCTGCGCGCAGTTTGGCGACGGCGGAGTGCTGGATTTGACACAGGGGCTGGGGCAGGTACATCCCGGTGATTTTTCCCTCTCCTCGCCCCCGGTGGTCGTCGACGGCAAGATCGTGCTCGGCGGCCGCATTCCCGACAACATGCGGGTCGATGTGCCGGCCGGTGTGATCCGCGCCTTCGACGTGCACAGTGGCGCGCTACAGTGGTCCTGGAATTCCGCGCCGCCCGGGGCCGCGGTGCCACCGGCGGGCGAACCCTATGTGCGCGGTACGCCGAATGCATGGGCGCCGCTATCGGTGGACAGCAAACGCGGGCTGGTATTCGTGCCGACCGGCAACGCCGCGACGGACCACAGCGATATCGTGCGCGGCGACCGCGATTATTATGCCGCATCGATCGTGGCCCTGGATGCCGCCACCGGCACCCTGAAATGGCATTTCCAGACGGTGCACCGCGATCACTGGGACTACGACATCCCCTCGCAGCCGGTGCTGTTTCCCCTGCGCCGCGATGGGGTCGACATCCCGGCGCTCGCCCAGGCCACCAAGCAGGGGCATATTTTCATCCTGAACCGTGAAACGGGTGAACCGCTGTTTCCGGTGGAGGAGCGCCCGGTACCATTGACCGGCGCCATCGAGGGTGAGCGCTACAGCCCGACACAGCCCTTCCCGACCAATCCGGCCTTCATCGTGCGCCGCGAACTGAGCCGGGACGATATCTGGGGTTTCACACCCTGGGACAAGGGCAAATGCATGGATCTGTTCGAGGGTGCGAACTGGGAGGGCGTCTTTACGCCGCCGTCGCTGCGCGGCACGATTTACTTTCCGAGTTTCATGGGCGCAACCAACTGGGGCGGCGTATCGATCGACCCGCGCAAGGGTATTCTGGTCGCCAACACCACACAGGTGCCGGCCATCCTCCGCATGTACCCGCGCGCCACGGTCGATGCGCTGCTCGCGCGCGGCGAGTGGCGCGCGCCGCCCTCGCTCGGCGCACCCTACGCGCACACCATGGAACCCATGCTCTCGCCGCTGGGCGCACCCTGTATCAGGCCGCCCTGGGGCACGCTGCTGGCAATCGACCTGACTACGGCGGAGCGGCTGTGGGAAGTGCCGCTGGGCTCGACCCGCGACATGGCGCCCTTCCCGCTGTGGTTCGACTGGGGCGTGCCGAATCTCGGTGGCTCGCTGATTACCGCCTCGGGCCTGGTGTTTATCGGCGCGACGACGGATAATTTTCTGCGCGCCTTCGATATCCGCAGCGGCGAACAACTGTGGAAGGCGCGCCTGCCCGGCGGCGGCCAGGCGACACCGATGACTTACCAGCTCGGCGAGGACGACAAACAGTACGTGGTGATTGCCGCGGGCGGCCACAAGTACCTGGGTACCGACATCAGCGATGCGCTGGTCGCCTACACGCTGGAACAGTGACAGTCCCCGAGGACGAAAGCCCATGGCGAAAATGTTCTGCGCGACAATGGTTGCGCCGCAGCGTATTGAACTCGACGAGGTGGAGCGCCCCGAGGTCGACGGCGACACGGTTATTGTAAAACTGGCAGGGCTGGGTATCTGCGGCAGCAACCTGCATTTCTGGAATGGCCACAAGAGCGCTGCCTTCCCACTGCGCGGCGCCGGGGGGCACGAGTATGCCGGCGTGGTACACGAAGTCGGCGACCAGGTGACCCGGGTGCAGCCCGGTGATCGCGTGGCGATCGACGCCTTTCACAGCACGTGGGTGAGGGGGCAGATGTGGTCATCGAGACGGTGGGCGGCGACGCGCCGACGCTGCAGCAGGCCGCGGCGGTCGTGCGGCCGATGGGGCAGGTCGCCGTGCTCGGTTTGTGGAACCAGCCCGTGGCCGTGGACTCATGGCAGGCTGTGTTGAAGGACATCACCTACCGCTTCTGTCTCACCTACGGCCAGCACGGCATGACGACAGACTTTGGCTATACCGTGGAACTGATGGGCACGCCACAGCTGCCCCTACAGTAACTGGTAACCCACGTCTATCCCCTCGGGGAAATTGGCAAGGCCTTTGCCGCGGCCAGTGACAAGTCCAGGGGCGCGATGAAGGTTATCGTGACGCCATAGGCGGATGACTTCCCCGATAGCGTCGCGACCGCTGTATACTCTGGACACGTGCGTCGCCAGTGACGCCGGCCATCGAAACTGACAGGATAGCCCGGATTGCGACGGGCCAACGTAATGGAAGCCAATGCACTGTTTGCAGAATAAAATACCGCCGCCTTTAGTGGCGCTATGCTTTGGTTTCGTCGTGTGGTTGTTCCATGAACGGGTATCGTGGGCACGCGTTGATAGCAACTACCTGCCTTGGTTGGCCGGATTGTTTTTCCTGATGGGGACGTGTTGCAGCATTGCGGGTATGCTGTCATTCAAAGCAGCGAAAACAACCGTTAACCCGCTGCAGCCGGCAACGGCATCCGCACTGGTCACATCGGGTATTTACCAGATCACCAGGAATCCAATGTACGTCGGTTTGATGTTCATTCTACTGGCGTGGGCTGCCTGCCTCGGCACCTTGCTGGGGCTTGTCGGTGCCGTTTGCTTTGTCCTGTATCTCAACTGGTTTCAGATAAAACCCGAAGAGCAGGCACTTACCGAGCTTTTTGGCGCAGACTATCTGGAGTATAAATCGCGCGTTCGCCGATGGCTCTAGTTCTTACAAGCCAATTGCTGTCTGGTTGACGTACAGTCCGCGGTTTCCAGCGCCAGTCAGGCGCTCTGCAGGAACGGGCCGTCCACGCACAGGCGCCGCCCGTCGGGCGCGGCACAGGCGCCGCAAATCCCCACGCCGCACTTGGTGAGGTAGTCGATGGAGCTGAAAATCTGCTCATCGCCGCAGAACTGCCGCTGTACCGCCACCGCCGCGTGTACCATGGGCGCCGGACCACAGTTGTAGAACACCAGTTGCGCGAGTTCCCGCGCGGACAGTTGCCGCAGGCGCTCGTGCAGCAGTTCCGTCACCACGCCGCGGTAGCCGGCGCTGCCGTCGTCGGTGGCCACGTACACCGTGGCCACGCGGCGGCACTCCTCCAGAAAATACAGGCGCTGCGCACTGCGCGCACCAGTGAAAATCTCGGCGTCGCCAAAGTCGCGCGCAATCTGGTACACGGCGGCCAGCCCGGTGCCCCCGGCCACGGCCATGATTTTCGCGCCCTCGGGGGGTGCGACCGGGATACCGTGTGGGCCGCGCACATAGGCCCGGGTGCCCGGCGGCAGGTCCATGAGTGCATGGGTGAAGGTGCCCACGTCGATAACCGCCAGCGTGAAGGGGTCGTCGGTGAGGGCGGAAAACGGCTTTTCACCCAGGCCGGGCAGCCACAGGAACACGAACTCCCCCGCCTGTATATTGACCTTGCGGTCGAAGGTGAGCAGGGCGATGTCCCTGCACACGCGGGTGTTTTTGACCAGTTCCACCGGCGCGAAGCGCATGTCGATGTCGTAGCGGGTGTGTGTCCCGGCGCGGTCGTGCGCGCCGGCCAGGTCACTGGCCAGATCCCGGAAGTAATCGCCGATCTCGGCCGTGGTGAGACCGGTCAGCGCCGAACCAATGCCGACCACGGTGGCCCCGGCGTCGAAGAAGGCGCGCACATCGTCGGCGCTGCTGGCGCCGCCGCAGCCGATGACGGGGCAGTCGGCCACGGCGGCAATGTCGCGCACGCATTTCAGCGCGATCGGCAGCACGCCCTTGCCCGACATGCCCCCGGCGCCATTGCTCAGCACCGGATGCCCGTGCGCGGAGGTATAGCCCGGACCGAGGGTATTGATGGCGCACAAGCCGTCGGCACCGCCGGCGATGGCGGCAGCCGCAATGCCGGCAATATCCGGCGTGTTGGGGGTGAGTTTGGGGATCACGGGAATTGCCACGGCGGCCTTCACGGCGGCGGTGATCTCGCGCACCAGCTCCGGGTCCTGGCCCATGGCCATACCGTAGCCCCGGGCGTGGGGGCAGGACAGATTCAGCTCCAGCGCATCGCAGACCGGTGCCAGGATTTGCGCCACCGCCACGAACTCCTCCACGCTGCCGCCGAAGATGGAAGCCAGCAGGAAACGGTCGGCGGGCACCCGCAAGTCGCCCAGCAGCGCGGCGGCTTCCCGCGCGCCAGGGTTGGTCAGCCCCACGGCGTTGACGAAACAGCCCGGTGCGTACTGACTCAGCACCGGCTCGCGGTAGCCGGCGCGCGGCTCCAGGCCGATACTCTTGGTGGTAAGTACCCCGATCTCGGGGATGTGATCGAACACGTACTGGATGATGGGTGCGGTGGTGGTGACGATGCCCGACGGAATGGTAAAGGGCCCGGAGAGGGTCTTGCCAAAGAAGTCTGTAGTCAAATCAGCGGCCCGGACGGCAGGTGGATGATCGATCGCAACGTGGCGCGATTATACGGGCTTGCCGCGCCGGAGTCTAAGCCGCAGGGCGCGCTTGCTGCCGCCCGGTCTCACCTGCGCGGCCGAGATCGGCAAGGTTCTGAAAGCGCTGCGCACCTTGGGGCTGGAGGTCATTATCCAGCCGCGCGGCTATGCCACGCTGGTTCATCGTACGGGCAGAACCCGTAGGGAAACGCTGTGAGCGATCCCGACATGCTCAACGTCTGGCACGAGCAGCGCCCGGTCGGTCAGCTCTGGCGCACTGCGACCGGGGCCATTGGGCTTCGCTACGACCCCGAGTGGATCAACGGCGGCGGTTTCGCCGTCTCCCGCTCCCTGCCGCTGTCGCGCCGGAGACATGTCTACGCGAATGTTCCGGCGGACGCGCGCCCGCGATTATCCCTCGCCGGCGCCCATGGCGAGGGCGGTGACCACGATGGGACAATCCCGTACCGCGTACGATAGCTGGACGAGAATTCCAGCTATCGGTGAGAGTTGGCGGCGGGAATCAGGCGGCAGTCAGGTCTTTTACAACAGTGCTCGGCCCGTTGCTCTTTACCGAGGCAATGCCCTTGGCGCAGCTCTCCTGACTGGCGTACATCTGGCTCTGGCCGATCACCTGGTGGTTTTTTGCCTTCAGCACGAAATAAAACTTGTCGTTACCCGACGTGCGGCAGTCGTACCGGCTGTCATCGCCGCAATTGGTCTGTACGGACGCGATACCGTTCATCGCCGCGCTTTTCGACTTGTACATCTCGCTTTTCAGAATGCCCTGGCCATTGGCCGCCAGCAGATTGAAAAAGAATTCGCCGTTCTTGGCCACTTTGAGTTCGTAGGTTCCCGCCATTGTTGTCGTCCTTTTTTTGTTTCGAGTGCGCCCGCGGGGGCGTCCGCCGTCAATACTAGCGGTATCGGCAGCGGATGCCACCCCGCCTGTCGGTTTTTTTCAGGTACCGCAGAAGGTCTGGCGCACCACCTCCCCCGGCGCCGGTGGCCTCGCATAGCGCGCCAGCTTCGGATCGTAGCTCCAGGGCCTGGCCAGCACGTCCACCAGTTCGTTGAAAGGCGCGTAGTCGCAGCGGTCCTGGGCGGCGTCTATCGCCTGGGCCACCAGGTGGTTGCGCGGGATAAACACCGGGCTGGCGGCGTACATGTCGGCCTGGCGGCTGGCGGTATCTGCCGGGTCGGCCGCCAGACGCACCCGCCAGCGCGCCAGCCACGGCAGCAGTGCATCGGGGAGTTCATGGACGGCCCTTATATCGTTTGCGGCAGCGCCGCTGTGCGACAGGTCGGCCAGGCGCCGGAACGTCAGCGTGAAGTCGCAGCGCTGCTCCGCCATGATCTGGAACAGGTCCTCGACCAGGGCGGTGTCCTGGCCGGTCAGCTCGCCCAGCCCCAACTTGCGGGCCATGCCCCGGTTGTGCGCCTGCTGAAACTGCGCGGGAAAGGTGTCGACGGCCTCCTGTGCCAGCGCCAGGGCCTGTGCGCCGTCCTCGTGCAGCAGGGGAATCAGGGTCTGCGCCAGGCAGGCCAGGTTCCAGTGGGCGATGCCCGGCTGGTTGCGATAGGCGTAGCGACCGCCCTGGTCGATGGAGCTGAAGACCCGGTCCGGGTGAAAATCGTCCATAAAAGCACAGGGGCCGTAGTCGATGGTCTCGCCACTGAGCAGCATGTTGTCGGTATTCATCACGCCGTGGATGAAACCCAGCAACTGCCACTGGGCCACGGTCCGCGCCTGGCGCTCGATAACGCCCTGTAGCAGTGCCAGGGCGGGATTGTCCGCCCCCACCCGGTCCGGGTAGTGGCGCGCCAGCACGTGCTCCACCAGCACTTGCAGGGCGTCGACGTCGCCGCGCGCGGCGAAAAACTGGAAGGTGCCGATGCGGACATGGCTGCGCGCCACTCGGGCCAGCACCGCGCCGGGCAGCAACTCCTCGCGCACCACCCGTTCGCCCGTGGTGACCGCGGCCAGTGCCCGGGTAGTGGGTACGCCCAGGGCGTGCATGGCCTCGCTGACAAGGTATTCGCGCAGCACCGGGCCGAGCGGGGAACGCCCGTCGCCGCCGCGCGAGTACGGGGTGCGCCCGGCGCCCTTGAGCTGCAAATCGAAGCGCCTGCCCTGCTGGTCCAGCACTTCGCCCAGCAAGATGGCGCGGCCGTCGCCCAATTGCGGATTGTAGCTGCCGAACTGATGGCCCGCATAGACGGTGGCGATGGGATCCGCACCGGCGGGCACCTGGTTGCCGGCCACGACGGCAACGCCTTCGGGCGATGCCAGCCAGCGCGGCTCGATGCCAAGTTGCTGCGCCAGCGGGCGATTCACCCGTATGCCCGACGGCGCCTTGACCGGGTCGGGCCGCTGCCGTGTGTAGAACTTTTCCGGCAGGCGGGCATAGCTGTTGTCGAAGACAATGGCGTTCATCGGCTGTATATCTGTACGTGGACCACCAGCCTAGCACAGGTGTGATCTCTGTCGACTACCCGCGTTCTGCTCTTTGTATCCCGGCGCCGGGGCAGATAAACTGCGCGTGGTTTGCTAAAGTTTTATGGGGTGCGGGTCGCTACCCCTGGGGCGTATAGGGAATTTCTGGGGCAACACATGACAATCCGCCAATGCAGTAACTGGCGCCGGCTGTGCCGGCGTCATGGGGGCATTATCGCCGCGGGGTGCGTAACGTGAACATGGCGGCAAACAAGCTGGGTCGGTTTCTCGTCCACTCCGTGGAGCTGGAGTCGCAGGCGCAGGAGCGCTATCTGGAACTGGCTGAAATCATGGCGGGCCACGGCAATCAGCCGGTGGCGGATTTTTTCCGGCGCATGGCCGGTGAGGCCAGTCTCCACCTGTTGGAAGTAACCAGGATCGCGGTGGGAGTGCAGTTGCCACAACTCAAGGCTTGGGAGTTCGAGTGGCCGGAGGTGGAGGGGCCTGAGACCACCAGCTACGACGCGGTCTACCATCAAATGAGTCTGCGCCAGGCCATGTTGCTGGCCCTGGACAACGAGCGCGCTGCCGAGCAGTACTACCGGTACGTTGCGCACAGCACCGACGACCCGGAGACCGCGCGCATCGCCAACGACTTCGCCGACGAAGAGCTGTCCCACGCCGCCTCGCTGCAGCGTCTGCTGGACAACCTGCCGCCGGATGAGAACCGCCAGCCCGACGACAAGGGCCCGCAGCACCGCCGGCGCAGTCCGTGGAAGCTCGCCTGGCCGCCGCCTCTGCCCCTGTTCCTGGCGCCAGAATGCGGATGAAATAGGAAAAAGGAATAGAAAGAGGGGATAATTAGCGCAAGGGAATAGCTCGATGACTGTCCCCTTTTATCTTTGCTGAGTTTTGAACCGGGGCTAATTCGGATAGCGTGAACAGGCCCTAGGGTTTATGCGAGTTTGATAACAACAGGAAACCAGCGATGCTGCAACCACCCACCCGTATTCTAACTGCCGCTGCTTTCGCGGTCGGTGTTTTATTCGCAAGCTTTACCGCCAGCGCACAGGAGGCTGGAACGGCGTCCCGGGATGTCATCCTGGTGCTCGACGCCTCCGGTTCCATGTGGGGTCAGATCGAGGGCGTCAACAAGATCGTGATTGCCAGGGACGTGGTCGAGGGGCTGGTGCGGAGTCTGCCGGGAAATCAGCGCCTGGGCCTGGTTGCCTATGGCCACCGCAAGAAGGGCGACTGCAGCGATATCCAGACACTGGCCGAGGTCGGCGCGGATCGCAGCGGACTGATTGAACAGATCCGGGGCGTTACGCCAGTGGGCATGACACCGCTGAGCGGATCGGTCGAGCACGCCGCGGAGGAGCTCAACTACAAAGAAAACGCCGCTACCGTGATTCTCGTCTCCGACGGTCTGGAGACCTGCGATGCGGACCCCTGCGCACTGGCGCAACTACTGGAGGAGAAGGGGCTCGATTTCACGGTCCACGTGATTGGTTTCGATGTGACCGAGCAGGAGCGCAGGGGGCTGGCCTGCATTGCGCGTGAGACCGGTGGCGAATTCCTGGCCGCGGATAACGCCGATGAGCTGACGGCGGCGCTGAGCCAGGTCGCCATGGGTGACAGTGCGCCAGCCGACGGTGGCAGCCAGCCACAGCCCCAGACGGTCGCGTTGAAGGCGACCATGCTGCGCAATGGTCCCGATATCCAGTCGCAGATCAACTGGGTCGTTACCCCCGGGGACGGCGGCGATCCGGTCTTCAGCAGGGACGACGCCGGCTATGTCGACTTCGAGGTTCCACCCGGCGACTATGTCGCCACCGCCACCTGGACCGGTTGGCCGCACTCGGGCGAGCGCGTGGCGGGCGACAAGGTGGGCTCCAGGGCGTTCACCGTCGCCTCGGCACCCGTGGTGGTCACGGTGCCGATCGATCTGGGTATACCGGTGACGCTGGAGGCCGATGCGGCAATTGTAGAGGGCAATCCTGTCAGTGTCGCCTGGTCCGGCCCGGACGACCTGGGTGCCTCGATCACCGTAAACAGGCCCGATGACGGCCCGCGCGAGCAGATTTACTTCACCCCCACCCAGCGCGCCCGCGATGCCTACCACAAAGAGGCACAGCGCCAGGGCGCCACAGCGGCGAGCCTCGATACCAATGGCGACGGCCGTTTCGACCAGGACGACACGGCGCGCACGCAAATCGGCGGCCCCTCCGTGGAAGGCGACTACGAAGTGCGCTACGTACTGGGCCGCCCGCGGCTGATCCTCGCCCGCGCCCCGTTGCGGGTAAGCGACGGCGGGTACAGTGTCTCCGCGCCGGCCCAGGTAAACGCGGCCTCAAAATTCAAGGTGCAGTGGCGCGGCGCGCTGACACCGGGCGACTTCATTACCATGGAGAAGGCCGGTACCAGGGCGGCCTACACCCCCGGCGGTCATGCGCGCCTGCGCGACGGCGTGCCGGCCGAACTCACCGCCTACGCGGAACCCGGTGACTACGAGGTGCGCTATGTGCTGGCCAACGGCTACACCACCTATGGCGGCATGCAACACGCCGTGCAGGCATCGGCGCCGGTCAGGGTCATGCCGGTGGAAGCCGCCGTCTCGGGTCCGTCGGAGATTGTCGGGGGCTCTGTGATTGCGGTTGCCGTGACACCGGTGGCGGGCGATGACTGGGGCGATGACTACGTCTCGCTCATCGAGGCCGGTGCGAACAAATACAATCGCGCCAGCTGGCAGGTCCTGTCAAAGGGCCGGGATGCCGGCACCCGCGTCGAGTTCCAGGTGCCGAATGTCGCGGGCGACTACGAGATCGCCTATTTCCTCGCCCCCGGCAACAAGGTGCTCGCCCGCCAGCCGATCAGGGTCACGCGCGCTGCGGCCAGCGTCGATGCGCCGGACACAGTCAGGGTCGGCGAAAGTTTCAAGGTGGCGTATACCGGCCCGGGCTACCGCGGCGACCGCGTCGTTATGGTGCGTGCAGACAAGTCTGACAACAGCATGTTCAACGCCACCGTGGCCTACGGCTTTGCCGCTACTGGCAGCAGCGGCAGCGGGACAGTCAACGGTGCAAAGGCCGCCAACGCCCCCGGCGACTACGAGGTGCGCTACACCACTGGCCTGCAGCACCAGGTGCTCGCCCGCCACAAGGTCACGGTGGTCGAGTAGCGCTGTGCACACCCACGGCGCAATCTGCGCGGCGCCGTGGTAGTCTTCAGGTGTGGCCATCACCGTCGCCCACTGCGCGGCCCGAGGTAAACCATGAGTCACTGGATAGCCGTGAGCGGATTGAAAGCCATGAGCCAGTCGATAGCGCCTCTGGCCGTCGCCTTACTGCTCGTCGCCTGCACCACCACCGATGAGATCATTATCGACAAGAAGGGTGTGGACATGGCCCGCTACGCGCGGGACCTGGCGGAGTGCCGGGGCTATTCCGCCGAGGTCAAGACCGGGGAAAAGACGGCCAAAGGGGCCGCCTCGGGCGCGGTGGTGGGCGGCTTGATCGGCGCGGTGACCGGCGATGCCGGTACCGGGGCGGGCGTCGGTGCCGTCAGCGGCGGCGCCAAAGGCGCCAGCCAGGGTGAGCATCAAAAGGTGCAGGTGGTGAAACGCTGCCTGCGCGGGCGCGGTTACCGGGTGCTCAATTAGTGCGCGAGATCAGTCCAGCAGTTTCTCAAACAGCTTGCCGGCTTCTTTTTTCACCCGGCGCCTGGCTTCGTTTTTGGTCAGCTCCTCGATAATCTCGGCGGTGTCCACGGCGCACCACTGGCCCGGGTCGGTGTCGAGGTTGCCCTTGCATTCGACCGGCCAGTCGATGGCCGCCAGGCGCTCATTGACGCGACAGGCCGGGTCCAGTTGTTCCAGTGCCGGCGACAGGCGGGCCTTGAAGGTGGCCTCGAGGTCCTGGCTGAGCAGATTCAGGGTGCCGGTGCCGGTCAGGCCTATGTGTGGCATTTCTGCCCGCAGGGGGCTCAAGCGTACCTCGCCGTCCGCCAGTTGCAGTTGTGCGCCGAGCGCTGTAAATGCGCTGTCCGTGGGGAAACTGGCGGTCAGTTGTTCCCGGTTGACCAGTGCCACCGCCTGGCAGATCATCTGCTCGACCGCCACGTCCCGGAGCACGGGGTTCTGCGTGTCCAGCTCGATCGGTCCGCTGAGGGCGGCTAGCAGCTCGTTTGCGGTGCGTCCTTTGCCGCTCAACTGCCAGTCGAGAGTGGCCCGGCCGCTCAGCAGTGCTTTGCTCTGCATGGCCTGCAGGGCCGCAGCGATCTCCACGCCGGCTACTTTGCCGGCCGTGTCGAGTACAGCGGTGTTGTGCTTGCCGTCAAAGGTGGCGCTCGCATCGATTTTGCCCTCGTATAACTCGCCGGTCAGGGTGGTGATCTTCACCACACCGTCCAGGGCGCGCAGCTTGGCGTGCAGGTTGTCGACCGTGTGTGGCGCAAACACGGCCCTCTCAATGGTGAGATCGGCGCGGGTGTCGATCAGGCGGATCGCATCCAGCGGCAGCGGTTCATCGCCGCTGGCCGGAGCACTGCGGGTGGAGGCGGCGGCCTCGGGACCGGCCAGCGCCAGCAGGGCGGGATTGAACAGGTTGAAATGCAGTTTGGCGTCGATCTGCGGGCTCTCGAAGCTGGCGTAGCGCAGGCTGCCCTGGCCGCTGATCTCGCCGGACTCGATGTCGAGGGTCAGATCCGCACTTTGGCGAGACAGATCGGCCTCGCCGCTGGCGCTCAATTGGAGGCGATCCTGCAGGACGCCCCCGACCCCCACCTGCAGTGGCTGCAACTGGACTTTTTGCGTGTCCTGGTCGATGCCAAAGCGGCCTTCCAGGGCGATATCCAGCGGCTGTTCACCGGGCAGGCGCAGCTCGGCCTCGAGCGGAATGGGCTCTCCGTGGAGGTTCAGGCCGGTGGCGTGCAGACGGATCAGTTCGATCACTGTGCTGGCCGTGCCGTCCGCGGGCACCATTTCAATGCGGGAGTCGGTGACCTCGAGGCGTTTCACGTTCAGCGCCAGTGGCACTGCCAGAGCCGCCCCGGTGGCGTCGCCCTGCTGTTCCAGCATCTTGCGTCGCTCGGCATAAAATGCGTCCAGTTCGGCATCGCTGAGACCGCTGGTATCCACGGTTTTTTGCTGCGGCGCCGCGTGCAGTGTGGCCGACAGCCGGTCCAGGCGGATGCCGTCGATCTCCACGCTGCCCGACAACAGCGGCAGCAGTTGCACGCCGATATCCAGCGCGCCGATATGCAGGCTGGGCTGCTCCTCGCCGGGCATGGCCAGGCTGGCATCCGCCAGGGACACGCCCAGCTCGGGAAACAGGGACAGGCTGGTGTCTCCGGCCACCGACAGGGTGGCACCGGTCCTGTCGTGCAGCACGCGGGTGGCCACCGCGAGGATCTCGTCCTCGTCCAGCAACAGCGGCAGCAACAGCGCCGCGGCGACGACCAGAACCAGGGGAATGACGAGTAACAGCAGTATTTTCTTGGACATCGGCGCACCTTGTCGGGATGTGGGGAAAGTTAACGCTCCTGGCTGCTAATGATAGGTCAAGCGGCGGTGTATTGCCCGCCTGCGCCGCCACGCGGCACGACAGGAGCCACTGCAAACCCCATAGTCAGGCCGCGGCGAATACCCGGGCGAGCTCTGCGCCGATAATCTCCACGCCGCGCTGCACCGCCGCTGCGTCCCCCGCGTAGGACACGCGGATACACTGGTGGCGGTGCGCCCAGTCGTCCGCCAGACCCACGAAAAAGTTGTGTCCGGGCACCACCAGCACGCCGCGCCGTTTCAGGCGCCGGTATAATTCCGCACTGGTAATGGGCAGGTCTGGAAACCACAGCCACAGGAAAAACGCGCCCTCCGGCCGGTGAATACGGTAGGGCAGATCGCCCAGTTTGTCGCGCAACCAGTGTAGGGTCTGTCGGGCGCGCTCGCGGTAGAAGGGTGTCACGTGGTCCCGGGTCAGGGACAGCATTTCACCGCTGTCAAAGAGGGCGCCCGTCAGGGACGGCCCCAGGTTGCCGCAGGCCAGGCTGACGATGGTATTGGCGTTGTTGTAGGCGCGAATAATGTCCTCGTGCGCCACAATGATGCCGGTGCGCACCCCGGGCAGGCCCAGCTTGGACAGGCTCAGGACCAGTATGGTGTTGTCGTTCCAGTGCGCCGCGGCGGGTATGAACAGGATATCGGGAAAGGGCTGGCCGTAGGCGCCGTCGATAATCAAGGGGATGTCGCCGGCCCGGGCGATGTCGTCCAGGTGGGCGATTTCCGCGTCGGTGAGGACATTGCCGGTGGGGTTGGTGGGCCGCGATACGCACAGTGCGCCAGCGCTGTCGCCGAGGTGCAGACGGGTGAAATCCACTTGGTACTTAAACAGCTTGTCGTCCAGCAGTTCGATGGTGGGGCGCGTGGCGCTGAAGAAATTCTCCATCAGCCCGAGGTCGCCGTAGCCGATGTATTCCGGAGACAGCGGCAGGTGAATGGTGCGCTGGCTTCCATCTGGCATGCGTCCGGCGAACAGGTTGCACAGCACGAAAAACCCCGACTGGCTGCCGTTGCTGATGGCGATATTGTCGGCGCTGAGCTGCCAGCCAGACTGGCGCCTGAGAAAGCGGGCGACCTGTTCCCTGAAGTGCCTGTCGCCCCGGGGCGACTGGTAGGCACCAAACAGGCTGTGGCGCCGTGCCGGATCCGCCAGGATAGCCTCCAGCTGCCGCTGGAATGCGCGCTCCAGAGCCGGTACGCGGCCGGGATTGCCGCCGCCCATGAAGATCATGTCCGGATTTTCGTCCAGCGCCTCGCCGAGGTCGTCCATTAACGCCACGATCCCCGACTCACCCGCGAACTTTTCGCCGAAAGCCGATAGCTTCACTAATTTGACCTTCGCTCTACAGCACAGTGGGCACTATAGCGCAAGTGGCGGCCGGTAGATGCCCTCGCACCAATGCCGTCGCACTACAGTTTGTGTGCCTTGGGCCAGCGCCGCTTCAGGCAGATCCACTGCTGCGGCGTCTGTCGAATCCACGCTGCAAAAATCTCGTTGATGCGCGCGGTGAGTTCGACGGCCTGCTCGTCGACTAATGCGTGCGGGTCGCCGGGTGTCAGCGGATCGTCAACGGTGATGCGAAACCGTCCCCGCGGCAGCCGCTCGCCGCGAATGGGCAGCAGCGCGGCGCCGGTGCGCAGGGCCAGCCGCGCAGCCGTGGTGTTGGTCAGCGCCTCGCGTCCGAAGAAGGGAATCAGCGTACCGGTATCCAGGCGTGTGTCCATCGCCATACCGATGCTGTTGCCCGCCGTGAGTTCCCGGATCAGCGGCCGCGCCCCGGCATCGGAAGCGATCAACTTGACGCCGAAGGACTGGCGCAGCTCCAGCATCACCTCGCGCAGTGCCGCGTTGGATTCGGCGGCATAGATGGTGCTGATGCGGAGCCCGTACTGGAGTCCGATGAGGTTGGTGACCTGCCAGGCGCCGACGTGTGCGGTGACATAAACAGCGGGCTTCTTGGCCTCGATGTGGGCGCGCGCCTGCGGCTGCAGCACGAAGTCGAGCCGCTGCGCGCGCTGTTCCCAGATCTGCTCCAGCTTGATCAGTTCGGCCGTGGACCTGCCCAGGTACTGAAATATCTGGCGCGTGGTCTGCTCCCGCCACTGCGGCGACGCATCGGGGAAGGCGATGGCGAGATTGGTGCGCGCCTTGCGCGCCTTGTCGCTGTGCGGCCCCACCAGCCCAAAGACCAAGGCCGCCAGTTGGCTGGCCCGCTCCACCGACAGACCGCGCATCCCCCAGAACACGCATCGAAAAGCCAGCGCCTCGATGCGCTGGGCGAGGGCGACCAGCAGCGGCGCCCGGCGTGCCAGCCGTTTGGGGATAAGGTAGAACTGCGGCACGCCCGCCGCTGCTCAGCGCGTGCCGGGGTCGGTGCCGAACACCCAGTCCCACAGTGGGGAACTCACCCCGTAGCGCCCTTCCTGCTTTGAGTAGTGATGCCGCAGATGGTAGTGCTTCAGGTACTTGGCCAGTCGGCCGCGCATCGGGAAGTGGTGCGTCCAGTAGTGAATGTAGTCGTAGATCAGGTAGCCGACGATGAAAAACGCGGTGAAGGGCTCGATCCATGGCGCCGGTACCAGCAGCCCGAACAGCAGGTAGATGACGGCCATGATGGGAATGGCACCGGCGGGCGGCATCACCAGGCGCGTCTTGTCTTTGGGGTCGTCGTGATGGTTGCCGTGAAACAGGTACACCAGCCGCTTGCCGATCCTGCTGCGGGCGGGGTAGTGAAACAGGAAACGGTGCAGGCAGTACTCGGTCAGCGACCAGGTGACGAGCCCGGCCAGCCCCACCGCCAGCACCGGCAGCAGCGGCAGGTGATGCAGGGCAAACGTGCGCCACAGCAGCCACAGCGAGACGGGCGCCCACAGCAGCAGCGGCGTTACCGGGTGCACGTGGGACAGTCTTTCGAGCACGTCGTTCTCGAACAAGCGTATCGACTGGTGTGGTTTGTCAGGCTGCATAGGAATCGACGGCGGCGTCATTGCCGTTCACCTCCGCTGTTGGGTTGATTGTACTCTTTGACCACAGGCGTTTCGAGCAGAACCAGTCCTGCGGCTGCTGGCGTATCCAGTCCTCGAACAGGGCGTGAACCTGCCGCGTCATGTCCGCGGCCTGGGTGTTTTCATCGGCGCTGCTGTCACTCGGACGCACCGGTGCGTGCAGGGTCACCCTGAAATGCGCGTCCCCGAGGCGCTCCACCCGGGCCGGCACCAGATGACAGCGGTGCTTCAGGGCGAGCTTGGCCGGCATCAGGGTAGACAGCTTGTCGCGGCCGAAGAAGGGCACCGGCCGGCCTTCATCCACCCGTCGGTCGATGATCATGGCGACCGTGCGGCCCTCGTGCAGGGCGCGCAACAGCCCTCGGGCGCTGTTGTCCCGGGGCAGCAACTGGCAGTTCAGGGCGCCGCGCGAATCCAGCAGCATGCTGTCCAGCAGCGGATTGGTGGGCGGCGAATACAGAGTGGCGTTGGGTATCCCCATGCGCGCCAGTGCCAGGCACGCCACCTCCCAGTTGCCCAGGTGGGCGGAGACGCCGACGAAGGGCTCGGCCGGATTGGTGTAGGTCTCGATCGCCTCGTGGATCACGATCTCCAGGCGCTGCTCTTCGCGCAAGATGGTATCCAGGTGGGTATATTCAGCCAGCACCCGCCCGGCCTGTCCCCAGGCCTGTACAATCAGTTCTTCGCGTGCAGCTGCATCCAGTTCCGGCAGCGCCGCGGCCAGGTTGTCGCGAAAAATCGCGGACTTTTTTTTCAGTCGCGGGCCGATCCAGGTCCCCACGCGCTCGCCACAGCGCGATGCCGCGTCGATGGGCAGCGCGCGAAAGCCTTTGACCAGCAGCCATATCAGCACGAAATCCAGCCGCCACAGCACCTGCCGCAGCGCCCGGTTGCGGCGCGCCAGCCTGCGCAATGCGTTGCCCACGATAAATTCAGCCACGACGGATCTGTCTGAAAAACCTACTGGAATCAGCGGGATAGTATAGCGCAAGCGGGATGTGGGGCGCGGCGCGGATTTGCTGTCAAAGTGCCGCTTTGCCGCTCTGCCGGGTCTGTACCCCGATAGTGGCCAGCCCCTGGCGCAGGCCGAGCGAGGGTACCCAACCGGTGAGAGCGGTAATCTCCTCGTTGTCGACCACCCAGTCGTCGTGGCGCATTTCGCACAGCTTGGGGGGAGTGAGCATGGGTGCCCTGCCGGTGAGGCCCGCCAGGCGCAGGTTGATGCTCGCCGCGGCATCGAGCAGCCACGCGGGAGGGCGCCACAGGCGCACCGGCCGATCCCAGGTCGTCGCTGCGGTGGCAGCCAGCTCGTGCCAGTCGTAGCCCCCGGGTCTGCCGTCGCACAGCGCCAGCGTGCGGTGGCGGGTGGCGGGGCTGAACAGGCAGGCGATGATCGCACGCGCCAGGTCGTCGACGTGCAGCAGCGACAGCCGTGCGCCGGCGCTGCCCGGCACCACGGCGATACCGCGCGCCATCCACTCGAACAAGGGCTGCATCTCCCGGTCTCCCGGGCCGTATACCGCCGGTGGCCGCAGCACCAGCCAGTCCAGTTCTGTCGTTGTGTGTTCCAGCAGCCGTTCCGCCGCGCGCTTGCTGCCGGCGTACCAGGACAGGTCCGGTTCGCGCGCGGCGAGTGAGGAAAGCAGTAGCAGGCGCGGGGGGGCGGGCTGTGCCTGCAGGGCGGCGAGCAGTGCCGCGGTACCGGCGACGTTGATGCGCTCGAACTCGGCCCGGGAGCCGCCGCGCACCGCTGCGGCGGCGTGAACGACCGCGGCGCAACCGCCGCTGAGCTGGCGCAGAGCGCGCTGGTTGTCGAGGTCGCCGGCGACCACGCAGACCCCGGCGCGGGACAGATCCGCGGCCCTGGCGGCGTCCCTCGCCAGCGCGCGCACAGCGAAGCCCTGATCCTGCAGTGCGGCGCACAGCCGCCTGCCGATAAAGCCCGTGGCGCCGGTGACGGCGATAGTGCTGCCGGGTGCTGTCAGCCTGAACCGACCTTCAGGCGGGGCTGGTCAGCGACGGCCTCCAGCGGTGCCGTGCCGTGGGAATTGATGAAGTCCAGGCGCGCCTTGGCGCGCGAGAGCTTGCCCGACGAGGTGCGCGGGAGGGAGTGGACGGGAACCAGCTCGACATAGCAGTCCAGGCTCAGCTCCATGCGCAGCAGCGCCGTCAGTCGCCGAATCAGGTTGTTGCGCCGGCTGGCGTCGGTGTCACGGCACTGCACCAACAGGACGCAGCACTCCTGCCCCTCGTGATCGGGGACCGCAAAAGCCACGGCATCTCCCGAGCGCACTTCCATCTGTGATTCGGCGATGTGCTCCAGGTCCTGCGGCCAGATGTTGCGGCCGTGAATGATGATCAAATCTTTTTTCCGCCCGGTGATGGTCAACACACCGTCCGCCAGGTAGCCGATATCGCCGCTGTTGAGCCAGCCGTCGGGAGACAGGGCGTTGCGGGATTCTTCGGGCAGGTTGAAATACCCGGACATGACGCTGGGGCCGCGCAGATAGATCACCCCGCTATGCCAGTCCGGCAGTACCCGGTCATCGTCGTCGCGAATCTGTACTTCGAAATCCGGCAGCAGTTTGCCGCAGTTCACGAAATGGCGGCCGCGGCCGCCGCGGTCGTTTTCGTCCAGCAATACCGCCTGGTGGTGGTCGGCCAGGTGGTCGCTGTCGATACAGTGGGTGGTAAAGCCCGTCCACAGAGGCGAGAAGCTGACGCCCAGGGTGCACTCGGCCATGCCGTAGCAGGCTAAAAAAGCGCGCCGGTCGAAGCCACAGGGCTCCAGCAACTCAGAGAAATAGGCCAGGGTTTCGGGGCGGATCATTTCCGCGCCGATGCCGGCGACGCGCCAATGGCGCAGATCGTAACTGCCCAGATCGCTGCTGCGCACCCGGCGGGCGCACAGGTCGTAGCCAAACGAGGGTGCGAAGGAGATCGTCGCGCGGGTCTGTGTCATCAGGTGCAGCCACTGTCGCGGCCGCATGGCGAACTCGCGCGTGTCCAGATAGTCTACCGACACCTGGGCCGCCATGGGCACCAGCACGAAGCCCACCAGCCCCATATCGTGGTAGAAAGGTAGCCAGGACAGCATGCGGTCCCGCGCATTCATCATCAGGCCGTGCGCGATCATGCCGCGCAGATTGGCCATGGCCGACTGGTGGGTGATCACCACGCCGCGGGGAAAGCGGGTGCTGCCCGAAGTGTACTGTATGTAGGCGATGTCCCGGGGCTCGATCTGCGGCAGCGCCTGCGCCGCGGCGGGCAGTGCGTCAAAGGCCTGCGGCGCATCCACCATGCGCATGGACAGTCCGGCGCTGGCTTCGCGCAGGAAGGGCAGGTAGCCCGCAGACGCCACGCCCACGGCGGCATCACAGGCCTCCAGCAGCAACTGTAACTGCGCCACATAGGCGTGGTGGGCGCCCACCTTGACCGAGGCCGGCAGCGCCACGGGCACCAGGGCCGCGTACTGGCAGGCGAAGAAAAAGCGGATGAAGTCGGGGTCGGTCTCTGCCACCAGGGCCACGCGATCGCCCGGCTGCAGGCCCAGGCCCAGCAGCTTGCCCGACAGCGCCAGCGCCTGGCGGCGCAATTCGGCATAGGACACGGCGGCATACAAGTGGCCGCGGCCGGTGTAGAAGTTGGTGCCGGTGGCGCCCTGTGCGGCGTAGTCCAGGGCGGTGGTCAGGGTATCGAATGCGGCGGGACAAAAAGGGAGTTCGTGGCGTGTCGGCGTGGCGATGACGTCTGGCTGTGACAATGTCTGTTCCTCGTTTTCGGACGGCCTGCGTGCTGGCGCCAGGCGTCGATAAACACGTGCTCCCGATGCCCCGGGGGGCAGCCACAGAGCCGCATGCAGGCAACCTGCACGTTGTACAGCAATCAGGTGCGCTCACAGGCAAATGCGGTTGCCACGAGCAGGTTTGGCTTCCCGGGCCGCGCCGTTATTTTCTGCACACTGGTGCTGTATCTGTTTGCGCCCTGGCTCAGACCTGTACAGTGACAGTGGGCTGGCTAATGTCCCGGGATAATAGCATTTTAAACCCTGTGACCTAAAGGGAATAATACCAAAGCCTCCGGGGAACCCCGGGCTGCCGAGCGCTGCCGTGCCCTGTATACTGACTGCGAACGTTGGGACAGTGCGTACAAGGGGCGGCGATGAGCGACGGCGGGGCTTCGGCCATCTCATTGGACGCGGTGGCGCATAGCGGCCAATTGCGCCGCTTCATCGCGCTGCCGAAACGCCTGTACGCCGCTGACCCGGCGTGGATTGCACCGCTGGATTTCGAGCAGCGCCAGCGCTTTTCGCCGTCCAATCACTTTTTTGATCACGCCCGCTGGCGCGCCTGGATCGCCTGCCGCGACGGTGTGCCGGTGGGCCGCATCAGCGCGCAGATCGACGAACTGCATCTGCGGCAGTACGGCGACCGCACGGGCTATTTCGGCATGCTGGAAGCCGAGGACGACCCAGCGGTATTTGCCGCTCTGTTTGGCGTGGCCCACGAGTGGCTGCGCAGCGAGGGCATGCAGCGGGTGCGCGGCCCCTTCAACCTGCACATCAACGAAGAGGTGGGTTTGCTGGTGGAGGGCTTTGCCAAACCGCCCTTCATCCTGATGGGCCACGGCCGTCCCGGGTATGGCCCGGCGGTCGAGGCGCAGGGTTATCGCCCGGTCAAGGACCTGCTGGCCTACCGTATTCGCCCGGATTTCGCGGCGCCGCGGGTGATGACGCAACTGGCCGCGCGCGCCTCCGGGCAAGTGGTGGTGCGCCCGTTGAGGCGCCGGCAACTGGCGGCGGAGGCCGCCACTATGCGCGACATCTTCAACGATGCCTGGCAGCACAACTGGGGCTTTGTGCCGCTGGCCGAGGCCGAGTGGCTGGAGACAGTGGCGACTTTGTCGAAACTCATGCCCGACGACTACATACAGATTGCGGAATACGACGGCGAGCCGGTGGCGTTCATCGTGGCCCTGCCCAACGTGAACGAAGCGGCGCGCGACCTCGGGGGCAGGCTGCTGCCCTTGGGCTGGGCCAAATTGCTGTGGCGCCTCAAGGTGCGCCACCCGCGCTCCGCGCGCATCCCACTGATGGGGGTGCGCCAGAGCTACCAGCATTCGCGGCTGGGCCCCACCCTGGCGTTTATGGTCATCGATGCGGTGCGCCGGGCGCTGCACCGGCGCGGGGTCACCACGGTCGAGATGGGCTGGATACTCGAGGATAACGCGGGGATGCGCAATATCATCGAAACCATCGGCGGGCAGGCGTACAAGCGCTACCGCATCTACGAGAGGAAACTGTAAGGACTATGCCAGTGTCTGCACGACAGGAACGGATGAGCGCGATTGTACTGGCCGGCGATCGCACCAAGGACGATGCGCTGATCGATCACGCGCAGACCGGCTGCAAAGCCATGATCGATATCGACGGCCTGCCCATGGTGCGCCGCGTACTCAATGCGCTGCGCGCCTCCAATGTCGTGGCGAAAATCACCCTGGCCGGGCCGGAGGCCGCGGCCCTGAGCACCGACGGCCCGTTGTCCGGATGGCTTGCATCCGGCGAGGTGGCCTGGCGGGCGCCCGCCGCCAGTCCCAGCACCAGTGCCTACGAGGCCATGCAGTCACTGGACCCAGACGCCGCGGTGCTGCTGACCACGGCGGATCACCCGCTGCTGAGCGCCGAGGTTGTCGATGCCTTCGGCAGGCAGAGTCTGGCCGCCGATGTCGATGTCACCGTGGGCCTGGCGCCCCACGCGCTGGTCAGTGAGGCCTATCCGGGGATTAAAAAAACCGTGCTGCGCTTCAGCGACGGCGACTTCTGCGGGTGTAACCTGTTTGCCTTCCTCACGCCCGAGGGGCGCCACGCGGCGCGCTTCTGGCGCCGCATCGAGCAGGAGCGCAAAAAACCACTGCTGGTGATCGGCCTGCTGGGGTGGTCGGCAGTGCTTCGCTACCGGCTCGGCCTGCTCTCCCTGGAGGAGGCCCTGGCCAGGCTCGGCAAGCGCCTGGGCCTGCGCATGCGCGCGGTGATCCTGCCCTACGCCAATGCCGCTATCGACGTGGATTCCATCGCCGACCTGATGCTGGTCAAGGGTGCGCTGGCACAGGCCGCGGCACAGGACGCCTGAACGCTACCCGGTAGGTCAGCGCCCAGCGGCGCTGGTATGGTGTTCAGCGGCGCAGGCTGATCTTTTGGGTTGCGCCCGGCACCACAGTCTGTCCCTCCCTCCGATAGAGGCGCGGCATCACCTCCAGCAGCCAGCCGGTGTCACTGCGGCGGACCCGATAGCGATTGTAGCCGGCGCAGTCGTTGCCACGGTTGCCCACCGCGGAAGCGGAGGGCACGGCGATGACCGGCGCCACGCCGTGGACTGTGTCCAACTCGTGGCAGTGGGTGCGGTGGCCGTGGCCGTGCAGCACCAGCTCAGCGCCGTGTGCCTGCAGCACGGCCTGGACCCGGGGCGCGTCGGTCAGTCGCTTGCGCCAGGGTTCCAGCCCCGGCAGGGGACAGTGGTGCAGGTACACCACCCGGAACAGGCCCTGTGCCGCGCTGCACTCCAGCAGCGCGGGCAGCCGCGCCAGTTGTGCGGCGCCCACGGTGCCGGTGGCCATGAAAGGCGGCTTGGGACAGGCGGTGGACAGCCCGATAAAGGCGATGTCGCCGCGCACCCGCACACTGGGGTAGATGCTCGCCAGGCTGTTTTCTCCGGCGGCCCCGTCCCCGGCCATGTACTGCCGCCACCGGGCAAAGGTGCTCTCCCAGGGCGCGCGCACGCTGGCGTCGTGATTGCCCGGCACCACGGCGACCCGGTCCGGCTCGCCCAGTTGCTGCAGCCAGGCGCGCGCCTGCTCGAACTCCTGTGGCAGGCCGACGTGAGTCAGATCCCCGGTCACCAGGAGCTGGACCAGCTCTGTGCCGTGCAGGTCCCGCTGCAGGGCGTCGAGTATGTCGCGGCGGTGCTCGAAACGCCGCCGCTGGCGCCACGACAGGTAGCCCAGCGCGCGCTTATTGAGCAGGTCCGCGGCGCGCACGCCGCGCAGTGAGCTCAGGTGCGGGTCGGACAGCTGGGCAAAGGTGTGATACGTGCTCTGGCTGCCGATCGGTGAGATAGGGCGGCTTGGCTGGTGCATGCTCTGGTTCACGATAGGTCCGGCGGCGCACCGGGCTCAGCCGCGGCGGATAAGGGCTCCCAACTGGGCCAGTTTGCGGTCGATATGGGCGTAGCCACGGTCCAGATGATAGACGCGGTCGATGCTGGTTTCGCCGTCGGCGGCCAGCGCCGCGATGATCAGCGATGCCGAGGCACGCAGGTCGGTGGCCATCACCGGTGCGCCCTGCAGCCGCTCGCGGCCCTGTACGATGGCGGTGTGACCCTGCAGTTCGATGGCGGCGCCCATGCGCTGCAGCTCCGCCACGTGCATGAAGCGGTTTTCAAAAATATTCTCCACCACCGTGGCCGAGCCCTCGGCCAGCGCATTGAGCGCCATGAATTGCGCCTGCATGTCGGTGGGAAAAGCCGGGTACGGGGCGGTGGTGACATTGACCGCCTTGCAGCGTTTGCCGCGCGTGTCCAGACGTATCCAGTCAGGCCCCAGTTGCAGGCGGGCGCCGGCCTGCTCCAGCTTGCCCAGCACGTGGTGGAGGAAGTCGGGCTCGGTATGCGTGACGCGGACGTCACCGCGGGTGGCGGCGGCCGCCACCAGAAACGTGCCGGTCTCGATACGGTCCGGGGGCACCCGGTGGCTGGTGCCGTGCAGTGCCGGGACGCCCTCGATGCGGATCGTGCTGCTGCCCGCCCCCTCGATGTGGGCGCCCATGCCAACCAGCAGCCGGGCCAGGTCGCCGACCTCGGGTTCCATCGCGCAGTTTTCCAGTACCGTGCCGCCCTGGGCCAACGCCGCGGCCATCATCAGGTTTTCGGTGGCGGTCACCGAGGGCACGTCGAAGGAGAAGTGGGCGCCGCGCAGGCGGGCGGCCTGGGCCTTGATATAACCCGCCTCGATGCGGATCCGGGCGCCCATGGCGGCGAGCCCCGCGATGTGTTCATTGACCGGCCGTGAGCCGATGGCGCAGCCGCCGGGCAGCGATACGTCCGCCTCACCGAAGCGCGCCAGCAGCGGTCCCAGCAGCAGGATGGAGCCGCGCATGGTCTTGACCAGTTCATAGGGCGCGCGCACCGAATCCACTGCGCTGCTATCGATGTGTAAATCGGTAGCAGAGCGCTCCACGGCGCAGCCCAGTAACTGCAATAGCTGCAGTGCGGTGTCGATATCGCGCACCTGGGGTATATTGCTGATATCCAGCGGCTCGCGGCTGAGCAGGGCGGCGGCGAGAATGGGCAGCGCCGCGTTCTTGGCGCCGGCAATTTGCACCTCACCGCGCAGCGGCCCGTTGCCGGTGATCAGCAGCTTTTCCATCAGCCGGCCTTGGCCGGCTGTAGTAGGCCGGCCTCCACGAGGCCGGCGTAGGCGGCGATGATGTCGTCGATCTGTGCGCTCGAATGCGCCGCGCTGACACTGTTGCGCAGCAGAAAATTCGAGGACGGCGAGGCCGGCGGAACCACCAGGTTGACGTAGACGCCGCGCTCCAGCAGGGCCTGCCAGCAGTTGATGGTATTGATCTGGTCCGTCATCTCCACCGCCACCACCGGACTCGCGGCGGGACCCACCGGCAGCCCGAGTTGGCGCAGTCCACCGTACAGGCGCTGCGCGTTGTCCCACAGTGTGTCGCGCAATTGCGGTTCCTGTTGGATGATGCGCAGCGCCTGCCGCGTGGAGGCGATGACGGACGGCGACGACGACGCGGTGAAGATATAGGCCCGGATACAGTAGCGGATGGCTTCGAGTTCCGCGTGAGGGCTGACGCAATAGCCGCCGATGGCGCCCAGGCTCTTGCTGAACGTACCCACGGTGAAATCCACGTCGTCCTCCACCCCGGCCGCCTGCGCCGCACCGCGGCCGGTGGCGCCCAGCGCGCCCAGGGAGTGGGCCTCGTCCACCAGCAGGCAGGCGCCGTATTCGCGTTTGATCGCGGCGATCTCCTGCAGCGGGGCGACATCGCCCAGCATGGAGTAAATGCCCTCGGCAATGATCAGTGCCTGCCCCGCACGCTCACCCAGGCGGCGCATGCGCCGGGCCAGATCGTCGGGGTCGCTGTGCCTGAAGCGCATGATCTCGGCTCCGCTGAGCCTCACCCCGTCGTAAATACTGGCGTGGCTGTCGGCGTCCAGCAGGATGACTTCGCCGGGGCCGGCCAGGGTGGCGCACATGCCCATGGTCGCGGCATAGCCGGTGGAAAATACAATGCCGTGGTCGAGGCCGTAGAAGGCGGCCATTTCACGTTCCAGCGCCCGGTGTTCCGCGAACGAGCCGTTGGCCATGCGCGAGCCCGTGGTGCCGGTGCCCCAGCGCGCGGCCGCATCCCGGGCGGCCTGTATGCAGCGCGGATCCCAGGACAGGCCCAGGTAGTTGTTGCTGCCGGCGAGAATGACCCGGCGGCCCTGCACCACGCCCTCGGTGGCGGAGAACAACTCCTCGGTCACGGCCCCGAACGGCGCCACCTGCCGCGCGGCCAGCTCGGCCTGAAATGCGGCCATGGTCTTGAACTTGTCGAACAACATGGGGGGCAACTGCTCTCCTCGGGATGCGGCCGACTGCCGGCGGCAGTCTCAGGGGTTCAGTTCGCGGACCTTGCGCGCCAACTCACCGATGGTGTTGACATCCGGCAGGATATTGAGCGGGATGGAAATGTCGAAGTGGTCCTCGATTTTCTCGATAAACTCCATGACCTCCAGTGAACTCAAGCCGATATCGGCGACCAGTTCGGTGGACTCCGACAACGCCAGAGCCTGTTTGTTGTAGGGTTCCAGTGCCCGGTAGAGGAAGTCCAGGTAGTCTTGGTAATCGGTCATTTGCTTGCTACCCTTGCGCTGCTGCTCCAGTCCCGCCATCGGCCCGATGGCTGCAGCGCTGGTCCGGCGCCCATTTGCAAAGGTTGGAACTATACCCATGGTACACGGCTAATGCCAGTCATTTGGCTGCTGGACGCCTACCGCGCGGGGGAGCGAGGGCAGGTGCGGGCGCTGGCCGAGGCGCTGTGCGCGGAGCTGGACTGCCCGCTGGAAACGAAAGCCCTGAGCTACCGCAAATGCGTCGTGCTGCCGCATGTGCTGGGCCAATCCTCGCTGCGCGGCCTCACCGCCGCTGCCGCGGCCGGCCTGCGCCCGCCGTGGCCGGACCTGGTGATTTCCTGTGGGGTGCGCAACGAGCCGGTGTGCCGCTGGCTGCGCGAGCGCTCCGGCGGGCGCACCCGCTATGTTCACGTGGGGCGCCCGTGGGGCGCACTGAGTTCCTTCGACCTGGTGATCACCACGCCGCAGTACCGCGTGCCGGCGGCTCCGAACGTGCTGCACAATACCCTGACCCTGCACGGCATAACGCCGCAGCGCCTGCAGCGGGCGCAATCCCGGTGGGGGCCGGCCTTCGCCGGACTGCCGCGACCGCTGACGGCGGTGCTTGCCGGCGGCGACAGCGGCCCGTTCACCTTTGGCCCGCGCGCCGCGTCGCGGCTGGGCCGGCAGGTCTCGCGCAGCGCCGCCGCCAGCGGCGGCGCGCTGCTGGTGTCCACCAGTTCGCGCACCGGTCGCGCCGCCGCGACGGCCCTGCGCGCGGCGCTCGACGCGCCGCACTACTTCTACCAGTGGCGCGCCGGCGATGACGACAACCCCTATCTGGGCATGCTGGCCTGGGCCGACCGGGTGGTGGTGACCGGCGACAGTATCGCCATGCTGTCGGAGGCCTGCGCCACCGGCAAGCCGGTGCAGATGTTCGACCTCGGCGGGATGCGCGAGAACACGCGGGCGGCGCGCGACTGGCGGCTGGGGGCCACATTGTACGCCGCGCTGCTGCGCTGGTGCTGGCGGCCCCTGAGTCGCGACATCACTTTAGTACACCGGCAGTTGCGCTCATCCGGGCGCGCGGTGTGGCTGGACGAGAAGCCGCGCGCGGCAGCGGTGCCGGTAGAGTCGGCGCTGCGGCGCTCGGTGGCGGCAGTGCGCGCCCTACTTGAGCAGGGTGGAGCGGGCGGCGGCGTCCAGTAACAGGGCCCTGCCGCCAGTCATCCGGTAGACGTGATCGGCGGCCTGTACCAGGGCGCGGTTGTGGGAGATGGCCAGGATGGTGAGCTGTCCCTTGAGTCCCTCCATGGTCTGGCGCACCGCCTCTTCGCTGTCCGGGTCCAGGGCGCTGGTGGCCTCGTCCAGGATCAGCAGCCGCGGGCGGTTGACCAGCGCCCGGGCAATCACGATCCGCTGGCGCTGGCCGCCGGACAACTTGCCGCCGCGCTCGCCCACCACGGTGTCCAGACCGTCTGCCAGTCGCGCCACGAACTCCCAGGCGCCGGCGGCGCGCAGCGCCCGCTCTGCATCCTGCGCGCCCAGCCGGGGGTCGCCCAGGGTGACGTTGTGGGCAATACTGTCGTGCAGCAGTACCGTCTCCTGCGGCACGTAGCCGATCATGCTGCGCCACTGCCGGATATCCATGTCGCGCAGCGGCCTGCCATCCAGCAGGACCTCGCCGCGTTGCGGCTGCAGCAGGCCGATGGTCAGGTCGATAAGGGTGGTCTTGCCGGAGCCCGAGGGCCCTACCAGGGTGGTCAGCCTGCCCGCCTCCACGCGCAGGCACAGCTCCTCGAACACCGCGTGCCCGTCGTAGGCGAAGCCCACGCGGTCGAATTCCAGGCTCTGTTCGAAACGCGGCAGAATACCGCCGCCCAGGCGCTCGCGCGCGGCATCGGCGGCGTGGATGGCCTCCATCATCGCCCAGTAGGCGCTCTCGCCCTGGGCCAGTTTCTGGTACTGTTTCTGCACCTTGCCGAAAAATGAGAAGGCGCGCCCCAGCGTCACCACCAGCACCATCACGGTGGGCAGGTCCATGTCGAACTGTGCCAGCGCCAGGTAGACGCCCAGGCAGATAAACGCGGTGAACATCAGTTCCTGCGCCGAGTCCAGCACCGCCGCACTGAGCACCTGGCGGCGCAGCGCGCGGTTCAGGCGGTTGGTGTCGCGGGCCAGAACCTGGTCCGCCAGGTGCTCGCGCGCCATGGCCTTGAGCGGTTTGACCGAGCCGAGGGTGTCGGTCAGGTTGGCCATCAGCGCGGTCATCAGGCGCGTCTGGCGCCTGCCCGCACGCCGGGTGATGCGCACCAGAAAGTGGGACAGACCGATGACGATGGCGCCGGCGACGATGGCGCTCAGCGAGGCGCGCCAGGACAGGGCGAAGGCCACGGCGCCGTAGACCAGTGCCTGAATCAGAAAGGTGATGGCGGTGGCGCCGTTGACGAAGGCGGTGGAGGAGCGCTGCGCCTCGGTGGCCAGCGCGTTGGTGAGTCTGCCCACCGGCTGGTGCAGGAAGTACTCCCACTTGCTGCGCAGTACCGCGCGCAGCATCTGCAGGCGCAGGTCGGTGCCCACCTGCGCCGCGGTGTAGCCCACCTGGCGCTGGGCGAGCAGCAGGAAGGCGCTCTTGAGCACCACGCCGGCCAGCACGATGCCGAGCATGTTGCCCAGCGTGGGGGCGATGTGCAGCCGCTGCAGCAGCGCCAGCACCGCCTGCTCGAACTGGCTGCTGTCGGCCCCCGCCATGCCCGGCACCATGTCGCTGGTGCGCGTGTCCAGGGCTATGTTCAGCAGTGGCAGCAGGGCGGACAGCCCCACCCCCTCGGCCATACCGGACAGCAGCAGCGCCAGCAGCATGACCACCGTCTGCCAGCGGTAGGCGCGGAAAAAACTGAGCATCAGCCCCATGCGGTCACCGCCTGGTGGCGATTGCCGCAGGGTGCGCGGCGCGCCGGGCCGGACGAGCGCTGCCCACCCCCGGGGCTCACCAGCGCATGCGCCGCAGCAGGACCAGTGCGCACAGGGTGACGATCAGCGCCGGTGCGGCGGCCACCAGTGGTATGTTCAGGTGCAGTAGCTGGCCCATGGCGAAGGTGATCTGTGCGCCGAGATAAAACAAAATGCCCAGCACCGCCCCCAGGCCGATCCGCATGCCGAAACTGCGGTCGCGGCGCGCTCCCAGGTTGGCGCTGAGCGGCGTGGCCAGCAGC
The DNA here is from genome assembly GCA_020443345.1 of Halioglobus sp. GTDB lineage: Bacteria > Pseudomonadota > Gammaproteobacteria > Pseudomonadales > Halieaceae > JARRPM01. Next base: position 37,238 of record JAGRIH010000022.1, read on the forward strand.
ACCATGGCGGCCACCGTCAGCGGCATCAGCAGGTGCTGCCAGAACTGGTTGAGGTAGCGGTCTGCCGGCTGCCCGCTGTCGCGCAGGTACTGGCTGTAGCGGTGCATTACCGACAGGGGCATGCCCTCGCTGGAGGTGGACAGCGTGGGCAGCTCGTCCGCCGCCCACAGGTTGTCGATCTCCAGCTCCTGGTGCCAGCCGGTGATCAGCTCACCGTCGACCAGCCGCTTTTCGCGCACCTTTTCAAACAGCCAGCGCCGCTCGGGGCTGACCTGGGCGGTGCGTGCGGTCAGGGCGCGGGTCAACTGGCGCGACTCGTCGAATTCGTAGAGGCTGATATCCCCGGGAATGCCGCCCTTGTACAGTTTGTCCAGGTGGATATAGCGGTGGCCGGTGGCGGACCACAGCCCGCCGTTGGGAATCTTGGCGTCGTTGCGGTAGCGCAGCAGGTGGCGCTCGCGCTCCGCCGACTGCTGCAGTTGTGGCGCGACGTATTCCATGGCGCCCCACAGCAGGGCCATCAGCACCAGGGTGGGCAGAGCCACGGCGCCGAGCAGTTTGCGCAGCGGAAACCCGGTACAGCTGATGATGGTGAGCTCGTTGCTGCGGTCCAGTCCGGACAGCGCCACCATGCTGCCCAGCAGCACGATCACCGGCGCCAGGCCGATCAATTGCTGTGGCAGGGTCTTCAGTATATAGCGCGCCACCTCGATGGCGTCGTACTCGAACCGGGTGTGACCGATTTCCTCGATGAAACCGATCAGGCCGAACACCGTGGCCAGCACCAGAAACACCATGATCCAGCCGCGCACCAGGTGGCTGGCGATATAGCGTTGCAGGATCATCGTCGCCACAACCTGGGCTGGACAACGAGGATAACCAGCAGCAGCGTCTCGATAATATAGGCGGTCCACATGCCGGGCACGGCGCTCAGCTTTTCCTGCTCTATCCAGGTGCGAATCACGCTGGTCATACTGAACAGGCCGACGTAGACCGCCAGCGCGATAAAAAAGTTGCGAAAACGCGATTCGCGCGGCGCCGAGCGAGCCAGCGGTACGGCGATCAGCGCCAGTAAAACAGTGGCCAGCGGCGTGGTCATGCGCCACTGGTACTCGGCGATATCCCGGGGCTGGTCGGACCGGCCCAGGCTGAGTGTGCTCTCTGCCTTGCGGCGGTAGCGCGCCTGGGCCTCCTCGTTGGGCAGATGTATCACCAGCTCCCCGAATTTCAGCGTCACATCCTGGCGTTTGGCGTCGTCCAGCAGGTAGTTGTAACCGTTATAGAACGTAGCCTGGGTGGCCAGGTCCGGATTGAGCGTGGGCAGCGTGGCCGTCTCGGCCACGATTATTTCAGTGCGGCGCTGTTTGGGGTGTTTCTTGCGCAGGAAAACATCCCGGTGCAGCCCCTGCTCCGGGTCGACACCCCCGGCGATAAATACAAAGTCGCTGCCATCGAGGTTGACAAATTCCCCCGTGGCCATCTGCCTCAGGTCGAAACGCGCCTCCGCTTCTGCCTCCAGTGCGTAGCTGGTGCGAAAGGCCCAGGGGCGGCCCTCGATGGAGATAAAACCGGTGACCAGGGAGATGGCCAGGGACAGCTTGAGCACCGACTCCAGCACGCGCGCGCGACTGACCCCGGCGGCGTAGTAGGCGGTCATCTCGGCATCGCGGTAGAGGCGTCCGATGGCCGCCAGCACGGAGAAAAACAGCGCCGACGGCAGCAGTATTTCAAGGGTGATGAGGGTGTTCAGGCCGATCAATTTGAACGCCGTGGACATGTCGAGCTGACCCTGCGCCGCCGCAGACAGTTGGCTGGCGGCCGAAAAACCGATGAAAATCAGTACCAGCAGACCCAGTCCCATGCTGAAAGGGCGCAGTATTTCCCAGCTGATGTGGCGGTCGATAATCAATGGCGGGGACCCGGTTCGAAACTGGCGGCCATTGTACATCATGCCCGCGTTGTCCGTGAGCGCGCGCACTACCGCGCGCGGCCGGGCCAGCGCGGAAACTAGCGGCGGTGCGATTGTGCGGCGAGTGCGGCCTCGGTCGGACGGCCGCGACGAGTATCCGCGCGCTGGCGCGGCAACTGGGCATGGGAGCGAAAAGCGGGCGAATCGCGATAAAATCGGGGCAGTTCCTGAATAAAGTCTGCCAGCAGTTGCCTGTCTGCCGGCGGCAGATCGGCCGCCGGCAGTGGTGCGTCATCGAGTGTGGTCAGCGCCGCACCGTTGCGCGCGCCCTTGAGGCTCAGCACCAGCTTCGCGCGGGGTGTTATCAGAACATCGCCATGCCAGTCACCGGCCACTGTGTAGTTGCGTTCGTAGGTGCTCGCGAACAGGTCTTGACCAAAGCTGTACCAGTCGGGATTCTGGCGGTACCCGAGCGCACTGAGCACCGTCGCCGGCAGGTCCAGGTGGCTGGTCATGCGGTGGAAGACGCGCGCTGCTCGGCCGGGGATGTGAATTACCAGCGGCACCCTGATCTGTTCCTGCACGAAGGTCGAATTATGACCCCAGCGGCCCTTCTCCATGAATTCCTCTCCGTGGTCGCCGGTGACGATGACGATCGTGTCGTCCAGCAGGTCGTTGGCCTCGAGCGCATCGAACACCAGGCCCAGGCGGGAATCCAGGTAGTGGCTGGCGTTGATGTAGCGGTTCTTGATCAGGTCGATGTTGGCGGCGATATCCACCGACAGGTAGTCGAAATCATCCAAAAATGGCTCGGCAATGGTGTAGTCGCTGGGGAAGTAGTAGTTGGCGTGCGATGACTCGAAAAACATGAAGGCGAAAAACGGCCTGCCGGTTGTTGCCGCTTTCGAGATGTGTGCGATCAGGCTGGTGGTATTTTCCCGATCCCGTTCCCAGCCTTTCCCCCGGTAATACTCGTGCAGATTTGCCGCGGGCACGCGCGAGAATATGGTCTTGTCAAACTCGGGATAGGTAAACCTGGCGCTGGTGAAAGCGGTGACGTCATAGCCGTTGGCGAGCAGGGTGTCGATCAACAGCGGTGACCGCCTCCTGTCCAGCACGTCAAACCAGTAGGAGCCGTACAGTCCGTAAAACTGGCTGAACATGCCCAGCCTGGTGCCGTTGCCGCCGCTGTAGTGGTCAGTGAACCGGCTGTTTTTCTCGCTGAAAGCCCAGGTCCTGGGCATGATCGTGGCATTCAACATGTCCGCCCTGAGGGACTCGGCTGTCAACCAGATGATATTGAAGGGCTTTTCGGCAGTTGCGGACAACAGATCTGTGGGCGGGTAGGCCAGGTCGCCCGCATGGCGCGGTGACGCATCCGCGAGTTGGCGCCCGGCCTCTTCGACGCCCAGGCGCCTGTAGAAGCTGCGCGCCGATACCGGTATATGCCACACGACGCGATCGGCAATCGACAGGATCTGCGCATTCGATGTGTAGGCGGCATGGGAAAACACCGCCGTCTCGCCAGCCAGCACAAGCAGCGCCAGGGCTGCCAGTCGGCCCTTGGATGGCAGCCTGCCGAGCGGCAGTTCCAGGGGAACCCAGCGCACCAGACCCGCGTAAAGCAGCGCCGAGACACCGATGAGCACTGCGCATGAGCGATAGAAGGAAGGCGATAGACCGAGCGCATCGATGCCCCCCGGTGTCATCATCAAGTTGATTACAAAACCGTCGATAAAATAGTTGTACATCGAATGCAGTTTGTAATTTGCGATCAGCACGACCAGCGAGGTGAGGGCGACGCTGTGAAAGACGATCGCCATGATTTTACTTTTTGTGAGCCTGCTCAACTGGTAGACAATCAGCGCGGGGATTAACACAATGCAAGTCTGCAGTGTCGCCAGGATCGCCAGATAAAAAAAACCGGACGGCCCTTCCACGCGGGGGCTGGCGTAAACCACTATCGTGCCCGCGACAATACTGGCGCAGAGCACCAGTGCCCGCTTCATGTACCGTTCCAAATGCGGCCTCTCCTGTCGATTTATGGCAGCAAAATGACTGACCAGACCAGGCAGATCAGTGCCAGTGCCAGAAACTGGGCGGCGCTTCCCATGTCCTTGGCGCATTTGGACAGCGGGTGGAGTTCCAGTGAAATACGGTCTATCGCCGCTTCGATCGCTGAGTTGAGCAGTTCGACAATGAGCGCCAGGAATGGGGCGAGGATCAATAGCGCGCGTTCAGCCCTGCTGACGTCCAGGTAAAACGCCAGCGGTAACAGTACGGCATTGATCAGCACCAACTGGCGAAACGCCACTTCTGTGCGCCACACGGCCCGCAGCCCCGCCAGCGAATAACCCGTGGTGACAAGGATGCCTGAAATGCCTTTGCGCTCCTTCAGGGCGCGGACACCCGGCGGATGCGGTACCGTGGATCGATGCACGAATCCGGCGTTCACACTGAACCGGTCAGTGTCGACCGGAGCGCGCAAGTAGCTGCAAGTTTAAACATGATGGGCTCTGTGGCAGCGCCGGGAAGCCGGCGAGTGGATTGCAATTGTAACGATCAGAGGCCGACAGAATGTGAAAAAAACGTCAACGATCGCCTGTCAGTACGACCTTGAAACAGGTGCCCTGCGGGCTTCGGCTGTGCACGGTGATCGCCCAGCCCTGGTGTTGGCAGATGCGCTTGACCAGTGACAGGCCCAGTCCCAGGCCTTCGCCTCGTGTCCGGGGGCCGCGTGCAAACGATTCAAAAATGCGCTCGTGCTGGTCGGCGGAAATCCCCGCGCCCGTGTCTTCCACCCGAAAGGCCTCGCGCTCCAGAATCAGACATACGCGCCCCCCTTCGGTGTAGTGCAGTGCATTGCGCAGCAGGTTGGCCATCACCGTGCGCAGCAGTGTGGGATTGTAACGCTGTGCAGCGCGCCCGGTTTCAATGCACTGGAAGTCGATGCCCCTGGCCTGCATCAGCGGCGCCCAGTGCTCACATTGTGTTCGGGCGATAGCGGCCAGGGTATGGGTGGCGAGATCGGCGTCACCGCTGGTGCCGCGCGCCAGCTCGAGAAATATCTGCACCAGATCGCGCATCTCGCCGGCGGCCCGCTCGATGCGTTCCAACTGCTCGCGTTGGCGCGTCGGCAGATCAGCCTGTGCGAGCAGTTCGCAGGAACTGGCGATAATCATCAGCGGGGTGCGCAATTCGTGGCTGACATCGCTGGTAAAAAGCCGTTCGCGTTCCAGCGCCTGTTGCAGTTGCCTGAACGCACTGTCAAAGGCCCGTGCGAGCTGGCCGATCTCATCGTCGGCGTAATCGCGTGCCAGCGGTTGCGAGTTTGCGGCGCATCCACCCCTGTCGCGCACCTGTCGTGCGAGCTGCCGCACCGGCGCCACGACCGCGCTGGCCATCGCCCAGCCGAGCCCGCAGGCGGCGACTACGGCAAGCAGAAAACCCATCACCACCACATCGTACAGGGCGCGCTCGCGGCGCTCGAATTCTTCCTGCTCCTGTTCGAGCACATAGCGCTGACCATCGATCTGGCGCACGTAAACATAGACGGCGCGGTCGCCACCGACTTCCGTGAAGCCCTCCCTGAAGCCGGCATAGCGTTGCGGAATCCCGCGGTCCGGGAGACCGCTTGCATACAGCCGCGTCCTCGCATCCAGGCGCGGCGGTTGCCCCTGCTGCAGATCGTTGCGGATGATGTTGCGCAGCTCGTGATCCATGTCTTCGGATATCAAGTGTTCTTCGATCATGTGCACGATGCCCACGATACTGAGGGAAAACACACCGCTGACCAGGACGGTCATCAGGGTAAAAGCGATGACGATGCGCCGCGCGAGCGGTTGCCTAGCCATTGTCGGTCGGCTCGCCCAGGCGATAACCGATCCCATGCACCGTGTGCAGCAGGTTGCTGGCAAACGGCCGGTCCACCACCTGGCGCAACTGATGGATGTGGCTGCGCAGGCTGTCGCTGTCGGGAAAGTCATCTCCCCACAGGACATCCTCCAGCGTTTCCCGGCGCACCACCGCCGGGCTGCTCTGCATCAGCAGGGCCAGCAGTTTCAGGCCGGCGGGCTTGAGTTTGAGCGGGCGATCTGCGCGTCTGACTTCCAGGGTGTCCAGGTTGTATACCAGGTCGGCCACTTGCAGCAGGCGCCTGGCGTTGCCTGTGCTGCGCCGCAGAATCGCCTCGATGCGGGCCGCCAGTTCAGACAGGGCAAAGGGCTTCACCAGGTAGTCGTCGGCACCCATGCGCAGACCCGCCACGCGGTCGTCCAGGGTGTCGCGGGCGGTTAGCATCAGTATGGGAACAGCGCTGCGGGCGTCCTGGCGCAGGCGCTTGCAGATCTGGTGGCCGTCGATACCCGGCAGCATGATATCCAGCACCAGCAGGTCGTAGCGATTGGCGGCCGCCAGATGCAGGCCGCTGAGTCCGTCCGCGGCGCAGTCCACGCGGTAGCCGTTGAGCTGCAGATAATCCGCGACATTGGTGAGGATGTCGGGGTTGTCCTCTATAACCAGAACACGCATTGGCACGACTTCTCGAATTGACGGTTTTTTCACAAACCGTCGACAGTTTTACGACACCGGCCGGCGCATACTGCGACCGGTTTATTGCCTCAGTGTGGTGTCATGTTCCCGAATCATTACGCCCAGTACCGCTATTTGTCCATTGTCCTGTGTTGCTGGCTGCTTATTTTTCTTGTTACCCGCACGGTGCTTCTACTTACCCACCTGCACGAGGCCAGTGCCAATCTGCCGGACCTGCTCCTTATCTTCGGTATCGGCCTGCTCTACGACCTGAGTTTTCTGGTGTATGCCGCCGTGCCACTGGCGGTTTATCTGGTACTGTGTCCCGGCTGTCTCTGGCGCCGACGGGGACACCGGCAGGCTCTGTACATTGCGTTCATCGTCAGCTTGTTCCTGATGTTGTTTACGGCAGTTTCCGAGTGGCTGTTCTGGAACGAGTTTGGTGTGCGCTTCAACTTCATCTCGGTCGACTACCTGGTCTACTCCGACGAGTTGATCGACAATATACTGGAATCCTACCCGGTCTATCCAGTGATGACGTTACTGTTCCTGCTGGCCGCTCTGTCAGGGTATGTGCTGCGGCATCGCGTTGCCGCGGCGCTGCGCGCGCCGCGGCTTTCCCACGCGTCCGCCTGGGCGAGCCTCGCCGGTCTGCTGCTGGTGGCAGGTCTGGTAACGGCGACCGTGGGGCAGGGGTTTCCGCGCACCGTGCTGGGGAACGTCTATCAGCGGGAACTGGCCAGCAATGGCCCCTTTCAGTTTTTTACGGCGTTTCGCAACAACGAACTGGACTACCCGCAGTTCTATGCCACATTGCCGCCGGGAGATGCGGGTAAACTGATGCGACAGGCGGTTGCAGAGTCCAATACTCGCTTCGTGTCCGCGGACCCCGAGGATATCCGCAGAGTGGTTGACAACCCCGGGCCGCCGCGCTTCATGAATGTCGTGCTGGTGACTATCGAAAGTCTCAGTGCCAGATACCTCGGGAGTTTTGGCAACCCCGACGGCCTGACACCAAATCTCGACGAGTTGCGCCGGCACAGCCTGTCGTTCGAGAACTTCTACGCGACAGGCACTCGCACCACGCGCGGGCTGGAGGCGGTAACGCTGTCGATACCGCCCACTCCCGGGCGCTCCATCGTCAAGCGCATCGGCCGCGAATCCGGTTACGCCAGTCTCGGACAGCAACTGCGGGCGGTGGGCTACGACAGTGTGTTTCTCTACGGCGGGCGCGGCTATTTCGACAACATGAACGCCTTTTTCGCGGGCAATGGCTACCGGGTCGTCGACCAGAGCCGCATTCCCGACGCCGAGATCCACTTCACCAATGCCTGGGGTGTGTGTGACGAAGACCTCTACACGCAGACGATCAAGGTGGCCGATGCGGATTACGCGCAAAGAACTCCGTTTTTTCTGCACGTCATGACCACCTCTAATCACCGGCCCTATACCTACCCGCCGGGGCGCATCGACATCCCGTCCGGCGACGGCCGCAACGGCGCAGTGAAGTACACGGACTACGCCGTCGGCCGCTTCCTCGCGGCGGCGCGCAACAAACCCTGGTTTCACAACACGCTGTTTGTGTTCACCGCCGATCACACGGCCGGCAGTGCCGGCAAGGAAGATTTGCCCGCAGCCAACTACCACATTCCGCTGTTTATCTATGCACCGGCGTTCATCGAGCCGCGAGAATTCCGGCAGATAGCCAGCCAGATCGACATAGCGCCTGTACTGCTCGGCCTGTTGAACGTCGATTACGTATCGACGTTCTTTGGGCGCAACGTCCTGCGTGACGAGTTCGGCCCGGAGCGGGCGCTGATAGCGAACTACCAGCACCTCGGGCTGCTGGAGTACGACAGCCTGGCCATACTGAGTCCGCGCAAGGTGCTGCGCAGGCACGAGGATGCGCGCGCGCTGAGTTATGAGACTGAAGCCGATATCGACGACTCCCTGATCCGGCGGGACATCGCCTATTATCAGGTGGCGAGCTATATGTTTGGGCACGGTCTGCTCGATTGGCGCGTCGTTGCGCCTGAACTGGCCCGGTTTCGTCAGCGCTGACCGCCGCGTGTACGTCGACGGTCCCGCGGCTGGATGTGTTGTGGATCGCGCGGTGCCGCGGCCGGTTTCGCGCCCCTTCGATTTTCGTCTCGGTATCGGTGTGCCGCTGTTGTTCATGGCACTGTTGTTGGTGCTGGATCCGGCCGCCGTGGATTTTCACCTGGCCAACCTGTTCTACCGCTCTGGTACCGGCTTCATCGGTCGCCACAATTTCTGGCTGGAAGACATTCTCCACCACCGGGCGAAACACGTGGTGATCGCGGGCGGCGCGGTCTTGATCGCGACCTTTCTCTACAGCCTGACACCGCGGGGGCCGCGTCACTGGCGCCGCCCCCTGGGCTATCTGGTACTGGCCATCGGTCTGTCTACCGGCGTCGTCACCCCCCTGAAAGCGCTGACGCAGGTACAGTGTCCGTGGAGCCTGCGCGAGTATGGCGGAGCCGAAAGCTACACCCGGCTTCTCGAAGCACGGCCGCCGGCGTTCAAGCCGGGACGGTGCTGGCCGGGAGGTCACGCCGCCACCGGCTTCTCCCTGCTGGCGCTGTATTTTGTCCTGCGCGATCGGCGCCCGCGCCGCGCCCGCCTGGCGCTGGCTTTTGCGCTCGGACTCGGTGGCATCTTCGCCCTCGGGCGGATAGTGCAAGGTGCTCATTTCTTGTCACACAACCTGTGGACCTTGCTGCTGGACTGGTTGATCTGCGTCGTTTGCTACCGCTGGGTGCTCTGGGGCCCTGGCCAATCGCTCAGCTCTGGCCATACGGATCGCTCTGGCGCATAATCCCACGCTTTGCGCAGCCAGCGCGCCCGCTTCGCGAGTATCGCTACATGCTTAACCGCCATATCTCACCGATCGGCAGACATATCACGAGCCTTGCCCTTCGTTTCACTGTAAACAGCCTATTTGGTTTCTCGCCGGATGTTGCACGCTGTACGGCATTTTTCTCCTGCGGCCATAGCTATGGCTATGCCCACAGTCGGAAAATCCCGTACAGCGCACGATCTCTCGACCAGAATTCCAACTATCGGTGAGATATGGCGGTTAACCTCAGTGACGGCGTCAAGAAGGCGCTGATCATCGCCCCGACCCAGCTGCTGCCCGCCAATGCCCGCGTCGCCCTGCGCCGCAGGTATCTGGCGCGACTGGAGCTGGCCAAGGCGCAGCGCGCCGGTTTCCTGATCATCGGCCACCCCAAGAGCGGCAATACCTGGCTCAAGGTGATGATTTCGCGGCTCTACCAGCTGCGCCACGGTCTGCCCGAGTCGAAGCTGATCAATACCGACGAGTTCGCGCGCAGGATTCCCGGGATTCCCCGGCTGGCCGCCACCAACGGCTATTACAGTTACGAGGGCGAGGTGGGCAAACTGTTGGCCGCGGGCGCGCCGGACAATCCGCTGCGCCACAAGCCGGTGCTGTTCCTGGCGCGCCATCCCATCGACATCGCCGTGTCCTGGTATCACCAGTTCACCAAACGCCAGTCCCGAGCCAAGCAGGAGCTGATCAACCACTGGATCGAACACCCCATCGACCGCCGCAGCATAGGGATGTGGGACTTCGTGCGGCACTCCGACATCGGCCTGCCCAGCCTGATCGAGTACCAGAATACCTGGGCGCGCAATGTGCAGGAACTGGAGCGCGGGATGCTGGTCAAGTACGAACAGTTGCGCGCCGAGCCGGTGCCCACACTGCAGCGCATCACCGAATTGATGGGCGAGCGTTTCAGCGAAGAGGAAATTCGCGCGGCGGTGCAGTGGGGCTCTTTCGAGAACCTGCAGAAGCTGGAGACCAGCGGCACCTTCCGGCAGGGCGGCATGAAGCTGGTCGACCCTGGCGACCCCACTACCTTCAAGGTGCGGCGCGGCAAGGTCGGCGGCTACCGCGAGGACTTCGACGAGTCGCAGGTGGCGGAGCTGGAGGCCCTGGTGCGCGACAACATCGCGCCGCAACTGGGCTATTGCCGGGACGGCGCGGAAAGCTGAGGGTGGCGCCGCGCACCTGGGTCATTCTCGGCGACAAGCGCGGCGACAACGGCCAGGTGCAGACCATCGTCGAGGCGCTGGGTTGGCCGGTGGAGTACAAGTACGTGCACATGTTGCCGCAGTACGTGCTGGGTAAACCGCGCTACCGGCCCTCCCTCGAGCACCTGGACATGGCGCGCTCCGATCCCCTGGAACCGCCCTGGCCGGAGCTGATCATCACTGTGGGCCGGCGCCCGTCCATGGCCGCCCTGTGGGTGCGCCGGCAGTCCGGCAAGCGCACTAAAATCGTACTGGTCGGCAAGCCCTCCGGGTACATGCTGGACTTCTCCCTGGTGGTGGCCAGCGCCGAGAACCAGATGCCGCCGCTGGCCAATTTTCTGCCCACCACCCTGCCGCTGATGCGCGTGGAGCCGGCGGATGTGGCCGCCGAGGCACGGGCCTGGCGGGCGCGTTTCGCGCCCCTGCGTAAACCGCTGATCGCCATCCTGGTGGGCGGGCAGACCAACCCGTTCGTGATGAACCGCAAGGTCGCCCGAAAACTGGCCGCCACCGCGCGGTGGGTGGTCGAGGAACTGGGCGGCACCCCCTATGTGACCACCAGCCGCCGCACCACGCCGGAAGTGGTGGCCGTGCTGCGCGATAGCCTGCCGCCGCAGGCGGTGTTTTATGAGTGGAGCGCGCAGGCCCCCGACAACCCCTACCGCGCGCTGCTGGGCAGTGCCGACGGCTTTATCGTCACCGCCGACAGCGTCTCGATGATGGTGGAGGTGATTTACCTGCATAAACCACTGGCCATTTTTCCCCTGCCGGGCGGCTGGTTGGGCGGTGTCGACCAGTGGCGCCGCTCGCTGGCGCACTGGCTGTTCAATCCGCGCCAGGTGTCGCGCGCGGACCGCTGGCGCCACCGTCTGGCCCGGGGCGTGTTTTATGTGGATGTGTTCAAGGTGCTGTGCGCCACGCGGGATTTCCGCGCCTTTCACCGCCTGCTGGTGGAGCGCTCTCTGGCGGTGTGGTCGGGGCAGGCCTTTCGGCGCGATACAGTGGCATTGCCGGACGATGTCGGTGCGGTGGTCAGGCGTATTGAAGGACTGTTTTGAGTTAACGTATACGCAGTACGTTCTTCATGAAGTGGGTGCCGAAGCGACTGATGCGCTGGGCCGCGACGGCCAGGGGGCTCTGGTCGAGGTAATTCAGTTGCACCATGCGGCGCTCGCCGACAAAGCGCGTGTGGCCGTGCCAGGAGTGATCGGTGCGGCGAAACGCCAGCAGGGTGCCGCCCAGCGGCGGCACCTGGGCCGCGTAGTCCTCGATATCGCCTTTGGAGCGCAGTATGCGCAGCTGCCCGTCGGGGCTGTCCCAGGTCTCGTTGAAATACACCAGCACGGTAATGACCTTGCTCCTGTGGTCCGTGTGGATATTGCCGTCGGTGCGCTCGCAGAACTTGCGCACGGTGATGGTGGTGGGCAGCGCGGCCAGTTCCATGTCGAAGCGCTCACCCAGGGTGCGGGCGAGAGCCCCGTCCTGCAGCTCGTCCATCAGCGCACCAAAGGCCGGGCCGTAACGCAGGGAGTCGAGCGTGTGATTGGCGGCGCTGTCGATGGCGGGATAGTCGGCATTGATGCGCGCCAGCGTCTGCGCATCGATAAACGCCGGCGCCACCAGGTAATCGAATGGCTCGGAGTGCAGTGCGGCGTCGCGCACGGCCTGGAGGTTGGTCAGCGACATGGCCGTATTTTAGTACGGTCAGCGCGCGACAGGCAACGCCCGGTGCGGCGGCATGATAATCGTTTGCAGCAGTGTCTGGCTTAATGCGGCCGCGGTGTTTTTGGGTTATTATCCGGCGCCTTCGGGGCATCGGGACCAATCCGCACATGGGCGACAAGGCACGGGTTGCAGCACGCCACATTATCATGCTGCTCTGCTGTTGGCTGAGCGCCCCGCGCCGCAAGAAAATCGAGCGCTGGCTGCGCGGTCGGGAAGAGTTCATTAAATTGCAGCGCAGCGACTGGGTACTGATGAGCTGGGGCAAGTCGGGTCGCACCTGGCTGCGGGTCATGCTGTCGCGAGCCTACCAGCTGAAGGGCGGTCTGGACGCCAGCGAGCTGCTGGATTTCGATAACCTGCGCCGGCGCAACGCGCAGCTCCCCGCCGTGTTCTTCAGCCACAACAACTACCTGCGCGATTACACGGGCAACCGCGAATCAAAGCGCCACTTCCGGGGCAAGCGCATCGTCCTGCTGGTGCGCGATCCGCGCGACGTGGCGGTGTCCCAGTTTTTTCAGTGGCAGTTTCGCATGCGGCCCAACAAGAAGTTCATCAACGACTACCCGCCGCACGGCGCGGACATCAGTGTCTGGGATTTCGTGCTGGACCAGGAGGCGGGCGTGCCGCGTATCGTCGACTACTTCAACGGCTGGGCGCGCGCGATACCGGAACTTGAAGATGTACTGGTGGTGCGCTATGAGGACATGCGCGCCGACCCGGCGGCGGCGCTGGAGCGCATCCTGGCGTTCACCGGCACGCCGGTAAGCCCCGCACAGGTGCGCGAGGCGGTGGAGTTTGCGGCCTATGACAACATGAAAAAAATGGAACAGGAGCAATTTTTCAAGGGCAGCGGCGCCCGGGTAAAACCCGGCGACAGGGACAATCCGCAGTCCTTCAAGGTGCGCAAGGCAAAGGTGGGCGGTTACCGGGATTATTTTACCGACGAGCAATGTCGGCAGCTCGATGGCCTGGTGGTGCAGCTGGATCCCCTGTTCGGCTACAGCGGAGAGCGGGCGTGACGCTGGCGCTCCAGAGCCTGCGCCAGGCGCTGCAGACCGGGCGCAAGAAACTGTCGCGCAAACTGCTGCACTGGCGCATGCGCGGCCAGAGCGAGGCGGACATTCTGGCCGCTGAACGCAAACTGCGCGGCGTGGAGCAGTTCGACAAACTGCGCCGGGCCGACATCGTGGTGGTCTCCTTTGGCAAGAGCGGTCGCACCTGGCTGCGCGTGATGCTCTCGCACCTGTTTCGGGTGCTGCACGGCCTGCCCGAGAACGCCATCCTGGGCTTCGACAACTTCCACAACCTCAACCGCGCCGTGCCGAGAATATTTTTTACGCACGACAATTACATCAAGGATTTCACCGGCGATTTTCACTCCAAGCAGCCCTTTTACGACAAGCGCGTGGTGCTGCTGGCGCGGGACCCGCGCGATGTGGCGGTATCGCAGTTTTTTCAGTGGAAGTTCCGCATCAAGCCCTCCAAGGTGGCGATCAACAACTACCCGCCGCGCGGCAGCGATATCAGCCTGTTCGACTTTGTGATGGGCGACAACGGCGGCGGCATGCGCTCGGTGATCGACTACCTGAATCTGTGGGCACAGGAGGCGAGCAAGGTGTCGAATTTTCACCTGCTGCGCTACGAGGATCTGCGCGCCGACCCGGGCGGCCAGTTGCACCGGCTGCTGGATTTCATGCAGGTGGCTGCCGGCGAGGAACACATCGCCGCGGCGGTGGACTACTCCTCCTACGAGAATATGAAAAAGATGGAGAGCAGGCAGCAGTTCCGTCTGGCCGGCGGGCGCATGATGCCCCGCGACAGGGACAACCCGGACAGCTACAAGGTGCGCCGCGCCAAGGTCGGCGGCTACCGCGATTACTTCACCGACGAGGAAGTCGCCGCCATCGATGCCCGCGTGAAATCGGAGCTCGATCCCTTGTTCGGCTATGGTTGAGTCAGGGTCCGTTCATGCGGCGCGAACCAGATCCAGCGCGTCGGTGCGCAGATGTCCCCGCGACATCTCCTCGCGCAGGTCGTCTTCGCTGATCACGCCGTCGCGCAGGCAGCCTTTCACCAGGTCGAAAAAAAACTGCTCCTGCCTCGGGTCCGGGTGCCGTCCGTAGGTGCCGGCCAGGCCGTAGTCGCCGAACAGGGCGCGGCGGGCGCGGCGCAGCCAGTGGCGCGGCGGGAAAAATTGGAAGGTATCCGCCATGCGGTAATCGACCTTGAGGCCGGTCTTCCAGGGCTGGGTCTTGCGCTTGGTGTTGTGCAGCAGTTTGGTCTGTGGCGAGAGATGGTCGAAATCGTTCCACTCGTTTTCAAACAGGCCGATAGTGTCCGGGTCTTCCAGTTTCAGGGAGATCCAGTCCATGTAATCCCGCCTGGCGGGCCGGAACATGTCGGTGAAATTTTCTTCGAAGCGCCAGTGTTCGAGTTGTGAGCAGTCCAGCAGCATCACGCTGCTGGCATAGGCGCCCTTGCGGCCCTTGCGGCCCGACTTGGGGCGGCACATGATAGCCTTGCCCTGCATGTCGCGGTGCAGCAGTTCCCAGATATCGCCCAGGGCAAAGACGTCCGGGTCGATCACTACGGCGCGGCCGGTGTAGTTCATCAACTGCGGTGGGGCAAAGCGCAGCGGGGTGAACGACTGCAGGTCGTTGTTGAGCCAGGGGCGGTATTCGCCGTCGCGCAGGTAGAGCTGGCCCTCGCGCTGCTGCATGCAGGGGTAGTCTTTTGTCTCGATGAGTTTGACGTCGAACTCGGCGGCATGGCTGGAGTGTTTTTTAAGGGAATAGCGACTGACCACAGCGCCGAGCTTTTGCTTGTGGTTGGTGTGGATAAATACGGTTGGCTTCACGCAGCATCGCCCTTTCGCGGATTGGTGTGGTAGTTTACCGCTGGCGCAAGCGATGATAAACGGCCGGGTGTGGCCTTTTTCAAGGCGTGGTTGGAGTACGGGTGGGCGCGCGAATTATTGAAGTCTGGTGCCTGCTGGGCAGGAAAGCCGGTGATAATACCCAGGTGCTGGCCCTGGCCGAGGAGCTCGGCTACGGCTACCGCCGCAAGTACGTGTGCGCCCGGCCCTGGGAACTGCTGGTGCATCTGCGCCGCGCGCCGACCCTGGCCGGTATCGACCGCGTGGCGTCCTCTGCGCTGACCCCCCCCTGGCCGGATCTGGTGATCAGCGCCGGGCGGCGCAACGAGCCGGTGGCCCGCTGGCTGCGGCAGCGCTCGGGCGGGCGCTGCCGCCTGGTGCATATCGGGCGGCCCTGGGCGCCGCTGGAGGTCTGGGACCTGGTGGTGACCACGCCGCAGTACTTCCTGCCACGCCAGCCCAACGTATTGCACAACACGCTGCCGCTGCACCGCCTGGCAGCGGACGAGCTGGCGGCGGCCGCCGCCAGCCTGGAGAGCGCTGTTGCCCATCTGCCACGGCCGCGCATTGCGCTGCTGGTGGGCGGTGACAGCGGCCGTTTCGTCATGACGCCGGCCAAGGGCGAGCGCCTGGGCGCGCTGGCGAACAGCCTGGCGCGCGCCGCCGGCGGTTCGCTGTTGGTCAGCGACAGCGCGCGCACGCCAGCGCTTGCCGGGGATGCGCTGCGGCGGCAGCTGAGTGCCCCCCACTACGACTACCGCTGGGCCGACGGCGGCGACAACCCCTACCGCGCCTTTCTCGGTCTGGCGGATGCCTTCGTGGTGACCGGCGAGTCCATGTCCATGCTGGGGGAGGCGGCGGCCATGGCGCGGCCCCTGTTTATCTTTGATCTGGACGATCCCAGTGGTCCCTGGTGGCGCCTGCCCCACAACCATCGCTACAAGCCGCTGAGTCATCGCCTGGCCATGCGCCTCGGGCCGGCGCGCATGCGCCGGGACATCGGCAGGATCCAGAATGCGCTGGTGGCGCGCGGCGCAGCGAGCTGGCTGCAGCCGCAGATGATCGAGTCGGCGGGCACCGCCCTGCGTGCGTCCCCGCCGGCGCCGCCCTGTCGCGCGGCGACCAACGCGGAGTTACAGGCGGCGGCGCAGGCAGTCAGGCGGCTTTTGACACCTGACTGAGGGGGTGCAGCGGGGCCGGCGGCAGGTCCGGCGTGCGCTCCAGCACCTGCAGGGCGTCGTGGCGCACGTGGTTTTGCGCCATCTCGTCGCGCAGAAATTCCTCGGTGACCTTGCCCTGCTCCAGGCACTCCTTGAGCAGGCCGAAGAAAAAGTTCTCCTGGTTTTGGTCCGGGTGCGGCTTGTAGTTGCCCAGGAAGGCGTATTCCCCGAACAGCCTGCGCCGCGCGCGCATCACCCAGGCGGCTGGGGGAAACAGGCGAAAGCGCTCGGCGGGGCGCCAGTCAGTGGGCAGGCCGGTTTTCCACGGCTGGGTCTTGCGGCGCGTGGTGTGCAGCATTTTGGTCTCGGGCGTAAACGTGTCGAAATCGTTCCACTGCGCCTCGAAAAAACCGATGCTGGCGCGGTCCTCCTCCTTGAGACAGATCCAGGGCTGGTAGTCCTGGGTGAAATCGAACATGGCCTCGAATTTGGCCTGCGCATCCCAGTGGGTCAGTTGCGCACAGTCCAGCAGCATCACGCTGCTGGCCATGCAGCGGTCGATCAGCCCCTTGGGTCCCGAGCGCATGCGGCACAGGACGGCCTTGCCCTGCATATCGCGGCTGAGCAGTTCCCAGATATCGGCGGCGGCGAAAATATCCGGGTCGATGACCACCGCGCGGCCGGCGTAGCCCATCAGTTTGGGGGGCATGAAGCGCGTCGGCGTGAAGGACTGCAGATCGTCGTTGAGCCAGACGCGTTTGACGCCGTCGCGCAGGTACTTCTGGCCCTCGTGGGCGGCGAAAAACGGGTAGTCCCGGCTGTCCATGATCTGCACATCGAACTTGTCGTTGTTGCTGGAATACCGGCGCAGGGCGTGCTCGGCCACGATGGCCCCGGTGATCTGCTTGTGGTTGGTCTGGATAAATACGCCGGCTTTCATGGGGATCCTCCGCGTACGGGTTTTGGCTGACAAAAACTATAGAGGAAAGGGCTCCGTAGCGCCATGTTGCCGCTATTTGAACAGGCCGCGGCGGTAGAGCTTCCAGAAGAAGCCCCACAGGAACAGCAGTGGCGCCCGCCTGACCCGCGCGGGAATCACCACCGGTTCGCCGGTGTGCCGCTCCAGCTTCCACGCCACGTAGTCCAGCCCTCCACTGAAGGTAAACAGCCCCTTGAGCAGACGCGCCACGGACAGCAGCTTGCCCTGCGCGCGGCGCAGCCCCCATGCCAGTGTGCACCAGCGGCGCCGCACCGGGCTGCACTGGCTGGCGTAGCACAACTGGCCGTCCTCGGCGTACACGGCGAACGGAAAGTTCAGCGTGCCGGCGCAGTGCCGGGTGAGCGCGGCATAAAAATCCGCGGATGAGCGCGCCAGCTCCGCGGCCCGCGCGCTGCGTTCCGTGCGCAGTTCGGTGGCGTAGCTAAGTGCCAGCGCGCGCTGCCACAGTTCGGTCACCGCGCCCCGTGCGGGCAGAGCGGGAACCGCTCGTGTCAGCAGAGTGTGCGCGGCTTGCAGCAGCGCCTGTGCGACCCGTTCCCGGGTCGCTGTATCGCGGCTGTACACGATGCGAGTGGGCTGGGCAAAACGGCCCCAGATATAGGACTCAAACCAGGCCGGCGAACAGCCGCGCCGGAAGTCGCCCAGGGAGATCACGGTGACCTTGCTGCGCAGGGTGCGTGAGCCCGCCTCGACCTCGGCATAATAAACGTTGGGCGGCAGCAGCCAGTTGGCCGCCGCCGGCAGCGCGCGGCGGTAGGCGCAGCGATAGCTGTCGCAGATCAGGTACACATCCAGCAGCCCGTCGCAGATATCGCCGCTGCGCAGGCAGGAGCCGTACAGCAGTGCGCAGCAAATGGCCTGGTGGTGGCGCTCACGCAGTTGCAGCAGCAGTTGTGCCAGCAGGGGGTCGGCGTCGGGATCCGGCCCGGGCACCTCGGGATAGGCGCTCACAGCCGCAGGAACTCCAGGGCGCGGCTGGCGCTGATGTCCACGGCGCCCCCCGGTGTGAGGATCTCGCCGTCCAGGTTCAATTTGCCGTCCAGGCTCAGGCAGACTCGGTGTGTGTTGTGGCTGCGATAGCCGGCTTCCGGAGTGGCGTGGCGGTTGGCGCGGCCGCGTAGTATCGACCCGAAGGTGCGGGCGAAGCGGGTACAGTGCTGCTCGATCAGCGTGACCCGGATCGGGCCCGGGCCGCTGCCCCAGAACGGTCGCATCCCGAAGGCCAGGCGCTGCAGGGTGCTGACGGCCAGAATCAGCGTGTCGTGGCGCGTGGCGCCGGCCCCGTCCAGCGCGATATCGACTGCCACGTGACGGTTGAAGGCGGGGTCGTCGCGCCACACCCCCCACACGGTGCGCAGGGTGCCCAGCGCCAGGCTGAAGTCGTCGCGCAGGCCCCGGGCGTGGATTTCCCGATGCGCGTATTCGGTACCCTGGATGATGGCCCCTGCGCCCAGGAACATACCGTAGTGAACAGTCTGCTCAGTGCGGCAGCTCACCCGCAACAGGGGGCGTCGCGCCAGTTTGCCGCGGGTCTCGCGCGGGCCCTCGCACCAGCGACAGAAGCGCTCGGTGGCCCGGGCCAGCGAACCGCGAATGCCGATGTCGCCGGCGTTCATGTTGGCCGTGCCGCCGGGCAGCAGCGCGATCAGCGGCGTTTCTTGGAACAGTCCGCCGTCCAGGAGGTCACCCAAGATGGCTGAACTGGTGCCGTCGCCGCCGTTGATGGCCAGCACCGCGATGCCGCGTGCGGCCAGTGAGGAGAGGGCGCCGCGGATGTCGGCGGGGCTGTGGGTGACGATGTGGTGAATGGCAGGGCAGCGCTCGATGCGTGCGCGGATGCGATCAAACTGGTCGCGGTTGTGGCCGCTGGCCGGGTTGCTGATCAGCCCGACAGGGTTCCCCTGCCCCGTAGTCACCTGGCGGGGTCGGGTGTGGCCGGCTGAGGTGTGGCCGGCTGAGGTGTGGCCGGCTGAGGTGTGGCCCGCTGATCTATCGAGCCATCTTGCAAACGGCCGCCCCAGGTAAGGTCGTCCCGCATCTGCACCGCCCTCAGGTTGATATGGGCGGCACCCAGGCGCGGTGCGGTGCCGCGCAGTTGCAGCGGCAGGCCGGTGGCCTCGTCAAACAGTATGGTGATGCGCCCGTACAGCCCCAGCAGGCTGAAATCCGGCTCGTCTTGCTGCGTGCCAACCGGTGTAACCTGCAGGGTGACGGACTGCGTGGCGCGCTGTCCCGCGACGTGTTCGCCGCCGATTATCTGGAAATCGGCGTCCACGGTGATGCCGTGGCCCCGGCTCATCCGCACCCGGTAGAAATTCAAATCCGTGTGCACCAGAATCTCCGCGGACTGCGCATCGCCTGCATTGAAGCGATCGGCCAGCGGCAGCAGAGCGTAGTCAGCGGTGATGGCCGTCGCGTGGGCCGCCTCGGGATAGTCGATTTCCCTGCGGCTGCTCAGGGGCCACTCCCGCGGCGGGGCGGCGGCCTGTCCCCGCGGTTCGCGCCGTTCGCGCAGGATAGAGTCTGTCCGGTAGTCATAGAGCTTGTAGCGCTGCTCCTCGTTGCCGTGGCTGAGCCGCTCGCGCTGCAGCACGGCGCCGTTCCGCGCAGCCAGCAGCAGGGTGATCTGCTCGGAATTGTCGGCCACCGAACTGTCGGCGTGCAGCAACCAGCGGGACTGCTCGGGTCCGGCGGGGGTCAGCTCCACACGCGATGCGGCCGTGGCCCAGAACGCCCGCTGTTCAAACTCCAGCACCTGCCAGCGCGGCAGGTCGGGCACCCTTGTCTTCGCCAGGACACCGCCGATGTGTCCGCCCAGCAGCAGGCAGACCAGGACATGGTGCGGGCGCAGTCGGCCCGTCATGACACGCAGCTCCCACGGGGGTAGGCCGGGCGATCGGGGTGCACGCTGGACCAGCCGCCACCGGCGGGACCGGGCCACAGCCCGGCCCGCTCCAGCAAAGCTTGGTGGACAATCCTGAATCCCATATCGATGCCGTGTCTTGTAACGCGTGCCGAGTGGCCACTGTATAGCAGGACGCCGCTCTTGTGGTGAACACCGCTCGAAAGCTGTTAAAAATACCACAGAATCTTGAGCGTGCCGGAGTCATCCGCTACCCTGCTGCGATCGAGCTGCCCTGATCAGGGGAACCGGCATGCATATCGTTCAAAAGCGGCTGACCAAGTGGCTGGTGCGCGCCATTTCCGTGTTTCTACCCGAAGCGAGGGCGCATCAGCTGGAGCGCTGGCGCCGCGGGCGGGAGGAGTTCTGGAAGTACAACCGCTGCCAGTACATTTTCGCCTCCTACGGCAAGAGTGGGCGCACCTGGGTGCGGGTCATGATCTCCCGTTACTACCAGCTCGTGTACCGATTGCCGGACAACATCCTCATGGGGTTTGACAACTACACGCACCTGAACCGTGAGATTCCACGGATATTCTTCACCCACGACAACTACCTGCGCGGCTACACCGGCAACATCAATTCCAAGAAAGATTTCTACCACAAGAAAACCATACTGCTGGTACGCAACCCCATCGACGTGGCGGTGTCGCAGTTTTTTCAGTGGAAGTACCGCATGCGACCGGCCAAGAAGGCGATGAACCGGTACCCGGAGCACGAGGCGGACATCGCAGTGTACGATTTCGTCAGGAATGAGGATCGGGGCCTGTCGCACATCATCGATTTTATGAACGACTGGGCTCGCGAGCTGCCGCACATCGAAACACTGCTGGTGGTACGCTATGAAGACCTGCGCGCCCATCCCGAGCGCGAGATGGCGCGCATCGTCGAATTCCTCGGGCTGCAGGCTGACGGGGACTACCTGCGGGACACCGTGGAATTTGCGTCGGTGGAAAACCTGCGCAAGAAAGAGCGGGAAAATTACTTCTGGCGCAGCGGCAGCCGGGTGCAGGCCCGGGACGTCAACGACCCCAACACCTTCAAGGTACGCAAGGCCAAGGTGGGGGGTTACCGCGACTATTTTGACGACGCGCAGGTGGCCGAGCTGGACGCGATGGTCGAGGCCCGGCTGCAGCCGGTGTTCGGCTATACCCGCGCAGAGCTGGCAGAGGTCGGATGATGGACAAGTGCGTATTCATTCACACCAATGAGCGCCAGTGGCTGGGCGCTCTGGTGGCGGAATATTCCCTGCGCCGCAACTCCCGCCACGCACAGCAGTTCGACGTCAGGTTTATCCACACCCGGGATCACCCCTTCCTGGCCGCGCGCGAGGGTCAGCGTTTTTTGCGCGGCGGCACCTCCCGTGTGTGGCGCATGGATGACCTGCAGTCATTTACCCCCCTGCGCTTTGCCGCACCGCAGCTGATGAACTGGCAGGGCCGGGCCGTGGTCATCGACCCGGATGTGTTTGCCGTGGGCGATATATACGATCTGCTCACCCGCGATATGGGCGCTGCGGCGGTGATGGGTCGCCACCGCTCCGGCCGGGCGGAGAAAGGCTACCAGGTGGCCACCAGCGTGATGCTGATGGACTGTGCCCGCCTGGCACACTGGGACGTGGAACAGGAGTTTGGCCAGCTGTTTCGTGGGGAAAAGGACTACAAGGAATGGATGGTGCTGGCCTATGAAGACCCGGCCCATATCGGCTACCTGGAGGACTACTGGAACGATTTCGACCACCTGGATGCCAACACGCGCCTGCTGCACAATACCAAGCGGCGCACCCAGCCCTGGAAAACCGGCCTGCCGGTGGATTTCACCCCCGCCGACAAGTTCAAGGACAAGCCGGTGCTGGCCTCGCTCAATCGCATGCGCGCCGGCCTGTTCGGTGAATACGCGCTGCTGGGGCGCTACCGCGAACACCCGGACCGGGCACAGGAGCAGTTCTTCTTCGGCCTGCTCAAGGAGTGCCTGGCCTGCGGCCATGTCAGCGAGGCGCTGGTGCGCGCGGAAATGCGCAATAATCACGTGCGCCACGACGCCTTCGAGGTGCTCGAGCGCACCCCGGACCTGGCGAAGCTACCGGTGAAAGCGGCATGAACTACCTGGACATCGACACATTGCGCGCACTGCGCCGCGAGGAGTTCCTGGCGATCAGGCCCTACCCCTATTACAACACGCGGGGGGTGTTGACCGAGGCCGGGTTTCAGGAGCTGCTGGACAACATGCCGGCGCTGGAGCTGTTCGAGCGGAAATTCGGCTACGAGCGCCGCGCCGGGCAGGCGCCCCACGACCGCTACTCCCTGGAATACGCCCCGGGCATGGACGTGCCCGGCCCCTGGCGGGCCTTTATCGACGAGTTGTGCGGCGATGCCTACCGGGGTGAGGTCGCGCGTCTGCTGGGCGCCGACAAGGTGGAGTTTCGTTTTCACTGGCACTACACGCCCAGCGGCTGCGATGTCTCACCGCACTGCGATGCGCGCCGGGAGCACGGCTCGCACCTGTTTTATTTCAACTCCGAGGATGACTGGGACCCCGCCTGGGGCGGCTCCACGCTGGTGCTGGACGACGGCGGCCGCCTGAGTTACGACTCCGCGCCGGCACTGGAGGAATTCGACGCGGTGTACGAGTGCGACTCGATCGGCAACTACAGCTCCCTGATGTTGCGCACCGATCACGCCTGGCACGCGGTGCGCGCCATCCAGTGCCCCGAAGGCCGCCTGCGCCGTGTGTTTATCGTGGTGGTAAACCCGGACAAGCTGTTCTGGAAAGTCCGTGACCGCCTTATCGGCAAGCGCATCCAGCGCTTCTGACACGCCGCTGCGCCTGGCTGCCGACGAACTGCACCTGTGGCTGGGGGCGGCGACCACCGCCTCCGAACCCTTTGTCAGGCAGGTGCTTTCGCGCTATGCGGCGATCGCGCCGGCACAGTGGCGCTTTTGTCGCAACCGGCACGGCAAACCGGCCCCGCTACAGGCGCCGCGGCCACTGGCCTTTAATCTCAGCGACAGTCGCCACTGGCGTATCTGCGCGGTGAGCGCCGGCGCTGCCGTCGGGGTGGACCTGGAATACTGTGATCCGCAGCGCGATGTGTTGCGGCTGGCGCGGCGTTACTTCAGCGTGCGCGAAATGGCCGCGCTGGTGGCCTGTGACGAGAGCGAGCGCCGTCGCCGTTTTCACGACTACTGGACGCTCAAGGAAGCCTGTATCAAGGCCCGGGGGGCGGCGCTGGGCGCCGAGCTGGAGCACACCGCCTTTCAATTGCGGCTGAGCGCGGCAGCGGGGGCGAGTGCGGGCGATGGAATCGGCACTATCCTTCGCGAGCCGCCCGGGTGCAACCGGGCCCACTACTGCCTGGCCGAGCCGCTGCCGGACTATCGGCTGGCCACCTGCTGGCTGCCCGCGGCCCGCCGCCGGCCGCACCTGCGCCTGCTGCACCTGTCGCCCGGTGGCGCCGCTACCGACCTGCCGCTGCGGGTGCGGGCCGTGTCGGCGCCGCTGGCAATACCCCGACACGCTCCGGCAAGAGAATCCCCGGTAGCGGCGGGACACGGCGTTTAGCTGTTAGACTGTGCAGTAATATTCTGCCAGCGGTGACCCCGGCCAATGACTTTCGTAGAGCGCTACTACCGTGCCCACGGTGACACCATCCGTTTTACCCGTGAGCAGGGCAGCGCCTTTGCCAAGGACATCGCGGGCGATTTCAACCCCCTGCACGATATCGACGCCAGGCGCTTTTGTGTCCCCGGAGACCTGCTGTTCGCCGTGGTGCTGTCGCGTTACGGCCTGAGCCGCCATATGGCTTTTGCGTTCAACGATATGGTTACGGCCGATATCGAGCTGGTATTGCCGCCGCCGGCGCCGCGCCTCGTTATCCGCGATATCGACGAGCGCCAGTACCTCACGGTGGAGCGCAGCAGTGATGTCTGCGCCGAGCCATCGCTGGTACAGAACCTGACGCGCAGCTATGTCGCGTTTTCCGGCCACACCTTTCCCCATCTGCTGGTTCCGCTGCTGGCGGGCAAGGGCGTGATGTTCAATCCACAGCGCCCCATGGTGATTTACGAGAGCATGGTTATCGACCTGGACACCCTGGATATCAGCGCGCCCGCGCTGGCGTTCGATCACGGCGAGCTGGCCATCAGCGGCAAGCGCGGCGAGGTGCAGCTGGTGTTCAATCTGGTGGAGCACGCGCAGGTCGTGGGGCGCGGCTGCAAGCGCTTCATTGTCGGCGGCCTGCGCGACTACGACAGGACCGCCATGGCGCAGGCGGTGTCCGACTACGACCAGCGCAGGCAATGCTACGTCGCCGGCGCGTCCCCTCCGCCGGCCGCTAGCTGAGTCCAGTGGCGGCACCGGGCTCGCGGCAGCCGGAGGTGCATGGGTAATTACCCCGGCGGTGTCGCGCTAATGGCTACTGGGCGACCGCATCGCCGCAGAAGCTATGGTGCAGGCTGCACAGTTCATCCAGCAGGCCCGCGGGGTCTTCGACGGCGCAGTTTTCGCTGTGCAGTATGTCCAGTGAGTCGCCCCGACAGATCAGCTCCTCGCGGTCGCCCTCGACGACCTCGCCGTCCTCCAGCGCGACGGCCAGCACAAAACCGGTACCGGGCAGGTAGTATTTGTACTCGGAGCTGTCGGGCTCCAGCGGAGTGAAATCAAAGGTTTTCAGGCAGCCGCCGGCCGGCGCGCAGGGAAAGTCCGCGTTCTCGCCCCCCTCGTCGTCAGACGGCACGGCATCGGTGGCGAGGTATTTGACGATGTCTTCGGCCTCGCCCAGGGCGTACTCCTGGCGGTGGATGTCCCCGGGCATGGGGAATGCCAGGGTCAGCAGTCCGCCCCGGGCCAGTTCCAGCCCCGCCTCGAAGGAACCGTCGAGGTCGCGCAGTACGCCGTCCTCGTAGTTGCGCGATACTTCGCCGCAATAGTACACGTTGCCTGTCGTGTCCTGTGCGAACCAGTCGTCAGTCACTTCCACCGCCGTGTACTCCCACTGCATCTCCTGTTCGTCGTACTCTTCTTCCACCACGACATCCGCCACCACGCGGCAGGCGACCCCTTCGATTTCACGCGCTTCGTCGGTGGCGTACACGATGACGATTTCTTCCTCCGCGCGCAGTACGTGGGTGTGCCCCGCCTGCAGTATGACATAGGGGTTGTTGGGCCAACTGCCGCCGATCTCGTCCGGGTCGATGAAATCGATAGTGCTGTCGGTCAATGGATCGCTGTAGCGCACTTCACCCAGGTCAGCGCAAGCCGCGTTGCGCGCATGCCGCTGGGCGGTGCAGGTCTCGAGCGCCTCGCCGCGCTCGCGACGGGCCGCCTCCTTGCAGCCGCGCCGCTCGGTCCCGGATCCAATGGTGGCGCAGCGCGCCATCGCGGCGTTGAACTCCTCGCCGGACTCCCACAGGCAGGAGCGCGACATCAGTGTCGCACTGAAATTGCACGGGGTGGCGGCTGCGGCCTGGTGTGCGGCCAGTGCCAGACCGGCGGCGGCGCTCAGTATCAGACAGTTTCGCTTGGTTTGCATGACGTTCTCCTTGTGGACGTGCCCTCTATATAGAGGCCGCCGGTGGAGAAAATCTGTCGCAGCGCGTCCTGTTCAGTCGGAACCGACGGCGATCACGGTGTTTTTGCCGCGCCGCTTGCCCGCGTACAGACCATCGTCCGCGCGTTTCAGCAGTGTATTCAGGTCGCGGCCATCCCGGGGGAAGGTGGCGACACCCAGGGTGATGGTCAGGTTGCCGCCGGGCTGTTGCTCCTGGTGGGGAAATGCGGCCGATGCCACGCTCAGGCGCAGCGCCTCGGCCACTTCCAGGGCGCGCTGCTTGCCGCAGTCCGGCATCACGATAATAAACTCCTCGCCGCCAAAGCGCGCCGCCAGGTCGCCCCGGCGGACGTTCTTCTCCAGCAGTGCGGCGACCCCCTGCAATACGCTATCCCCCATCTGGTGGCCGTGGCTGTCGTTGTAGTGCTTGAAATTGTCCACATCGGCCATGATCAGGGAAAACGGTTTCCTGTCGTCCGGATAGACGGTCACCAGCGCTTCCAGGAACTGGTCCAGCCGGCGCCGGTTGGCCAGTCCGGTGAGGCGGTCGGTGTCGGCGTCACTCTCCGCTTTGTCCAGCTCCAGGTTCTTGTAGTACGACACCCGCACCTTGGCCACGACGTGGTTGAGATCGAAACCTGTGCAGGGCTTGGCGAGCAGTTCGTCCGCGCCCGTGCGGATCAGGAATTCGCGGTGTGCGGCATCGCCACAGGAGCGGCTCAGGATAATAATGTGGGCGCCGCGCAGTTGCATGGCCTTGATCAAGGTGGAAACCCAGTTCCAGTCGCGCCGTATATCCTCGAAATAGTCGATATCCGCGATCATCAGATCGAAGCGCCGGGTGGTGGGATAGTCCACAAACTGCGGCGGGTCCTCGAACTCGGTGATGCTGGCCTCGGGCCAGCTGGTGTGTATCGCCTCGCGCACGCTCGCACGGTCCGCTGCGCTGGAATCGATGATGCCGACGTGGATTTCGCCCTGGGCGGTGACCCGTTGGTTCTTGCGGATCAGTGACTGCGCGGTGGTGATGCGCAGCTTGGCCGCCATGAGGTGGGAAAACAGGACGTAGAGTATCGATGCCTGGGGCGATCGCGGGTCTATCCTGAACAGTTCCGCGGGAAACACGATCAGGCGGCAGGGCGTTTCCGCCAGGACATCAGCGGAGCGCGGTGCGGATTGAATCACCGCCATTTCACCCACCACATCGCCGGGTTGATCGAGCCGCAGGATAAACTTGCCATTGGAGACGATCGCCAGCGAGCCCTCTACCAGGATATAGATTTCCGGTGGCGACTCGTCGCCCTCGTAAATCAGTTGGTGGTCTTTGGGGACGCTGACCAGCGTACCCTGTTTGAGGATGTTGCCGAGAATCTCGGGTGCCAGGCGCCGGAAATAGCGCCCCGCGCCAATCGTGCGGGTCAGCGCGGCTAACTCGTGGTGTACTTCCCGTGTACACAGCGGTTGTTGTTTCATGGACCCGGCCACATGGTGTCTCTGCCTCGTGCTGCAACCGCGTTACAAGCCCCTTGGAGGTCCAAGCCTAGCACTGCCGGGTGCCGCCACCCAGCCGCAATAGCCAATAAATCGAGAAAAATCAGAAAACGCGTTTCTCATATACCTGCCCGCGGATTGCCTGCTTCTTATTTAGGCGGTCCTATCCTACAATGCCCCAACAGAGCAAAACCAGGAAGGTATGCCCTCTTGCGATTACTACGCAGTCCTGTTGCAAGCGCGTTTGCCCGCGCCGACGTATCGCTTGACGGATCCCGACCGTGGGATATCGCCGTCCACGACGAGCGGTTCTTTCGCCAGGTACTGATGCACGGCTCCCTGGGCCTGGGCGAGAGCTATATGCGCCAGTACTGGTCAGCCGATGATCTGGAGGAGTTGTTTCGTCGCCTGGTCTGCTGCGGGGTGGAAACGACCGCACAGCGCAGCCCCGGCCAGTACTTCTCGCGTCTCGTTTCCCGTTTCGCCAATCAGCAGAGTCCGCGCAGAGCCAAGCACAATGCCGAGCACCATTACAATCTCGGCAACGACCTGTTTTTCGAGTTCCTGGGGCGTTACAAGAACTACAGTTGCGGCTATTTTCGCCAGGCGCGTACTCTCGACGAGGCGCAGCTGGCCAAGATGCAGCGATTGTGCGAGCTGCTGCAGCTCAGCGAACGCGACCGTCTGCTGGATGTCGGCGGCGGCTGGGGCGAATTCGCGCGCTTCGCGGCGACGCGTTACGGCTGCCATGTCACCAGTATCAATATTGCCGACGAACAGATCGCGCACGCCAGGCAGTACTGTCGCGGTACCGGTGTGGAAGTCGTAAAAAGCGATTACCGGGATTTATCCGGCAGTTTCAACAAGATTGCCGTGGTCGCCATGTTTACCCATGTGGGCCACAGGAACTACCGCCGCTTCATGCAGATCATGCACCGCGTGCTGGAAAGTGGCGGCACGATGGTGATGGAAACCGTCGGCGGTCTGACCAGCAAATCCTGTTGCGAGCCGTGGACCAACCGCTATATTTTTCCCGGCGGGGTGGTGCCATCCATGGCGCAGATCGATGCCGCCGTCGACGGCCTGTTTTCCCGCGATGTTGTCGAGGAGTTCGGACAGGACTACACCCTGACGCTGCGGCAGTGGCATCGCAACTTCACGGCGGCGTGGCCCGGCCTCAGTCAGCGCTACTCTGACAGCATGCGGCTGATGTTCGAGTATTTTTTCCTGTCGGTGGCCGGCGCTTTCCGGGCGCATGGCCTGCTGCACTACCACATCGGGTTTTCCCGTTTGCCGGGCCGTGCCTGAACCTCAGACCAGGGATATTACCCTCTGGCTGACGGATATCGGCATGGCGCAGTTTGTTGAGGCCTTTGTCAGCAACGGCGTGGATTTCGAGCTGCTGCCGGAGTTGACCAGCAGTGACCTGAGCGAGCTGGGGGTGGCGCGCCTGGCCGATCGCAAGCGGATTCTCAACGAGATCCGCGCGCTCTCGGTGGAAAAAGCCCGCCACAGCGTACAGCGCAGACTGCTCTCAGTGTTTTTCTGCGACATGGTGGGTTCCACGGCGCGTTCAACCGAAATCGATCCGGAAGAACTGCGCTATGAAATGAAGCTGTATCAGGATACCGTGATCAAGGCAGTCAATCAGCACGGGGGATTTGTCGCGCGCTTGACCGGCGACGGTGTACTGGCCTACTTCGGCTGGCCGCACGCCGACGAGGATCAGGCGTCCCAGGCGGTGCGCGCCGGTCTGGATGCCATTCGCAATGTGGGCGCACTCAAGCTGGAGGCGGGGTTTACCGCCCGCTGTCGGGTCGGTATCGCGACCGGGCGCGTCGTGGTCGGCGGGCAGCCGGACCTGGACAGCGCGTTCGGAGAGACACCGAACCTGGCGGCGCGCCTGCAGTCACTGGCGGATATGGACCGTATCGTCATCGATGCGGTAACCCGGCGCGCCATCGGTAACGGCTTTCTGGTGGAAAGCTTGCAGAGCGCCCAGTTAAAGGGCTTTGAAGAGCCGGTCAGTGCGTGGACGGTGATCAGTGAGCGGCTGTATCTGAACCGGCTCGACTCGCGGGGCGGGGCCAGTTCGCTGTTCGTGGGGCGCGAACAGGAGCTCGATGCGCTCTACGAGGCGTGGGCTGCAGCGACCCAGTCGGGCCGGGGCCGCACCGTGCTGATCCGCGGCGAGCCGGGCATCGGCAAGTCGAGGCTGGTGAAGCAGTTTTGTGAATTTTGCCTGCCCGAGGGCACGCCGGTTCTGCTCTACCAGTGCTCTGCACACCATACCACGAGCGCGTTTTATCCGCTGATCCAGAGGCTGGAGCAACTTGCCGGAATAGATTCCAGCGTCGACTCCGAAGCGCTGAAACTGGAAAAAATCAGGCGGGCGCTGCACCCCAGCATCGCAGCCCGGCCGCGATCACTGAGCCTGGTTGCGCAATTGCTGTCGATCGACAGTTGCGAAAACAGTGCAATACAGGATCTGAGCGCACAGGAGCGGCGCCGGCAGACGGTCGACATCATGATTGAAAACGCCCTGCTCAGGAACAGGCAGGCGCCGCAGGTTTTTGTGCTCGAGGATGCCCATTGGGTAGATCCATCCACCCGGATGGTACTGGACTCCCTGATGGAGCGGATGGGGGCAGTCCCCATCCTGGTACTGATAACGTCCCGGCCCGGTCCGAAGCTGAAACTGCTCTCCAGTGCGCCGGTCGATGAAATTTTGCTGCAGGGAATGGACGAGGACAGCGTCGAACAACTGGCCATGGGTGTGGACTTCAGCGGGCGGCTGTCGCCCGAGGATATTCGCGGGATCGTGGAACGCGCCGACGGCGTGCCGCTGTTCGCCGAGGAAATCGCCCTGGCCGCCATCGAGTCCGGGTCGCGCGGCGAAGCGTTTGAACTTCCCGGGTCGATCGAGGCGTCCCTCTCGGCCAGGCTGGACAACCTGGGAGACGCCAAGCCCCTCATGCAGGTGGCCTCCGTGATGGGGCGCGAGTTCAGGCTGACGCAATGCCAGGCGCTGTCGGCCGCGCCCGAGTCCGCGCTGCTCGGCGCCATAGCCACCGCCATCGCCGCCGGCCTGCTGCAGGAAGTGAAGTCTCCCGGCGATCGCGCGTTTCGCTTCACTCATGCCCTGGTGCAGGATGTCGCCTACAACAGCCTGCTCAAGCAGCAGCGGCGCGAATTGCACAAGCGGCTGGCCATGAGGGTGCTGGACGATACGCTGCGACAGCGCGAGCCGGAGGTCGTCGCCTACCACCTGACGCGGGCCGGTGAAACGGAACTGGCGATTGACTACTGGAAGCGCGCCGCCAGCCGCGCCGGGGCGGCATCGGCCAACGCGGAAGCCATTGCGCACTTCCGGCAGGGCCTGCAACTGATTCCCCGCCTGCCGGAAGACGAGCACCGCTATGAGCTGGAGTTTGGTTTGTTTGTCGGTATGGCCATGCCGCTTATCGTGGAGAAAGGCTACACCAGTGACGAACTGGAACAGTGTATTGCCGAGGCCCTGGCGATCAGCAAAAAAGTGAAGCACACACCGGATATTTATTCCCTGCTGTTCAGCCAGTGGGGTTTCAAACTCACTTTCGGTCTGATCGAGGATTCGCTGCGCATCGCCACGGAATTTTCAGAGCTTGCCCGGCGGCAGAACGACGACATCGCCCGATACGCCGCCAACCGCATGCTGGGCGCCACCCATATGTGCCTGGGGCAGCTGCAACTGGCCAGATCGGAGCTCAACCGGCTCATCGAGGAATACCGCCCCGCACAGCACGCCGCGCTGCACAGCGTGTACGGCGTGGACCTGCGGGTGGCCGGCCGCTGTTTTCTCAGCGAGGTGCTGTGGCTGCTCGGCGATATCAAGGGCGCCAAAGCCAGCGCGGACCGGGCGCTGACCGAGGCGCGCATGCTGCGGCACCTGCACTCACACGCCATTTCGCTGCACTTCTGTGCGCTGGTGGCCTTTCTCAATCGGGACCGGGAGGCGGTGCGCGAATACAGCAGTGAAATGATGCTACTGGCCAGCGACCACGCAATCGGCGCCTGGCCGACCCTGGGCGGCGCTATGCTCGGGTGGGCAATGCTGGAGGACGGCGCGTACGAGGAGAAACTGGCGGCGCTGGAAAACGGCGTGACGGCGGCCCGGCAACTGGGGGTCGGGATGTTCGTGCCGTTTTTCTATTGCCGCATTGCCGAGGTGATGCTCTGCATCGATCGTTGCGAGGAGGCGCGCCAGTACCTGGAGGATGCCGAGGCATTGATGGAGCAGACCAAAGAGACGCTGTTCCGGGGTGAACTGCTGCAGTTGCGGGCGCAGTTGTGCCTGCGTGACAACGACGGTGAGGGCGCGCGCCGGCTCCTGGTGCAGGGCCTGACCCATGCCCGCTCCCAGGGCGCACTGTCGGTGGAGTTGCGTGTCGCCAACACCTATGCCCGCTTCCTGCTGGACAGGCAGGAGGTGGCGGCGGCGCTGGACGTCCTGCACCCGCTGCTCGCCCGGTTTGACGGCGAGGTGGATTCCGAGGATTTGCGCACCGGCCGCGACCTGCTCGCACGCCTGCAGCCGGTGGCGGGACGGCCGCCGCCGGGCAATCGGGACACCGCCAGCCCGTGACGGACCCGGGACCGGCCCGTTCCACCCAGAAGGCGCCCCGGGTCATTTGCT
Source organism: Halioglobus sp. (assembly GCA_020443345.1). GTDB lineage: Bacteria > Pseudomonadota > Gammaproteobacteria > Pseudomonadales > Halieaceae > JARRPM01. The sequence goes on from JAGRIH010000022.1 coordinate 69,130, forward strand.
TGGCGGCATAGGGCGCGATGGCGTTCACCTTTACATTGCGCGACGCCCCTTCGATCGCCAGGGTTTTCACCAGCCCCAGCAGGGCCGTCTGGGTTTGATCCGTTTGCCATCCTCTGAGTGGTGCTGTGGTGCCTGGGTTTCTGTTTTTAAAGTGTTGGCGATTACCAGTTGAGCCGCTTCCGGGCCGACCCGCACCGACGCTGCCAGGTACTCGATACCGGGCTGTGGCGCTATACACGCCACCCCAACTATTTCGGTGAACTGTGTCAGTGGTGGGGGCTGTTTATCATCGCCCTGGAGGCACCCTGGGCCTGGTGCGGGGTCATCGGCCCGCCGGTGTACAGCTGGCTGGTGATCAATGTCACCGGACAGCGTACCCTGGACAAGAAACTGGCCCGGGAGAAGCCGGAGTATGCGCGCTACATGCGCACCACCAGCGGTCTGATTCCACGGCGCCCGCGCGAGCAGTGACGCGGTGCACACGGGATTGCACCGCAGATGCGCGCCGGCCGCCTACAAAGCGCTGGCCGTCTCCAGCACGAACTTTACCTGGTGCGCTTGCAGTGCGCCGCCGCAGGCGCTGCAGGTGGCCTGCCCGCGCAGGCTGCGCCCGCAGGGTCGGTGCGTGAGGCACATGGGCTTGCCGCTGCCATCGGGGCTGCACCACTTGTCGCCCCACTGGAGCAGGGCGAGAAACCAGGGGTACAGGGCCTCACCCTTCTCGGTCAGCCGGTATTCGAAGCGCAAGGGTCGCTGCCGGTAGGCACGCTGCCAGTAGATGCCCTGGTCCACCAGGAACTTCAGCCGGTCGGCCAGGATGTTGGTCGCCACTGGCAGTTCCTGAAGGAACTCCTCGAACCGGGACAAGCCGTGAAACGATAGCGCGATCACGTTGGCGGTCCAGCGGTCCCCCACCAGGTTGATGAGATTGCGGTAGAGTGTGCGGTTGCTGGGGACCTCCTCCACGGGGATCGATGAGCGCCGGCGGATTTTCTTGCTCCGCGCGTCGCGGGTGGCGCCCGGCCCCGGCCGGTAACTCACATCGTGCATGCACAGTTCAGCGCGACACGCGGCGCAGCGCATCTGCGGGCTGAAAGTGTGGCCGCAGCGCAGGTGCACCAGTTCCACGGTGTCCATGTCCGGCGTGTCGGAAAACCGGCGCTCCCAGGCCAGTGCCATGAGGGCGCTGTCATACAGGTCCACGGACTTTTGCGTGAGGTGGTAGCGCATGCGCTTGCCGCCGTCCGCGTCCGCCTTCCGGTGCAGGCAGTCCACCGATTGCAGCCACTTCAATCGGTTGGAGAGCACGCCCCGGGAGACGCCGGTTGCCGCCATCAATTCGTTGAAGGAGCTAATCCCCCAGAATACTTCCTGGATGATCAGCAGGCACCACTTGTCGCCAATCTGGTCGAGAGCCCTGTTGATGGAACTGGCCCGGGTAATCAGCTTGTCCATGACATCGCCCCGATGGTTTGCCCCATAGTACACCAGCTCGGCGGCCGCCACCGCGACGCGCCGGCACTTTGTCACAACCGGCGACGTATTCCTTGCGTAGCCATACCGGCGGTACTATGTTGGAGGTCGGACAATAATTCCAAGCCAGCGGAGGCATGCCCCTGGGCGCTACACCGTTTAGCCGGGTCGACGCCGTGCGCGAGGATTCGGACCAGTTCAGCCAGGAGGTCCGCCTGACCTCCAAACTGAATTTTCCCTGCCAGACGAAAGCGGATGACGACTGGAACAAGGTGACCTCGTCGGCCAGCATCAACTGGAACTACAGCGAGAACGGTATGCTCTACCTGAGCTTTTTCCAGGGTTACAAGAGCGGCGCTTTCGTCAGCTCCGACGCCAGCGTCATCTGGACCAGCCCGGGTGAAAACTGGACGGTGACCGCCTGGGGCAAGAACCTCAACGACGAGGAGTACCGCCTGCACACGATCATCAGCAATATTGCCGGTACCGTGGATGTGTGGGCGCCGCCGCGCACCTATGGCGCCACCGTCGAATACGCGTTTTGAGCGGCCGTTGAAACACCGCCCGCGCCAGCGGCCCGGCCGACGAGCGCAAGTTGGCATGCGCTGGATGGCGGTGGTCAGCTGTTTTGCGCTGTCGCTGGCGGCAGCGGGATCGAACCATGGGACGGCCGATGACTCGGCTGCGCACTGCCGCTCCCTGGTGGCGCTGCGCTCAGCCGAAACTGACGTCAGCAGCGCGGCCCTCGCGGTGGACAGGCGCGATGTTCCCGATTATTGTCAACTGGAGGGGCGCATAGCCGGCCGGGTCGGCTTTGTGATGCGCCTGCCCGTACAGCGCTGGAACGGCAAGTTGGCGGTGACCGGCTGTGGCGGTTTCTGCGGCGGCCTGCGACCGGACAAGCCGGGCCATTCCAATGGGATGAACGAGGCGCTGAAACTGGGCTTCGCCGTGATCCAGACGGACAGCGGACACCAGGCGCCGAGTTGGGATGCCGATTGGGCGGTGGGCGATGCTACCGCGCTGGCGCTGTACGCCGGCGCCTGGATGCCCCTGGCGGTGGCCAGTGCCCGCCAGTTCATCCGGCAGTACTACGCGCAGGCACCGCGCCGGACCTACTTTTCCGGCTGCTCCAACGGCGGCCGACTGGGGCTGTTCGCCGCCCAGCGCTACCCCGCGTTGTTCGACGGCATCGCCGCCGGCGGGGGCATCTTCGACATGACGGGTAATGCCGCTATCCACGGCTTGTGGCTGCTGCAGTCCACTCGCGATGGCGACGGCCGCGCGGTTATCGACCGTGCCAAGATACCCCTGCTGCAAAGCCACGTGCTGGAGCGGTGCGACGCAATCGATGGCGTGGTTGACGGCGTCGTGTCGCGGCCGGCGAACTGCCGGCCGCAGGTGTCCGACCTGCAGTGCGATCAGGCGGACGGGCCCGACTGCCTGACGCAGTGGGAAGTCGCCGCCATCGAGCGCTTGTACCGGGGCGCCACGGTCAACGGCGTACAGCTCTACCCCGGTATTCCGCCCGGTTCGGAGGCGCTGTGGCCGCTGTGGATCACCGGCACCGATGCCGAGCCCGCCTGGGGCGAGCGCGCCGCCCAGGCCACATTGCGCCTGACCTACGGCGTTCGCGCGCAGCAGCCCTTCAACGCCCACGACTACGTGCTCGCCGATGAGCTGCAGCAGCTGCGGCGCCTGGCCCCGATCGTGAACGCCACCGACCCCGACCTGTCGGCCTTTGCCGCCGGCGGGGGCAAGCTGTTGTACTATCACGGGCTGGCCGACCCGCTCATTCTGCCGCAGCGGGCGCAGCAGTATTACCGGGAGGTTGCCGCTCTGCATGGCGAGGAACCACTGGCCGCCTTTGGCCGCTTCGTCATGGTGCCGGGTTTCGGGCACTGCTGGGAAAAACCCGGTGCGGTGGCGGACGAGTTCAATCCGCTGGCGATTATCGACCGCTGGGTGGAATCGGGCACTGCGCCTGCGGATATCCTCGCCCTGCAACTTGACGCCGCAGGGGAACCGTTGCGTTCGCGCAAGTTGTGTCCCCTGCCGCGCCAGGCCCGCTTTGACGGCGGCGATCCGAATCTGGCCAAAAACTACAGCTGCGTTACCCTGTCTGCAAAACCCTGAGCATCGGCGGGGGCCTGCTCAATCTCACCGCCAGTTGCGACGGACAGATCGTGCTGCCCGCACGCGCCTGTCGGGATACCGTGCCCGATCCGGACCTGCTTGCCCGCCGGAAACCGATCCCCTATACTTTGGTCTAATTATACAAGTATCTAAACAGGCCGGAGTGGTGACAGGGCGCCGGCGCATTCAAGCCAAGACAGTGGAGCGATCAAGTCGATGAAGCACAGCAGTGACATTTACATACTGGGCGGCAGCCACAGCGATTTTGCCCGCAACTGGGCGCGCGAGGGCCTCGGTCTTTACGATATGTTCGAGCACAGCCTGCAGCAGGCGGTGGCGGATGCCGCCATCGAGCCGGCGCAGATCGAAGTGGGCCACGTGGGCAACTTTGCCGGTGAACTGTTTGCCCGCCAGGGGTTGGTCGGCGGTTTCTTCGGGCACGTTTATCCGGAACTGGCCGCTATCCCCACGTCGCGGCACGAGGCCGCCTGCGCCTCGGGTTCCATCGCGGTGCTCGCCGCGATGCGCGATATCGAGGCGGGCCACTACGCTATCGCCTGTGTCATGGGCATCGAACTGATGCGCAATGTCAACGGTAAAACCGGCGCCGAATACCTGGGGGCGGCCGCGTGGCAGGGGCGTGAGGCCACCGCTGAGGAGTGCGATTTTCCCTGGCCCTTCCTGTTCGACCGGATCACCCGCGAATACGACCGCCGCTACGGTATCGACAGCGATCACCTCAACCGCATCGCGCAGATCAATTTCGGCAATGCCAGGGACAACCCCAACGCGCAGACGCGCCAGTGGCAGTTTGCCGAGGGCGCCTTCAGTTGCGATGACCAGCTCAACCCTGTCATCGAGGGGGTGGTGCGCAAACAGGACTGCGGTCAGATTACCGACGGCACTGCCTGCGTCATCCTGGCCAGCGAAGCCGCGGCCAGGGAGCACGCCGCCAGGGTCGGGCTCGCTTTGGCGGATCTGCCGCGCATCAAGGGCTGGGGCCATCGCTCGGCGCCGCTGCTGCTGGAAGACAAGCTGGCGCTCAGTGCCGGGCAGCCGCTGGTGTTTCCGCATGCGGCCGCCGTTTTCACCGAGGCCGCGCAGCGGGCCGGCTTTGCCGGGGCAGCACAGCTCGACGGCCTGGAGACCCACGACTGCTTCACCGTGACGGAGTACATGGCCATCGACCACTGCGGCCTGACTGCGCCCGGTGAGAGCTGGAAGGCAATCGAAGAGGGGCGCATTACCCGCGACGGGGATTTTCCCGTGAACGCCAGCGGCGGCCTGATCGGCCTGGGACATCCGGTGGGCGCCACCGGGGTGCGCATGGTGCTGGACTGCGCGCGCCAGGTGACGGGGCGCGCTGGCGGCTGTCAGGTACCCGAGGCGGAAAACATGATGACGTTCAATGTCGGGGGCAGCACCACCACCTGTGTCAGTTTTGTGGTGGGTGTGGGGCAGTGAATAGCGTCTACATTTACGATGCCATCCGCACCGCACGGGCCAGGGCCAAGGACAGCGGCGGCCTGCACGACTTGCGCCCGCACGATCTGCTCAAAGCCCTGTATCGCGCCCTGGAGCAACGCAGCGGCCTCGACCCGCACCTGGTGGGCGATGTGCTGCTGGGCTGTGTGACACAGCACGGTGACCAGGCCGGTAACATTGCGAAAACCTCGACCCTGTACGCCGGCTGGCCGACCACGGTCGGCGGGCTTACCGTGAATCGCTTTTGTTCTTCGAGCATCGATGCCATCGCCATCGCCGCCCTGAAAGTTGCCGCCGGACAGGAGCGCGCCACCGTGGCAGGCGGAGTGGAGATGATGTCCCGGGTGCCCATGCTGTCGGACCAGGCGAGTGTGTTTGTCGACCCGGCGTTTGCTGCCCAGTGCCATATGCTGATGATGGGCAGCGGCGCCGACCTGATCGCAGCGTTAAACGGTGTCACCCGGGAGCAGGCGGATGCGATCGCCCTGCTGAGCCAGCAGCGGGCCGAGACTGCGCGGCGCGAGGGCTATTTCAAGTCGATTGTGCCGGTGCACAACCCGGTCAAGGACATCACCGTGGTCGAGGATGAGTGTATTCGCGCCGATACCACCGCCGCATCACTGGCGCAGTTGCAGCCGGCCTTCGCCGCCCTGGGCGCCAAGGGCGTCGATACTTTGCAGCTGGCAGGTTATCCACAGCTGGAGACAATCGCGCATATCCACACCGCCGGCAACTCCCCGGCCATGGCCGATGCCGCGGCGGTACTGCTGCTGGGAGACGAGTCGCTGGCGGCGGATTTACGGGTTAAGCCCCGGGCCAGGATTGTCGCTGCGGCCACCGCCAGTGACGACCCCCTGCAGGTACTGAGCGGGTGCGTGGCGGCCACGGTAAAGCTGCTGCGCGAGCAGGAACTACAGGCGGGCGATGTGGACCTGTTCGAACTGCACGAGGCCTTTGCCGCCACCGTGGTGAAGTGCCAGCGCGACCTGGATATCCCCGCGGACAAGCTCAACGTCAACGGCGGCGTGATCGCCTTGGGTCACCCCATGGGCGCCACCGGCGCCATCATGGCCGGCGTGCTGCTGGACGAGTTGGAGCGGCGCGGCCGGCGACTGGGGGTGGTGGCTGCCAGCGGCGCCGCCGGCGCGGGCAGCGCACTGTTGATCGAGCGGCTGTAGGAGCTGATGTGACGGCACCCGTACAGGCGCGGAAACTGGACCCGTTCACCCGGCGCTACCTCTATGGGCTGGCCGTGCTAGCGCTGGCTGGTGGCATCTGGTGGCTGAGCACGCTGGATTTTCGCGTCGGTGAACTCAACGAACTGCTGGCCGCAGATCCGCAGCTCGCGGCCTACCCCTACACTTTCCGGGTGCTATCCCTGGACGATGGCGTGGCGCGCATGTCCAGTCCGCGCTCGGCGCAGATGTCCGCCGTGCGCGGCCTGCGGGTGATGTTCCCGGCGCTGGCCGAGGTCAGTGTCGATTCCGAGCAGATGACGGTGGCGCAAAAGGAACTGGGGCGTTTGCAATTTCACGCCGCGGACCTGGTCTCCGCGCAGGCCGATGTGCGCCAGGTGGTGTGGGAGCTGGACACCCCCTGGCTTGCCAGCCACGGGATCTATCTCCAGTAGCGGTGGCCTTAGCAAATCTGCCGAGTGCATCACTTGGGAAGTCGCATCTCGAGCCCGCATGCCGACAACCGGGGCATGGCGCAATCGGAAGCGCCTGCGAATATTCAGTCCTATGCTCTCGACGAGGTCGTCGCCGATCTCGTGACCCTGCTGGACGTCGCCGGCGTGGAACGTGTCGCGGTGGTGGGGCACGACTGGGGAGCGATAATCGCCTGGGGGCTGGTGACATGCATCGGCGAACGGGCCAGTTGTCTTGTCCCCATGTCGGTTGGCACGCCCGAGAGCTATGTGGGCTGCGACGATATCCGGCAGAAGGAAATGGGCTGGTACACTTTAATTTGGGACGGGTGGAGTGCTGCGAACTCTTGCGGGACTGGCAATTCTTTCTCGGCCAGCGCCTTGCGAGCGGAGTACATCGACTTGGCCTTGATGCCGTGTTCGCGGGCACAGTCGATGGTGGCCCGGCCCGAAGCATCGTGGGCGCGCAGGTGTTTGAGCCAGTATTGCTGGCGTTCGGTGAGTGAGGAATCATCTATTCTGGGCATCTGGGTACTCCTGTCAGGGTGAGGATGACAGGGTGCGCGGTGGATCAGTTCTTGGATAGGACGCGGTTAGCCGTGCGCTTACGGTGTTGAGAATGGTGTAAAAAGTGGCGTCTATGGCAGCAAGGTGCCAAAGGCGCGTAACTTATTGATTTAATGGCCCGCCCGAGAGGATTCGAACCTCTGACCTCTGCCTCCGGAGGGCAGCGCTCTATCCAGCTGAGCTACGGGCGGTGCGGGGACGCGCATCATACCCGTCTCGCGGCGGCGAGTCCATGACGGCCGGGCTGGGGTGTGGCGGCGCATGGCGCGCGATGTGCCGCGCCCAATGTCGGCGTTGACGGCAGCGCCTCCCGGTCCTACCTTCATGCAATGAACAGGTTGCTTGTCGCGTTGCCGCTGGTGGCCTGTGCGCTGCTGGCGCGGGCACAGGAAAGGCAGATTCCGCTGGTTGAGCTGATTGCAGAGCTGCAGCGCCAGGGGCACGCGATTGTCTACAGCAGTGCCCTGGTGCACGGCCGGCAGCGTGTGCCGGTGGAGCGCATTGACCTGGATGCCCTGCGGCGGGTGCTGGGTGGCCTGGGTCTGGCACTGCAGGAACGGGACGGTGTCTGGGTGATCACCCGCGCCACGCCCGCGGCCGAGCACCCCGCTGCGGCCGATCCCGAACCTGTCGAACCGGTGCTGGAAACGGTTATCGTCACCGGCACCCTGCATCGCTTTCCCGCAGTCGGGCAGGCGCTCAGCCGCCACGTGTTCAGCGCGGCGCAGATGTCGGCGGTGCCTGCCGCCGCCTCGGATGCCATGCGCGTGACACTGCGTCTGCCGGGTGTTTCATCTGTCGGTGTGTCGGCCAAGCCGCAGATCCGCGGCGGACTGATGGACGAACTGCTGGTGATGCAGGACGGGGTCGAGTTGCTGGAGCCGTTTCACCTGGCGGACTACCACAGCGCTTACAGCGGTATCGACTACCGCACGATCGAGTCCCTCGATCTCTATACCGGCGGTTTTCCGTCGCGCTATGGCAATCGCATGAGCGGCGTGATGGACATTCGCAACCAGTGGCAGTATGACGACGAGTACAGCACGGACGTGGGGGTATCATCTTTCGCCAACTTCGTGCATACCCGCGGACAGTTTGGCAAGCAGCGCCCGGCGCACTGGCTGCTGTCGGTCCGCCAGGGCGATTTGACTGACCTGGCCGACTATATTAAATCCGCCTCGGGCGACCCGCGGTACGCCGACGCCTCGGCGCGTATGGCCGTGGCGCTCTCCGACACCGCGCGGCTGGCCCTGGGCGCGGCGTACGCCAGGGACGATATCGTATTCAGCGACGAGGAAGAACGCGCCGCGTCGAACATCGATACCCGCTACACCTGGGCCGCGCTGGAGGCGCAGCCGCGCAGCGCGCTGCACACCCGGTTCACCCTGTCGTGGCTGGATTTTGAACGCAGCAAGCAGCTCGAGCACAGTGAGGATGAACCCAAGGGCGGTTTCCTGCGCCACCGGCAGCAGGTGCAGCGCCTGGCCCTGCGCAACGACTGGACGGCCCTGCGCGGGGTCACCGCGCTGGAGTTCGGCTGGCAGGCGCAGTACAACCGGGGGGATTACCGGCACCGCAGCCGCATCGACCGGGGGCTGCTGGCGGATATCCTGGGTACGCAGCGCCACGTCGAGCGCGACATCGCGGTGCGGCCCGACGGATGGTCCGGCGGCGCCTACCTGCAGGCCGACTGGTCACCGGCCGCGCGCCTGCGCTTGCAGCCCAGCCTGCGCTGGGATTTTCAGGATTACCGCTTGCAGGGCGGCGTCGACCAGCAGTTGGCTCCCCGCCTGGGGCTCACCTGGGATATCAGCGACGACACTGTGGCGCGCCTGAGCCTGGGGCGCTTTTACCAGCCCGAGGGAATACAGGAGTTGCAGGTGCTCGACGGCATTACCCGTTTCTTCGCGCCGCAGCATGCCGATCAGGTAATCGCCGGTGTCGAGTGGCGCGGCGCAGCGCTGGAGCTGGTCGCCGAGGTGTACTACAAGCGCTACGGGGCGCAGAAAGGCCGCTTCGAGAACGTGTTCAACCCCTTCGTCCTGCTGCCCGAGATGGAGCCGGACCGGGTGGGGCTGTACCCCGAGCGAGCGGTGGTGCGGGGTCTGGATGTGGACGGCGGCTGGCGGATTGCGCCGTCGCTGGCCGCGCAACTGCGCTACAGCTACATGAACGCACAGGACCGGCTGGCCGGGCAGTGGGTCGACCGGCGCTGGTCGCAGACCCACACGGTCAATGCCGGCCTGGCCTGGCGGCGCGGCAGTTTCAGCCTGTCGCTGGCGCTGACCTGGCACTCGGGATGGCGCAGTACCGCGCCACCGGCGTTTGTCGCCGAGGACCGGCCGAACAGTCTGTCGCTCGCCTCTTTTCTCAACAACACCGAGCTGCGCAACTACTATTCGCTGGATGTCAGCGCGCGCAAGTCCTGGGTCATTGGCCGTACCCGATGGCAGGTCTATGCCGATATCAGCAACCTCACCGACCGCCACAACCAGGCCGGCGTGGATTTCGACGTGGAAGAAGTGCCCGGTGGCTACCGGCTGCTACCGGATACCGAGACGCTGCTTGGGCGGGTGCCCTCGGTCGGTATTACCCTGTCGTTTTGACGATCGTTACGATCGGTCGGCCAGAGAAACCAGCAGGCGGTTGTCGGCGGTGCGCCGGGCGCTCAGGTCGGTGGCGGCCAGCACCGGGTCCACCGCCTGTTCCGGGTCCAGTCGGGCGATATCGCCGTGCAGCACAGTGGTGCGTGCGTGGATCTCCGCCGACTGCGTGGCAAATTCCAGGCGCAGACCGCTCTCGGTCACCGACCACTGCAGGAAATCGTAGGCGCTGCGGCCCTCCAGGGTAAAGCCGGGGCTGCTGTCGTATATCCAGCGCCAGTCGGGGCCGCTGGGAGTCGTCTGCGTTTCCAGCAGGTGGCCCTGCGGCTCGATGACGACCCGCTGCGCGCTGCCCGGTTGCGCCGCCGCGCGCAACTCGGCAGTGCCGCTGCTGATCAGCAGGGCGCCGCGGCGCACCGTGGTCACGGTGCGCTGTGCCAGCACGGTGACCAGGAACTGGGTGCCGATGTCGCGGATGACGCCGTGAACGGTGTCGATGCGCAGCGCTCCCGGCCCCGGCCTGTCCGGTTGGCCGCTGACGTAAATCTCTCCCGCCAGCAGGCGGATGCGATCGGCCTGCAGCGCCACCTGTGTGGCCCGATTGAGCCGCAGGTCGTAGTGGCCGTAGGTGAGTGCGACGTGGCCGTCAGCGCCGGTTTCCACTACGCTGTCCGGCGCCAACTGCTGTTGCGGGCGCAGTGGCGTCGCGCTGCCGTCGGGTTGGCGCAGTGCATGCTCGCCGCGCAGTTGGCTTACCTGTATCTGCAGCGGCGCCGGCGCGGGCCGCTGCAGCAAGATACCCAGGGCCAGCACGGCGCTGGCGGCGCTGGCGCAAACACCCAGGATGAACCTGCGGCGCCTCTGTCTGCGCCTGTCCAGTACGTTATTGAGCTCGGCGCGAAACTGCGTTTCCCAGCGCTGTTGCAGAGTCGTCGGCAGTTCCTCGCGCTTTCCCGCGATACGCAGCAAGCGGGCGATGTCCTGCTCCTCGCGCTCTGTCTGCCTCTGTCTGTCCATTGCTATTACCTCACATGGCGGTGCGCAGTGCGACACCGCACACCTCCCGAAACGCCCGCCGCGCCCGGGCCAGCAGAGATTGTGTGGCCTCGTCGCTGATCCGCAGCCGCTGTGCGATCTCCTTTGAGTTGCAGCCCTCGATGTATTTCAGCTCCAGCGCTGCGGCGTAGTGCTCCGGCAGTTGGTCCAGGGTGAACTGCACCAGGCCGATGAGCTGTATGCGCCGGTTGTCGGACTCCGGGGTGCTGTCGGTTGCCACGGATTCCACCACTGAGCGCAGTACGTCGTCGTCCAGAAACGGCGCCATCAGATCCGCTTCCCGCTGGTTCTGGCGGCACTGCCGGGCGATCTCGTGGCGGCAGATCTGGATCAGCCAGGTCAACAGGGTGGCTTCGCCGCGATAGGTCTCCAGGCGCCGCGCGGCCTGCGTCAGCGTCACCTGTACCACATCCTCCACATCGCTGGCATTGCGCAGGCGGTGCCGGGTGTAGCGGTACAGGCGCGGAAAGTACTCGCGCATGAAGCCGCGCAGCGCCGCCTCGTCCCCGGCCAGTATGCGCTGCACGAGCTGCCGGTCGCGGCGCTGTCGCAGAGTGGCGTTGGCGGCAATTTTTCGATCATTCATCACACCCAGTATAGAGGGCGTGACGGCGGATTATCTGTCGCGGCCAGGCCCGGGGGTGGCTCAACGCACCCGGGTGAACTTGATCTTGCGGCTGCTGTCGTTTACCCGGAAAAAGAAGGAAGCGAGCATCCCGCGCTCAATCACGACGCGGTCGTCTATCGCGATACGCACTGTCTCTGCCTTGAGCTGGCGCCATACCTGGCCGTTGTCCAGGCCGACCACCAGCTTGCCGGCGGCATCCCTGCTCACCGCGTTCACCCGGGCTGTAATACGGTCGGTCTCGCGCTCGCCCTGCCAGTGTTCCCTGCCAAAGTCGGCCGCAGGGCCACTGTCCTGCACGGTGGCGGCCGACGGCGGCAGGGCTGTGGGGTCATTCTGCGCGGGGCCGGGCGGCGCCAGGGCCGCGGCCACGCCGTCGTAGCACTGCAGTCTCCGGTCGGCTTCCCCGATGGCGGCGCAGGCGCGCAAGCGCGCTGCCGTGGTGGTGGCGCCCGCCCCGGCGGCACCGGCCAGCAGCGGGGGTAACAGCAGTAGTAAAATGAGGTATTGCATGGAGACTCCCGGCAGCAACCTGTCCGGTAAATGCCTTAACGCAGGGCACGCTCTGCATGCCTCCCGCGACAGGGCCTGCCCCGCTTTATCGGGTATACCGTACATCCTGCACATAAAAAAGCCAGCGGGTGGTTGCGCTGGCTTTTTTGTGCGGCTGACTCGCCGGGCCTCAGAGGCTGAGGATGATGCGGACCCAGCTGCGGATACCGTAGGTATCGTAGGTGCCGGGGGCGGTATTGGCGTTGAACGCGCTGTGGAACCGGGGCGGTTCCTCGTCGGTCAGGTTGTCGATACCCGCGCTCAGGGTAATGTTCTGGAACGTATAGGCGGCGGTGATATCGTGATACAGGATGTCTTCGGCCACGGCGTCATCGGTGATGTTCGCCGGGCGCAGCAGGTCCTTGCTCTCGTCGATCCAGCGCATGGTCCAGCCGGCGTTCCAGTTCTGGCCGCGTATGCCCAGGCGGACGTTGACGCGGTTTTCCGGGTACACGTTGGCGCCGTCATCGGCGCCGGCCGTGCCCACCAGTTCGCGGGTGCCGGACCCGGGGAAGGTCTCCTTGTAGGAGTCCGTCCAGGTGCCGTGCAGCGAGGCCTCGAAGGTGTTGATGGCACCCCAGCTCACTGCGGTGACGTAGTCGAGCGAGTAGTCGATACCGTTGGTTTCCAGCTTGCCCAGGTTGGCCAGCTGCGCCGTGGCGTCGTCCGGCACGATGTCGTCCTCGAACACCCCGGTGCCGTTGAGGAAGAAGCTGCAGGCAAACTCGGTGGACTGGTCTTCGGCGGCCAGACAGGTGCGGATCAGGCCGTTGAAGTCCGGCATGCCGATGACGTCGTCCACCTGTATATCCCAGTAGTCCACGCTGGCGCGCAAGTCCGGCCAGTTGGCGGGTGACCAGACCAAACCGACGGAGAAGGACTCCGACTCCTCCGGCTGCAGGTCAGTGGCCGCCTGCTGGTTATAGGCGGACTGCCACTGGAAGCCGAGCTCCAGGTCTGGCGGCACGCCGGCGGCGGCACAGTTGGCGCGGGTGGCGTCGTTGATGTCGTCGCGGCGATCGGCAAACTCGCAGGGAAACTCCACGATCGGGAAGTTGGTGGTCTGTGCCCCGACGATCTCCACGATATTGGGCGCGCGGAAGCCGGTGGAGTAAACCGAACGCACGCGCCAGGAGTCGTCGATCTCCCAGTCGAAACCGGCGCGGTAGTTATCGGTGCTGCCGGCGTCGGTGTTGTAGTCCGAGTAGCGCATGGACGCCTCCACGGTCAGCGATTTGGCCAGCGTTACGTCGGCCAGCACCGGCAGCAGGAATTCGGCATAGACCTCGTCCACCCGGAAGGAGGCGCTCAGGGGGTCCTGGGAGCCGCTGGTGGTCAGGCCGCTGGCCAGGAACTCGTCCGGCTTGAAGTCCGCCGATTCGCTGCGCGTCTGGTAGCCCGCGGCCCAGCCGATGGGGCCGCCCGGCAGTTGCAGAAACTCGCCGTCCAGGTCCAGCGACAGGCTGGTCAGGCGGTTCTCGTAGACGTCCTTGAGGCCGCCGGCCGACAGGTAGGTCATCTCGGCGGCACTGATGCTGCCGTAGTCGCCGAAGGGGTCGATGGCGTTGGCCGGCCCGGTGGCCGCGGCACAGGCCGCATCGGCGGCGCACAACAGCGGGTCCACCGCGGTCTCCCAGCGGTCGAAGCGGCCCAGGTTGCGGTTCTCCGTGACCACCTCGTCCGTGGCGTAGACGTAGGACAGGTCCCAGTTCACGCCCCGGTAGTCGCCGTCGAAACCCAGTACCATGCGGAAGGTATCGCCGTCCTGGGCGTAGATGCGCCCGCCGGACTCCTCGAAGCGCCGGTTGACGCGCACATCTTCGCCGCTGATACCGTAGGGGTTGTCCGGGTTGTCGCCAAAGGGGTTGAAGGGGTTGTTGGCCGGTACGGTATCGTTCCACTTGCCGTTAAAGTCGGGCGTCACCGCGAAAGAGGCGTCCGGAGCCAGGCGCTGGGCAGTTTTGCGGGAGGTGTACATGCCCTCGCCGTAGATGCGCACTGAGCCGCCGGTGAAACTGAAGATCTCCTGGTCGCCCAGCGCCGAGATGTGCCAGCGCTCGGTGGGGGTGATCAGGGCGTTGCTGGGGGCATAGTTGTAGGTGTCGCTGCCGGTGAAGGGGCGCACCTGGCCGGTGTCGGCGTCCACGATGAAATCGTTGGCGCCCTCCGGCAGCAGCGCCTTGCTGGCGTCGCTGAAGCCGCTGGTGCGGATCTTGCGGCTGTTGGGTGAACCCTGGGCCTCCGCCTTGAAGCTGCCGTCGGGCTGCAGCACGGGCCACAGCGGGTCCCTGGAAAAGCTGCGCGCGCCCTGCTTGACTTCGTCCTGCTTGTTGTACTCCATGCCAAAGGTGATGCCGCCCTTGTCGTTGGCGGTGCCCATTACCACGGCGATGGACTCGTTCTTGCCGTCCCACTCGTCGGCGTTGTAGCCCATGTCACCGATGACTTCGATGCCCTCGACCCGTTTTTTCAGGATCAGATTGACCACCCCGGCGATGGCGTCGGTACCGTAGGCGGTGGAGGCGCCGTCCTTGAGCACCTCGATGCGCTCGATCATCGACATGGGAATACCGTTGAGGTCCACCGCGCCCACGTCGGAGGAATCGCCGATAAAGCTGCCCACCTGGCGCCGGCCGTCGATCAGCACCAGGGTGCGCTTGTTGCCCAGGCCGCGCAAATCAACCATCTTGGCGCCGGTACCAGTGTTGCCGTTGTTGGTGCTGGCGCCGAGCTGGGCGCCGGTGAAAGCCGGGATGCGCATCAGGAATTCATCGACGCTCTTGACCCCGGATGCGGCCAGGTCCTCGGCGGTGAACACATCCACCGGGCTGGCGTATTCGAAGCCGTCCCGGGCAATCCTCGAGCCGGTGACGTACACTTCTTCCAGGACCAGCCGCTCTTCCTGAGCGGCCGCTGGCAGGGCGCCAAAAGTCATTGCACCGATGGCGCCTGCAACCGATACAGCTATAGGTGTTTTACGCAACATGAGCATTCCCCTGTGGAGTGTTATAGGCCAGGCGTAGGCCTGAAAAATAATTATCGCCAGCCAGTGTGGCCGGTCATTAGCCGGAACTTAAACCAACGACTGATGTCCCGCAACGCTCCCCCCGCAGGATGACAAGGCGCATCAGGCAGTCGCTGAAGGCTTTTTAATAAACAGAGATTTTGTGTGGATTAAGTGTTATCTCTATATAAATCATATAGATAGCAGAAAACGCAGTGCTTGTGTGTCGATGCCGAGGACTTGCGCTGCGGTTTTCCAGGGAGTCAGATTGATCACGTTTTGGCATTACTGCCAAAAAAAACTGTGGTTTAGGGCCTGTACCTACAGAGCGGGACCACCAGCCGCGCAGCGCGCTGCTGCCCGCAGGTCCTGCCTGTTGTTCAGGGTGGAAACGCGGCGAACATCGCGGTGGCCGCCGCGTTGTACTTGGACTGTTCTTCCCCGTGCTTGGCGTCGAGGCGCGACTGAATGGTCCCGCGCCACACGGAGCGCTGCAGGTCCGGGTCGATGAGATCCACGATGAAGGTGCCCTGGGTGTAGTTCTGTACCGAGACCTCGGTGCCCATCGACATGCAGTTCCAGCAGTTGTACATGCCGTAGCGGCCGTAGCGGCCGTAGCCGAAGCTGACACCGAAACCGGGCGCGTCATAGGTGCGCACGTCGGTCTTGTTCTGCGTGACCAGGTGCCAACTGACCAGCAGGTCTGCCGCACTGCCGTCAGCGACCTGTTGCATACCCTTGTTCTGCAGCGCATAGGCCAGCGCCCGGTCGATGCGCTCGCGCTGCATATCGCTAACTTGCAGCGGGTTGTCGCCGGACACTTCACCCGATGCCGGATAAAAGGCGAAGGTCTTGACCGCGGTGAAGTCGTAGTCGCTCTTATAGTCCACCACGGGTTTGGAGGGACCGCTGGCGCAGGCGGCCAGCAGCGCGGCGCAGCCGACTGCCAGGCAGCGCTGCAGGATCGTTTTGCGAAGGCTAGTGCTCATGGGTCTCTCCGGTTGCCGCAACGCCGGTATCTTAACATGTCTGGCCGAGGGTTCAGTGTAGCGCGTCGCCGCCAGAAAAATGGCTGATCCCGTTGCAGCTCGATTGCCTGAACTGTCCGGTACAAGCACTGCAGATGGGCGATGGAAAGAACAGGGACGCGGTGGCTCGTGCTCGCCGGGACCGTGTGGCGACAGGACGTCGCCACCCGAGCCTGCACATGGCTGTGCGCTGTTTGGCGTGTCGCGAAGAGCACGAGCCACCGCATCCCTCGCTACGCAGGCAGGAAAGCCAATCCATGTAACCGCGTGGACTTATTGTATACACTGCCGGGCAAGACGGAGGGGCATGCCCATGTGGAAAAACATTCTCATCGGGTGCGCGCTGCTGTGGGTGCACAGTGCAACGGCAGCCGGCCCGGATGCGGCGGAGATTATCCGCCGCGCCATGGACCACTATCGCGGGCAGTCGTCCTACGCGCAGATGACCATGATCATTCACCGGCCCGACTGGGAGCGGCGCATGCGCATGCGGGCCTGGACCGAGGGCGACAAACAGACTCTGGTGCGGGTGATCGAACCGAAAAAAGACGCCGGCAGCGGCACGCTGACGGTGGACGGCAACATGTGGACCTATACCCCCAGCATCAACCGGGTGATCAAGGTGCCGTCCTCCATGATGAGCCAGAACTGGATGGGCAGCGACTTTTCCAACAAGGATATCAGCAAGGACACCGCCCTGATCGACCAGTACGACCACACCCTGCTGGAGCAGCGCGAGCGCGACGGGCACCGGGTGTACGTTATCCAGTGTGTGCCGCACGAGGACGCGCCGGTGGTGTGGGGCAGGGAGGTACTGCAGATTCGCGACGACTGGGTGCTGCTGCGCCAGGAGTTCTGGGACCAGGACAACGTGTTGGTGAAGACCCTGCGCGCGCTGGAAGTGGGCCAGTTGTCCGGCCGCGCGGTGGCCACCGTATTGCGCATGGGCCGGGAGGACGCGCCGGGGGAGTGGACCGAGGTGCGCACCACGCAGGTCGACTTCGACCTGGACCTGCCGGCCAACCTGTTCACCCTGTCCAGCCTGCGCAACCCGCGCCAGTGAATGTCACCTGGCTGTTGGCCTGGCGCAATCTGTGGCGCCACCGCCGGCGCACCTGGCTGACGGTGGGCGCCATGGTGTTCTGCAATGTCCTGCTGGTGTTTTTGATCTCCCTGCAACTGGGCTCTTACCAGATGATGATCGACGGCACGCTGAGTGCGTTTACCGGCCATATCCAGATCCAGCATCGCGGCTATTTGCAGGACCAGCGCATGCGCCAGAGCGTGCCGGATGCGGCGTTGCTGGCGCAGCGTCTGCGCGAGGTGCCGGTGGTGGACAGCGCCGCGGCCCGGGCCGAGGCCTTTGCCCTGGCCTCCAGCGAAGAGCGCTCCTTCGGGGTTCTCCTCACCGCAGTACAGCCGCACTACGAGCCGCGGGTGTCGACCCTGCCGGACATGATCAGCCAGGGGCGCTACCTGCGCGCGTCCGATGCGCACGAGATCGTGCTGGGCTCCCTGCTGGCGCGCAACCTCAAGGTGGGGCCGGGCGATGAAGTCACCTTCCTGGGCAGCGCGCGCGACGGCTCCTTTGCCGCGGCGGTGGCCACAGTGGTGGGTATTGTGCACAGCGGCATGGACGATGTGGACCGCAACCTGGCGCAGGTGCCACTGGGCTGGTTTCAGCGGGTGTTTGCCATGGGCGATCGCGGCCACGCCATCGTGTTGCGCGTGCACCATCTGGATCAAGTCGATGCGGCGGTCGCGGCACTGCGCGCCGCACTGCCGGCCGGCGAGTCGCTGGTGGTGCTCGACTGGGAGACGCTGCAGCCGGGTCTGCGCCAGGCCATTACCTCGGACATGGCCAGCGCCTGGTTTATGTACGCCGTGCTGATTGTGCTGGTGGCCTTCAGCGTGCTCAATACCCAGCTGATGTCGGTGCTGGAGCGCACCCGCGAATTCGGCGTGATGCTGGCACTGGGTATGCGGCCATCGCGCCTGGCCCGGCTGGTGGCGATGGAAACCGGCTTGCTGGGGCTGTTGGGCCTGGTCCTGGGCATTGCGCTGGGGGCCCTGCTCACCGCTTACCTGGGCCACGTCGGCTTCACCTACCCGGGCATGGATGACATGGCGGCGCGTTTCCATCTCCCTGCGCGCATGTACCCCCGGGTCAGCCTGCTGTCACTGTGTTGGGGGCCGGCGACGGTGTTTGTGGGTGCCATGCTGGCGGCTCTCTACCCGGCGCTGCGGCTGCTGCGCCTGCGGCCGGTCGCGGCGATGAGGGCGGCCTGATGCGCCGCGTCGTACCGGTCCTGGCGATCCTGGCCTGGCGCAACTTGTGGCGCAACTACCGGCGCACCCTGATCATGCTGCTGGCGATTGGCCTGGGGGTGTGGGCGATGATTTTCATGGCGGCCGTGATGCGCGGCATGACCGACGAGATGGTGCGCAACGGCCTGCACACCCTGCCGGGGGAAGTACAGATCCACCAGCGCGACTACCGCCGCGACCCCAGCGTGGTGAACAGTATGGCGCCGCCCTCGGGCGCCCTGCTGCAGGCATTGCAGCAGCCGCCGGTGGTGGCCTGGGCCGCCCGGGTGCGGGTGCCGGCGGTGCTTGCCAGCGAGCGCGGCAGCCGCGGCGTGACGCTGCTGGGTGTCGATCCGCAAGCCGAGGCGCCCCTGGGGTCGCTGCCGCAGGAGCTGGTGGCGGGCCGCTTTCTGTCCGGCGCCGACGATCGCGGCCTGGTGCTGGGCGCGAGCCTGGCGCGCCGCCTGGAGACGGGCCTGGGCAAGCGCGTCGTGATCATGTCGCAGGACCCGCACAACAACGTGGCGGATCGCGGCGCCCGGGTCGTCGGCATCTACCGGGCGCGGCTGTCGGGCACCGAGGAGCGCTTCCTCTACGCCGGGCGCAGCGTGGTGCAGGACATGCTGGGCATGGGCGGTGCCGTATCGGAAGTCGCGGCGAGCGCGGGGGATTACCGCCACGTGGCCGCCTGGTACCCGCGCATCGCGGCCGCTGCCGGGGCGGATCTGGAGGTGGTGTCGTGGACCGAACTGGACCCCTTCCTGGACACCATGCTGGGGGTGCAGGACGGCTTTTCCCTGGTCTTCATGGTGGTGATTTTTCTGGCGCTGTCTTTCGGGCTGATCAACACCCTGGTGATGGCGGTGTTCGAGCGCATCCGGGAAATCGGCCTGATGCAGGCGCTGGGTATGCGGCCGCGTCTGATCCTGGCGCAGATTCTGCTGGAGAGCCTGTTCCTGCTGGTCCTGGGCCTGGCGGCGGGCAACCTGCTGGCACTGCTGAGCATCGTGCCGCTGGAGTCGGGCATCGACATCTCCGGCGTGGCCCTGGGCATGGAGATGATGGGCATGGGCAATACCCTGTACCCGGTGCTGGCGCTGCGCGATATGCTCATGTCGACCGGCGTGGTGGTCACCCTGGGCCTGCTGGCCAGCCTGCTGCCCGCCTGGCGCGCGGCCCGGCTCGATCCGGTCAGGGCGCTGAACACGACCTGACCTAACCTGCGAGGAAACGGCACGATGAGCAGCATATCCTGTCACAACCTGTGCAAGACCTTCCGCCAGGGTGATGAGGTGATCACCGCCCTGGACCGCGTCTGCCTCGACATAGACGAAGGGGAATTCGTCTGCCTGTCCGGCCCCTCGGGTTCCGGCAAGACCACCCTGCTCAATGCCGTGGGTGCCCTGGATTCGCCCGACAGCGGCGCCATCACCGTCGGCGGGCGGCGCGTGGACAACCTGTCCAGGAGTGCGCAGGCGGATATGCGCCTGCACCACATCGGCTTCGTGTTCCAGGCCTTCAACCTGATCCCGGTGCTGTCGGCGCGCGAGAACGTGGAGTTCGTGATGCAGGTGCAGGGCGTGCCGGCGGCGCGGCGCCGCCAGGTGGCCGACCAGGTACTGGCCGAGGTGGGCATGGCCGGTCTGGAGCGGCGCCGCCCGGCGCAGTTGTCCGGCGGCCAGCAGCAGCGCGTGGCGGTGGCGCGCGCCATCGCCAGCAAACCCGCCCTGGTACTGGCGGACGAGCCCACCGCCAACCTGGACTCCAGCAGCGCCGCCCAGTTGATGGACCTGTTTGTCACCCTCAACGCCGAGCGCGGCATCACTTTTGTCATCTCCACGCACGACGCGCGGGTCATGGCCTACGCCGGGCGCCTGATCAAAATGCGCGACGGCATGATCGTCGCCGATGAGCCGCAGCAGCCGCGCGCCATGGGCGCCTAGGCGCGATGCGCTGCTCGCTGTGCTGCCTGCTCTTGGCGCTGCTGGGCGCACCGCTGCACGCCGCCGTGCCCGGCTTCGACGGCGGCCATCTCAAGCTGCGCGCCACGGCCAGCAGCTACCCCGGTGACAGCCTGCTGCGAGAGTCTGCGGGCTCCCGCGCTCTGGATGGGGGCGCGGATTTGCGGCTGCGCCTGGCGGCGCGCCGCGAGGGCCTTGGCGCCGTCGCGCACTATCAGGTGCTCGGCCAGTGGCGCGACGGGACCGCTTTGCCGCCGCCACTACCGGGTCTGTTCCACACGGCAGCGGCGCTGCCTGACGACCGGCGCCGCTGGTGGGACCTGACCGACACGCTGGACAGCGGGGGCTCCCACCAGATGGCGCAGCGCCTGGATCGCCTGTACGTGGAATATGCGGGGAATAAAACCGTCCTGCGCTTCGGCCGGCAGGCGCTGTCCTGGGGCAACGGTCTGATTTACAGCCCCATGGATATTTTCAACCCCTTCGATCCGGCGGCCGTCGACACGCAGTATAAGCTGGGCGACGACATGCTCTACGGCCAGTACCTGCTGGACAGCGGCAGCGACTGGCAGTTGGTGCAGGTAGCGCGCCGCGATGCGGCAGGCGAGCTCAGCGCCGCGGCCAGTTCCACCGCGCTCAAGTTTCACGGCTTCGGCCTGCAGCGCGAGTACGACCTGCTGCTGGCACGGCATTTCGACGAGACCGTGCTCGGTGCCGGCGGCGCCCTGAACATGGGGGAGGCCATCCTGCGCGGCGATATCACCGTGACGCACACCCGTGAGGAGTGGGTGGCCAGCGCGGTGGCCAACTGGTCTTACTCCTGGGCGTGGGGCGGACACAACGTCAGCGGTGTGGTCGAGTATTTCTTTAACGGATTCGGCCTGCGCCAGTCCCAGTACGCGCTCTCGGCACTTCAGCGCGACAGCGCGCTGTTGCAGCGCCTGGCCAGGGGCGAGCTGTTTACCCTGGGGCGCCACTACCTGGCCGGCTCGCTGCTGCTGGAACTGAACCCGCTGCTGAGCATCACACCGAACCTGTTCGTCAACCTGGGCGACGGCTCCGCCCTGGCGCAGTTGGTGCTGCGCTGGGACGCGGGCCAGAACTGGCAGCTGCTGGCGGCGCTGAGTGCCCCGCTCGGCCCGGCGGGCACCGAGTACGGGGGCCTGAAAAGTGGTATCGACGACCTGAACCTGGCGGTGGGGCCCTCGCTGTTCGCGCAGATCGGCTGGTTTTTTTAGAGTAGCCGGTGTTGCAGCGGCCGCGGCGCTCCTATCTTTTGCCGCGTCAAGGGGGATCGCCTCGGTCGCTCCCGGATGTCGGCGCCGCGAGTTTCCGCACGGGCGCATTAGTGGCTATAATGCGCGCGGCAAGTAACCGAGGACGACAGTGTGATCAAACGAATTGCTTTGGGGTGTGCGGGTATGCTTCTGGCACTGGGTGTGGGTGCCGTCGAATTGAGCGATAAACAGCGCGCGACCATCGAGGAGCGCATCAAACCGGTGGGCGAGGTGTGCCTGCAGGGGGATGACAGTTGCGGTGGCGCGGCGGCGTCCACGGGCGGCAGCGCGGCGCGCTCGGGCGAAGATGTATACAACAGTGCCTGCATGGCCTGCCACGCCACTGGCGCCGGGGGCGCGCCGCTGATGGGCGACATCGCGGCCTGGGCCGACCGGATTGCCAAGGGCAAAGAAGCCCTGTACAGCAGCGGTGTCAACGGCGTCGCCGGCACCGGCATGATCGCCAAAGGCGGTTGCATGAGGTGCTCCGAGCAGGAAATCCACGCGGCGGTCGATTTCATGGTGTCCCACAGCCAGTAGACCGACCGCACCAAGCCGCAGAGGCCATGGGGCAAACGCTCCGTGGCTTTTTTTATGTACAGGATGTATCGGGCCGCGCAGGTGGTATACCCGATAAAGCGGGGCAGGCCCTGTCGCGAGAGGCATGGAGAGCCTGCCCCCGCGTTATCGGGCATGCCGGCAGCGACGTTGCGCGGGATGTCGCCGGGCGCGCAACGCCACAGTGCGGTGCCGGAAAACAGGAGAACGGGGTGATCAGATTCGTGTACCTAGCGGGGCTTCTCGTGCTGTTGGGGGCCTGCGCCGAGGAGCCGCCGCCGCCGCGCACGGCAAAGGTGGTGGTGGCCGAGGTCGTGCAGGGCCCCTACCAGCCCAAATCACGCTACGTCGGCCGCCTGCAGGCGCAGGAAGATGTCGCCATCCAGGCGCGGGTGACGGGCTATGTGCAGAGCCGCGAGTTCCACGAGGGCGACCGGGTCGAGGCGGGCGCGGTGCTCTACACCATCGATGCATCCGAGTACGCGGCAAAGCTCGCCCGGGCCAGGGCGGAACGGGCGGCGGCCGCCGCCAATCAGGCCAACGCCGAGCGCAACTACAAGCGCGCCGTCGAACTGCTGGCCAAAGGCGCGATCTCCCAGGCGCAGATGGACGACCTGAGCGCCAAGAAGCTCGATGCCGACGCCCGCATTGCCGCAGCCGAGGCCGAGATCACCAGCGCCGAGGTCAACCTGGGCTACACCACCATCACCGCGCCCATCAGCGGCCGCATCGGCTCCAGTGCGGTGAGTCCGGGCGACCTGGTGGGCCCCAATAGCGGCACGCTCACCACCCTGGTCAGCATCGATCCGATCGAGGCCCTGTTCCAGGTCAGTGAGGCCACCTACGTGGCGGCACTGGCGGGCCGCATGGACAGGGAGCTGAATGTCGATGAGCTGCGCAATATAGTCGTCAGGCTGGAACTGGCCAACGGTGTGGCCTATCCCGAGACGGGCAGCATCGACTTTTTCGCCAACCGGGTGGATCGGGTGACGGGTACCATCGAGGCGCGGGCACGCATCCCCAACCCGCATTCCAACCTGGTGCCGGGCCAGTATGTGCGGGTCATCCTCACCGGCACCACGCCGCTGCAGGCGCTGTTCGTGCCGCAGGCCGCCGTGCAGGCCGACCAGCGCGGCAGTTTCGTGCTGATCGTGGACGGCGGCAACAAGGTCGTGCGCCGCGGCGTGGAGCTGGGCGAACGGCGCGAAGACCAGGTGGTGGTGAAGGCCGGCCTGGATGAGGGCGACCGGGTGATCGTGCGGGGCCTGCAGCAGGTGCGCCCCGGCATGCCAGTCGAGGTGCAGTCCCCGCCGGCTGCCGAGCAGTAGAGCCGCCCCGTGTTCAGCGCATTTTTCATTCGCCGCCCGAAGTTTGCGCTGGTCATCGCCATCGTCATGACGCTGATCGGCGGTCTGTCCATTTTTTTGTTGCCGGTCACCGAATACCCGGCCATCGCACCGCCCAACATCGTGGTGCGCGCAGTCTACCCGGGCGCCTCGGCCGAGGTGGTGGAAACCACGGTGGCGGTGCCGGTGGAAAACGCGGTGAACGGCGTGGAGGACATGATCTACATGTCCTCCAAGAGCGGTAACGACGGCAGCTACAGTCTCAGTGTGACCTTCAAGATCGGCACCGATCCGGACATGGCGCTGGTGCGGGTGCAAAATCGCGTCAAGCTGGCGGAGCCGGCGCTGCCGACTGAAGTAACGGCCAGGGGGCTCACCATCGACGAGCGCTCGCCGGATATCCTCAAGATCGTCAGCTTCAGCTCCCCCGATGGTTCGCTGGACTACAAGTTCATCTCCAACTACGTGAAGATCAATGTGCAGAGCGCCCTGGGGCGGGTGGCGGGTATTTCCTCCGCAGATATCCTGGGCCAGGCGGACTACTCCATGCGCCTGTGGCTGAATCCGGACCGCATGGCCAACCTGGGGCTGTCGGTGCGGGATATCAGCAGCGCGCTGCGCGAGCAGAATGTGCAGGTGGCCGCCGGCAAGATTGGCGCGCCGCCCTACGAGGGGGCGCTGCAGACGGAGTACACACTGCAGACCAGGGGGCGGCTGCACGATGTGAAGGAGTTCGAGAAGATCGTGCTGCGCGCGCGACCCGACGGCTCGGCGATTTATCTGCGCGATGTGGCCCGGGTGGAACTGGGGCAGTCCAGTTACAGTTTCTTCGGCGAAGTGGACGGCAGGCCCGCGGTCAGTGTCGCCCTGTTTCTGCTGGCGGACGCCAACGCCCTGGCGGCCGGGGAGGCGGCCGATGCCATGCTGGCGGAGCTGTCCCGGCAGTTTCCGCCCGGGCTGGACTACGCCGCGCACTACGATACCACACACTATATTGCGGCCGCGGTACAGCAGGTGGTCGGCGCCCTGCTGGCCGCGGTGGCGCTGGTCATTGCCATCAGTTTTTTGTTCCTCGGGAGCTGGCGCACCACGCTGGTGCCGAGCGTGGCGATTCCGGTGTCGCTGATCGCCACCTTCGCGGTACTGCTGTTGGCGGGCATGTCGATCAATACTGTCACGCTGTTCGGCCTGATCCTGGCGATCGGCATCGTGGTGGACGACGCGATTCTGGTGGTCGAGAACTGCGACCGGCACCTGCGGGCGGACCCGGACCTGGCACCGGCAGACGCGGCACTGGTGACCATGCGCGAAGTGGGCGGACCGATCGTCGCCACCACCCTGGTGCTGCTGGCGGTATTTTTGCCGGTGGCCCTGCTGCCGGGTATCACCGGTGAAATGTATCGCCAGTTTGCAGTGACCATCTGCGTGGCCGTGGTCTTTTCCTCGGTCAACGCGCTCACCCTGAGTCCCGCCCTGTGCGGCATGCTGCTCAGGTCCGGTGAGCCGCGCGAGGCCTGGTGGTACCGCAAGTTCCTGTCCGGTTTTGGCAAAGTGACCGGCCTTTACGACACCGGGGTGCAGTGGGTGCTGCGCAAGCTTCTGCTGGTCGGTGCGATCTTCCTGGTGTGGATGGCCGCGCTGGCCTTCGGGCTGCTGCAGACCCCGACGGGTTTCGTGCCGGATGAAGACAAGGGCGTGATGATGGTCAACGTGCAGCTGCCCGATGCCTCATCCCTGACGCGCACCAAGGCCGCGATGGACAAGATGGCGGCACTGCTGCGGGCCGATCCGGCGGTGCAGAGCGTCAACTCGGTCACCGGCTACTCGGTGCTGACCGGGGCCATGGCCAGTAACGGCGGTACGCTGTTTGTGGTGTTGCGGCCCTGGGACGAGCGCCACGGCAGGGAAAACCAGGTGTTCAACGTGACGCGCCGCATCAATGCGCTGGCATTTTCCAGGGTGCCCGAGGCGCAGGTGTTTGCCATCGCGCCGCCGGCGGTCCCCGGCATGGGCGCCGTGGGCGGCCTGGAACTGATGCTGCAGGACACCCTTGCGCGACCGCCGGCGCAACTGGCGGCGGTACTGAACAACCTCATTGTCGACGGCAACCAGAACCCGGCACTGCAGGGGGTATTCAGCACCTATCGCGCCAATGTGCCGCAGTACTTCATCGATGTCGATCGGATCAAGGCGAAGAACCTGGGGGTGTCGCTGGACGAGATTTTCACCACCTTGCAGGCGCAGATGGGCTCGCTGTACATCAATGATTTCGACAAGTTCGGCCAGACCTACCGCGTGATCATGCAGGCCGATGCGCCCTACCGGGCGGACCTGTCTGATCTGGATCACTTCTACCTGAAATCCGCCGGCGGCGAGATGGTGCCGCTCAGTACCCTGGTCACCACCCGGTCGGTGCTGGGCCCGCAGATGGTGCAGCGCTACAACCTGTACCGGGCCGCCAGCGTGCAGGCATCTGCCGCGCCGGGCTACAGTTCCGGTGAGGCGATGGACGCGTTCGAGCGGCTGGCCGCCGCCACGCTGCCGGACGGCTATCGAGTCGAGTGGACCGGCATGGCTTTCCAGGAAAGGGAGGCGGGCAACACGGCGCTGCTGGCCTACGGCCTGGCGCTGATGTTCGTCTACCTGTTTCTGGTGGCCCAGTACGAGAGCTGGTCCATCCCCATCGCCATTATCCTGGTGGTACCGATGGCCGTGGGTGGGGCCATTGTGGCGCTGTTGCTGTCGGGTACCGCGCTGAACCTGTACGCCCAGATCGGGGTGGTGCTGCTGATCGGCCTGGCGGCGAAAAACGCCATATTGATCGTGGAATTTGCGCGGCATCGGCGCGAACAGGGGGGGCTGGGTATCCGCGAGGCGGCGCGCGAGGCGGGGCGCCTGCGCTTTCGCGCGGTGTGCATGACGGCCCTGTCGTTTATCCTCGGCATCCTGCCGCTGGTGCTGGCCAGCGGCGTGGGGGCGCTCGGCCAGCGCTCCCTGGGTATCCCGGTATTTGGCGGCATGCTGGCGGCGCTGCTGGTGGGAACCTTTTTTATTCCCGGGTTTTACGCCATCGTGCAGGGCATCCGCGAGCGACTCAAGTCGCGGCTCGGTCTGGCGGGCGCATCCACGCCGGGCGCATCCACGCCGGGCGACTCCACGCCGGGCGACTCCACGCCGGGCGCGTCCACGCCGGGCGACGCCACGCCGCAGCCCGCGCGGCGCCATCGCGATATCAGCTAAATAACTCCTTCAGTCCCGCCAGCGTCTGCTGGCCGCGCGCGGCATTGGCTGCGGCGGTATCCGCGTCGCCGCCCTGCCACTGCAGATCGTCCTGCGGCAGTTCCGCCAGGAAGCGGCTCGGTTCGCAGTTGACGGCCTCGCCAAACTGGCGCCGCCGGGCGGCCAGAGTCATGCACAGGGTCTGTCGCGCGCGCGTGATACCGACATAGGCCAGGCGCCGCTCTTCCTCGATACTGCCGGACTCCACGGCGCTGCGATGGGGCAGCAGGTTCTCCTCCATGCCGACGATATACACGTGGGGAAATTCCAGGCCCTTGGCCGCATGCAGGGTCATCAGCTGCACCTGGTCGGGGCCGGCGTCCTCCTCATCGCGCTGTTCCATCAAATCGCGCAGTACCAGCCGCGAGATGGCCTCGTCCAAAGCCACCTGCTCTTCGCGCATCACGCGCTGCAGGCTGTCGATGAGAAAATGCACGTTGCCCATGCGCCGCTGCGCCACCTCCTCACTGGAGCTGAGCTGGTTGAGCCACTGCTCGTAAGCCATGTCGCGGACCATCCGGCGGATCGCGGACACACCCGGTTCCCCGGCGCAGGCGCGGCGCACACCGTCCATCCAGTCGCGGAATTCGCGCAGGCGCCGCAGTCCCGACTCGGGCAACTGGTCGGGGCCGGCGCGGGTACAGGCGCTGCTCAGGCTGCAGTGTGCGCGATTGGCGACCTCGCCCAGCGCCTCCAGCGTAGCGGTGCCCAGCTTGCGCCGCGGCACATTGGCGATGCGCAGGAAGGCGTTGTCGTCGTTTTCGTTGATCAGCAGTCGCAGGTAGGCCATGATGTCCTTCACCTCGTTGCGGGCAAAGAACGAGGTGCCGCCGCTGAGATGGTAGGGCACCTGTTGCCGCTGCAGCGCCAGCTCGATGAGCCGCGACTGGTGGTTGCCGCGGTACAGGACGGCGTAGTCGCCCAGGCGTGTGCGCCGGCGCAGTTGGTGGTCGAGGATTTCCGCTACCACCTGGTCGGCCTCACACTGCTCGTCGGCGCAGCGGATAACCCGCAGTGGTTCGCCGTAGCCTAGCTCGCTCCACAACTGTTTGTCGAACACGTGGGCGTTGTTGGCAATCAGTGCGTTGGCGGCTTTCAGGATACGCGCGGTAGAGCGGTAGTTCTGTTCCAGTACCACGACCTTCAGCCCCGGGTAATCCGCCTGCAGTTGCGCCAGGTTTTCCGGCCGCGCGCCGCGCCAGGCGTAAATCGACTGGTCGTCGTCGCCCACCACGGTCAAACCACCGCGCAGGCCGATCAATTGTTTTACCAGTAGATACTGGCCGGCATTGGTGTCCTGGTACTCATCCACCAGCAGGTAGTGGATGCGATGCTGCCGCTTTTCCAGAATGTCGGCATGGTGTTCAAAGAGCAGCGTGGGCAGCAGTATCAGATCGTCGAAATCCAGCGCGTTGTAGGCACGCAGCGCGCGCTTGTAGCGCAGGTAGGTCTGGGCGCACAGCACCTCGGCGGGGCGCGTGGCGCCGGCGAGCGCCTGCTCCGGCAGTAGCCGGTCGTTTTTCCAGTGGGAGATGCGCTGCGCGACAGCGGCGGCCTGGTCGCCAGCGGCGCCGTGCTCCTGGATCAGCAGGTCGCGGATCAGGGTGCGCGAATCCTCGCTGTCGAAAATGGAGAAGCCCGATTTCAGTCCCAGCGCCCCGCATTCGGAGCGGATGATTTTGAGTCCGAGTTGGTGAAAGGTGCTCACCGTCAGACCCTCCGCAGACTGTCCGCGCAGCAGTCGGCCCACGCGCCCCTGCATTTCGCGCGCGGCTTTTTTGGTAAAGGTCACCGCGGCGATGCGGTCGGCCCGGATGCCGCAGGAGTGCACCAGATAGGCGATTTTCTCGGTGATGACGCTGGTCTTGCCGCTGCCGGCGCCGGCCAGCACCAGCAGCGGGCCGTCGATGTAGCGCACGGCCTCGCGCTGACGGGGATTGAGCTGGGTCATTGATACGCTGTGATTTCGAACATGGGGCCTGCGGGACGACGCTGCGCTTCGAAGGCTGCGTATTGTCCGTTGTTCCGCTACAAAGTAACAGTGAAGAATCCGTTTTGGTGACAGGCTCCAGACGTAAGGGCCGACCCTCAGGGCGGGCCATTATGTCTAGACCTGGTCGCTGCTGCGATAGGCCAGGGCCTCGCCGATATGCGCGGTATCCAGGTTCTCGGCACCGGCCAGGTCGGCGATGGTGCGCGCCACCCGCAGGGTGCGGTGCAGGGCCCGGCCCGACAGGTGCATGCGCGTAGCGGCCGCTATGAGGTATTCGTTTACCGCCTCGTCCAGTGCACAGGTGCGGGCCAGCAGGTCGGGCGGCAGTTGTGCATTGGCGCAACCCTGGCGCTGCTGCTGCCGCTCGCGGCTGCGCCGCACTCGCTGGCGCACGGTGTCCGAATCCTCGCCGCGGCACTGTGCGCTCAGCAGTGTACGCGCGGGCAGGCGCTGCACGGCCACGCACAGGTCGATGCGATCGAGCAGCGGTCCGGACAGCCGCGCGCGGTAGCGCTGGATCTGGTCCGGCGTGCAGCGACAGGCGCGCTCGGTATCGCCCAGATAGCCGCAGGGACAGGGGTTCATGGCGGCCACCAGTTGAAAGCGGGCCGGATAGGTGATTTTGTGGCGGGCGCGGGACAGGGTGACCTGGCCGGATTCCAGCGGCTCGCGCAGGACCTCCAGGCAGTGGCGGCTGAACTCGGGGAACTCGTCGAGAAACAGCACCCCGCCGTGCGCCAGGGAGATCTCGCCGGGCCGCGGCCGGCCGCCGCCCCCGACCAGCGCCGCCGGGCTGGCGCTGTGGTGGGGATTGCGGAAGGGGCGCTGTAAGTACGTGCTGCAGTCGTTCTGGCCGTGCAGGTTGCGCAGCGCCAGCGCGGTCAGCGCCTCCTCCGCAGAGGGCGGCGGCAGGATGCCCGGCAGCCGGCTGGCCAGCAGCGTCTTGCCGGTGCCCGGCGGACCGCTGAGCAGGAGGTTATGACCGCCGCTGGCGGCGATCTCCAGGGCGCGCCGCGCGCCCTGTTGTCCCGCCACGTCGCCCAGGTCGGGGTAGCGATGGCGAGCGTCAGTGGAGCCCGGCTGCGCCGGGTCGATGGGCCGCGAGCCGTTGAGGTGTGCGCACAGGGTGAGCAGGTCGGGGGCGGGAAGGACTGCGCTACCCGGCACCAGTGCCGCCAGGGCGGCGCTCTCGGCGGCCAGCACCAGGGCGCGCTGCCCGGCCCGGGCGCAACGCGCGGCCGGGATCACGCCGGGGGTCGCGCGCAGGCTGCCGTCCAGGGCGAGCTCCCCGAGAAATTCGTGCCGGGCCAGTTGGTCGGCCGGTACCTGGCCCGAGGCGGTCAGGATCCCCAGGGCGATGGGGAGGTCGAAGCCGCCGCCCTCCTTGGGCAGATCGGCCGGCGCCAGATTGACCGTGATACGCCGGTCGGGGAACGTGAAATGGGAGTTGAGCAGGGCGCTGCGCACGCGGTCCTTGCTCTCGCGTACCGCCGTTTCCGGCAGGCCCACGATATTAAATGCCGGGAGGCCGTTGGACAGGTGTGTCTCCACCCGCACCAGCGGCGCCTCGATTCCCGCCAGCGCCCTGCTGTAAACCACCGATAGGTCCATCGCTCTTCCCTGAGCCGGTGTATGCGGTTTGTCGCCTTCGCTGTCAGTTCTGTGGCGGCAGCGACTCCAGTTCGCGGGTCAGTTCCGCCAGTTCCGTCTCCAGCTCGTCGACCCGTTCGCGCGTGCGCCGCAGCACCTCGGTCTGTGCGTCGAATTCCTCGCGGCTCACCAGGTCCAGCCGGGCCAGAGCGGACTGGGTCAGTGCGCGCACCCCCTTGTCGACCTCGCTCTTGAGGCCGCTGCCGCCGACCATCTGGTTTAGCTGCTCGAAAAGATCCCACGGTGGGGGGGGCCGGGTCGCCATGGTTATCACCATCGTCAATGCCAGTATTTGAGGGAAGATTCTAGAGCATTTCCCCCGGGTCGCACAGCACAGCACGGTGCACTGTATTGGTGCTACGCACCAATACAGTGCGTTCAGAGAGCATCCCGGCGGCCACCAAATCGTGCTCTCGACTGTCGGATTAACTCCTAACTAAATGATAAACAGAAAAAATATATATTGTGGCACGCGCTATGCAGAAAAGTTTCCCCGTACAGAGCCGGCACGGGAGCGTTTGCCTCTCACGCCAGCTCCGGCGAGTAAGCGCAGTACCTTGCCCGCAACGCGCCAACCCATTGACGGAGACACAGCCCATGT
This sequence comes from Halioglobus sp., assembly GCA_020443345.1. Taxonomy (GTDB): domain Bacteria; phylum Pseudomonadota; class Gammaproteobacteria; order Pseudomonadales; family Halieaceae; genus JARRPM01. Next base: position 100,279 of record JAGRIH010000022.1, read on the forward strand.
GGATCAGCAAATTACTTCCCGCCACCCTGAGCACGGCCGTCCTGTGTGTCGGCGGCCCCGCGCCGGCTGCGGCCGGCGACGGGATCGCGGTCAGTGGCAGCATCGCCCTGACCTCGGACTACCGCTTCCGCGGCATTTCCCAGTCCGACGAGTCGGCGGCTATCCAGGGCGGGTTCGAGTTGGAGTTCTCTCCCGGCTTCTATGTCGGCACCTGGGGCTCCAGTGTGGATTTCGACAGCAACGATGGCTATGACGGCAGCCTGGAACTGGACTACTACGCCGGCTGGGCCGGTTCCGTCGGCGCGACGGACTTCGGTGTCGACGTGGGTTACATCTATTATGACTACCCGGGCGACAACGGTGAAAAGGGCGACTACCAGGAGGTTTATGTCAACGTATCCTGGCAGGAACTGAGCCTCGGTGTCGCCTACTCGGATGACTACTACGCTGCAACCGATGAATTCTGGTACCTGTCCGGCGACTACAGTGTCCCGCTGACGGACACGCTTTCCCTCGGCCTGCACGCGGGCTACAACCTGCTGGAACGAGGCGGCGGGTTCCTGTCCTCGGACGAGGACGCCTACATCGACTATCGGATGTCCCTGACCTGGTCGTGGGCCGGTGTGGATATCGCCCTGGCCTATGTCGGCACCGACCTGCACGATGCGGACGTGTTCGGCACCGACTGGGCAGACGACACCGCGGTTATTTCAATCAGTAGGGATCTGTGATGGAAATTGACAACTTTGCGCTGCAGTACGCTCTGGACACGTTCTACTTCCTGATCTGTGGGGCGCTGGTGATGTGGATGGCCGCGGGCTTTGCCATGCTTGAGGCCGGCCTGGTCCGCTCCAAGAACACCACGGAAATCCTGCTCAAGAACATTTCCCTCTACGCGGTCGCCTGTACCATGTACATGGCAGTGGGCTACGCCATCATGTATCCGGAACTGGGCTTCGCCATGCTGGCGGGTATCACCGCCGACGGCGTGGCCGGGGCGGAACAGCCGGCCGGCTACGCGCCCTCGGCGGATTTCTTTTTTCAGGTGGTGTTTGTCGCCACCGCGATGTCCATCGTGTCCGGCGCGGTGGCCGAGCGCATGAAGCTGTGGGCGTTCCTGGCCTTTGCCGTGGTCATGACCGGGTTCATCTATCCACTGGAGGGGTCTTGGACCTGGGGCGGCGAGGCCGTATTCGGTCTGTACTCGCTGGCGGATCTGGGATTTTCCGACTTTGCCGGCTCCGGCATCGTACATATGGCCGGCGCGGCCGCGGCGCTCGCGGGTGTCCTGCTGCTCGGGCCGCGCCAGGGCAAATACAGCGCGAACGGAACGATCAACGCCATTCCCGGCTCCAATCTGCCGCTGGCCACGCTCGGCACCTTTATTTTGTGGATGGGCTGGTTTGGTTTCAACGGCGGCTCAGTGCTGGCTACGGCCAGCGTGGAGAGCGCCAACACGGTGGCAATCGTGTTTATGAACACCAACGCGGCCGCCGCCGGCGGCCTCATTGCCGCCCTGGTGGTGGCGCGCGCGCTGTTTGGCAAGGCGGATCTCACCATGGCCCTCAACGGTGCCCTGGCGGGCTTGGTGGCGATCACCGCCGAGCCCTCCACCCCCAGCGCACTGCAGGCTACCGCGTTTGGCGGTCTCGGAGGTATGCTGGTGGTGTTGGCCATTGTCGTCCTGGACCGGCTGCGCATCGACGATCCGGTGGGTGCGATTTCGGTGCACGGGGTGGTCGGTTTACTGGGCCTGCTGCTGGTGCCGGTGACCAATCCCCGCACCGATGACGGTGGCGCCTCTTTCAGCGGCCAGCTCGTCGGCGCCCTGACCATCTTTGTGTGGGTGTTTGCGGCCAGCCTGCTTGTCTGGGCTGTACTCAGGGTGACCATGGGAATCCGGGTGAGCTATGAAGACGAGTACGAGGGGGTGGACCTGGCCGAGTGCGGCATGGAGGCCTACCCTGAATTTACCACCAAATAAGGGGCGCGCTTGCCATTCTCGGCGCGCGTCCCATAATGATGGGTTCACACAACTTGGAGAACATCGGGAATGAAACTGGTTACCGCCATTATCAAGCCGTTCAAAATGGATGATGTGCGCGCGGCATTGTCGGAAATCGGGGTGCAGGGCATCACCGTGACAGAGGTGAAGGGTTTTGGCCGCCAGCGCGGCCACACTGAACTGTACCGCGGCGCCGAGTACGTGGTGGATTTCCTGCCCAAGGCCAAGCTGGAAATTGCCGTGGGCGATGAGCAGGTCGAGGCCACCATCGAGACCATCATCCAGTCGGCCAATACCGGCAAGATCGGTGATGGAAAGATCTTCGTGTCGCCGCTGGAGCAGGTGATCCGTATTCGCACCGGCGAGACGGGCGAAGAGGCGATCTAGCTCACTGCGCTCGATCGATACTCGCCACTGCCTCGGGTAGCTGCCTGAGGTTGTCGATTTCCCGATCCGCCGGGGCGCCCCCCGGCCACGCCTCGCGCTGTGTATTCATCCATACCGTGCGCATGCCGACCTCGCGCGCGCCCCGGATATCGTGTTCCGGGCTGTCGCCCACGTGGATCATCTGCCCGGGCGCGACACCGGCGCAGCGCACGGCGGCCCGGAACATGTCCGGGTGCGGTTTGCTGGCGCCGATTTCCTCCGCCAGCAAGGCGAAATCAAAATGCTCCGCGGCGTCGGTCTTGTAGATATCGGCGTTGCCATTGGTCAGGGCGCCCAGTTTATAGCGGCTCGCCAGCTCCCCCAGCACGCCCAGCGCCTCCTCGTACAATTGGACCTTGTGCCGCTCGGCCAGAAAAGCGGCGAAAGCCTCGCGCGCCCCGCTGCGCGCCCGCCCCTCGGAATAACCCGCCGCCACTTGCAGCTCGTACAGCATCTGGATCCGCATGTTGCTCACGTGATGCAGCAGGTGCGGGTGGCGCCGCCACACGGACTGCTTGAATTCCCACAGTGCCGCGTGGTCGTAAGCCTCGATAGTGCCCGGCCGGAACCGCAGCAGCCAGTCCCGCTGGGCCTGCTCGGCGCGCAGCAGTGCGGGTTCGACGTCCCACAGGGTGTTGTCCAGGTCGAAGGTGATAACCGAGATTGCCACGGGCTAATGGCCCCTTCTCGTAGTTCAGTCAGGTATTGCCGACACAGCGCAGTGTCGGCAAAACGTTTGATAATTCGTACTTCTTTCAGGAACCTGTCGGACCCCTGAGTCCGACGGGCTCCCGCATGCCAGACTGGAGTGCAGTACCAGACTGAACTGTCCGGGAAACACTCAGTCCAGATTTTCCAGCGGTTCGGTACCAAGCAGCAGGCCCCTGGCCCTCTCCGCATTGACCGGCTTGCTAAAAAGGTATCCCTGCGCTTCATCACAGCTTATATCAGCCAGGATATGCAGCTGCTCCCGGGTTTCCACGCCCTCGGCGATCACCTTCAACTCCAGCGCCCTGGCCATCCCGACAATGGCCGTCACGATGGCCTTGTCGTGCTCCCCGGCATTGATGTCGGCGACAAAGCAGCGATCGATCTTCAGTATGTTGATCGGCAGGGTGCGCAGATAACTCAGGCCGGAATAACCTGTGCCGAAGTCATCAATGGAAATGTTGATGCCACTGGACTGGAGTTTTTTCAGCGATTTGAACGTGGTGTCGAGATTCTCCATCAGGCAGCTTTCTGTGAGTTCGAGCTCCAGTTTATCGGGAGGCAAACCGGTTTCCTGCACAATAGCCAGAATACGCTCCGGCAAGTCCGGTTGTGAAAACTGCACCGGGGACAGGTTTACCGCTATCGAGAGACTGCGAGAACAGAGTTTGCTCAATTCGACGGCATTGATACAGGATTTTCTCAGCACCCAGTCGCCGATCAGGTTTATCAGCCGGGTTCTTTCGGCGATGTTGATAAATTCGTTGGGCGTGAGCAGGCCTCTCGTTACGTGGTTCCAGCGCAACAGTGCTTCGAACCCGGTGATCTGGCCTGTCTGCAGCGCAATTTTGGGCTGGTACAGGACCTCGAATTCCTCGTTATCGATAGCTGTGGACATCTCGCTTTCGAGAAGTAACTGCTCGCGCGATATCCGGTTGACCTGCTCGGAGAAGTACTCGACGTTGTTGCTTCCCTGCAGCTGCTCGGCGTAAAACCTGGAAACGCTGGCGTGTTTGATCAAGGTTATCGCATCGGAGCCATCAGTGGGATACACACCGATGCCAACATTGCCGGTGATGGTGATATTGTGCTCGTCGATATACAGGGGTTCCTGTAAGACCTCGAAAATCCGTTTCACGATCCACGTGATGGACTCACTGTCCTTGACTGCGGGGAGGAGCAGGCCAAATTCACCCTCATTCAGCTTGGATACGGTCGTTTCGTCGCCTGTAGAAGACAGCAGGGAAATCGTGTCTGAACGTCTCAGCACATTTACCAGGCGGTCGGCAGCCACACGCAGTAATTCCTCGCCGCTTTCATATCCCAGTGTGTCGTAAACCCGCCGCAGGTTCTGCAGCCTCAGTGACAGAACTGCAAGTATCTGGCGCTCGCGCTTTGCCCGCAACAGAGCTTGTTCGACCCGATCGATGAAGAGGTTCCTGACAGGTAGTTGCGTGAGCGGGTCATAGGCGACATAGCGGTCAAACTGCTCGGCCTGCTCCTGTGCTATTTGTTCCAGCTGCCTGATACGTTCGTCCGAGCTGATTAAGTCTTGTTCCCGCAGTGGAGTTGTGGCGACTTTCTGTATTTTTTCGCCGTCTCCGCCTGTCGCGGCGCCGTCTATTGGGCCTGGCTCACTACCCCATACCATGACCTTGTTGCGGCCACTCTCCTTTGCAAGATACAGGGCCCTGTCCGCCTTGTTAACCAGTTCATCCTTGTTGCCGGACTCCTGCCCGATGGATGCAATACCGAAGCTGGCGGTTACCCGTAAGGCAGAGGTAAACAGGCTGGGGTTGCCGGAGGTAATTTCCTTTCTCATCCGCTCTGCCGCCACGCACGCCTGGTCAGTCGACGACCCCGCCAGTACCACGCAGAACTCCTCACCGCCGTAGCGCCCCAGCAAATCATCGCGCCGGATCTGTTTGCGAAGTACCTCGGCCACGAACTTGATGACCTTGTCGCCAACGGCGTGGCCGTAGTTATCATTGATACGCTTGAAATGGTCGATATCGACCATGATGCATACCAGGGCGCTGCCGTCTGTATTCGCCTGGTCAAACAGCGGACCGTATAGTTCATTGAAAGCTCTGCGATTGAGACAATTGGTCAATGGATCCCGCGTTGCCAGTTGCTGCAGCTCCCGGTTCTTAAGATCGACATCTGCCTGTGATTGCTTGAGTTCACTCAGAGTCTTGTTGAGTGTTTCGTTTTTTCTTTCCAGCTCAGTGATGTCGTCAAACGTGCTGATGACGCCTCTGATCTTCTTGTTGTCGTCATGAATCGGGGTACAGTTTATGTTATAGGAACGCTCGTGGCTCGAGTTTCTGTGGAGTGTTAATCTTTTTCCGGTCACTTTCTTTCCAGCATCCAGTACGCGTGACCAGGGTAGTTCTTCGACCCGTACCAGTGTCTCGGACTGGTAGACGCTCCAGTTCAGGTCATTCACGTGAGTGCCGACCAGGCTGGCAGATGCGATCGAGGCACGACCGGAAAACGAGGTATTTGCAAGAACGATACGGCCTTCCTCGTCCAGGATCAGTACGCCTTCAGCCAGTGAATCAAAAGCTGCCTTTACCCGCTCGGGCACTACTCGGCTGGGGTCCAACTCGCGCAGAACGCGGCGCAGGAATACCAGATACAGAAAAAATCCTGACAGGGAGAAAAAGAGCACGAGTGTGATAAATGAATTGTTGCTGATAAAGGCATGCCAGGCACTGTTTTGGTCCCTGAACCGGACTTCGACGGAACCCCAGCGCTGCTCGCCGCGAAAAATCGGGACCACGACCTGGTTGTAGGTGGAATACCGTCCTTTCTCTCCCAGTTGCCAGTTGGCGAAGTGGTCCCCGGCTTCAATCGTCTCATCGCCGACCAACGAGCGAAAAGCCGCGGAAGCGATGTCCTTGTTGCGGGAGACGAGTGCTTCCAGTGTGGTGCGAATGTCCCTGAACTCACCGGATTGCGCCAGGGAGGAAAACTGTACGGCCAGGGACTCGCTGAGTTTTTTTCTGTACTCCAGTTCCAGTGATTGCTCTCTTGGGATCAGGCCCAGCCAGTCGCCGACAAAAAGAATGCTCAGCGTCAACATGAGCAGGCCGAAACTGACTCTGACAGTCGGGCTAATACCGAGTCTCATATGCTGGTCCATCCGCTCGAAGGCAGGGGTTTATTCAAAGAGCGCGTCGACATCTTCGGGTGCGCTTGCATTGTGGGTGGCGAGGTCCTCGCGCCGTATATTTTGATCCTTGTTGTCGCGTTTCTTTTTGGCCAGTATCGGCAGGGGGTCATAGGTGACCCATAGCGGCATCATGCTCAGCATGCTCGCGAGCAGAGCGCCGCCGCGCAGGGCGTAGGCGACGATTCCAGCCAGGAGACCCAGGCCCGTGGTGCTTACAACCTCGACCACGAAGTCATCGCCGAGCGAGTCAGAGGAATCCATTTGCTGTTTCATGGCATCGATTCCGCGCCACATCGCGTGGCTGTTCAACACGGCATTGACATGTTGGATCTCCATGGCGGCCTGCATGCCAGTGGCAATGAGCTCCAGTTCGACTCTGGTGATGGCAGGCGTGGGGGCCATGCCATTGTCCTGCGGGCTCACCGCCTCGGCTACTGCCGGCGCTGACCCGTCCTGGCTGCCACTTGCCTGAATCAGTTCTACGATATCTTCGGGCATACCCGCTGCAGCCATGCCTGCCGCTGCTGCCCTCTCGATGGGGGTGCTGCCACTGAGGTGCAGATCATAGCGACTTCCGACTGAGGATTCCTCCGTCGAGGTGATCTGGGGTCGGGCACTGTCTGTAACGCCCTCGCCGCCAGTTGAGGCGGGCGGCCCGCTGCCTGGATCGACCTGTGCTGGAAGAGCGTTGTCGCCGGGTGCCGCATCGGGCTCGCCCGGCGGTAGCGTGGTGAAGGGTGGCGCGACCGGTGGTCTTACGGGCGGCTCTACCGGTGGTTCCACGGGTGGTTCTACCGGTGGCTCCACGGGTGGTTCCACAGGCGGTTCCACAGGTGGTTCCACGGGTGGTTCCACAGGCGGTTCTACCGGTGGTTCCACGGGTGGTTCCACCGGCGGCTCCACCGGTGGTTCCACGGGTGGCTCTACTGGAGGTGGTATGGCAGCGGCCACAGGAGTGACAGGATTGCTGGTTAGACTTTCTGTCGTGCCTTGCGCGTCGACGTAGCTTACCTGCACCCGGATTGAGGTACCCACATCGTTGGTACCAAGCAGATAGTTGATGTTACTGCCTACAGCGGCCCAACTCAGACCGCCATCCGTGGAGCGTTGCCACTGATAATTGAAGGCCCCAAGGCCGTCATTATCAGTAATGTTGGAGGTATCTGCGGTGAGTGTCTCGCCCTGGGTGGGCGTGCCGCTGATGGTGACACTGCCGGTGGGGGCGTCATTCACATGGGTGATCGGCCCGACCGGGCTGCTGGCCACGGTTTCCAAGGTGCCGCCGCCATCGGTGTAGCTGGCTTCGACGAAGACGGTGGTGCCCACGTCACTGGCAGTGAGGGCGTAGGTGGCCCCGCTGCCCAGGGTGGTGGCCCCGGATTTCCAGGTGTAGGTAATGGCGCCCAGACCATCGGCATCGGCCAGGTCGTTGCTGGCGGTGAGTGTCTCGCCCTGAGTGGGCGTGCCGCTGATGGTGACACTGCCGGTGGGGGCGTCATTTGCAGTTGTGATATTGACTGTCGTGCTGCCGGCAGCAGTGAGTGCTCCACCATTGCCTTGATCACCGGAGTTGCCGTCGTCAAACACCCAGTCGATTTGTATGCTGGGAGGTGGCGCCTCGCTCGCGTTGGAGTAGGCGATCTGGCGCATCAAGCTGTTGATACGCGCATTGGTTGCGTTGGCATCGAAGGTAAGAGCGAGTGTGCCCGCACTGTTGGTGGTGACAGTGCCAACCACCTGATTGTCCACCTCCAGGGCATTGCCCTCGACGAGTGCCGCCAGGGTGCCCGCTGCGGAATAAAGGTCCTCACCATCGGCGCCGCCATGGCGCGACAGGGTAAGAACTGCACCCGCGAAGTTGTCGGTGGCGGAGAGTTCGGCGTCGAACACCTCCACGTTGCCATCGAGTACCACGGCAGGACCCTTCTTAATATAGGTCGGGTTGCCGTTGAGAGAGGTGGCGGAATCCGCGCGCGTGATCGCTGTGCCATCGTTGTTGTAGCGTGCCAGAACAATGGCACCTTCGTCGCGATAGATGCTATCGACCGCGACGATTGTGCCGTCTCCCGAGACAAACACCGCAATTGGGTTGTCCCATGAGTCCTTGTACAGGTCGTCGCGCACTAGACCAGCGTTTCCAAACGTAATGTCTCGTGAGCCGTCGTCCTGCAAGCGAAGAATCGACAGATCGTCTTGCTTCGCGCCGGAATTCACGCGGCCGGCGACCACTAGTTTACCGTCTGTCTGCACCGTCAACGCTTTATGAGTGTCGTACTCGATGTCCATATCCACCAGGGCAATACCATTGTCGCCAAAGCCGGTGTCGAGCGTGCCATCGCCGTCGATCCGCATCACCATCGAGCCAGAATCCGCCGCCCCCGCGATCAGAATGCGCCCCGAGCCATCGACTAGCACATCCACTACTTCCGAATTTCCCGGCATGTCGACAAGCAGGCTGCCGGATCCATTGAATGCACTGTCGAGACCGCCGTCCTTGTCGAGGCGGAGAACCGTCACATCGGTGGAAAAATCACCAGTATCAAATGCTGTTCCAGCCAGCACGATTCGGTCGTTGTCATCCACTACCATCTCGGCGCCAAAATCGCCATTGTAGACCTGCTGGAATCGACCACTGCCGCCAAAGGTGTTGTCCACTGCCCCATCGTTGTTTAGTCGCATGACAAGCACATTTTGGTCGGCATTTATCCAGCTCGTGCTGGAAACAATGATTTTTCCGTCCGGCTGGACATCGACACCCAGGAAACTATCGTCATCGTTGGCGGAGAATTGTAGGTGAGCGATACCGTCGCCGTCGAAACTGGTGTCGAGCGCACCGTCAACGTTGTATCGGTATACGACAGTATCCAGTTGACCACCGTTATCCCACGTCGTGGTGACCAGGATCTTTCCGTCGGCCTGCACTGCAACCTGAGCCTCACCGCCAAACCAAGACCAGCCACCTATGTCTAGCGAAGTGATGACCGACCCCTGGCTACCAAAGCTGCTGTCGATCGATCCGTCGACATTGAAGCGTGTCAGGCTGGCGTATGTAGCAGAACTATCGTCGACTACGCCGGCTACCAGATACTTGCCATCGCTTTGGCGGATGGCATCGGTAGCGCTATCAAAGTCGACGCCCATCGAGTGCATTACCAATCCGGCATCGACATTGAAGGTCGGCGCGTCATTCATTGCGCTAATGATTACCGTGGTGCTGCCGTTTGCCGCAGTGCCGACGATTTCGGGATCATAGTCCTGAAGGTTATCGGTAAATACCCAATCAATCTGCACACTGGACGGTGGGCTATCGCTGCCATTGGCATAGGCGATCTGGCGCATGGTCTTGTTGACCAGATCCTGGGTGGCATTCGCATTGAAGGCCAGCTTCAATGTGCCCCCGGTATTGAATTCGATGCTGCCGATGGTGACGCCGTCTACCTGAAAATCGCCGAAGCTCAGTGGTGACAGCGTACCAGTTGCCGAGAAAAGATCATCGCTGTTTACACCGCCTTTGCGGTGCAGGATCAAGCCCGCGCCGTCAAAATTGTCGCTGGCAGACATTTCCGCATCGAAGATTGCGACATTGGCATCCAGGACGACCGCCGCACCGCCTTCAGTAAACGTCGGGTTGCCGTCAAGCGTATTGCTGAGTCGCTGGTTTTCGTGCCAGCCGATCGTGTCGTCACCACCAGCGGCGAATACCATATCGAGGTCGCCGTCGCCATCAATATCCGCTGCACGTGCCGCTCGCACTCCGCCGGCAGTATTCGATACGACGCGTTTGGTAAAACTCGCGCTACCGTCGTTCTCATACCAGGCGATAGTGTTGTTGTTAGTAGATGCGGCGATTGCATCCAAATCGCCATCACCGTCAATATCGGCCATTGAGACCTTGTGGGTACCATTGGCGGTGGCGTCGATAGTTCGTTTGGTGAAGTTCTGGCTGCCGTCGTTTTCGTGCCAGGCGATCGTATTATCGAGGAACGAGCCCGAGATGACATCCTGGTCGCCGTCACTATCGATATCAGCGACGGCTATGCTGAACACACCGTCGGCAGTCGCAGTGATCACGTGTTTGGTAAATGTCTCGTTGCCTGCATTTTCATACCAGGCCACGGTGTCGTCTTTGTGCGAGGCAGAGATCAAATCCAGGTCGCCATCGCCATCGATGTCGGCCGCTACGACATCGGCGGCCCCATCGGTGGTATCGGTAACAATATATTCGACAAAGTTTTCATTGCCGTCGTTCTTGAACCAACTGATCGTGTCGCTGCCGAAGGCTGCGACCAGGACATCCATGTCACCGTCTCCATCGAGATCGGTCGTCGATACCGATCTGACAGTATTGGCAGTTGAGGTTATTACGTGCCGACTAAAGGTTTGGCTACCGTCATTTTCATGCCAGGCGACGGTGTTATCGCCGCTTGAACCGACCAGGATATCCACGTCGCCGTCAGCATCTATATCCGCAGCGACAACGCTCATCGCGCCACTGGCACTGCTGGTTACAACATGCTGTGTGAAGTTTTCGTTGCCATCGTTTTCGTACCAAACGATCTTGTCGCCCGAGAAGGAGGCGGACAGCAGATCCGTGTCGCCGTCGCCGTCCATATCAGCGCTTGTGACGTCAAAGGCTAAAGTGACGGAATTGTCGACTAGTTTTGATGAGCTGAACACCATCGGCCCGGCAGCGAAAAACGTTGGGGTATCATTCACTGCGCCGACTGCAACAGATGCTGTTTCCAATTCGAAGCTATAGGCGCCGGTGGCCTCATAGACCTCTGTATCGACCTTGTTTCCACTGGTTCCAGTGGTTTGATCCCACGCCGAGAATGTAACGAAAGCGGTTTCCGCATTCCGGCCGTCGGGCACAAAACGCAGCCTGTCTGTGTCACGCAAAAGCAGGGACTCGCTAAATGACACACTCCCTACGTCAAACCAACCGCCGCCAATATTATATTGCCAGGTACCATTGCTGCTGCTCAGTGAAGTAATGGCGATACCCTGTAGCGCGCCGGCATCGGCATCCGTGACGGGGTTCCCGCCATCGCTGGCGAGAATATCGGAAACGAGATCGCCGTTATTGTTCAGGTCGTCTTCGACAATGGAGGTGAGCGCCAAGTTGCCCGTGTTGTTCATTACCGGCGCGTCGTTTGCCGCCGCTACCGTAATGGTACGGGAGTCGCTGCCACTGGCCGTGCCATCGGATGCCTGGAACTGGATAACCCGGTTAGTTTCGTCCGGGTCTTCGCTGGTATTGTGGTAGGTGACACTGCGCAGCGCGGCCTGGTAGTTGGCCACCGAAGCGGTGCCGGTCAGTGTCAGGACGCCCGAGTCTGCATCGTAGCTGCCGTTAATGCCCCCCTGATCTACGAAGGCCAGACTGTCCTCACTCGAGGCAAAACCACCGAGGATCTGTACGGTGGCTCCGGCCAGGTCAATACTGTCAGCATCGGTTACGATCAGTCCGGCATCGACTGTAACCGCGCCATCATTCTCGACATAAGCCAGCGCAGTACCACTGTTGGTGACTGAGGGTGCGGTATTGGCGGCACCGGTAATCGTGATCGTCACGGTCGCGGTGTCGGTTTCACCGCCCGGATCACTGACGGTGTAATCGAACGAGTCCGTGGCCGAATCGCCCGCGGCGAGGCCATCGAAGGCGCTGTTGGTATCGTAGTCGAAACTGCCATCGGCGTTGAGCGTCAACAGCGCTCCGGATGCCAGCGTGATTTGGCTCCCCACGCTCCCTCCGGCACCGTTGACCTCCACCACCGTCAGGGTGCCGTTTTCCGGGTCGCTGTCGTTGTTCAGCACGCCGCTGGCTGCATCGATATGCAGCGTTCCATTTTCGCCGGCCGCGTATCCACCGGTGCCACCGCTGATTCCGGCCGCATACAAGTCGCCGATCTCGGCAGCAGTCAACTGCCTGCCCACGATCGAGAATTCGTCGAGGTAACCTTGGAAGAAATATCTGAGATCGTCCCAGGTGTTCGTTGGTGTATTGTAGCGGCTGGCGCCGATAGCGATGCCTTCGGCGTTGCCGCTGCCGCCTGAGCTTGTGCCCAGCCCTTTCGTGACCGCATTGGTGTCAACTTCACTGCCATCGAGATACAGCTTCAAGCCATTGTCACCGAACGAAACCGCAGCGTGATGCCAGGTCGAACCGCTCACTCCGGTCGCTGAGGACACGAAATAGTTGGCCGAGATGTCCTGATAGCGAACTTCGAGTTTGCCGGCCGATGTCAGGTACATCGACAGATGTCCGCCATTGACATTGCCAACGGCGTCCTTGCTGAACAACTCCTGCCGCGCTCCGCCCGGCGAGTCGGCGTTGAACCACAGGCCAATCGTGCCGTTATTCAGCAGATAATCCGCGTGGTGAGTTACTTGAACATAGTCGCCGGTGCCGTCCAGGTAGACTGCCGTGTCGCCACTGCCGGTAATGCCGCCGGCTTGTCCCAGCGTGCCGCCAACATAGGTCGCATCGTTGTTGGCTGAACCGGTGTCGTCAGCGCTAGTTCCACCGGACTCGCCAAAGGTGAAATGAGTAACGGGGCTGTGCCGGTTGAGTTCGTTGGAATAACTGTGATCGTCGACGGCAATCGGTGCCCCGTTGCTGGTGATCGTGACTTGTTGATCCGGGCGCCATGCAAGTTCCTCGACCTTGCCGATGCCGGTAGCATAGTTGTCAATGAACGCTCCGGTATTGCCGTCAAAACGGCGGATCGCTTGAGCGTTAAAATCGCTGACGTAGAGATTTCCGTCGGGTCCAAAGGCAATTCCTGTCGGGCCACCTAGCCCGCCGGTTCCGCTAGTGATGAAGCTCGACAGGGTCGACGTATCAAAGTCGTATCGAAGTACGACCGCTGAGCTGCCTCCGCTGTACTCGGCAATGAACAGATCACCGCCCGGACCGAATGCCAGATGTTCCAAATTCCCCAAGCCTGTGACCACTTCATCGATGAAGGCGCCGGTCGTGGCGTCGAAGCGCAGCACGCGAGCACCCTGGTGCTCGGCCATGTACAAGAATCCATCGGGACCAACGACGGCACTTTCGGGGCCTTTGACTGCAACTCCGGTATCGGCCAGCACGGCGGCGATATCAAAGTCCAGCAGGTGGTCCCCGGTCGTCCCGTCGAACATAAGGATTTCATCAGACTGGTAGGACGTCACGATCAGGTTGCCGTCCTGGTTGAACGCTATTCCCGCAGGCGATTTCAGACCGCCGGTTCCTCCGGTAACCAACGTGGTTTTGCTGCCGCTGGACGGGTCGATGCGAACGACACTGTGTGAGTTGAATTCGCCCGTATAGAAAAAACCGTCAGGCCCAAAGACGCCACCGACGGAGTTGCTGCCGGTTGTCAAGGTCGAGGCTGCGCCAGTATTGCCATCGAATTGCTGAATCTGAATTGGGGTGCCGTCAAAGACGCCGGCAAACAGATCGCTATCGGTAAACGTCCCGTCTTCGTCGGTGGCCGCAACGGTGATGTTGTAAGTCAGGCCGATCTCAGCGGCTGAATAGCTGTGCGTGGCCGAAGTCGCGGTGCTGGCGAAAGTTTCGATTGTGCCGTCGCCCCAGTTGACGGTCCATTCGCTGAGAGTGTCATCGCCGGGATCAAAGGCCGAGAAGTTCAGTGTATAAGGGACTTCTGCCGGTACGGTGGCGCTGCCCGAAACGGTGAAATCCGGCGTAGTATTGGCAACCGTCAGTGTCGCGGTATCCGTGCTCAGTCCGCCAAACCCGTCATCCGCTTGAACCTTAATCGTATAGCTACCGTCGTCATCGATACCGTAGGTTTGCAGTGTTGCCCAATCGAGAACGTGAGTATCTGCAGACGAGGTGGCATCGTAGGTGCCGTCGTTGTCGAAGTCCCAACGGTAGAGCAGCGTATCGTTTTCGGGGTCGATCGTTCCCGAGGCATCAATGGTGACATCGTCGCCTTCTTCGATACTGTACGGCCCTCCAGTGTCAGTCACCGGAGCGTCATTTTCCGCAGTCACGGTAACGGTGCGGGAGCCGCTGCCACTCGCCGCGCCATCGGATACCTGGAACTGGATGATCCGGTCTCCATCGTCCGGGTCTTCGCTGGTATTGTGATAGGTGACACTGCGCAGCGCGGCCTGGTAGTTGGCCACTGAAGCGGTGCCGGTCAGTGTCAGGACGCCCGAGTCTGCATCGTAGCTGCCGCTAATGCCCTCCTGGGATATAAAGGCCAGGCTGTCCTCGGCTGTGGCAAAACCACCGAGGATCTGTACGGTGGCTCCGGCCAGATCGGTACTGTCAGCATCGGCCACGGTCAGGTCGGCATCGACTGTAACCGCGCCATCATTCTCGACATAAGCCAGCGCAGTACCACTGGTAGTGACTGAGGGTGCGGTATTTGGGGGAGCTGCCGCGACAATGTTTTGTGCGAATTCGGAGGTGCTGCCGTATGATCCTCCGAAATCTCTTGTTGCCGTGGCCGAGATCACTGCGTCGACCGATGTGGCAAAGACCGCTGCGAACGACTCGTTTCCTGCGCCAGTGTGCGCATAGACCTGCGTATGCACCGCCGTTTGACCTTCACCATAGCCGGACCCGTCGGCCACATCATTCGTGTAGAAGTCGATCCGGTAGTTCCCGGCGGCACTGGTGTTCAGGTCAAAGTTGACGGTTGTCGATCCAGTGGTATGTGACGCCGCAGTGAAGTGTGGAAAATTCTGTTGGTCGTTGGGGCCAGGATCTGAGTCATTGTCGTCGTTGGCGGTGACGCCGTCTCCGCCAAGATCGATGCCAAGCCCTGTGTTGTTGTGGATGGAGTTTCCGAGGAATGGGTTGTCGCCCGCCAAGCTGTTGAGAACAGCGATTCCCGCAACATCACTGAACGCAATGATGTTGCCTTCGCCGACGTTACCGCCACCGATCTGATTTACGCTATTCGTTCCGTTAAAAGTAATCCCCTGCTCGTTGCCGATTGCCGTCGTGCCATCGGCACCCGCACCGATGTAATTCCCGTACACCTGGTTGTTGCTGGCGCCCTGCCAAAAACCGATGCCATAGCTGTCGCTATTCGATGTGTTTCCCGAAATGACGTTGCGGTCGGCATCCGTCGTGCCGCCGATGATATTGCCGTCGCTCTTGACAGTTATGCCGTAGCGGTTGCCATAGCCGGCAACTTGCCCGGTGATGTCGGTGCCGAGGTAATTGCCGACGATCGTATTGCCACCGCCATGCGTGTCGATCTCGATGGCGTCATCGAGGAATCGATTGATGGCAAATCCGCGGATCGTCACACCGCTGGTTTGGATGGTGATACCGTTCTGATCGCCGCCCGTTACCGCGCTGCCGTCCAATTCAATAACGGGCGTCCCGGCAAAAGTGGTTTGCGTGGTCGCATCCAGCACCACTGCTTCGGTGATCGCCGGTAAAATTGTGGACGGCTGAATCGACCAATACTCGTCGCCGCTAATCGGGGCCCCGGGTGTCGGATCGACGTAGCCGGCGTCACCGGTGTCGATGCTGAACTCGATATCGTCGAGTCCACTGTTGGCATTGGCATCTGTAATGGCTTTTCGAAGAGAGCCGTCACCTGAGTCATCGGTATTGGTGACTGTAAAGGTGGCTAGTGTACCGTTCCATGTGTCTTGCAAATAGGTGGTTGGCGCTGTTACCGCTTCAACGCCGCCTGTCTGGTACTCAAGATCCCAATCGCCGCCTTGTGCTGCATTGCCCGTGAGATCGTCAGAGGCCGCGACATCTGCTTTGGTGAGCTCCGCCAGGCGGCAAACAAGGGCTTCGCCCATCTCGCTTGCGGCGAGATTGCAACCGTAGATCAGCAGGTCACCATCTCGATTGAATGCCCTGGACCAGCGTTGTATCTCAGCCGAGGCCGCATCCACGTTGTTATGGTCCAGCACGGAATTTCCAATCCGGATCGCGCCGTCGCTGCCATGGGAAATAATATGAACTGCATCCACGCCGCCATAGGCCTGCAGAGATTGCGTGATCTGCGCGATGCCGTCGCGCTCGTTGTCCAGTACGACCACATCAATGCGCCGACCGTCGTTGCGCTCGCTGCGCAGGTCATCCACCAGCGTGTGGTAATCAGGGGCGCTAGAGTCAACGAATACCAGTTCCAGGCGTTCGTTGTCACTGTCCGCAGGAGTGGGGGTCTGGTTGATTCGGTCCAGGTTCTCGTCCACCAGGATATCCGTGACAGCCTGGTGGGTGAGAGAAACGTCAGGCGCAAGAATACCGGCCGCATCAGCTGATAGCAGTAGTCGCGGTTCCAGTTCTTCTATGTTCGGTGCGGTATGGCCCCCACGCTTCGGGGCGCCCCGCCCGCGTCTGTTCATGTCCCTGGTCTCTGAATTGCCCGCCTTTCTGGTAGTGCACTATTGGGTGATTATTATCTGCGGCTGGTTGCCTAACGGTTACGCAACGGGCATGTTATATAAAAATACACGCAATAAAATCAACAACATACCACGGTATATGTGAAGCTGTTTGCAGTTTCCCTTACAGCCACCGGTAATTTGACGTCACGCGATGACGATAATCCAACCATGGGCTTAATGCGAACATTAAATCTAATAAAAGCTAGAAATAATTGATGCAGCCACTTGTTGACGATTTAGCCCCGGCGCGCGGGTAAGCTACCTGGCCGGCGATGTGGCTTTGGAATGGAACACGGCCCGGCATTTGAGTCCACCCACAACCGTGCTATCAGTATTGGGCAGGCTCAATCGAACCCCGAAGGTGCCACTGGCGGCGTCTACTATGCCGTCAACCACCGTCACCAGGGCCCGATGTCGGGTTTCGGTAGGCCCTTCCACGATAATCTCCGCTTCCATTCCCGTCTCAATCAACCCGAACAATTCACTGTAGGCGATGATCTCTACCCGCATCGGATCTACTTCTGCAATTTTCAGCAGCGGCCGGTCCTTGACCGATTCTCCCGGGTGGACGTACCGGTCTATCACCACGCCATCGATAGGGCTGATCAGGGAGCGCAGCTGCAGGTCGGCGCTGGCCCGGTCGAGTTCCAGTGCCGCCAGCTTCTGGTTGCTGTAGGCTCGCTTGAGTTCGAGTTCCGCCAGTGCGGCTTCCGCTACTACCTCGTCTTTTTCGAAGCCGGGTATGGATTTTTTGCGGAACAACTCCAGCACCCGCTCCTTCTTGCTATTGGCCAGGTCGCGCTGGATGCGCTTGGCCTCTATCTCCTCTTGCATGTCGGCCCGCGCCCGGGCGAGTGCCACAACCGCTTCCTCCACGCTGGATTCCAGGGTTACCAGCACTTGTCCCCTGGTGATGCGGTCGCTTTTGTCCACCGCCACGGTGGCTACCACGCCATCGATCGCACTGCTGAGTTCGATGGTCATTTCGGGCTCCACAATGCAGTCCAGCGGGGGGATATCCCGCGCCCTTGCCGCACTGCAAAATGCTGGCGCCAGCAGTGCGAGCGCGACAGCGGCCAGGGTCGATGTAATTTTGCCTGTGCTCACTGGCTTACTCCCGCTTTCCTGAATAGGCGAGCATTTTGCCCAGATTTTCGTTCAACCGCATAAGGTCCCTGCGGTCGGCGCGGTAGAGCCTGCTGATCATGCGCTGGGGCAGGCGCGCCAGGCTGCGTCGCAGCCACTGTGGCAATACCATACCCCGGGCCAGGTAATTGTCCAGCAACCGGAGCAGCCCCGGAGCATAAAAGTCGGCAATCAGGCTGTCCTGCAGGGAAATATGGGTCTGGGTGCTGCCCGGGTCGCCCTGGCGGGCACAGCGCCCACGCAATTGCCGGTCTACCCGGTATTCCTCGTGGCACTCGGTGCTGATGACATGCAGGCCGCCCAGTTCAGCCACGCCGGGGCCCAGTTTGATGTCGGTGCCGCGGCCGGCCATGCTGGTTGCAATGGTGATCTGTCCGCATTGGCCGGCCAGCGCGATGGTTTCGGCTTCCTCCTGGTCCTGGCGTGCATTGAGCACGCGGTGGTCGAGGCCGCGCCTGCCCAGGAAGAAGCCCAGCAGCTCTGAGTCGTGCACCGAGCCGGTGCCCACCAGCACCGGCTGGCCGGTGGCGTGTACTTTTTCAATCCGCGAAAAAACAGCGAGCCATTTATCGGAGGCCCGGCGATGCAGCACAAAGTCTGTTTCGTGTCGCTGGCAGGGGCGATGCGGCGGAATGGCAACGACCCGCTGCTGGTAGACAGCGCGCAGCTCCGCGGCGGCCGGGTGCAGGGTGCCGCTCATTCCACCCAGGCGCAGGTAGCGTCCAAAAAACTGCTGGTAGCTGATACTGGCCAGGGTCTCGCGCTGCCCGGTCATGTCGCAGTTTTCCTTGCATTCTATCATCTGGTGCAGGCCGCGCTGCCAGGTGCGGTCAGCCATGGTGCGGCCGGTATGGCGGTCGATGATTTCGATCTTTCCGGCTCGCACCAGATAGTGGGCATCGCGCTGAAACAGGTGTAGGGCGCACAATGCCTGGTGCACCAGAAAGCGGGCGTGGCGCTGTCCCGCCCACACGCCGCTCATGTCACCAGTTAGTCCCGCCAGCCAGTCCCTGCCCGTGTCGGTGAGTTCCAGGGTGTGCTCCCGAGGAGAAAGCCGATAGTCACGCGGTTCCTGCATCTGGCGAGCAAAAGCGAGCGCCTGCTGATAGATCTGCCGCTGGCTGTCATCGTGGTGTTCCTTGGACAGAATAAGCGGGGTGCGGGCCTCGTCGATCAATACGCTGTCGGCTTCGTCGACGATGGCAAAACACAGTCCACGCAGCACCAGTTGCTGCTGCTGGTTGGCCCGGCTGAATTTCTGGCTCAGCCGACCGGACTCGTTGCCGGAGATAAGCCGGTCGCGCAAATAGTCGAAAGCAATCTGCTTGTTGGTGCAATAGACGATATCGCTGCGGTAGGCGGCGCGCTTGGCAGTAGTGTCCATGCTCTCCGCCACCGCCGTCACGCTCAGCCCCAGGGCATCGTACAGCGGGCGCATTTCGTCGGCGTCGCGCTGGGCCAGGTACTCGTTGGTGGTGATAATGTGCACCGGTATGCCGGCCATGGCGGCGGTGGCGGCAGCCAGGGTGGCGGTGAGGCTCTTGCCTTCGCCGGTGGCCATTTCTGCCATGTTGCCGTTAACAATCACCCAGGCACCAAACAGCTGCACGTCGTAGTGTCGCATGCGCAGGCGGCGCTGCGCGTACTCACGGATCAGAGCGAAGGCCCGGTATACCGGGCTGTCCTGCAGTCCACCGCGTAGCAGGGCGTAGCGGATAGCTTTGACCTGTGCCTGCAGGGCTTCCTCGTCCAGCGCTTGTAGTCCGGCCGCGGCGGCGTTCACCTGGCCGGTCACGCGATCGAGCTGGTACTTGCGCCACGATGCAGCCTGCACCAGCCGGGCCAGCCAGTCGCGACCGATGCGTTCGAACGCGCTGGAACGCTCTTCCTGACGCTGGGGATAGACGCCCAGGCGGGCGCCCGGTCGCAGGGTAGTCACTGCCATCGCCCGGGCTCCCTTGTGACAGGCCGCCACGGGGCCTGCTGCATTGCGATGCCTCTACACATTGAGCCTGCTCAGGAAAAGCTGGCGTATGCGCCGCGACAACTGGGTCCACAGAGACTCGCTGCCGTGGTCAAAGCGCACATAGACGCGGTCGCCGATCATGGCCTGTCCGGCAGGCAGGGGCAGCTCGATTTCGTATTCGAACAGGCGCTCGCGGGTGGACAGTTCGGTGAGCCCGGTGGGATCCGGTGTGAAGGGGCCGCCCCCCTCAACACTCAGTACCTTGCTGGGTAACTGGTGGCTGGCCTGGGGTACCGCCCGCACCAGCCGGACCTGCAGGATGTTGTCAATGGCGCTGGCCAGGCGCAGTTCCACCGCGTCCAGTCTCTGGGTGATTCTGTCCTGGTCCTGTTGGGTGACAACCACCCTGGCGATGGCTTTTTCATTATTGACGACATAACCCAGCAACTGGCCCTGGTGAATATACTGTCCGGGCAGGTCTTCCGCCCGGGGCAGGATGAAAACGCCCGTCGTCGGGCTGGTGATGAGCAGGGCGTCGATCTTCTGCTGCAGGCGATCGATCTCGCCCCGCAAAGCACGGATTTCTTCCTGCACTAGCCGCGTCTTGACCCGGTCTGAAACCCGCGCCTCCCTGAACCTGGCGGTGAGTTCTGTCATGTGAGCCCGCTTGACCGCCATTTCCCCGCGGTGGAAGACATTGCCCAGCTGGATCAGCGGCTGCCCCGTGGTCACTGTCGCTCCGGGGTTGGCCAGCAACATCTCCACAAAACCGTCCGTGTCTGCAGTCAGCTGGGTTTCTTCGGGCGGCCGGATGACTCCCTCGAAGCGGGTGAGGGAACTCACGGGAAGCCACATGATCAGGCCGCCGATAAGAGCCAGGGACAATGTGCTTACCAGAACCGCTCGCGAGCGGTTGCGACGCAGACCGGGATCAAACAAGACGAACCGTAGCTGCTTGAGCAGCGGCAGAAAAATCTGATTGTATATTGCCCAGACAGCCAGCAGAACGCCAACAATGAACAGGTTTTCGATCAGGAACAGACAGATGAGGGCCATGATCGTCATGCGATAACAGAACGATGCGGTGGCATAGAATAGGAACCAGGGGGCTTCGCCGGGAGCGGTTACCGGTGAGCGCGCGGCCTGCATTCCCAGCAAATAGTGCTGTGCCAGATAAGTGAGGTAGCGGTTGGCGCGCTGGCTCAGGTTGGGGATGCCGATGGCGTCTGCCAGCACGTAATATCCATCGAAGCGCAACAGCGGGTTCCCGTTGAATAACACGGTGGAAACGCCGCCGATGAGTGCAATATTGAAACAGATACTGCTGATAACGCCGGGTTCGACAACCACCCACAGGCATAGTGCCAGCGCCGCGAGCAGCAGCTCGGCCATGATGCCGGCGGCCCCCACCAGCATGCGCATGCGCTTGTCGCGAAACGTTGCGGCCGCGGAGGCGTCCACATAGGGCACGGGCATGAAAACCAGCAGCATAATGCCGATCTCGTGCACCTCGCCATGGTACAGTTTGGCGGCATAGGCGTGCGCCAGCTCGTGTACCAGTTTGACGGCCGGATAGATGAAGACCAGCAATACCAGGTTTGCGGGGGTCAGGGCCTCGCTCCTGGCAGTGTCTATCAGCTCGCCCCAGTGACTGCCGGCCAGCGCGGCGGCGAGTGCCACCAGCGCGCACCACAGTAGCAGAAAAGGCAGGGAATACAGGCGCCGTACTGCCGGTAGCGTTTTGTCCAGGAACCGGTCCGGATCAAACAAGCGGAGCCGCAGCGCCAGCGGGTTTTTTATGCGGCCAAGCCGCTGCTGTTGCTCATATTGTTCGCCCCGGCGGAACATTTCCTCGACGTCCGGTGCGATATCGGTCTGCAGCGCGTCCGCCTGGTGCAGTTGCCCCAGCAGGTGAATGATGTCGTCCTGTACCGGGGCAGCATCACCCAGCAGTGTGTTCACGTCCTCCCATATCTGGTGAACCGTGCGCTGACCGTTCATCAGGCCGATCACCTGGTAGGCGGCGGCGTTGAATCGGTGGTAGCGGGCGCTGGAGTTGTCCTCCAGCACATACCAGATAGTTTTGCGGTATTCGTGGCGATGCAGTCTGGTGTGGGGGCGAAGTTTGGGACGCAGCGACTTTACTCGGTACCAATGCTCACTGAACAGAGGCCTATCCATGGGCGATGCCGATCAGCGCCACCAGGTCCAGGCTCGCAGTCGCAGCCAGTTGGCCAGATCGTGGGTCCATATCCAGAACAGGTTGGCCTCACTCACCGTGATCTTGCCGACGCCCTCCATGCCCGGTTGCAGCAGCAGGTCGTCCGCCAGCAGGCTCGCCTCCACGCGAAAAAAATTGCGGCCTCCCTCAGCAGTGGACACCGGGGTGATTTTATCCACCCGTAATTCCAGCACGCGGCTGGGCATGCTGGCGAGAATCAGTTTGCCGGGCTGGCCCGGCGCAACGGGTGCTATATCCTGCTCGTCGACTTTTAATACAATGCGGTAGTCGTCCATTGGCGCAACCTTGAACAGGACATCCCCCCGGCTCACCGGTGTGCCCAGTCGCTGGCTGAGATCGCCCTCGATCACCATGCCGTCAAACGGCGCCACCAGCCTGGTCCGCGCGAGCTGTTCATCGATGAGTTCCAGCTCGGCATCGGCCTGGTCAATTTTGGCGCTGATAATACTGACTTCGGCTCGATTGTGTTGTGCCATGGCCTCGCGGGACTCGCTGACCATTTGTCGGCGCAGGGTTGACCACTTCAGGCGCTGCAGGCGCAGGTCGCTCTCATCCAGCGCGCCCATCAGCTGGTTCGCGGACACCAGGTCGCCGGCCCCGACCTCTACGGAGGAGATATAACCGTCTATGGGGGCGGCGACAGTGCGCTGTACGCTGCCCTCAACCACCGCTTTGGCGGTTACTCGCCATGCGCCCTGTGCAAAACTGAAAAACACCAGCAGGATGACTGCACCCAGGCAAGCCAGCTTAAGCTTGATATGCTCTGGGCCGAACAGCCGGGTGACGATGCCCCTGAGGCTGCGCCCGGCCTTAACGGGCAGGGCCTGTTCGTCCCTGTGCTGCAGCCAGAGCCCCGGTGCCACCAGTGCGACCAGCTGTTCGATCTCCAGTACGTCGGCCTCTGTCAGCGGTTGGCCCGAGTCCCGTTCCAGCGTCAGGGCACCCAGAATTTCTCCCTGCGCGGTGATGGGGATGGAGCACACGTTGCCGTGGCCCAATTGCTTCGCGAGTTCGGCGTGTGCCTGGTTGATTACCGGTGCTCGAGCGTCCGGTGGCGGATATAGGACGGTCCTGTCCTGGTCGACAGCCTCATCCATGGCCGCGCTGATCGCCTGGATCAGGTTGGACTCATGCTGGAAACGGGCACTGTGGGAAAGAACCTGGACGAGTATTCGTCTGCCCTTGCGCAGACCCAGGCTAACCCGCTGGCAGCCAAATCGGGCGGCCAGCCTGGTCACTAAAGTGGTGGCGCTGCCACGGAACGTCTGCTGGTCGAGACAGGCCGCAGCCGCCGAAAAAATTTCCTGCAGGTTAGTGTCACCAGTAGCCTGCGGACACTGGTCAAGGGCGTAATTGAGCCATTCGCTGTTCCAGCGCAACAGGTTTGCCACCGTTTGGCGCTGTGGTTTGTCCCTGTCGCTCATGTCGAGCACAACGACATACGGTTTGCCGCCCGCAGTGAGCGGCTGATAAAGGCGGATTCCTGGCCCGGTGGCTTCATCACCGGCGTGTTTTTCAAGGTGTGTCTTGTTGCGCACGGCGGTGAGCAGAACTCTGCGAGCCTGGTCGGCGCTTATGGGCGAGGGTTCGGGCCAGGACGCCTCGAGCCGGGACTCCTGCCCATTGGCGCTGATCCTGAACAGCAGGCCGCGGGATATGCCCTGCAGCATGGTGCACTGGAGGCCGAGCCAGTGTCCAGCCGCGGCCGGGTGCGCACTGCCCGCACGCGCCGGGTTGGGCGCCGTGGGTTTTACGCTGTCAATCGGCGGTTTACTGTGTGCGGCTTGCAATTACCTGGTCCCGTTGGCATCAGGGCTTTAAGGTGCGCTGTTGGCAGGCATTATGGGTAGCCGGTGTCGATAAGACAATAGACTGCCTTCAGTCAGACTGGATTTTAGTATCAGTGCCCGTCGCAGGCGATTTGTGTACCGGATTGTCAGGCCACAACATGACGGTTGGGTCGGCATTTATACCTGTGGTGAAAAAGTTCTGATAAGTGTAGTCGAAGCTTGAACGCACTGAAGGAGTTGGATTACTCTCCCAGGAAGGGTGGAGTGGAAGCCGAAAAAATGCGCAACCACATAAGATCTCGAACATGGGAAGAAATTTGATCACTGATAAACGCAGGTTATCGCGGTATCGCGGGCCCTGGCTTGTTCTATTTGTCGTTCACGGGCTTTTAACCGTAAATCTTTCTCTGGCAGAGAAGTTGCCGGCCCTGGACTGCGTGATAGCCCCCTACCAGGTTGTTGACCTGGCCAGCCCTGTGCCCGGTGTGCTGGACAAGATCTATGTCGATCGCAGCGACTTTATCAAGCAGGGTGACGTGGCGGCGAGTCTGGAGGCGGGCGTGGAGCATGCATCGGTGGTGCTTGCCAGGGCCAGAGCGGCCATAGACTCTGAGGTGCAGGTCAATTCGGTCAACCTGGATTTCGATAAGCGCCGCAAAGACCGCATGGACGCGCTGTACCAGAAGAAAAGTATTTCAATTGACCTGAAGGAAGAAGCCGAGCGCGAGCAGCGCCTGTCCATGTGGCGCCTGCAGCAGGCGAGGGATCTGAAAGGTATTCGCCAGCTCGAATTACTGCGGGCCGAGGAGCAGCTACAGCAAAAAACGATTCGCACCCCGTTTTCCGGGTTTGTCCTAAAGCGCTACAAGGGCGCGGGGGAGTATGTGGAAGACCAACCGATCATGCGCATCGCCCAGCTCGATCCGCTCGCTGTAGAGGCCGTTGTACCCATTGATTTGCATGGCCAGTTGAAGGCAGGTATGCGTGCCCAGGTATACACGCAAGGTGATAACGGGCAATCCTACGAGGCGCAGGTGATCACAATTGACCGGGCGGGGGACGCAGCCAGCGGAACCTTTGGCGTGCGCCTCACACTGCCAAATCCGGATTACCGGGTTCTCGCGGGTGTGAAGTGCCTGCTGAAGTTCAGTGCAGGCGTAGCGCACAGCCCGGTTATGCCCGGCGGCGACAACCCCACGGCGCTGCGTTAAGCCGTTATGGTGCTTTTCGTTTTCTTCGGGCGCCGGTTGTTGGGCAGGGTGGCGTGATGTGAGGTTTGACCGGCGACTGCTCCGTCGCTTACTCGGCTTGACCAGGGCCGGAGATACCCGATCTTTTCTTTCATTCGAACCCCTGGAATCCCGGCTGCTGTTGTCGGCTGACCCATTGGCTGGTGCAACTGTGCTGGATGGTTTTGATGGGGCCGGCCTGCAGGCGGACTACCAGATATTCGACGAGAGCATTCTGGCCCGCCAGCTTGACGAGGCGATTGAGAGCGAGCTGCAATTTACCGGCCTTGCGGCGGAGCCATTGCCGGAGTTGTCGGCGACAGCTGGCAGTGTAAACCGCCGGGAACTCATCTTTGTCGACACTTCGGTCGACGACTACCAGCACCTGTTGCAGGATATCGGGCAACCCGGCGAGCACACCAGTTATCAGATCATCCTGTTGCAGGCCGATAGAGACGGTGTGCAGCAGATGTCTGCGGCGCTGGCAGGCCAACAAGGTATCGATGCCATACACCTGGTCTCTCATGGCAGCGCGGGGAATCTGCAACTGGGAAATAGCCTGTTGCATTCAGGCAGCCTGGCGCATTACCAGGCGGAACTGGTTGGCTGGCGTGCAGCGCTGTCCGTCGATGCGGACCTGTTGATCTACAGTTGTGACGTCGCGGCAGGTTTTGCGGGAGAGGACTTTCTGGACAGTATTGCGGGCCTGGTTGGTGTTGATGTGGCCGCGTCCGATGACCTCACCGGGGCACCAGCACTGGGCGCCGATTGGGAACTGGAATACCAGTCGGGTACAGTGGAAACAGCATCCGCTTTCCCGCAGGACGCGCCACTGCTGTGGCAGGGCATGTTAGCGTTGAATGCCTACGAGTCGTTCAGTTACGGCGCGGGCACACTGGAGGGCGATGCTGGTGGCAGCGGCTGGGCCACGCCCTGGGCCACGAACTATGGGACTTCCGCTACCGTTAATACCACGGGCCTGGTCAGTCCCACTGGCACCCTTGCGGTACACGGTGGCGCCGGGCAAATGGGTACGGCTATTCTGTTCAGCCAGACCCGGAACATGGCTGCAACGGTGGGTGCCGACGGGACGACCCTCTGGGCCAGTTTCCTGCTTAAGGCGGACATCGCACCGGCCGCAGGTATTTCTCTGCAGTTGGGCGGAGGGGTTGGGGCCGACACGGTGACCATTGGTACCGTTAACAGTGATTTTCAGGTTACCAAGAATTCCTCCCCTTTCGGTGCGGCCACAATCGACGACGTGGTGGTGGAT
Organism: Halioglobus sp.; assembly: GCA_020443345.1. GTDB lineage: Bacteria > Pseudomonadota > Gammaproteobacteria > Pseudomonadales > Halieaceae > JARRPM01. The sequence goes on from JAGRIH010000022.1 coordinate 126,622, forward strand.
GGGCAGACCTATTTATTAGTTGTCCGGGTAGACTTCACCGCCGGCAACGACACGGTTACCCTCTATGTCGATCCGAGTCCGCATCTGGCAGGCCCGGATTCGGTGTCCACCGCGCAGCTGACCATCGCAGACCTGGGAAATTTCAGCCGGGTTGGCATGACTGGCGGTTTTTCGGGCAACATCTCGATGATCGATGAGATCCGTATCGGTGACAGCTTTGCTGACGTCACTCCGGCAACGCCTGCCAACAATGCGCCCACGGGGTCCGGCAGTCTGAGCACCACGGCGCTGGATGACAACGCCGGTGCATCGGCCCTGTTCGGTGGCCTGAGTGTCAGCGATGCCGATGCGGATGAAAGTGACCTGGTGCTGCGTATCACCCTGGGCACGGCGGGAGCGGGCAGCATCAGCGGCGGCGGTTTTATCGATAGCGGCGGTGGGGTGTACACCAGCACCGGCCACACGGTGGCGACGGCCAACGCGGCCCTGGCCGATACACGGTTCACGCCGGCCGACAACACCGGCTCCAGCGGCACCTTCACCACGGACATCAGTGTGGCGGTGGATGACCTGGAATCGGGGTTTCAGGGTGTGCTGGCGCCGACGGCGGTGACGATCACCCGGATCAATGATGATCCGACCACGGACAACGCCATTGCCGACCAGGCTGCCACCGAGGGTGTGCCGTACACTTTTGCCTTTGCCGCCGACACGTTTGGCGATGTGGATGGGGATAGCCTGACCTACAGTGCGCAATTGAGCGGTGGTGGTGCCTTGCCCGGCTGGCTGACGTTTACCCCTGCAACGCGCACCTTCAGCGGCACCCCGGGCAACGCGGATGTGGGCATGCTCACGGTGGCGGTCACGGCGGACGACCTCAACGGTGGTACCGGGGCGGTCGATACCTTCGATCTGGTGGTGGGCAATACCAACAATGCGCCCACGGGACAGGTGACCCTCAGCGGTACGCCAGCAGAAGACCAACTGCTTTCGGTCGCCAACGACCTGGCCGATGTGGATGGCATAAGCGGCTTGATCACTTACCAGTGGCAGCGCAACGGATCCGACATTCCCGGCGAGAATGGTACCGTCTACACGCTGGTGCAGGGAGATGTGAATGCCACCATCACGGTGGTGGCCCGCTACACCGATGACGGCGGTTTTAATGAAAGCGTGCTCAGCAACACACTGGGCCCCGTAAATAACGTCAACGATGCACCGACCGGGGTACCTGTCGTTACTGGTATCGCCAGGGCGGGTGAAACCCTGACCGTCGATGCGTCAGCAATCGCGGATGACGACGGCCTGGGGAACTTCAACTTTATCTGGGAGCGCTCTGCGAATGGAGGTCTGAACTGGACAACGGTGGGTGCTGGCAGCAACTATGTGCTCACTGCGGCGGATGTGGCTACGGAAATTCGGGTGCAGGTCAACTATACCGATGCCCAGGCGACGGCGGAAAGCCTGTCCAGCGCTGCCGTGACCCCCACGCCAGCTGAGACGAACCCACCGGTTGAGCCGCCTGTAGAGCCGCCGGTTGAGCCACCGGTTGAACCGCCGGTTGAGCCACCCGTGGAGCCACCGGTCGAACCGCCTGTAGAGCCTCCCGTGGAGCCGCCGGTTGAGCCACCGTTTGAGCCGCCGGTGGAGCCGCCCGTGGAACCGCCGGTGGAGCCGCCCGTGGAACCGCCGGTAGAGCCACCGGTTGAACCGCCGATCGAGCCGCCCGTGAAACCGCCGGTCGAGCCCCCAAAAATACCGCCGGCAGCGCTGCTTCCACAACTGTCCAATACAGATCTGGAGTTGCTGGGTAACGTGATCAATGATCGGGAAGAACCGGATTCTATCGATATCCTGGAGTTTGAGGAGGAGTCACCGACAGCAGAGGAACCGGCAGATGAAGAAAACACACCCCCTGGTCTGGGGGCCGATGACATAATTGAACGGCGAATCGTGTATGGCGGGGGTGCGGTTACCACGGACTATCTGGACGCAAGCCGGGACAGTCTGGATGACGAAGGGCTTTCCGGACTGACAACGGTATTTGGCGACAGCTCCGGGTTATCCGCTCTCGCCGTCAACTTGACATCGGATCGGGATCCCTCAGCACCCGAGAAGGTGGTGAGCGTGGTGACGGATAGTGTCGCTGCGGCGTTCGACTCGGCTATCGACCCGATGCTGTTTGTGTCGTCACAGGGATTTTCCAATGGCCTGGACCGAATGCGGGAAACGCTCCAGGATGGTGTCGACCGGGTGCAGGCGGTACTGGGCGGTACGACGACAGTGACGGCGGGAGTCACGGCCGGCTATGTCATCTGGCTGGTCCGTAGCGGCATCCTGGTGAGTGCTGCGATGAGCGCCCTGCCGGCCTGGCGCTTTATGGACCCTCTGCCGATTCTTGCGCAGGGCAGCAGAAAATCGGATGACGCCGATGACGAGGAGTCGCTGGAGTCCATGATCGAAGATGCTGCAACAGATGACGGCCCGGATGCTGATCATGACTCAAATGACCCGACGGAGCGCTCTCCTTTACCATGAGCACATTTTCCGATTTCAGAAAGAATCACGGTACGACCATGCGTGTTGCCATGGGTCAGACCAGCGTGCTGATAACACTGTTGCTGCTGGCGGCTTTTGTCGGGCTGGTGCCGGACCGTACGCGGGCGGTGATCGAGGGAAGGGTTGCGCTGGCTGAAGCGATAGCCGCGAACAGCTCCATATTTATTACTCAGGGGGACCTGCGGCGAATGGAAGCGAACCTCAACCTGGTGCTGAGCCGCAACCCGAAGATCCTCTCCGCCGCCGTGCGCAGGGACGGTGAGGAGGCAGTGATCACCGTGGGCGAGCACGAGCCGCAGTGGCGGGCAGAAGGTGATCCGAACACCCAGCTGGCAGTGCCACTGTGGGAGGGTGACAAGCGGTGGGGCCAGGTGGAGCTGCGCTTCGAGCCGCTGGGTCCCAGCGGGCCCTGGGCATTCTTCTACCAGCCCTTGACGATCTTTGTGACCTGTATGGCGATTGCCAGCTTTTTTCTGTTCTTTTTTTACTTGCGCAAGATGCTCAAGGATCTTGACCCCTCCCAGGCGATTCCAGACAGGGTGCGCTCCGCCCTGGACACCATGGCCGAGGGCTTACTGGTGCTGGATGCGAAGCACAATATTGTGCTGGCCAACGAAGCCTTCGCGGAGCTGGTGGGCCTCCCCGCGGATAAACTGCTGGGTCAGAAGGCGGAAAGCTTCAACTGGATTAACATGGAGAATATTCCGATGGAGCGCGCTGATTTTCCCTGGACACGGGCTTTGAAGGAGTGTGTCTCGCAGCGCAACAAGTCGGTGCGCCTGGCCATGGGAGGGTCAAGTTACCGCACCTTCCAGACCAATTGCTCCCCGGTGCTGACCAGTGAAGACAAGGCGGGTGGCGTCCTTGTCAGTTTCGACGACATCACCGAGATGGAGGAGAAGGAAAAGCAGCTACGTCAGTCGAAAATGGAGGCAGAGCAGGCCAATCAGGCCAAGAGTGATTTCCTGGCCAATATGAGTCACGAGATTCGCACGCCCATGACCGCCATTATGGGTTTTACCGAGGTACTCAAGCGTGCATACAAACATCGGGACAGCGATGTCGTGCGGAATGACAGCCTGCATTACCTCAATACTATCGCCAATAGCAGCCAGCACCTGCTGGATCTGATCAACGACATCCTGGACCTGTCCAAGGTGGAGGCCGGCGGGGTGGAGGTGGAGCAGATACCCTGTTCCGCGCACAGCATTATCCATGATGTGCTGCAAATCATGCAGCCCAAGGCGATTGAAAAGGGCCTCACCCTGCAATTTCTGCCCAGGGGACTCCTGCCTGCGATGATTCAGTCGGATCCAGCCCGCCTGCGCCAGATATTGATCAACCTGGTGGGCAATGCCATCAAGTTTACCGAGAGTGGCGAGGTCAATGTGCGCACTTCACTCAACGAGAATGCCGGCACCCCTACGTTGACTATCTCGGTGTGCGATAGCGGGATCGGAATGACTCCGGCGCAGGCGGAGAATGTCTTCTCCGCATTTGTGCAGGCGGACAGTTCAATCACCCGCCGTTTTGGCGGTACCGGGCTTGGCCTGACTATCTGCAAGCGTTTTGCCGAGGCTATGGGCGGTGATGTGACGGTGAGCAGTGAAGTCGGTAAGGGCAGCGAGTTTTCTCTGATAGTTCCCACTGGCGATCTGACAGGGATATCCCTGCTGGCGCCACAGGAACTTTCAGTGGCCGAGCGGACAGAAGCTGTGAACAGTCAGGAGCAGTGGGTTTTCAAGCCCGCCAGGGTGTTGCTGGTTGATGACGGTGCCGAAAACCGGGAGTTACTCACGTTGGTGCTGCAGGATCATGGCCTGCATATCACCACCGCCAGCAATGGCCAGGAGGCGCTGGATGCACTGGAAACGAGTTCCTTTGATCTCGTGGTTATGGATGTGCAGATGCCGGTTCTGGACGGGTACACGGCGGTGGCCAGGATCCGTGAACTGGGTATGACCCTGCCCGTGATCGCCCTGACGGCGGACGCCATGAAAGGCGCCGAGGCGCGGTGTCGGGCGGCGGGCTACAGCGGCTATTTAACCAAGCCGGTTAATTTTGACCGGCTGGTGAAGCGTTTGGCGGAGGATCTGGGCGGGGAATACGTGCCGCGGAACCAATCGCCCACTCTCGCCGTCAGCCCGGCAGCGAGCACACCTGCAGCCCCGGGTGAGCCGATAAATCGCGATTACCCCATTTATAGCAGCCTGACGGTGGGTGGCGAAAAGTACAGTAGTATTATCCTGCGATTTGTGGCACGACTGCAGGAACAGGTAAGTGCTATCGAGCAGGCCATGGATGATCAGCAGTACGAGACGCTGCAGGAACTGGGTCACTGGCTCAAGGGTTCGGCCGGCTCGGTGGGCTTCCACATATTCAGTGAGCCGGGGCAGGAACTGGAAACATTTGCCAGACAGCAGAGCCGGAGGGACCTGATACCGGTGGTCAGGCGGATTTCGTTGCTCGGGGCGCGGGTCAATGCCGCATATCCGGGAGTAGCCGTTCAGCCGCGCGCGCGCGTGCAAGGTTCCGTGCCACCAACTGATAGTCCACCTGTTGCAGAGTTGCCGGAGGTGGTCACCTCCACCATGTTTGCCAACGAGAAGTTTCGCCCCATGGTGGAACAGTTCGTGCAGCGCCTCGCCGATCGACTCGATGAATTGGAGCGAGCCCTGGCCGATGGGGACTTCGCGCAGTTAACCACCGTGGCGCACTGGTTGAAGGGATCAGCAGGCACCCTGGGCTTGCATGAGTTCACTGCGCCGGCTGCCGAGCTAGAGCAGGCGGCCAGGAGCGGTGAGCGAGAGTGTGCACGGGAGCAGGTGGCTGTTGTCCGCATTTTGTTTGACCGCATCCAGCTATCAGATTCCGCGGCAGGCGCGTGATGGCCTTGCTCGGTGAGTGGGACAGTTTTTATGATTGAATCGGCTTCAATTCATATCGGTGAGCTCTACTCCCGGCTGCAAGAGGCCAGGATACTGCTGGTCGATGATGAGCCGATATTGATGGATGTACTGCAGGCTTTTCTCGAGGAAAAGGGATACAAACACTTCACCAAGGTAGCCGATTCCCGTAATGCACTGGCTGCACTGAATGATGAACTGCCGGATGTGTTGTTGCTCGACCTGAAGATGCCACATGTGGACGGCTTTGAGATTCTGGAAGCGGTGCGCGCCAGCAAGCTTTTAGAACAGCTCCCGGTCATCGTACTGACTTCATCAAGCGATGCCGAAACCAAACTTAGAGCACTTGAGCTCGGTGCAACGGATTTTCTGGCAAAGCCGGTTGATTCCAGCGAGTTGGCCCTGCGCCTGCGCAATACCCTCACGGTAAAAGCCTACCAGGATCGGCTTACATATTACGATGCTCTCACCCAGCTGCCCAATCGCAGGCTCTTTATTGATCGCCTGGAGTGGCTGCTGAAAAAGGCCAGGCGCGACGGGCAGCGGCTGGCTATCCTGAATATTGGTCTGGATCGATTCAAGCAGATCAATGACAGCCTGGGACCTGGAGTAGGTGACCTGATCCTGAAGGAAGTGGCCGCACGGCTGGTAGCCATTGTGCGAGAAATCGATGTCGTGAGTTGCGTCGGCGCCGACGAACTATGGCGCGACCTGGCGCGGCTGGGCGGCGACGAATTCTCTGTTTTGTTGCCGGGCGTCAATCCCCGGAAGAGTGCTGCTTTCGTCGCCGGACGCATCCAGGACGCCCTGGCGCAGAAAATAGCCGTCGATGGCAACGAGATATTCATTAGCGCGAGTATTGGCATTGCGGTGTACCCGGAAGACGGTGACGAGACTGACCGGCTGATCAAGAACGCCGGTGCCGCAACCGCCTTTGCCAAGTCGCGGGGCAGGGGCAACAGCCAGTTCTATTCCAAAGAAATCAATGAGCATGCCGAGTATCGCCTGGAGTTGGAGGCGGCTCTGCGCCGCGCCATCGAACGACAGGAATTCGAATTGTATTACCAGCCCAAGATTGACGCGCGAACAGGAATGATCGAGGGCTGTGAGTCACTGATTCGCTGGACCGGTTCGGAGCGTGGCGTGGTGTATCCGGATGAATTCATCCCCGTCGCCGAGGACACGGGGCTGATCGTCGCGATGGGGGAATGGGTGATACAGGAGGCTTGCCGGCAACAGGTTGCCTGGCGCGACCAGGGTGTCGGCGATTTTGCGATCTCCATCAATGTGGCGGGTCAACAGTTCGGCCAGGAGAACCTGCACAGGGTCATTCTCGCAGCTATGGACGCGGCTTCGATGAACCCCGGACGCCTGAACCTTGAGATAACCGAGAGCATGTTGATGGGCAACGCGGAGGGCTTCATCCGCAAGCTGCATGAGATCAGAAAGAGCGGGCCGACCTTTTCCATCGATGATTTCGGCACGGGCTACTCGTCGCTGAATTATCTCAAGCGTTTCCCCATCAGCGAACTTAAAATAGATCGGTCATTTATCATCGACATACCCGAGGATCGGGATGTGGGGGCAATAGTCCGGGCCATTATTGCCATGGCGCACAGCCTGGAACTGACAGTGGTTGCCGAGGGCGTGGAAGAAGTCGGCCAACTGGAGTATCTCAAGTCATTGCACTGTGACCTGATCCAGGGCTACTACTACAGCAAGCCCTTGCCGGCAGATGCATTTGCGGCGTACGCGGCTGCATCCAGCAAGGCTTTGGCTGCCCATTCGTAACCGCCATATCTCATCGATCGGCAGACATATCACGGGTTTGTCCTGCGTTTCACTGCAGATAGCCTATCGGGTTTTTCGCCGTATTTTGCACGCTGTACGGTATTTTTCGCCTGCGGCCATAGCGGTGGCTATGACCCTGGTCGAAAAATCCCTTACAGCGCACAATCATCTCGATGAGAATTCCAAATATCGCTGAGATAGGGCAGTTAGCGGCTAGCGCTTGCGTCGTTTGGCTCGCGGGTGGGCGGCGTCGTACACTCGCGACAGGTGCTGGAAATCCAGGTGGGTGTATATCTGGGTGGTGGAAATATTGCTGTGTCCCAGCAGTTCCTGCACGGCGCGCAGATCGCCGCTGGATTCCAACAGGTGACTGGCGAAGGAGTGGCGCAGCATATGCGGGTGCACGTCCCGGTGCATGCCAGAGCGCCGCCCCTGCAGCCGCAGCCGCACCTGCACGCTGCGCTCGCTGATGCGCCGCCCGCGATTGCTGATAAACAGGGCTGCTGCAGCGCTGTTATCACCCGTCCCGCACGCTCGCACCTGCAGCCAGTCGTCGATCGCCCGCAGTGCGAGCGAGCCCACTGGCACGGTGCGCGTCCTGCTGCCCTTGCCGGTCACCGTGAGCAGGCGCGCGTGCCGGTCGATGTCGGTGATATCCAGCGCCACCAGCTCGGCCAGACGCAGTCCCGAGGAGTAAAACAGTTCGGCCATGGCCCGGTCGCGCCGGCAGATCCAGGAGTCGCCGGCAAAGGCCAGGTACTTGCTCACCTGGTCCGTATCCAGCGTGCGCGGGAGCCTGCGCGGTTTGCGCGGCGCCTGCACACCGCCGGCCGGATTGTGCGGCCGTCCGGTCTCGCGCCCGACGTAGTTGAAAAAAGACCGCGCCGCGGACAGGCTGCGCTGGATGCTGCCGCCGGCCAGGCCCCGCCGGTGCAGCTGGCTGGCCCAGGCGCGGATATCGGCCTCGGCCAGCTGCGCGGCCGCGGTTTTGTGGTGTCGTTCACAGTAGTCCTGCAGGGAGGCGAGGTCGCGCCGGTAGCTGTTCAGGGTATGTGGGGAGAGCTGGCGCACATCGCGCAGGTAGTCCAGGAACCGGGCTGACCAGTGGGCGAAACTGGCCATGGGCGGATCAGGCAGCCGCCGACGTGAGACGCGGCAGCAGGCGCACGATTACGTCGGCCAGATGCGACAGAAACAGCGTACCCATGCTGCGGTGGTAACGGCTGGCATCCGAGCTGCCCACCGCGATGAGTCCCAGCTCGCCGCCCCCGGTCAGCGGCATTACGGCGGCGGAGCCGACGGCTCCCGCGGCGGGAAACAGGTAGCGCAATTCCTCCTGGCGCAAGGCGCCGCACACCGGTTTGTCGCCGCGCAACAGGCTGCCGATACACGCCTCGGCCTCTGCGCGACTCACCCGGCGACAGGCGAAGGGCGCAGCAGCGCTGCCGCGTGGGGGCTCCGGTGCCTGGCCGGGCAGTTCGGGGAACCGGTGGTCAAACAAAATCAGGCTGGCGTGTTCTACGCCGAAGTCGTTTTGCATGCCCACCGTGAAGGTGCGGTGCAGCGCGTCGATCGAGTCGGCCTCCAGCAGCTGCAGTACCAGGTTGCGCGTCAGTTCGTAGAGCTTGTCGTTTTCCCGCGCGGTGGCGGTGAGCGTTTTGAGTCGGTGACGCATGTCGATATTGCGCTCGCGCAGCACGCTGACCTGTTTTTCCACCAGTGAAATGGCGCTGCCCGAGGCGTGCGAGATATGCAGGTGATCGAGCAGTTCCGGGTGGCGTTGCAGAAAGTCGCTGTGGTCCTTCAGGTACTCGCGCACCGATTCCTCATCCAGTTGTGGCGGGCTGGCGGTGGCCGGTTCATTTCCTGACATAGTGCCGGTTTCTCTCTTGTCGGTGGCGCACTACCGCGGTGGCGCGCAGATGTTGCCGGGCGGCGGGCCGCCGGTCAAATTCGCATGCTTCCCTCGAACACGACCGCCGTCGGGCCGCTCATGACCACGCTGTGGCCCTCGCCACCCCAGGACACCCAGAGCTTACCTCCGGGCAGCTCGACTGTCACGGATTCGCGCAACCAGCCCCGCGTCATGCCGTACACGGCGGCCGCGCAGGCGCCGGTGCCGCAGGCCAGTGTTTCGCCCGCGCCGCGCTCGAACACACGCAGTTTGATTCTGGATTCGCCGAGCACCTGCATGAAGCCGGCGTTGACCCGCCGCGGAAAATCCGCATGGGATTCGATCAGCGGCCCCAGGGTGCTCACCGGCGCGGCAGCGACGTCGTCCACGCGCAGCACGGCGTGCGGATTGCCGATGGCGAGGGCGCCGATTTCCAGTTCATTCCCCGCCACGCTCAGCGGGTAACTGTCGGCGCGCCGCGGCGCGTTGAAGGGGATGTCCGCGGGTTCGAACACGGGAATCCCCATCGACACTTCCACATTCTCGCGGCCGCGCACGCGCAACTCGATGATACCGGCGGCGGTTTCCACGGTAATCACCCGCTTGCTGGTCAGTTTCCTGTCGCGCACGAAACGCGCGAAACAGCGCGCGCCGTTGCCGCAGTGCTCCACTTCGCCGCCGTCGGCGTTGAAGATGCGGTAGCGAAAATCCGCCTGCGGGGTGTTTGGCGCCTCCACCGCCAGCACCTGGTCGCAGCCCACGCCGAAGCGCCGGTCGGCGATTCGCCGCACGTCCTGGGGGCGCAGGCGGTAGCGCTGGGTAATCAGATCTATGACCACGAAATCGTTCCCGGCGCCGTGCATTTTGGTGAACTTGAGCAGCATGATTACTCGCGGGGCAGGCAGCGTTCTGTGCGCATGATATCAGTAATCGTCTCGCGCTCGCGTACCAGGTGGACGCTGTCGCCGTCCACCATGATCTCCGGCGCGCGCGGGCGCGAATTGTAGTTGGAACTCATGGTGAAACCGTAGGCGCCGGCGCCGCACACCGCCAGCAGGTCGCCCTGGGACAGGGTGAGTCGGCGGCCCTTGCCCAGAAAATCGCCGGTTTCGCACACCGGGCCCACCACGTCCCAGTGCGCCGTTTGTCCCGGCCCGTTTGGCCGCACCGGCGCGATGTTCATCCACGCCTGGTACAGGGCGGGGCGCAGCAGGTCGTTCATGGCGGCGTCCACCAGGGCAAAATTGTGCTGCGGTGTGGATTTGAGGTATTCCACGCGGGTGACCAGCAGCCCGGCGTTGGCGGCGATAGAGCGGCCCGGCTCGAACAATAGCTGCAGTGAACGACTCTGTAATGCGCGCCGGATGGCGCCGATGTAATCGGCCACAGACGGCGGCTGCTCCTCGCCGTAGCGCACGCCCAGTCCCCCGCCCAGGTCCAGGTGGCGAATCGCGATACCGCGTTCGGCCAGCGTATCCACCAGTTCGAGCAGGCGCTGCAGGGCGTCGATGAAGGGGCTGATGCGGGTGAGCTGCGAGCCGATATGGCAGTCCAGCCCGATTACCTCGACGTGCGGAAGCTGCGCCGCGCGCTGGTAGACCCGCAGCGCCTCGTCAGCGGTGACGCCGAATTTGTTTTCGCGCAGGCCGGTGGAGATGTAGGGGTGGGTGTGGGCGTCCACATCGGGATTGACCCGCACCGACACCGGGGCCACCTGCCGCAGTTCACCGGCCACCCGGTTCAGGACCTCCAGTTCCGCGGCGGATTCCAGGTTGAAGCAGGCGATGCCCACTTGCAGGGCGCGGGCCATCTCTGCGGCACTCTTGCCGACACCGGAAAAAACCGTCTTCGCCGGATCGCCGCCGGCTGCGATGACGCGCTCCAGTTCGCCGCCCGAGACAATGTCGAATCCCGCCCCCAGGCGCGCCAGCACATCGAGTACGGCCAGGTTGGAGTTGGCCTTTACCGCATAGCAGATCAGGTGATCACAGCCGCGCAGGGCCTCGCGATAGGCGCCGAAGGCCCGCTCCAGCGCCGCGCGGGAGTATATGTAACAGGGGGTGCCGTGCGCCGCGGCGATCGCTGCGACGGGCGCATCCTCGGCGTACAGCTCGCCGTCGCGGTAGGGGAAGTATTCCATGGCCAAACGTCCTTCAGGGTGCCGGCGTCGCTGTGGCGGTCGGCGCGGGTGCCGGGGCTGGCGCAGGTGCAGCGGGGCCTGGCGGCGTCTCTGCCGGCGGCAGGTAGAGGGGGCCCATCTGTCCGCAGCCGCCCAGCAGCGCAAGCACCAGTGTCAACAGGCATGTCTGTGTGCGACCCATGGCATCGTTCCGCTGCGCAAAAGCGCGGATTATAGCGCCGGCTGGCCTGCCGCGCGAGCAGCCCGTATGATTGTCGGTCCGCCGTTTGCAGGTGCCACCTTGCCGCTAACGTTCTCCAGGTCCGCGCACCGTTCCGCTCGCACACTGTGCGCGGCGGCTGTCGTGCACGCCGCCGTGGCCGCGGCCGGCGAGCCCCTGTATGTGAAGAATCTGAGCCCGCTGGCGGGCCTGCTCGGCCTGCCGTCCCAGCGCGATGCCGCCATCGGTGAGCCGGGCGCGGTGACGCTGGCGCTGCACGCCGGCGTGGCCAGTCACTACGTCGCCGAGGGCAGCGACGCGGAGTTCCTCAGGCTCGACGGTGAAACCGCCCGCCTGGCGCTGGAGCTGCGCTACGCCTTGTCGCGAGACTGGGACCTGCAGCTCGAACTGCCGTGGCTGGAGCACAGCGGCGGCCACCTGGACCGTGCCATCGACAACTGGCACCACCTGTGGGGCATGTCCGACGGGGGGCGCGGCGCCGTGCCGCGCGATCGACTGGACTATCGCTACCGCGGCGCCACCGCGCGGTTCACGCTGCGCGACAGGGCCTGCGGCCCCGGCGATATCAGCCTGGCGCTGAGCCATGCGTTCTATCGCCGGGACCGCACCGTGGCCAGCGCCATGCTCGGCTACAAATTCGGTACCGCGCGGGAACCGGATCTGCTGGGCAGTGGCGCGGATGACGTGTATCTGGGGCTGCGCTTGTCGGGCGCGCAACCGGCGACACGGCCGCTGCTGTGGCACGGCCAGTTGGGCTACCTGCGCGCGGGTGCCAGTGATACGCTGCGCGGCGCGCAGGCGCGGGATCTGTGGTTTGCGGGACTGGCGCTGGACTGGCGCGTGGGCCGGCGCTGGTCCCTTGTCGGCCAGTTGGACGGCCACGCGGCGCCGCTGGACAGTGACCTCACCGCCGTGGGTGACGCGGCCTGGCTGCTGACGCTGGGTGCGCGCTGGCGTTTTGCCGCCGACTGGTCCGTCGATGTCAGTGTGGTGGAGGACCTCCAGGTGTCGAGCGCACCGGATGTGACGTTCCAGGCGAGCCTGCGCTACCGCCCGGCAGAGTCCTGAACCGGGCGCTCGGCCAGCAGCGCCAGGGCGCGCCGTGCCGCCGCCGCGACCTGGTCCGGGGCGGTGCCCCCCAGGTGGTCGCGGGCGGCCACCGAGCCATCCAGAGTAAGCACTTCGAATACATCCTGCCCGATCTCCGGGCAGAAGCCCTGCAGGGTCGCCAGGTCCATGTCCGCCAGGTCCTGCCCGTTTTGTACCCCCAGGGCCACCGCCTTGCCCACCACCTCGTGGGCATCCCGGAAGGGCAGCCCGCGGCGCACCAGGTAGTCCGCCAGGTCGGTGGCGGTGGCGAAGCCGCGCCGCGCGGCCTCGCGCATCTGCGCGACACGCGGCCTGATGGCCGGCACCATGTCGGCGAAGGCGCGCAGACTGTCCAGCACCGTGTCGATAGTATCGAACAGCGGTTCCTTGTCCTCCTGGTTGTCCTTGTTATAGGCCAGAGGCTGGCTTTTCATCAGCGTCAGCAGGCACACCAGGTGGCCGTTGACGCGCCCGCTCTTGCCGCGCACCAGCTCCGGCACATCGGGGTTTTTCTTCTGCGGCATGATGGATGAACCGGTGCAGAAGCGATCGGGCAGCTCGATAAAATTGAACTGTGCCGACGTCCACAGCACCAGCTCCTCGGAGATGCGCGACAGGTGTGTCATCAGCAGTGCGGCGCAGGCGCAGAATTCGATGGCGAAGTCGCGGTCCGACACCGAGTCCAGCGAGTTCTCGGTGGGCTTGTCAAAGCCCAGTGCCCGCGCCGTCTGCTCTCGGTCGATGGGATAGGTGGTGCCGGCCAGCGCCGCGGCGCCCAGCGGCGACTGGTTGAGCCTGCCGCGGCAGTCCATCAGGCGGCCGTAGTCGCGCTGCAGCATCTCGTTCCACGCCAGCAAGTGGTGGCCGAAGGTCACCGGCTGCGCGCTCTGCAGGTGGGTGAAGCCGGGCATGACGGTCGCGCTGTGCTGCGCCGCCAGTTCGATGGTGCCGCGCTGGAGGCGGGTCAGTTCCACGCCGATGGCGTCGATGGCGTCGCGCAGGTGCAGGCGGATATCGGTGGCCACCTGGTCGTTGCGCGAGCGCCCGGTGTGCAGTTTCTTGCCGGTGGTGCCGATCAGTTCGGTCAGGCGGGATTCGATGTTCATGTGCACATCCTCCAGCGCTACCGACCACTGGAATGCACCTTCATCGATCTCTTGCTGCACCTGCGCCAGGCCGCGTTCTATCTGCGCCAGCTCGCTCTCGCTCAGCACGCCCGCGCTGCGCAGCATATGGGCGTGGGCCAGAGAGCCGGCGATATCCTGGCTCGCCAGGCGCCGATCGAAATTCACCGATGCGGTAAATCGCTGTACGAAGGCGTCGGTCGGTTCACTGAACCGGCCGCCCCACAGTTTGCTGGTATCTCGCTGCTTGTTCATACTGCTGGACATCCCGCTGCGGCCGGCGTTGCGTCGGCTGTGGTAAATTGGTGCATCAGTTTGGGCTGGTTCGGGTCATTGGGGCTTGTTCGTTTCAAACAAGGGTGCAAGTATACCAGTATCGGGGATGGGGAGCGCACGTATGCAGCCGGTAGCGGGGCCTGCGGTGGCCGCCAATGAGAGCGTTGCGGCGCCGGATTTCTTTATCCCCGACCTGTGCGCCCCCCGCTCCGTATTCGCCATGGTGCTGCTGTGCGAGCTGCTGGCCATCGTCTACGTACTGGCCAACAGCACCCTGCCGCAGTTCGACTGGGGCCTGCTGGCGATTTGTTCGCTCTACATGCAATGGGTCGTGCTGTTGAGTGCTGCCCTGTTGTGTTGGCTGCGCCGCCCGCTCAGTCGCCTCAGCCTCGCCGCCGCGGCGGCTGGCAGCCTGCTGGTGGTACTGGCGGTGACCGCACTGAGCTCCCTGCTCGCCCTGTACCTGTATCCGCAGCCAGCTGCGGGCAGTCTGGACGGCTGGTGGCTGCTGCGCAACCTGCTGGTGGCGGTGCTGCTCACCGGCATTTTGCTGCGCTATTTCTATCTGCAACAACAGCTGCGCCGACAGGAGAAGCTAGAACTGCAGGCGCGCCTGGACTCGCTGCGCGCCCGCATGCGCCCCCACTTCCTGTTCAATGCCATGAACAGCATTGCCAGCCTGATCATGTCGCGCCCCGAGGCGGCCGAACAGGCGGTGGAGGATCTCTCCGAACTGTTTCGGGCCAGCCTGCAGGAGAGCCACCACCCCACCACGGTGGCCGATGAACTGCATCTGTGTGAGCTGTATCTGGGTATCGAGCAGTTGCGTCTGGGCGAGCGGCTGCGGGTCGAGTGGCGGATCGAGGCGGCGGCGCGCGAGGTGCCCATGCCCAGCCTGATGCTGCAGCCGCTGGTGGAGAATGCGGTTTACCACGGTATTTCACAACTGCCGCGCGGCGGTACCATCACCGTGGCGGTGCACCTGGCGGAAGGCGCGCTGTGCGTGCGGGTGGATAATCCCGTGCCGCAGGCCGCTGCGCACACCGCGGGCCACCGCATGGCGCTGGCCAATATCCGCGAGCGCCTGCATGCCATCTACGGCGCCCGGGCGCGCCTGGAGGCGCTGCCGGGGGCGGGCGCATACTGTATCGAGCTGCGCTATCCGGCGGGAGTGGCCCCGTGAAGATACTGGTGGTTGACGACGAGGCGCTGGCCCGCGAGCGCCTGTTGCGCCTGCTACACAAGCTGCAGCCGCAGGCGCAGTGCCTGGAGGCGGACAGTGGGGAGCAGGCGCTGGAACAGGTACGGCACCACGCGCCCGACCTGTTGCTGCTGGACATCCGCATGCCGGGCATGGACGGTATCGAGGTGGCTGCGGCGCTGGACGCAATGGCACAGCCGCCCGCGGTGATTTTCTGTACCGCCTACGATCAGTACGCTCTGGCGGCACTGCAGCAGCACGCGGTGGCCTATCTGCTGAAGCCGGTGCGCGAGGCGGGCCTGGATCAGGCGCTGGCGCAGGCCGCCCGGGTGAACCGGCTGCAACTGGCCAGCCTGCGACAGACCGCCGCGCAAGAGGCGCCAGGGGCGCCCGCCGCGGTGCGCAGCCAGGTCAGTTGCCAGACCCATCGCGGCCTGGAGACGCTGGGCGTGGCCGATATCCGCTGCTTTCTGGCCGAGCAGAAATACGTCGCCGCACTGAGTCCGGCCGCAACGCTGTTACTGCCCGACACACTCAAGGACCTGGAGCGCGAATTCGGCGGGCGCTTTGTGCGTGTGCATCGCAACGCGCTGGTGGCGCTGGATCATATCGTACGCCTGCAGCGCGAGGACGGCGGCACCTGGCGAGTGGTGCTCGATGGCGTGAGCGAGCGGCCGCTGGTGAGCCGGCGGCACCTGGCACAGGCCAAGCAGCGTCTGCTGGCACGCTGAGGGGCGCGGCGCGTGTCGCTGTCAGGGCGCGCGGCTGGTATCATGTCCGGCTTGTTTTGAGCGAGTCGGAAACTCTCCCCATGTCGCAGCGAACGTCCCCGAAAACGCCGCATAAACTGGTTATTGCAACGCGCGAAAGTCCCCTGGCCATGTGGCAGGCGCAGACCGTGCAAGCCGCGCTGATGAGCGCCCATGCGGGCCTGGAGGTGCAACTGCTGGGCATGACCTCGCGCGGCGACCAGTTGCTGGACGTGCCCCTGGCCAAAGTGGGCGGCAAGGGACTGTTCGTCAAGGAACTGGAGTCGGCCCTGCTCGATGGCAGTGCGGATATTGCCGTGCACTCCATGAAAGATGTGCCCATGGAGTTCCCCGACGGTCTCGGCCTGGGGGCGATCTGCCAGCGCGAAGACCCCACCGACGCCTTTGTCAGCAATCGCTATGGCTCACTGGACGAGCTGCCCGCGGGTGCCGTGGTCGGCACCTCGAGCCTGCGGCGCGAATGTCAGGTGCGCGCGCGGCGCCCCGACCTGCAGGTCAGGTTCCTGCGCGGCAATGTCAACACGCGCCTGCGCCGCCTGGACGACGGCGAGTACGACGCCATCATCCTGGCCAGCGCCGGCCTCATTCGGCTGGGTCTGGCAGCGCGCATCCGACAGTCCCTGGACGTGGCACAGTCGCTGCCCGCCGGTGGTCAGGGAGCGATCGGCATCGAGCTGCGCAGCGCCGACAGCGCCACGCTGGCACTGCTGCAGGCCCTGCACCACGAGGAGACCGCGGCGCGGGTGCGGGCCGAGCGGGCGATGAACCGGCGCCTGCGGGGCGGCTGTGAGGTGCCGATTGCCTGTTACGCGGATTACATCGCGGGCGGTGAACTGTGGCTGCGCGGTCTGGTGGGCCGTCCCGATGGCTCCGTGCTGCTGCGCGCGCAGGCCCGCGCGCCGGCCGCACAGGCGGAACAGCTCGGCTGCCAGGTGGCCGATGACCTACTGGCGCAGGGCGCCGGGGAGATTCTGGCCGACGTCTATGGCCGCTAAATTGGCGGCGCCGCGCGCCAGGGTGCTGGTGACGCGCCCCGCGGGCCAGGCCGACGCGCTGTGCGCTGCCCTCGAGGCCGCCGGTTGCAGTGCCCATCACCAGCCGCTGCTCGAACTGCAGCCGCTGCACGCGCTGTCGCCGCAGGCACATCAGAATGTGCTGGGCCTCGATCGCTACCGGCACATCATATTTATCAGCGCCAATGCCGTGAAATTCGGTATGGCGTGGATACAAGCGCACTGGCCGCAGTTGCCCGCTGGCCCGCAGTGGTACGCCGTGGGTGACGGCACGGCGCGCGCGTTGCGCAGCTACGGTGTCGAGGTTTTTACCCCGGGCGCGGCGATGCACAGCGAGGGCTTGCTGGCGCTGCCGCAGCTTGCGGCGGTAACCGCTCAGCGTGTGCTGCTTGTCAAGGGCGAGGGCGGCAGGGGCGCCCTGCGCCAGACACTGCAAGCGCGCGGCGCCGGTGTGGATGAGCTGGCGTGTTACCGTCGCTGCCGGCCGCTGCTGTCCCCTGGTGAGCTGGCCGCGCGGCTGCGCCAGTGGCAGGTGAACGTCATCATGATAAGCAGCGCCGAGGGCTTCGCCAACCTGCAGGCATTGCTTGGCCCCACTGAAACCACTGAGTTAAAATCCGCAGTTTTAATCGTGCCCTCGCCGCGCGTGGCCCGCGCGGCGTCCGCGGCGGGCTTTGAGCATGTCGTCACCGCGGTGAATGCCTCAGACGCGGCCATGGTACAGGCTCTACAGGAACGGCTACAGGCCCGGGGAGAATAAGCAGTGAGTGACAGGCAGGACAGGGACACCGAACAGCCGGCCCAGGACGGCGCCGGCGTCGCGTCAGACGCGCCAGAGGCGCCAGAGGCGCACGACGCAGAAGAGGAGCCCCGGGAGGCAGTGCCGGCCACTGCCGCGTCCGTCACTGCAGGCAGCGCTGCCACCACAGCGCGCGGCGGTTCGTCTGTCATCGGCTGGCTGGCGCTGTTGCTGGTGCTGGCTCTGAGTGCCGGGGCGCTCTGGTGGTATCTGCAGAGCCAACAGTTGGAACGCGAGCTGCGCGGACGTATTGCACAGCTCGAAGCCACTGCCGACGCCAGAGAGAGCGACGTGGCGGCGCTGGGCGCGCGCTGGCAGGAGCAACTGCGCAGCGACGTGGAGCGCATGCGCTCCGGCTTGCGCGGCGAGCTGGGCACCGAGCTGCGCCATCAGCTGCAGGTCGACCTGCGCGATGAACTGCACGGCACACTGCGCCGTGAACTGCTGCAGGAGTCACAGCGCCAGGCTGCAGCTATCAAGTCCTTTGCCGCCGAACTGGCGCGGCAGCGAGAGCAGCTCGCACGCTACAGCGCCAACGACGGCGAGAGCTGGCTGCTGGCCGAAGCCGAGTATTTGCTGCGCCTGGCCAACCAGCGAGTGATCATGACCGGGGACGCCGTTGCGGCGCAGGCCCTGCTGGAAACGGCAGACGACATCTTGCAGGAGATGGACGACCCCGGCCTGCACCCGGTGCGCGCCGCACTGGCGTCCGATCTGGCGGCGCTGCGCGCCGTGCCGGGCGTGGATGTAGATGGGCTGTACCTGCGCCTGGCGGCACTGCTGGGGCAGGCCGATGCACTGGTGATCTTCGAGCTGCCCGAGGCCGCAGCACAGCCGCGCCCGGAGGAGGCCGACACCTGGCGGGGCCGGTTGCGGCAGGGCTACGAGTCCGCGCTGCGCAAGCTGTCCGATTACATTGTGATCCGGCGGCGCGATGTCCCCGTGCAGTCGCTGATGGACCCCCAGTGGGAGGGCCTGGTGCGACAGAACCTGCGCATGTTGCTGGAACAGGCCCAGGTCGCGCTGCTGTCCGGCAACCAGCGCCTGTATCGCGAAAGTCTGGGCCGCGCGCGCCGCTGGGTCGGCGAGTTTTTTGCGTCCGATGGCGCCGCTGCCCGCGCCATGGCGCGCGAGATCGATCAACTCGCCGATGCCACTATCACGGTCGCGCTGCCGGATGTTTCCACATCGCTGCGCGCCCTGGACGAGGCCATGCAGCAGCGGCTGCAACAGCGCCGGCAGCAGGGCCAGCAGGACGGGGGCGCCGAATAAGCCATGCGCAGACTATTTGCCATTATTCTCGTCGCCCTGTTGCTGGGGGTCGGGGTCGTCGCGGTGATCGAGACCGACCCCGGTTATGTGCTGCTGTCCTACGGCAACTACACGCTGGAGACCAGCCTCTGGGTGGGGCTGGTGCTGCTGGTATCTTTCGTTGTGATCACCTACTGGGTGATGCGGCTGATCTACCGCCTGCTGAGCGGCCAGCGTTCACTGCGCGGCTGGCTCGGGACGCGGCGCACACACCGCGCTGCGCGCTTGACCACGGACGGTACCATCAGCTTTATCGAGGGCAACTGGGAGCGGGCCCGGCGCCAGTTGCTGCGGGCGCTGGAACACAGCGCCACACCGCTGACCAACTACCTGCTGGCGGCGCAGGCCAGTGCGCAGCTGCACGACGCCGACCGCATGAAGGAATACCTCGGCGCCGCCGGCGATGCGGTGCCGCGCGCAGCGCCCGCCGTGGAGTTGGTGCGCGCACAACTGCTGCTGCGCGCGGGACAGTACCGGCAGGCCCTGCAGGTGCTCGAGCAGGCGGGCGGCAGCGTCGCCCGGCAGCCGCGTGCGCTGACGCTGCGATACCGGGCCTGCCTCGGTCTGCGCGACTGGCGTGCGCTGCGCGACCTGCTGCCGGAACTCAAACGCCACGGCGCGCTGTCGGAGGACGAGTTGCAACAACTGGGCAGGAGGGTTCACCAGCAGCTGCTGGTGGCGGGCGCCGGCACGGATCGGGGTGCGAGCGTGCCGCCGCTGGCCGAGATCTGGAAGCAGGTGCCCGCCCAGTTAAAGCAGGACCCCGAGGTGCTGCGCTGCTATGTACGCGGATTACTTGAGCTGGGTGAGCACGCCGCCGCCGAAAAGGTGCTGGTAAGCGCGCTGAAACAGCGCTGGAGCAGCAACCTGGTGCGCGAGTATGCCTATGTCCACAGCGACAACGTTGCGCAGCAACTGGCGCGGGCTGAAACCTGGCTGGCGGAGCACGACTCGGATGCACAGCTTCTGCTGTGCCTGGGTCGGCTGTCGGCGCGCGACAAACTGTGGGGCAAGGCGCGGGACTATTACGAAAGCAGTTATCGCCTGCAACCCAGTGCCGAGGCCTGTGCCGAGTTGGGGCGCCTGTTGAGTGCACTGGGAGAACCGGCGGTGGCCGCCGCGTATTTCCGCGAGGGGCTGTTGCTGCTGGAGAGCGACCTGCCGGCGCTGCCCATGCCCCAGCAGGGCCTGCCCCAGAGCCGGCGCCTGGCGCGGACCTGAGCCTACGGCTCCCGGGAGCCTCCTCCCGGCAGCTCGATACCCAGTTCGCCCCAGAGGCTGTCGATCCGCTGTTTTACCCGCGGGTCCATGGCGATGGGTCGGCCCCATTGGCGATCGGTTTCGCCGCGCCATTTGTCGGTCGCGTCAAAACCCACCTTGGAACCGAGGCCTGGCACCGGCGAGGCGAAGTCCAGATAGTCGATGGGCGTGTTGTCGAGAAAGACACAGTCGCGCCGCGGATCCATGCGCGTGGTCATGGCCCAGATCACATCCCGCCAGTCCCGCGCGTTCACATCCGCGTCAGTGACGATCACGAACTTGGTGTACATGAACTGGCGCAGGAACGACCACACACCGAGCATGACGCGCTTGGCGTGGCCGGGGTACTCCTTGCGCATGGTCACCACGGCCATGCGGTAGGAGCAGGCCTCGGACGGCAGGTAGAAGTCCACGATCTCCGGGAACTGCTGCTGCAAAATGGGGACGAACACCTCGTTCAGGGCCAGCCCCAGTATCGCCGGTTCGTCCGGGGGGCGGCCGGTGTAGGTGCTGTGGTAGATCGGGCTCTCCCGGTGGGTGATGGCCTCGACGGTAAACACCGGAAATTGCTCGATTTCGTTGTAATAACCGGTGTGATCGCCAAACGGTCCCTCCGGCGCGAGTTCGCCGTCTTCCAGATAGCCCTCCAGGATGAATTCAGCGCTCGCCGGTACCCGCAGGGAGTGCTCCCGGCACAGCGGCGTAAAACACGCCGCCAGCTCGGTGCGGGCGCCGCGCAGCAGTCCCGCAAAAGCGTATTCCGAGAGCGTGTCGGGCAGCGGCGTCACCGCAGCCAGGGTGGTGGCGGGATCGGCTCCCAGGGCTACCGCCACCGGGTAGCGCTGCCCCGGGTGCGCCCGCTGCCACTCCCGGTAGTCCTGTGCGCCGCCGCGGTGCGCCAGCCAGCGCATGATCAGCTTGTTGCGTCCCAGCAACTGCATGCGATAGATACCCAGGTTCAGGCGCTCCCTGCCGGGTCCGCGGGTGATCACCAGCGGCCAGGTGACCAGTGGCGCGGCATCGTCGGGCCAGCAGGTCTGGATCGGCAGCCGCGCGAGATCGACTTCCTCACCCTGTTGCGCGTGATACTGGCAGGGCGGGTTGCGCACCACCCTGGCGCCCATGTGCAGCACCTGTTTGAGCACCGGTGCCTTGTCCCACAGTTCGCCCGCTCCGCGCGGCGGCTCGGGCTGGCGCAGGTAGGCCAGCGTCCGGCCGATCTCGCGCAGGGCCGCGGCGCCGTCCGCGCCCATGCCCAGCGCCACGCGCCGCTGCGTGCCAAACAGGTTGACCAGCACCGGCGTAGCGAAACCGGCGGGATTTTCAAACAACAGCGCGGGCCCTCCCGCGCGCAAGGTGCGATCGGCAATCTCGGTCATTTCCAGATGCGGATCCACCGCCGCACTGATACGCACCAGCTCGCCGCGCTGTTCCAGCGCCGCAATGAATTCCCTGAGATCCCGGTACTTCAAATCAATCACATCCTGAACGCAGCAGTGAAAACCCTACACGTAAAAATAATGCCTGCAATGCAAGCGCCGGGCAGCCAGTTTGCCTGTGCCGGGGCGTGCGAGGCCAGGGACGGTTCGGCCCGCGCAGGGGAGCCCGAGCTGCCAGCGATGGCGTTGTTGCGTCCCACGGTAGCGGCATGCCGGCTGCGCGGTGCGGGGAGTCGAAAAGAGTGAGAGCGCAGCCTTACTTGCGCTTCATCGACATAAAGAATTCGTCGTTGGTCTTGGTGTCTTTGAGCTTGTCCGAGAGAAACTCGATGGCCGCCAGGTCTTCCATGCCGTGCAGCAGTTTGCGCAGGATCCACATGCGCTGCAGTTCGTCCTCGCCGGTGAGCAGTTCCTCGCGGCGGGTGCCGGAGCGGCGGATATTGATCGCGGGGTAGATGCGTTTTTCGGCGACCTTGCGATCCAGGTGCAATTCCATATTGCCCGTGCCCTTGAATTCCTCGTAGATAACCTCGTCCATCTTGGAGCCCGTGTCGATCAGGGCGGTGGCGATAATCGACAGACTGCCGCCCTCCTCGATGTTGCGCGCCGCGCCGAAGAAACGCTTGGGGCGCTCCAGGGCGTGGGCGTCCACACCGCCGGTCAGGACCTTGCCGGAACTGGGAATGACGGTATTGTAAGCGCGCGCCAGGCGGGTGATGGAGTCCAGCAAAATCACCACGTCCCGTTTGTGCTCCACCAGGCGCTTGGCTTTTTCGATCACCATGTCGGCCACCTGCACGTGGCGCGAGGGCGGTTCGTCGAAGGTTGAGGCCACCACCTCGGCGCCGCGCTTGCCCACCGAGCGCTGCATTTCGGTCACCTCCTCCGGGCGCTCGTCGATCAACAGCACAATGATGTAACACTCGGGGTTATTGGTGATGATGGCCTGCGCGATATTCTGCATCATGATGGTCTTGCCGGCCTTGGGCGGCGCCACCAGCAGGCCGCGCTGGCCCTTGCCGATGGGGGCGACCAGGTCAATGATGCGCCCGGTGAGGTCCTCGGTGCTGCCGTTGCCCTTTTCCAGTGTCAGGCGCTCGTCGGGAAACAGCGGCGTCAGGTTCTCGAACAGAATCTTGTGCTTGGCGTTTTCGGGTTTGTTGAAGTTGACCTCGCCGACCTTGAGCAGGGCGAAGTAGCGTTCGCTGTCCTTGGGCGGGCGGATCTTGCCGGAAATGGTGTCGCCGGTGCGCAGGTTGAAGCGGCGAATCTGGCTGGGCGACACGTAGATGTCGTCGGGACCGGCCAGGTAGGAGCTGTCGGCGGAACGCAGAAAGCCAAAGCCATCCTGCAGTATCTCCAGTACGCCGTCACCGTAGATATCTTCGCCGCTTTTTGCGTGGCGTTTGAGGATGGCAAAAATAATATCCTGTTTGCGCGAGCGGGCCATGTTTTCCAGGCCCATTTCCTTGGCGATGTCGATGAGTTCCTGGGTGGCTTTGGTTTTCAGGTCAGTTAGATTCATAAGAGATTGATGGTGTGTGATTGAGAGAGGACGAAAATCGGGTAAGTAAAAGCCGGCTGGCGAGGCCAGCTGTGCACAGCGTAAAAAAATCGTAGTAGCAGGGTTTTTATTGTGGCGCAGGGGTGCGCGACGGTTTGGAATGTAGCATGCCCCGGTGGTGTCGTCTACAGGTTTTTTTGCCTGAAGATGGCTGCTGATCGAGTTGTAGCGGACCGCAATTGAATCCGGCTGAACCCGGCGCGAGCCGGGTTCGTGGGTACTCAGACGACTTCCTGGATAAACTGGGTGAGCTGTGTCTTGGACAGCGCCCCCACCTTGGTGGCCTCCGCATTGCCGCCCTTGAACACGATCAGTGTGGGGATGCCGCGAATACCGAACTTGGGTGGAATTTCCGGATTGGCATCGACATCGACCTTGCACACTTTCAGCCGGCCGTCGTATTCGCTGGCGATCTCGTCCAGTACCGGTGCGATCATTTTGCACGGGCCGCACCATTCCGCCCAGAAGTCCACCAGTACGGGGATGTCTGAATTGAGGACTTCCGCATCGAATGTGGCGTCGCTGACGTGTACGATTTTTTCGCTCATGATGTTCTCCATTTACCGGGCGGGCGCTGCGTCCGCCGCAATCTGAGAAAAGCAATGATACCACCGCACAAGCGGCACACAACTGTGCGAGCGGCGTTTTTCGGTGGCCTCACCCGTCCGGTTTTTCCACCGTGTCTGCGTGAGACACACGGTAGGGGCAAGGCCACGGGTTGGCGCTGCCCGAAATACCCTGCCGCCTGACCATGAACTATCATGGCGTGTCCCGCTCTCAGTAATGAGGGCGCTGTGCCCAATTACAAGAGGCCCTGTTTTGCGCAGCACGCAGATTGTAGTCATCGCGGTGATCGGATCGGCCCTGGCCGCCTGGTTTTATTTCGATCTGGGAGTCTATCTGCAACTGGAGGGCCTGCAGCAGCGCAGCGATGACCTGCGGCAATGGTATGCACAGCATCCGCTTCTGGCCGGGTTGCTCTACTTCGCGTTGTACGTGGTGGTTACGGCCCTGTCCGTGCCGGGGGCGGCAGTTATGACGCTGGCCGGGGGGGCGCTGTTCGGCTTCTGGTACGGGCTGTTGCTGGTATCCTTTGCCAGCAGTATCGGTGCCACACTGGCATTTCTGGCAGCGCGGCTGCTGTTGCGCGACTGGGTGCAGGGCCGCTTTGCACGACAGCTGCGCGCGGTCAATGCCGGTTTCGAAAAAGACGGCGCCTTCTACCTGTTTTCGCTGCGCCTGGTGCCGGTGTTTCCCTTTTTCGCCATCAACCTGCTGATGGGACTGCTGCCGATACGCACCGGGCGCTTCTACTGGGTGTCCCAGTTGGGCATGCTGCCCGGCACCGCGGTCTATGTGAACGCCGGCACCCAGCTCGGGCAGTTGCAGTCCCTGTCCGGCATCGTCTCGCCGCCGCTGCTGGGCTCGTTCGCCCTGCTGGCGGTGTTTCCGCTGCTGGCGCGCTGGCTGTTGCGCCGGGTGCAGGCGCGCCGCCTGCTCGCAGGCTTCCGGCGCCCGCGAACATTCGAAGACAACCTCATCGTTATCGGTGCCGGCTCGGCGGGACTGGTGGCGGCGCTGATCGCCGCTACGGTAAAGGCAAAGGTGACGTTGATCGAGCGGCAGCGCATGGGCGGCGACTGCCTCAACACCGGCTGCGTGCCCAGCAAGGCACTGATCCGCTCGGCGCGAATCGCACAGTACGCGCGGCGCGCCGAGGACTTTGGTCTGCAGCCGCTGGCGGTGACGGTGGATTTTCCCGCTGTAATGGAACGCGTGCAGCAAGTGATTGGCAGGATTGCGCCACACGACTCCGTGGAGCGCTTCACCGGCCTGGGCGTCAACTGCGTGCAGGGGGATGCGCGTATCGTCTCCCCCTGGGAGGTGCGTGTGGACGGCCAGACACTGACCGCGCGCAATATCGTGATCGCCACTGGTGCGCGTCCGCGTGTGCCGGATATCCCCGGCCTGCAGGCGCTGGACTACCTGACCTCGGACACCGTGTGGGAGGTCAGACAGGCCCCGCGCCGCCTGCTGGTCATCGGCGCCGGTCCCATCGGTTGTGAACTGGCCCAGGCCTTCGCGCGCCTGGGCTGTCATGTCGTGCTGACCACACACGCCGAGCGCCTGTTGCCGCGTGAAGACCCGGACGTGGCCGAACTGGTGCTGCAGGCCTTTCGTCGCCAGGGCATGGATGTGCATACGCACTACGAACCGCGGGCCTTCAGTGCCACCGCGGATGGTCCGCGCTGCGAGTTCGACACACCGCGGGGCCTGCGCCAGGTGCTGTTCGACCGCGTCTTGCTGGCGGTGGGCCGCAGCGCCAACGTGGAGGGTCTGGGGCTGGAGGAGCTGGGCATCGGACTGGGCCCGGCCGGCACCGTGGCGGTGGATGACTACCTGCGCACCAGCGTGCCGGGTATTTACGCCTGCGGCGATGTCGCCGGTCCCTATCTGTTCACCCACATGGCCAGCCACCAGGCCTGGTACGCCACCGTCAATGCGCTGTTCGGCGGGTTGCGCCGCTTCAAGGTCGATTATTCTGTCGTGCCCTGGGCCACCTTCACCGACCCGGAGGTGGCGCGCGTAGGGCTCAACGAGAGCGATGCGCGGCGCCGCAACATCCCCTGCGAGGTGACCCGTTACGATATCGAAGATCTGGACCGCGCCATTGCCGACGGCGAGGCCTACGGCTTCGTCAAGGTGCTGACCGAGCCGGGCCGGGACCGCATCCTCGGTGCGACGATCGTGGGCTATCACGCGGCGGAGCTGATCAACGAGTTCGTGCTGGCCATGAAGCACGGTATCGGTCTGAACAAGGTTCTGGGCACCATCCACATCTATCCCACGCTGGCCGAGAGTAACAAGTTTGTGGCCGGCGCCTGGCGCCAGGCGCGCAAGCCGGAACAACTGTTGGGTCTGGCGGCGCGCTATCACCGCTGGCGGCGCGGCTGAGTGCCCTGGGGTGATGCCGTGAGTAAAGCGTGGCACGTCTATATTCTGCAGTGTACCGATGGGTCCCTGTACACGGGCGTGGCCCGCGACCTGGAGCGGCGTCTGTCACAGCACAATGGCGACCAGCCTGGCGGTGCGCGCTATACTCGCGGCCGGCGCCCGGTGCGACTGCTGTGGTCGGAAACGGTGGCCGACCGCAGCGCCGCGCTGCAGCGCGAGCTTGCGATTAAACGGTTGCGCCGCGCGGACAAGCTGCGCCTGATTGACGAGTAACTCGTCCTCGCTGCGCTCACATAGCGGGCGCCTATCGGGAAATCACGTGCTTTCCAGCTCCTCCAGTGCCTGTTGCTGTTCCAGCCAGTCTTCCTCCAGTGCCTGCAGACGGGTTTTCAGCGTGCCTTCGCGTTGCAGCAGTTGCGCCAGTTCCCCGCGGCGGGCCGCGGCGTAGAGGCCGCTATCGGCCAGTCTTTCCTGCAGTTGATCCAGTGCCGTCTGCGCAGCGTGCATATCGGTCTCGGTTTGCTGCAGCTGTTTGCGCAGTGGTCGCAGCTTTTCCCGCGCGACGGCGGCCCGCTGGCGCCTTTCCCGGCGCGAAGTGTCCAAGGTCTGGCTCGGCGCTTTGTCCGCCTGCCGGTAACTGGCAATGATCCAGTGTTCATAGCCGAGCAGGTCGTCCGCATACTCTCGAACGCCGCCATCGTGTACCAGCAGCAGTTCCTCCACCGTGTTGCGCAGCATGTGCCGGTCGTGGCTGACCAGGATCAGCGCGCCCTCGTAAGTTTGCAGGGCGACCTCCATGGCGTGGCGCATGTCCAGGTCGAGGTGGTTGGCGGGTTCGTCCAGCACCAGCAGGTTGGGCTGTTGCCACACCACCATGGCCAGTGCCAGGCGGGCCTTTTCGCCGCCGGAAAACGGGGCGACATCACTGCACGCCGCGTCCTTGTCAAAATTGAAGCCGCCCAGGAAGTTGAGAATATCCTGCTCCCGCGCCGCGGGGTTCAGGCGCTGCAGGTGCAGCACCGGGCTGGCCTGCAGGTCCAGCGCCTCCAGTTGCTGCTGGTCAAAGTAACCGATGCGGCAGTGCTCGCCGGCGGAGCGCCGGCCGTCCAGCAGCGGGAGCTGCCCGACGAGGCTTTTCAGCAGCGTTGACTTGCCGGCGCCATTTTTGCCCAGCAGGCCGTAGCGGCTGCCGGGGCGCAGGTGCAGGTCGACGCCGGACAGCACCGGCACGCCCGCATAGCCCAGCGTCGCCTCGTCCAGGCGCAGCAGCGGATCGCTGCTGCGCGCCGGCGGCCGGAAACTGAAATCAAAGGGTGAATCCATGTGCGCCGGTGCCAGCGCCTGCATGCGCTCCAGCTCTTTCAGGCGGCTCTGCGCCTGTCGAGCCCTGGTGGCCTTGTAGCGAAAGCGCCGCACGAAGTCGTCGATCTGTGCGATGCGCCGCTGCTGCTTTTCGTAGCTGGCCTGCTGGCTGCTGAGACGCTCCGCCCGCTGCTTTTCAAAGTCGGAGTAATTGCCTTTGTAGGTAAACAACTGCTGTTGCTCGATTTGCAGGATTCTCTCGCAGGTGGCGTCGATGAAATCCCGGTCGTGGGAAATCATCAGCAGGGTGCCGGGGTAGCGCTGAAGCCACTGTTGCAGCCACAGCGTGGCGTCCAGGTCCAGGTGATTGGTCGGCTCGTCCAGCAACAGGACATCGGAGGGCTGCATCAGGGCCCGCGCCAGGTTGAGCCGGATGCGCCAGCCGCCGGAAAAGTCGCTGACCGGGCGCGTCGGCGCATCCGCGGCGAAGCCCAGTCCCCGCAGCAGGCGCGCCGCCCGGCGCTCCACACTGTAGCCATCGATGTGTTCCAGCTCGGCGTGTACGCGGGCGGCATCGGCAAAGTTACCGCTGCTTTCCAGCGCCTGCAGCCGGTCGCGTTTACGCGCTACCCGGGCGTCGCCGCGCCACACGTATTCACCGGCCGGCAGGGACGAGGGATGCACTTGCTGCGCCATGTGCGACAGGCGCGAGCCCTGCAAGCCTTCCACGGTGCCGGCATCCGCTTCCAGCTCGCCCAGCAACAGGCAGAAGAGGCTGGACTTGCCGCAGCCATTGGCTCCGATCAGTGCCAGACGCTGGCCCGGTTGTATGGTGACGCCCGCATCGCGCAGCAGCACTTTGCTGCCGCGGCGCAGACTGATATCGCGCAGTATGATCATCAGGCGCGAGATTCTACCCGCCGGGATCGTCGCGGGCCAGTGGCGGCCGCGAGCAGCGCTTGGCCGATGCCGCGGAAACCTGTCCCGCGGGCGCGTGCCGGGGGTGGCGTGCGGGCGGGGTGGATAGTAAGATGGGCGCCCACTGCGAATTGCTTGCTCCCTTCATGGATGGTTTTTGACCCGGCATCGGGAACTGCCGGGAATTTGATTTGTCTCTTTGGGCGAGACCTCGCTTTGACAAAGGTGTCCGCTGCGACACCTCACGATTCTTTTGAATATGGAACGACTCTATGAAGAAGTACGCATTGCCGCTTGCTCTGGTCAGTGTTTTCAGTCTGCAGGCCTGTAACCAACAAACGGATAACGCCACGGAGACCGCCGCCGTTGACGCTGCGGTAACTCTGGAGACCAGCGAACAGCGCCTGAGTTATGGCATCGCCTACGGTTTGGGCAAACGCATGCAGGCCGATGCAGTGCCGCTGGATATCGACACGTTTACTGCCGGATTGCGCGATGCGCTCAGCGGCGCCGAGCCGCGCATGACCCATGAGGAGGTCACCGCGGAGATGCAGGCCTACCAGGAAAAAGTCGCCGCTGAACAGGAGGCCGCGCAGGCCGCTGCCGGTGCGGCCAACCTGGCCGCTGCCCAGGCATTCCTGGAAGAAAACGCAGCGCGTGAGGGGGTTACCGTCACTGACTCGGGGCTGCAGTACGAAGTGCTGGAGCAGGGCGACGGGCCCATACCCGGTCCCGATGACACCGTGGAAGTGCACTATCGCGGCACGCTGATAGACGGCACGGAATTTGATTCATCCTACAAGCGCGGAGAAACCGTTACCTTCGGCGTGGGACAGGTGATCTCCGGCTGGACCGAAGCGCTGCAGTTGATGCCGCAGGGATCGAAGTGGAAGCTGTTTATTCCGCCGGAGTTGGGCTATGGCGCCGGCGGCGCGGGCCAGGCGATCGGCCCCAATGCGGCGCTGATTTTTGAGGTGGAGCTGATCTCCATTCCCAGCCAGTCCGAAGCTGCCGGTGAAGGCGCCGCTGCCGACACTGAAGACGCCGCGAAGTAAATGCCGGGCCGGCTTGAGGTCAGGCCGGCTGCGCCCGGTCACCGACCAGGCGTCGGTGCCGGTTGTGCAGGCCGGCGATAAGCCGGTCTTCCAGCACGAAACGCGACTCCAGTACCTCGCCCAGGGCTGACAGGTCGCGTTTCAACTTCTCCGCGCAGCCGCGGGCAGCGCCGTATTTTTCCTCATAGGCCAGAATGACTTCCGTGGTATCGCCGATGGCGGGTATCAGCCTGTCGGCGAGGGTGCTGCTGCCGTCGGCAAATCTCTCGGCCTCATCCACCAGATGGTGAAATACCTCGAAATGTCCCGCGGACGCATAATCGACCAGGCGTTCGCACAGACGCTGCTGGCGCTGCCCCAGTGTGTCGCTGGCGGGATTGCTGTCCAGCGCCACCACGATTTCAGTGTAGCTGCCCAGCAGTTCGCGCCGCTCCCTGAGCCAGCGGGTGAGCATTTCCTCTACCGCCTCAAACTGTTCCCGGGGAGTGTTCTTCCTGTGTGGCATGGGCGGCTTCCTGCATCGTGTCTGCGCACTACTATAAGGCTGCCGGGAGTCCCGGGCAAGCGCGTTGGTCGCGCGCCAATGGCCGCACAGTGCCGGTGCTGCGTGTCCCCTGGCAGTCGCCGGAGAGCTATCGACAGGGCGCTGGCGTCAGGCAGTTCTGGGGTAGCTGCGCAGCAGTTGCCACAGGCAGAGCGCGCTGACTGCTGCGAACACGGCCAGGGTCTGTTCGGGGATGCTCAGTCCCAGGAACGTCCACTGGATCTCCGCGCAGTTGCCGTCACCCATCAGGACAAGACTCAGGGTCTCCCGGAACGGCAGGGTCTCGAGCATGTACTCCAGGCTCGGCCCACAGGCGGGAACCTGGTCCGCCGGCAGGTGCTGCAGCCACACGTGGCGCGCAGCCACGGCACCCCCGGTGAAGGCGGCCAGGGCGCACAGCGCGGCATAGATGCGGCGGCCCCATTGTCCTGGGTTGTGCAGCGCGGCCAGCAGGGCGATGAGGCCCCACAACACCACGAACACGCGCTGTGTCATGCACAGCGGACAGGCCGCCAGGCCCAGCACCGCTTCCAGGTAGAGTTTGGCAAACAGCATGCAGCCCACTGCGGCCAGGGCCAGGCCAAAAAAAACCAGGCGCGGAGAGAGGGATTGCAACATGTGAGCGGATTCCTTACTGTCGGGGTCGTGTAAGTTAGGGGCTTTTGGCGCGCGGCGCAATCTTCGAGCGCCTGGCGCAAGATAAGTTCACCTCGCCTTCTGTCTGGCGCAAAAACGCTGCAGCTCCGGATAAAAGTCGAGGAAGGTCCGCTCCAGTGAGTCCCGCAGCGGAACCAGTGTTGTAGCGACGGCGCCGAGCGGGTTGTCGCGGCGCAGGCGCTGGCCGATGCGCGCGGCGCCGGCCGGGACGCTATCCCAGTCCAGATAGCCCCCGAGAATGTCGTAGCGCACCATGCCCTGCAGCAGGGTCCGTGAGCCGTGGCTCAATGCGCTTTCGTGTTCGCGCAGGTGGCCATAGACCGCCTGCTTGAATTCCTCCATGGGGATGTTTGCAAACGTCTGCCAGTGTACGCTCAGGTAGTGATCGAAGCACAGGTCGACCAGAATACCGGCATAGCGCCGCAAGTCGGGTGGGAATTCACGGCGCAGCCGGTGCACCAGCGGATGACGGTCGGTGTAGGCGTCGATCGCCCGATGCAGGCGCACCCCGCGCTCGAGGGCAGCGGGCAGTTCCCCGCGCAGGGTGCCTTTGTAGAAGTCGCCTTCCAGTCCTCCCGCCACCAGGCCCGGGTCCGGCCAGGCGAGGTGGAAATGGGCCAGGTAGTTCACGGCAGGCGCTTCACAGCGCCTGGTACTGGGAGAAAAAGCTGTC
Source organism: Halioglobus sp. (assembly GCA_020443345.1). Classification (GTDB taxonomy): domain Bacteria; phylum Pseudomonadota; class Gammaproteobacteria; order Pseudomonadales; family Halieaceae; genus JARRPM01. The sequence continues at coordinate 158,082 of JAGRIH010000022.1, forward strand.
CAGGTACTGCTCGAAACTCAGGGTGTCCGAGGCCTCGATATCGCTCTGGGCGGCGAGGGAACGGCGACACTCCGCATCGAACTGCGCCTGCACGGCGGGCGTCAGGGGGCGCCGGCGGAAGTGGTCGGCCCAGCCTGTACTGTAGGCCATGGCCAGCCGGAAGAAGGGCAGGTCCTGTTCGCGCATCTCGCGCAGCACGCGGGCCGACGGTGTCAGTTCGGAATCGGCGACTTTGGCCACCTGCTGCGCCAGGCTCTGTGTGTGTGCCGCGGTATCTGCCGCGGGGACGCCTGCCGCAGGATCGCCTGCCGCAGGGACGCCCGCCGCAGGGACGCCTGCCGCAGCGTCCAGCAGGCGGGCCACGGGGCGCATCGCGTCCAGCAGTTCCTCCGCCCACTCTTTCAGCGGGCGGTGACCTGCGCCCGTGTCGAGTTGCAGTCCGGGTTGCCGGCCCCGGTTGACCACCGCCTCCAGATTGGCTGCCTGCCGGTCGCGCTCGTCGTCATCGCAGGGCGGACTGTCCTGTAGCAGGCAGTGCAGCAGGAAGGTATCCAGAAAGCGCGCCTGGGCAGCGTCCATACCCACCGGGGTAAACGGGCTGACATCCACACAGCGCACCTCGATGTACTCGATCCCGGCCCTGACCAGCGCGTTCAGGGGCGTCTCCCCGGAGCGCGCCACGCGTTTCGGGCGAATCGGGCTGTAGAACTCGTTCTCGATTTGCAGCAGGCTGTCGTTCAGTTGCTGGTAGTCCCCCCCCTGGCCGTGGGGGATGGCGCGGTAGTCGGGCAGGGGCTGCAGGATCGCCGCGCGCAGGGTATCCACGTAACTGGCCAGCGAGTTGTAGCAGATGTTGAGACGCTTCTGGGCGCTGCTGTTGTAGCCCAGATCGCCCATGCGCAGCGATGTGCCGTAGGGCAGGTAGAGACTGCGGCCGTGCGCGTCGAAGGCCTGCAGGCCGTGGTCGTCGCGCCCCTGCAGAAAGCTGGCGCACACCGCCGGGGATGCACCGTAGAGGTAGATCAGCAGCCAGGAGTGGCGGCGGAAGTTGCGGATCAGTCCCAGGTAGCGCTCGCTGATGTAGTCGCGCAGCGTACCGGGACTGCCGGCGGCGCGCCAGCAGTGGTCCCAGTAGACCTGCGGCATGGAGAAATTGTAGTGAATCCCCGCAATCGTCTGCATGAGCCGTCCGTAGCGGTGCCCCAGGCCGTAGCGGTACACCGTCTTCATGCGGGCCACGTTGGAACTGCCGTATTGCGCCACGGGAATGCCTGCGTCGCCGGGCACGACACAGGGCATGCTGGCGCACCAGAGTATTTCGTCGCCCAGTTGCCGGTAGACGTAGCTGTGTATGTCTTCCAGCATGGACAGACTGTGTCGGATACTGGTGCTGACCGGGGTGATGAACTCCAACAGCGCCTCCGAATAATCGGTGGTGATGAAGGCGTGAGTCAGAGCCGATCCGAGACCCGTCGGGTGCGGGGTCTGCGCCAGCTTGCCGTCCGGGCTGATGCGCAGGCTCTCTTTCTCGATGCCGCGCCTGATAGCGCCCAACAGGGGCAGCAAGTCAGGGGCAGCCAGCGCCTGCAGCTGCTTATGCAAATGATCGGACAACGGGAACTCCTTGCGCTGAACTACCACACCGGCTCGTCGCCGGGGGCACGAGGCCGGCGGTGGCTTGCAGAAAACGGCAGTAAGTGTATAGCCCAACGCCGACCGAGTACAGTTGTGTTCCCCCGCGCCCTCCTGCGACAGCAACAGGCCGAGCGCGGCAGCGGCCGAGCGCGGCACCGGCCGAGCGCGGCACCGGCCGGACGCGGCATCCGCTGCCAGTGACGCCGACAGTCAGCGCGCGCAGTGCCGCACCGCGACAGGGCTGCCAGACAGCGGCGGGCGCAAATGCCGTGAATTGCGAACCAGTTCCCTGTTAGGTGTTTGTGCGCCCGCCGCAAACTGCTAGAGTAGCATCGCGGCAACCGCGGGGGAGAATACTGTGAGAATAACGCCATGGCTGAAGATCCTGTCCACCGAAAATGGTTCGGATCTGTACCTGAGTACGGGCGCGCCGCCCTGCGCCAAGTTCGAGGGCCAGCTCAAGCCCATCGACAGCCAGATCATGCGGCCGGGCGAGATCAGGGAAATCGCCTACGAGATCATGGACCCCACCCAGCGCGCTGACTTTGAGAAGGAACTGGAGATGAACCTGGCCACCTCCATTTCCGGTTTCGGGCGGTTCCGGGTCAATATCTTCATGCAGCGCAACGAGGTCGGTATCGTGGCGCGCAACATCGTGGCGGATATTCCCCATTGGCAGGACCTGCGGCTGCCCCCCATCCTCACCGAAGTGATGATGCGCAAGCGCGGACTGGTGCTGTTCGTGGGCGCCACCGGCTCCGGCAAGTCCACCTCGCTCGCGGCCTTGATCGATTACCGCAATGCCAACAGCAGCGGCCACATCGTCACGATTGAAGACCCGGTCGAGTATGTGCACAGCCACAAAAAGTCCATCGTCAACCAGCGCGAGGTGGGCGTGGATACGCGCAACTGGCACAATGCCCTGAAAAATACGCTGCGCCAGGCGCCGGATGTCATCCTCATCGGCGAGATCCGCGACCGCGAGACCATGGAGCACGCCATCGCCTTCGCCGAAACCGGTCACCTGTGTATTTCCACGCTGCACGCCAATAACGCGAACCAGGCGCTGGATCGCATCATCAACTTCTTCCCGGAGGAGCGGCGCCAGCAGCTGCTCCTGGACCTGTCGCTCAATATTCAGGCCTTCGTGTCGCAGCGTCTGGTGCCCACCGTGGATGGCAAGCGCTGTGCCGCCATAGAAGTCCTGCTGGGCACGCCCATGGTGGCCGACCTGATCCTGCGCGGGGAGATTGACGGCATCAAGGAAATCATGCAGAAGTCCGAGAACATGGGCATGAAAACTTTCGATACCGCACTGTTCGAGCTGTACCGCGAAGGGCTGATCAGCGAGGAGGAGGCCCTGCGCAATGCCGATTCGCCAAACAACGTGCGCCTCAAGATCAAGTTTGCCCGGGAGGACGACAGCAGCGGCGGCGCGGCGGGCCTCAGTCTGGAATCGATAGACGAGACAGAGGAGCAGAGCCTGGGGCGTTTTTACAAACCGCGAACGGGTTGATCGGCCCCGGCCGCCGATGCCCCGGCTTCTTCGGCCGCATCAACTGTCCATATCGGTCAGCAGATCTACCCAGCGCTCGATGTCGGAGTCGGCGGCGTTTTGTAGCTGGAAACCCGCGCTCCAGCGGTCCCTGTCGCTCGCGTCCGGCCGGCACCAGCGCACCTCCCCAGCCAGGTAGAGCGTCTCGTCCAGACTCGGCAGTTCCACGCCAATCTGCAGGATGGCGCCCACGGTCACGGGCTGTTCCAGGCTGACTTGCAGGCCGCCGCGCGACACGTCCAGGGTCGTGCACACGGCGACATGGCCCTCCTCGTGTTCGCCGATGCCGCTGGCTACCAGTTCGATAAAGATGGTGCTGGCCACGGGCAGGCGCAGGTGTTCGCGTTTATCCTGTGACATGGTAGCTGCGGCCCTGGTCTATTCGTCGGATTGATCTCGCGCCCGGGTAACCCGGTCGCGGAAGTTGGAGCTGGCTTCGAGGATGTCCACCTGCCCGGCGTCCATTAGCTGCAACAGTTCGTGTCGGCTCAACTGTCGCATCTTGATCCCCTCGCGATTGACAAAGATGTAGTGATCCTGTTCGCGATCGTGTACCGCGAGCTTGGCCAGCAGCGGTGTGTCGCCATCGTGAAAACCCAGCCAGGCCCCCATGGGCAGGTCGAGTCGGGGCTGCATGCTGGTTCCCGCAACGGGGCGCAGCGCCGCCTGGGTGGCCTGCTTGGCCTGTTGCTGCAGGCGCTCGCGTTTACTGCGCAGGTATTCATCGATCTGGGTCTGCTTGCGGGACTCCTCCTGCGCCCTTGCACGGCGCGCACTTTCCAGCTCCTGCTGTTCCCGGCGCTCGCGCTCCCGCCGCGCAGCTTCCGCGCGTTCTTCCTGCAGCCGCTCGCGCTCTTGCTGTTGTGCCTGTTCACGTTCCCGCTGCAGTTGCTCGGCCGCCTGCCGCTCCCGCGCCTGTCGCTCGGCTGCGGCGCGCTCGCGTTCGACGCGCTCCGCCTGCTCCCGCTCGCGTTGCCGGGCTGCCAGTCGCTCGCGTTCGAGGCGCTCTGCTTCCTCGCGCGCGCGCCGCTCGGCCTCCAGGCGTTGCGCCGCCTCGCGCTCCTCCTGCCGCCGTTGCGCCTCCAGGCGCTGGGCCTCCAGTTGTTCGGCTGCTTCGCGTTCCCGCTGGCGCTGTTGCGCTGCCTGTCGCTCGCGCTCCAGACGCTCGGCCTCCAGGCGCCGTTCCTTCTCCTCGCGTTCCCGCTGCGCTTCGCGGCGTTCAGCTTCCAGACGTTCATGCTCCAGGCGCTCGGCTTGCGCCTGTCGCGCCGCGTGATCGGCTTCCCCGGTCAGGGCCTCCAGCTCTTCTGTGGTGCGGATACCGGCGGCGCCGGCCAGGCAGAGACTGAAGCTGCTGTCACCGCCGGCCAGCGGTATCGCCTTTTCGCGGGTGAGCAGGCGCGCGAATTCCCGGTAGTCCTGCTGCATCGCTTTGACACCGGCCTGGTTGGTGAACAGCAGTTGCTGCTCCCGGTCCATTTTAAGCAGCAACTGCGCGCGCAGAACGGCCCCGTCGGCAGTTTCCACCCGGAACCATTGCCCGGTAGCGATGCCCTGCAGCGCCGCCAGGTGCTCGGCACCACCGGCCGGTTCCGGTCTGTCTTCCATCGCGATCGGCTCGATCTGCACCAAATCCAGAGGTTGCTGGCGCAGTACGCGCAGGTGGGCGAATTCCACCACGCCCACGGCGTCGTCCACGGCATCGCTGTCGTGCTGCAGGTTCAGCAGCCAGCGCTTGAGGTCTTTGGGAAGCTGGGTGACGATCTCAAAAATGTACTGGCGCCGTTTCTCCGCGTCCTCTCCCGCCGGTTGCAGCGAATCCAGCAGTACGCGAGTGGTCGCCGACATCTGTCGCCAGGCATCGGAATCCTCGCCAAACTTCAGCAGTACCAGTTGGGCGCTGGCATACCACGGCCCCTTCAGGAACTCGCCAATCGCCTCGGGAGCGCGGAAGTTTGCAAGCGCCGTGTTGATCATGCGCGCCGCGGCCAGACGGGCGTTGGTGGTCTTGATTTTTCCCTGCTCTGTTTCCACCACGCGCTGACTCATGCGCCGGACGCGCGCCAGGTCTTTTGCGGCGGAGGCCAGAAGTGTGTCACAGATCGCCTGCAGGTCGGTAGCTTGGTTCCCGAACCAGGCCATGGCGCTGGCCACGATATCGGTGAGCTGGCGCTGCAGCGCCTGTCCCGCCCGACCCAGTTCGGGCTGCCAGCCAATGGCGCTGGCCTGGATGGCGTCGAGCAACCGGTGCAGGGGATGCGCGCCCGGTCGCAGGAAGTCGGGATCGGTCACCGCCAGTGCTGCGGCCAGTTGCCGCAGGGGGCGCACCTGGGTGGCCAGCGGTTCCTCCAGCGGGTAGTGGGTCTCCCAGGCAGACAGGGCGGCGCCCAGCCAGCGCAGCGCTGCCACCTGTTCGACGCCGGGCAGTGCCGGATCCCCGATGGCCTCGGTTTGCGCCAGTACCGCCTCCAGCGGCGGCAGGCTCAGGTGCTCGGTATTGTGCAGATAGTCCAGCAATTCCGGCAGTGGCATGGCCTGCTCGGCGGTGGCAGACACCGCCGGGTCGGCATAGCGCTCCCGCACCAGCTCGCGCAGTGACAGGGGCAGGGGAAATTGTTCGCTGGTCAGTTTCAGTGGCTCAACTTCCAGCCGATCAATCCGAACAAACAGCCCCACAGCACCACCAGCAGTACCAGTCTTCCCGGACCGGGGGTTTGCCTGTCGACGGTGTGCGGCAGGTGTCTGCCTATATTGAGAGAACCACAGGCCGGGCACTGGTGGCCGGCCCGCCCGCCCCTGGTGCCGCGGTAGCTGCAATCTTTGCACAGATACGTCATGGGATCATCCGGTGCTCTTCAGGAGTTGGTCCACGATGCGTTCCAGTTGCCTAAGGTTATTGCATTCAGCACTAAAATGACAGGCGCTTTGGTAGCGCAGCATATCCGAGTCTCCCGTGCCCCAGGCGCGCCGCGACTCCGGATTGAGCCAGATCACCCGGCGTGCCCGCCGGTGGATGTCCCGCAGCAGATCCAGCCGCGGGTCGCCGCGGTTGTTGCGCGCATCGCCCAGAATGATGACGCTGGTGTCGCGGTCGATGTCACGCATTGCGAGTGTCGCAAAGTCCCGCAGGCTGGCGCCGTAGTCGGTGGCGCCGCCGTACTGCCGGTGAGCCAGCTCTATGGCTTTTTCTACCGGGTTTTCCGCGAAAAGCCGACTAACTTCACCTAAGTGACTTGAAAATGCGAAGCTTCGTACTTTTGGCAGCACGTCCTGCAGACTGTAGAGAAACAGCAGCAGAAACTTGGCGTAGGCGGCCACCGAACCACTGACGTCGCACAGCGCCAGAATTTGTGGCCGGTTGCGGCGCACGCCCCGCCAGCAGGTGTTAAACAGCACGCCATCGTGGGCCATAGCGCCGCGCAGGGTCCTGGCCATATCGAGTTGCCCACGCTGCACCCGCCGGCGTCTGCGCGAATGGCGGGCGGCCAGTTTTCTGGCCATTTTTCGCACCAGATCGTGCACCCTGTGCAGATAGCGGTGCTCGATCGCATTGAGGCGGGTCTGGCTCAATATTGCATCCATGAACTGCCGGGTTTTACCCGCGGCCTGCAGCAGGTATTCGCGCTCGACACGGTCGCGCACCTGTTCGCGCAGTATGTCCCGGTAGCGCTGCACCAGCGGCAGTACCGGACTGTCCCTGCGTTCCAGCTCGATGATCGCGCGGCGCAGGTGCTCTTCGCCCAGGGCATCCAGCATCCTGCGGGTGAACTGGCCTTTTTGGGTGAACACCTCGATCTGGCGCAGGCCCACGCTCTGCGCAGCGCGATTGATGGCCAGGCTCAACTCGGTGCGGTCATTTGTCACCAGATCGCGCATCACGGGCTTGGCCAGCAGCGCCCGCAGCGCGGCGTCGTCCCGCGCTGCCAGTCGCAGGGTCGAGGCCGGGTCGGTGGCGCTGTCGTCCTCCAGGTCGGGGGCCTCCATGACGCGGTCTGCCGCCGGCGGCAGCGCAGTGCGGGAAAGGTCCGGAGGTACATGCCCAAAGTAGCGCTCGAAACATTGCAGGAAAATACTTTCCTCTTCCGCGGTTTTGGCCAGGGTCATGGCCAGCCCGTCGCGCAGCAGGTCGCGGTCGGCGTAGCCCAGGGCAGCGGTCACGGCGAATGCATCCAGGGTTTCGGCGGGGGAAACCCGCATCTCGTGGGAGCGCAATACACGGATAAAGTTGACGAGATTTGCCTGCATCTGCCGCTGCTGCGCCGCGCCTGGAGCGCTCAGCGCCCGCCGGAAGCGGGCGGCGACGGGCCGAGCAGTTGGCGCAGTTGTGCGCCGGCAGACTCGATGTCGTCCTCGAACTTGAGCAGCACGTTCAGCGTGTCGCGCACCATGTCCTCCTCCAGGCTGTCGGCGTGCAGCAGCAGCAGGCTGCGCGCCCAGTCGATGGTCTCGGAGATGGCCGGCGCCTTCTTCAGGTCGAGTTGCCGCAGGCCGTGCACGAAGGCCACCAGTTGACGGCGCAGCCGCCCGTCGACATCCGGGACCCGGCTGCGGATGATGCGCTCCTCCAGTGCTGCACTGGGAAAGGGGATGTAGAGGTGCAGACAGCGGCGTTTGAGGGCATCCGAGATGTCCCGGGTATTGTTGCTGGTGAGAAAGACCAGCGGCGTGGTGCGGGCCTTGATGGTGCCGATTTCGGGTATCGATACCTGGTAGTCCGACAGGATTTCCAGCAGCAGCGATTCGAATTCGTAGTCGGACTTGTCGATCTCGTCGATCAGCAGAACGGCGCCGCCGTCCTGCCGCATCGCCTTGAGCAGCGGCCGCGGCTCAAGGAACTGCTCGGAGTAGAAAATATCCCCGAAGCGGTGCAGTCGCTCCACGGATTCCGCCAGACCGCTGGCGCCCCGCAGCAGGTCGCCGAGCTGTTCCTTGAGCACCTGGGTGTACAGCAGCTGCTTGGAGTACTTCCACTCGTACAGCGCCTTGGCTTCGTCCAGCCCCTCGTAACACTGCAGGCGGATCAGCGGCGTGTCCAGCAGCCGGGCCGTGGTATTGGCCAGTTCGGTCTTGCCGACGCCGGGAGGGCCCTCCACCAAAACGGGCTTGCGCAACTGGAAGGCTAAAAATACCGCTGTGGCGATCTTGCGGCTGCAGATATAGCCGCACGATTCGAAGCCCTGTTCGATGCGTTCGACGGATGCCAGTTGCGCGAGAGTCTGCTGGTGCACCGGTCCACCTCAAATTTGGCCCGCCATTGTAGCCCAACTGCGCGGGAGGGCGCTCAACCCCCCGTCATGTTCATGAAGCGCACGATGTCGGGTTCGCCGCGGTTGTCGAAGTGGTGTTTTTCGGGCTTGATGTCCATGGCGGCCACGATCCGCTGCTTGAGCAGCTGCGGTGTGTAATTGGGCGCGCGCAGCACGGCGCGCAGGTCCACCGAGTGCTCGTTACCCAGGCACAGCAGCAGACGGCCTTCGGCGGTCACCCGCACCCGGTTGCACAGGTGGCAGAAGTTGTTGCTGTGGGGTGAGATAAAACCCACCCGAGAGCGGCTGTCGACCATGCTGTAATAGCGGGCGGGTCCGGCGCTGCCGTCCGGTTCGCCCAGGGACGTCAGGGGGTATCTGGCGCTGATGACGTCGCGCAATTCGTCGCTGGTGCACAGGGTCAGCGCGCGATCGTGCTCCATGATATGCCCCAGGGGCATCTCCTCGATAAAGGCGACATCGATGCTGCGCTCGCGCGCGAAATTCACCAGGTCCAGCACTTCGTCCTCGTTGCGGCCCTTGAGGATAACGGCATTGATCTTGAGGCGCTTGAAGCCGGTGGCCACCGCCTCGTCGATACCGGCAATCACCTGGTCGAGGTTGCCGTGGCGGGTGAGGTGTCGGAAGCGCCGGGAGTGCAGGCTGTCGAGACTGATATTGATACGTTTCACGCCGGCCTCGCGCAGCTCCCCGGCCAGTCGCTGCAGTTGTGAGCCGTTGGTGGTGAGCACCAGTTCGTCCAGGCCCGGCAGTTGCCCCAGCTGCCTCACCAGAGACATCACATTGGCACGAATCAGCGGTTCGCCGCCGGTCAGGCGGATCTTGCGCACGCCGAGCTCCGCAAAGGCCCGGCCGAGTTCGTGCATCTCTTCCAGGGTCAGCACTTTCGGTTTGGGCACGAAGGTCATGTCCTCGGCCATGCAGTACACGCAGCGAAAATCGCAGCGATCGGTCACCGACAGCCGGACGTAGTCCACCCGGCGCCCGAAGCGGTCGATCAGGGTGTTGGGAAGTGTTTGCGTCATGCTCTTTAGTCTACCGCTGTGCACAGTGCCATACCAGTGGCGCTTTACAGGTTGGGCTGAGTGCGACAGGATATTCATCGATAACAAGTGACTCGGTGGCAGCTGCGCAGTGGCGGCAGGCTCACTGGGATTTGCAACCAGGAGAGCTCGCGATGGGGGCGATGACGCAGGTGCGCGGCCTGGCGCTGTGGCTGGGGCCGCTGCTGGCCGCCCTGGCGGCTCTGGCGCTGGCCCGTGCCGGTCACGGTGGCGCCGCGGCCACGGTCGGCTTTGTCGCTGTGCTGTGCGTGGTGTGGTGGGTGTTCGAGCCGGTGCCGATTCCGGTGACATCGCTGCTGCCCCTCGCGATCCTGCCGCTGCTGGGGGTGCTGAGTCCGGCCCAGGTGGGGCAGGCCTACGGTTCACCCCTGATCCTGCTGCTGCTCGGCGGTTTCCTGCTGTCCAAGGCCATGGAGCACTCCGGTGCACACCGGCGCATCGCGCTGGGCATGGTGCACCTGTTTGGCGCCAGCAGCGCGCGCCGACTGGTGCTGGGCTTTATGGCCGCGGCGGCCGTATTGAGTATGTGGATATCCAATAC
>JAGRIH010000003.1 GCA_020443345.1 Halioglobus sp.
AGTTGGCGCGCCTGGCACGATTCGAACGTGCGACCGCCTGGTTCGTAGCCAGGTACTCTATCCAGCTGAGCTACAGGCGCGTGGTGAGGGGCGGTACTATAAGGATGCAGCGGTTTTGAGTCAAGCAACCTGCGCTAACGCTCACCCGGCGCCGGGGGCGCTGCGTCATGCAGAAGGGTCCCGCGCAACACACCGCCGCACGTTGCGCCGCGTAGCGGGGTGTCGATCAGCACCCCCGGATTCATCAGGCCCGCCGGGTCCAGTACCTGCCGGGCGCCCGCGAACGCCGTGCGAAACAGGTGTGGCACTTGCCTGTCATACCCTGCCGGGCGGTGATCCCGGCCCACCGCATGGTGATGGGTCACGGTGCCGCCCAGATCGGTGACGGCGGCGTTGGCCGCCAGCTTGATGTCGCGCCAGCGCGCCAGCATGGAAACCATGTCGCCGTTTTTCGTGCCGCGCGCGTAAAAGGTGAAATACGGTGCCGGGCCATCCGGGTAGATGTGTGTGAACCGGCAGCTCACGATGCCGTCGGCGCCGGTGGCGGTGCGGATGGCACTCGCCAGCCGCTCGCGCACGGCGGCGTAAAACCCCTCGAACCGGTCCCAGGTAATGGCGGATTCAAAGGTGTCCGCGATCACCCCCGCGGGTGTCAGATAGTTGCGGTAGTAGGGCGCGCGCAAAAACTGGCTGCGCCAGGCGCCGGCGGCTCCAGCGCGGTGCTGTTCCCCGCTGTGTGCGGCGGCGGGCTCCCAGCTCCCGCCGTGATCGGCAGCCAGCTCCAGCGCCCGGCTGAGCCACGCGTCCAGGGGGTGATCGGCAGATTCAAACGCCAGTACCACCAGCGCGGTACGGCCATCTCCCACCCCGTTCATAACGGCTTCGACCGGGTCCAGCAGGCGGCAGTTGCTGGGAAACAGACCGGCCTGGCTTATGGCGCGCACGGCGCCGCTAGCCTGCGCCATCGCCGGAAAGGCAATGCTGGCAGAGGCCCTGAAGGTGGGCCGGTCCTGCACGCGCACCCAGGATCGGGTGATGAAACCCAGGGTACCCTCGGAGCCGATCATCAGGCGATCCGGCGCGGGACCGGCGCCGGACCCGGGCAGGCGCCGGCTCTCCATGACCCCCTGCGGCGTCAGCATCCGCACACTCTCCACAAGGTCGTCAATATGTGTGTAGTGCGTGGCAAAGTGCCCACCCGCCCGGGTGGCGATCCACCCGCCGAGCGTGGAGAACTGAAAACTCTGGGGGAAATGGCGCAAGGTCAGGCCGTGGGGCTTTAACGCCGCTTCCAGCTCCGGCCCCAGGGCACCGCCTTCGATCAGCGCGGCACGGCTCGTCCTGTCGACCTCCAGCACCCGGTTGAGGTACTGCATGTCGACGCTGATCACGGCGCTGTAATCCCCACCCACATCGGGCTCCACCCCGCCACAGACACTGGTGCCGCCGCCGAACGGGATCACCGCCGCACCGCAGCCCGCGGCAAAGTCCAGCACTGCGGTGATATCGTCTTCGCTGCGGGGAAACGCGACGAGGTCCGGAGGGTGGGGCACGTCGCGCAGTTGCAGGCGCACAAGATCGGCGAATGACTTGCCGTAGGCATGAGTAACGCGATCGTATGCCGCGGTGGATACGATGGCGTCGAGCCGGTCCGGGGCCTGCAACCGCGGCGGGGGCATCCTGTATTCATGCAGCTGCGGCGGTACCACCGCCGCGTCCCCGGCGCCGCCCACTGTGGCGACCAGGCGTTGCAGTTGCTCCCGTTCCGCCGCGGTCAGCGTCTCATCGGCGTAGCCCCAACCCCAGTGGCGCAGTTGCCGCCGATGCCCCCGTGTTTCTGCCAATGCCTCTCTCCCCTGTCGTTTTCATTTGATCCTGCTCACCTGCTGGACAAGCGTGTCAGGATGGTGGAGTCTGACGGCTACAGGGTAGAGCGCCCCATCAAACCGGTGACGCGCCGTACCAGCCAGTTCGGTGTGGTGCGCGCGGCCAGAGTACTGGCCAGGTTGAGGAAGCCCGGCACCACGATGGGCGTCCCTTTGAGGCAGGCGCGAAACGCCTCATTGGCAACTTTTTGCACGTCCCCCACCAGCATCGGCACACCCCCCGCGCGGTCGACTCTTGTTACCGAGTAAACCCCGGGTCCGAATACATATACAGCCGGATGGGCCAGATGGAACCCTTGCCCAGCCGAATGACGAGGCCGTAGTTGTCGTCGTCATAGTCGTCCAGCCACTCGTAGGTGATATCCAGCGGTTCGGGTTTTTCCGGTTTGCGGCCGACCACCACGATTTCCTCGATGTCGTCGGGGTGTCTGATACGGGCCTTGGGAATCGCCAGGGTCACTGTGCGAAAATCCGTGTCGTGGTCGTCGATCTCGCGCAACTGGGCGCCCACGGTGTTCTCGCGATAGCCTTTCACCAGCTCCATCCAGTCCGATTCCAGCAGCGTCCTGTCATCCTGAGCCGACCCCGTAACGGGCCACAGCGCCGCGATACAAATCAGCGCCAACAGGCAATTCCGGTAACTCATGATCATCAACCCCCCTTTAAGATGGCGGGGAATCCGCGCCAGCCAGTCCATACTAGCAAGAAAAACCGACGCCCGGGACTCGATTCACCAACCTGCTGTGATTCCCCGGCAGCAATGCGGGCGCGGTGCTCGAATATCGACCACTGCAATACAGCCCGCTGTTTGCACCGCCTACATCCACGGGATTACTATCTGCGTACCGATTTTGGGATGCGGGGGGCTCGCACATGGACTCAATACGCCGGCACCTGCTGCATTTGAGCAAGATACCGGCCGATGTGGCTGAGGTGACAAGCATCGACCGCGAAAAAGAGGCCGCTGCGGAAGCCGTTGGCATGCAACCCGCGGACGTCGAGGCACTGTGGGACGCCATCGTCAAGCTGTACCGGACCGGCACGCACCCGGGTATTGCCGTCAGTATTCGCCGCCGCGGCAAGCTGCTGTTGTCGCGCGGTATTGGCCACGCCCGCGGCAACGGCCCCGATGACGGGCCGCACGCCGAAAAAATCCCGATGCGTGCGGACACCCCGGTTTGCCTGTTCTCCACCTCCAAGGGCATCACCGCCCTGCTCATGCATTTGCTGGCCGAGGAGGGGCTGCTCAATATCATGGATCCGGTGGCGTTTTATGCGCCGGAATTCGCCCGCAACGGCAAGCAGAATATCACCGTACACCAGATTCTGGCCCACCGCGGCGGCATCCCCGGGCTGCCCAGCGATACCCCCCTGGAGACGCTGTGGGACGAGGACAAAACCTGGGACCTGCTGTGTGCGGCCGAGCCGATCACCACCGACGGCTCCCGGCTGGCCTACCACGCGATCACCGGAGGCTTCGTGCTGGAGCGCGTGGTCCGCCAGGTGACCGGCGATTCCATCAGCGCCTACATCGACCACAAGATTCGCCAGCCCATGGGCATGCGGTATTTCACCTACGGCATCGCGCCGGAGCAGTTGCCCGCCCTGGCGTCGACCTACGCCACGGGACTCCGGCCCGGCCCCCTGCTGCGCGCCTTTTTAAAGCGCGCCCTGGGCACCGGCGACATCACCACCCTGGAAACCCTGTGCAACGATCCCCGCTTTCAGGAAGCCGTGATCCCCGCGGGCAATCTGGTGGCCAGCGCCGACGAGGTCGGACGCTTTTTCCAGATGATGCTGGACGGCGGCAAAGCGGGCCGCCGGCGCATCTGTGCGCCGGTCACCATCGCCCGGGCGGTGCAGGAGTTCGGCAGCCGCCGCATAGATCGGACGCTGCTGATTCCCATGCGCTACAGCGCCGGGCTGATGCTGGGCGACGAGCCCTTCGGCGTCTGGGGAAGCCACAGTAAATACGCCTATGGTCACCTGGGTCTGATCAACAAGTTCGCCTGGGCCGACCCGCAGCGGGAGTTGTCGGCCGCCATCCTTACCACGGGTATTCCGGTGCTGTCACACCATGTCCCCGCGCTCGTCAACCTCATGCGCCAGATCAGCGAACGCGTCCCACGCACGCGGGAATTCGAGCGGTTTGCGTTGTCCATTGCGTGACCGCCCACGCGCCGCCGCCAGCGCCGGTGATCGTTCCTGTCTTTCGGGAGGGCAGCAGTCGATGGCAGCCGCGGCGCGTAGCGCAGCGTTCGCAATGACCTTATCTGAGCAGCGCCTGGACCTGCCTGAAGGCCGGGTGTTCGGCGCTGCCGAGCAATTCAAACAGCGCCATTTCGGTGCTGGTCAGGGACGCCCCGCTGGCACACAGCCGGCGCACTGCAACCTGTTTGTTGGACGCCACGCGCGAACCGATGGCGTCTTCGACTATCTCGACCTCATAGCCCTGGGCCAACAGGTCCAGCACCGTATGGTAGACGCACACATGCGCTTCGATTCCCATCACCAGCAACTGCTTGCGGCCGGCGTCGTGCAGTGCCGCCGAAAAGCCCTCGGCACCGGCGCAGCTAAAGGTCATTTTGGTAAAGGGCCGTTGATCGCTCAGCAGCGCGGCCAGCTCGGCAATGGTGCCACCGAGTTTCTGCGGGTTCTGTTCCACCCAGAAAACCGGAAGGTCCAGCACACTGGCGCCGGATACCATGATCTGCAGGTTGGCAAACAGGGTTTCGCGCTCGGGCATCATCTGCGCCAGCTTGCCCTGTACGTCGACCAGCACCACGGCGGTATTGTCGGCAGTCAGCACGGCCGCCCCCTACTGTTCGTGCTCGATAACGATACCGGTCCGGTCGCGGCGCAGTTCGCGCCCGGAGTCCAGCGCCAGCCACAGGGCGCGCAGGGTGTTGAGCGCCGCCATGCTCAGGTGCTGTTCCGCGGCATCCAGGGCCAGATCCAGGGCCTGCTGCTTTTGCTGCGCACTCAGATGGGCGGTTTTGTGCCGCATATCGGCGTCCACACTCGCCAGCAGCACCTGCACGCCGCGGCCCACTTCATCCGAAAGCTGACGAAACTCCCCCCGGATCCTCTCCAGTTCCCCCGGGATGCCCAGCACGGCCCGGGTGCTGCGGTAGGTCAGGCGCGCCGGCAGCGTGGCTGCCTCGAAGCCCAGTGAAAACATCTTGCCGATCATGCGCCGGTGCCCTCCCGCGAAAGTGTCCGGCCATTATAGTGGCTGCCCGGCCGAATTAACATGAAGGCGTATCGAAGGGCCGCTCCCGCTGCCGAGCGCGGAGCCAGTTCAGGCCCCGCAGCACCCCCGGGCGCATCACCAGCCAGCGCTCGAGCTGGTACTTGCCGGGAAAATTCATCAGCAGCAGACCGGCCAGCAAGGTGAGCACACCCTGCCCCGGCGTCACCAGCAGCACCAGGCCCAGCAGCACCAGCAGCGCGCCCAGCAGGTTTTTCAGCAGGCCCAGCAGCAGCGCCGGCACCGGGGCATCGGGCGACAGGCGCCAGGAAGAGCGCCGGGGGCGGGCAAAATAATCGCTCGGCAACCGCGCCACCACCCAGGGCACGCCGATCAGGGTGGCGACAAGGGACAATACCGACAGGGCGCTGCCCCACAGGATGAGCAATTCCATAGTCAAACCGGTTTTGGTCACGGTCTCTGGCCACCGCCGCCGTCAGCCTGCGTCACGTGTCGCATGGTACACTGCCGTGCCCCCGTTCGACACACTCACGCTGCCACCCGGCGCCCGGCGGCGTCACCGGAGCAGCTTTGCGCAGCCACCGCCGAGATTGTCAGCTAGCAGACATTCTGCGACCGCGCTGCGGCCTATACTACCGCGCGTCAACCTGGCAATTGTGGACTAAACTGAACGAACTGCAACGAGGATCACGACATGCGCGACTACCGGAAATTCTATATCGATGGCCAGTGGGTGGCGCCGGCACAGCCGGCGGAACTGCAGGTGATCAATCCGGCGACAGACGAGCCCGCGGGGGTAATCTCTCTGGGCAGTGCGGCCGATGTGGACGCGGCGGTCGCGGCGGCCCGGCGCGCCTTCCAGGGCTGGTCCGCCAGCAGCCGGGAGGAGCGCATCGCGGTGCTGGAAAAAATCATTGCCATCTATCAGAACCGCATGGACGACATGGCCAGGGCGATCACCGAGGAGATGGGCGCACCGCTGGACGCGGTAGCCCGGCCCCTGCAGGCGGCCCTGCCGCTGTGGCATTTCAGCACTGCGCTGGACGTGCTGAAAAACTTCGCCTTCGAGGAGTCGCTGGGCACCACTACCGTGGTGCGCGAGCCGATCGGCGTCTGCGCACTGATCACGCCGTGGAACTGGCCGGCAAATCAGGTTGCCTGCAAGGTGGCGCCGGCCCTGGCCGCCGGCTGCACCATGGTACTAAAGCCCAGCGAGGTGGCGCCCTTTGACGCCCACGTACTGGCGGAAATACTGGACGAAGCCGGGGTTCCACCCGGCGTGTTCAACCTGGTGGACGGCGACGGGCCGGGGGTGGGCGCACCGCTGACAGCGCATCCGGAGGTGGATTTCGTATCCTTCACCGGCTCCACGCGCGCCGGCCAGCTCATCTCCAAAGCAGCGGCGGACACGATCAAGAAGCTGGCTCTGGAACTGGGCGGCAAATCGGCCAACATCATTCTGGACGACGCCGACTTCGAAGCGGCGATCAGCGAAGGCGTGCAGACCATGATGCGCAACAGCGGCCAGAGCTGTAACGCCCCCTCGCGGATGCTGGTACCGGCCGCCAGACTGGGCGAGGTGGAGGAAATCGCCCGGCGCACGGCGGACGCCATCGTGGTCGGCGACCCGCTGGACCCGGCCACCACCATGGGCCCGCTGGCCAGCAGGGCCCACTTTGACAAGGTTCAGGGCATGATCGAGACCGGCCTTGCCGAGGGCGCGAAACTGGTCTGTGGCGGACCCGGGCGCCCGCCGGGGCTCGACCGGGGCTGCTATACCCGGCCCACCGTGTTCAGCCAGGTCGACAACCAGATGACCATTGCGCGGGAGGAGATCTTCGGGCCGGTACTCTGCATCATTCCCTACGGGGACGAGGAGGAGGCGGTCCGCATCGCCAACGATTCACCCTATGGCCTGTCCGGCTACGTGACCGGCGGCGATTTGGAGCGGGTGCGCAAGGTCGCCCGGCGGCTGCGCACCGGCAACGTGCACCTCAACGGCGCCATGCCGGACCCGTTGGCGCCTTTTGGCGGCTACAAGCAGTCCGGCGTCGGCCGCGAGTGGGGCCAGCACGGTTTCGAGGAGTTTCTGGAAGTCAAGGCCGTGATGGGCGACAATCCGCAGTAAGCTGTGATGCGCGAGGCGCTCGCGACTGCTGTCGGTTGCGCTGTCGCGCCGCACGCGCCAGCCAGGCATAAGATAACAACGCGAAGACTTGCTCCGAAGAGGAAGATCAGCACATGGCATACACCAAGTTCGCAGTAGCAGTCGTTTTATCCTGTGCCGTCCTGGCGGCGCAGGCCGCGCAGGTGACGGCGGAGCGCCTGATCGCCGCCGACCGGGAACCCGGCAACTGGATGGCGCACGGGCGCAACTACGGCGAGGAGCGCTTTTCTCCCCTGAGCGCAGTCGACGACACCAACGTGAAGCGACTCGGCCTGGCCTGGAACTACAAGTACCCGGTGGACCGGGTGGTCGAAGCCACGCCGATCGAGGTCGACGGCGTGCTCTACACCACCGGCGCCTACAGCATGGTATTCGCACTCGATGCGACAACCGGCGAACTGCTGTGGCAGTACGATCCCAAGGTTTGGCAGGGCATCCAGGGCCGCGGCTGCTGCGACGCCGCGAACCGGGGCGTCGCGGTGTGGCAGGGCAAGGTGTACGTCGGCGTCTACGACGGCCGGCTGGAGGCGCTGGACGCCGCGACCGGCAAGCTGCTGTGGTCGGTAAACACGCTGCTCGATGCGGACCGCAACTACACCATCTCGGGGGCGCCGCGCGTGGTCAAGGGCAAGGTCATCATCGGCAACGGCGGCGCCGAGTTCGGAGTGCGCGGTTATATTACGGCATACGAGGCGGACACCGGCAAACAGGCCTGGCGTTTCTTTACCGTGCCCGGAGACCCGGCCGCGGGGGACGAGACCGACACCATCACCATGATCCGCAAGACCTGGTATGGCGACCAGTACTGGAAGCAGGGCGGCGGCGGCACGGTGTGGGACTCCATGGCCTACGACCCGGAGCTCGACCTGCTCTACATCGGCGTGGGCAACGCCTCCTACTGGAACTACAAGCTGCGCTCCGAGGCAAAGGGCGACAACCTGTTTGTCTCCTCCATCGTGGCGCTGCGCCCCGCAACCGGCGAGTACGTCTGGCACTACCAGACCACGCCGGGGGACGCCTGGGATTACACCGCGACCCAGCACATCATCGTCACCACCCTGCCGATCGACGGCAAACCGCGGCGCGTGGTGATGCAGGCGCCCAAGAACGGCTTTTTCTATGTACTGGACGCGGCCACCGGGAAATTTATCTCGGCCGGGAAGTACGGCGTGGTCACCTGGGCCAAGGGTATCGACCCGGCAACCGGCAGGCCCATCGTGGACACCGAGGCGGCGGACTACTGGACCGACAGCGAGCCCAAGACGGTGTTTCCCGGCTCCCAGGGCGCGCACAACTGGCCGCCGATGAGCTACAGCCCGAAGACCGGCCTGGTCTACATCCCGCAGCAGGTCACTATGGAGCATTTCGTGCCCCTGGAGACGCCGCGAGCGGTGCAGACGGGGGTGCCAAACCTGGGTATCGTCACCCCTGTGGTGCCCGAGACACTGGCGGGCATCGAGGAATTGGCCACAGTCTACCGCGGCAACCTGGTGGCCTGGGACCCGGTCCGGCAGGAAGAGCGCTGGCGCGTACCCTACGAGCATATTCACAACAGCGGCACATTGAGCACTGCGGGCAACCTGGTATTCCAGGGCACCGCCGACGGGCGGGTACTGGCCTACGCCGCGGATACCGGAAAAAAGCTCTGGGAGCAGGAGGTGTCCAGTGGCGTCGTTGCCGCCCCCATCACCTACAGCGTCGACAACGAACAGTACGTGGCCTTCAACGTGGGCTGGGGCGGCGCCTTCCCCATCACCTTCGGCGCCCTGGCGCAGCGGACCCGGGTGGTACCCGATTCGCGGCTGTATGTGTTCAAGCTGGATGGCAAGGCCCCCATGCCCGAGGTGCGGCGCCGCGAGATGACACTGCCCGCCCCGCCGCCGGTCACCGCCGACGCGGCTGCACTGGCGCAGGGCAAAGAACTGTTCGCCAATCACTGCGGCGTGTGCCACGGCCTGTCGGCCATCAGTGCCGACATCATTCCGGATTTGCGCTACCTGTCGCACGAGAAACACGACGAATTCCTGCCCATCGTGTTCGGCCTGCGCTCCCACAAGGGCATGCCGCCTTTTGGCAATATCCTGCAGCCCGCGCAGGTGGAGTCGATCCACCAGTACATCATTCAGCGCAGCCACGACCTGCGCGATGAAATGCTCAGCAGCAGTGGCGCGGCTGCGCGCGAGGCTGCAAAACAGGCGCCATAAGACCGGCTGTCGCAGCGGTGGCACAGCGAACACGGGCCGATACACTGCGAGCGCGGTTGCGGGCCGCCACTACCGAATGTTTTAACGTCCATCAGCTTCGGTGGCAGGCATAGCCGCCGCGAATGGGGAGTAGCAGAGCATGGCACCAGCAATAGAAGCAGACAGTACGGTAATCCCGGACAATCTTCAGCAAGCTTTCGACCTGCAGCAGTTACACTACCGTGCCCATCGCAATCCATCGCTGCAGGAGCGCACCGCGGACCTCAAGGCGCTGCACCGGCTGCTGGTGGAGAACCGCGATGCCCTCGTTGACGCGGTGAACGCAGACTACGGCACCCGCTCGCGTTTCGAGACCCTGTTCACCGAAATACTGCTGAATCAGGAAGGCATTCTCGACGCCATCAAGCATTTGAAAAAGTGGATGAAGCCGCAGAAGCGCGCGCTCGACATTACCCAGTACCCCACGGCCAGAGCCCGGGTGATTCCGCAGCCGCTGGGCGTGGTGGGCATTGTGGTACCGTGGAATTTTCCGATATCGATGGCCATCGCGCCGCTGACCGGCGTGTTTGCCGCCGGCAATACGGCGATGATCAAAATGTCGGAAAACTCCAATAATCTAGCCCTGCTGCTGCAATCACTGGCACCGCAGTATTTCCCCGCGGGCAAACTCGTCTTTTTCGAGGACGGCGACGGTCTCGGTCCGGCCTTCACCCGTCTGCCTTTCGATCACCTGTTCTTCACCGGCTCGCCCGCGACCGGCAAATCGGTGATGACCAACTGCGCCGCCAACCTGACCCCGGTGACCCTCGAACTGGGTGGCAAGTCACCGGCGGTGGTGGCGCCGGATTTCCCGATTAGCAAAGCCGCCGAGCGGATCATGTGGGTGAAAATGCTGAACGGCGGGCAGATTTGCACCAACGTAGACTACCTGTGGCTGCCGCAAGACAAGGTGGAGGGGTTCCTGGAAGAGGCGCGTCGCATCGCCAACGAGCGGTACCCCGATATCAACAATGGCGACTATACCGCCGTCATCGACCAGCGTTCGTATGACCGCTTGCAGCTGACCCTGGAGGATGCCCGCAGCAAAGGCGCACGCATTATCAACCTGTTTGAAGACCAGCAGCCCGATGCGCAACGGCGCATCATGGCACCGCATATTGTGCTCGATGTCACAGACGATATGGATGTCATGCAGCGTGAAATCTTCGGCCCGCTGCTGCCGATCAAAACCTACCGTGACCGGCAGCAAGTGGTCGACTACATTGGCGACAACCCCCGGCCGCTGGCGTTTTACGTCTACACCAACGACGATTCGCTGAGCCGCTGGTATATCGACAATACCATGTCAGGCGGCGTGACGATAAACGACGGCCTGTTGCACGCCGGTATTCACAACCTGCCGTTTGGCGGCGTGGGTAACAGCGGCATGGGTCACTACCACGGCCGCGAGGGTTTTATGACATTTTCCAAGCTGCGCCCGGTGTTTCAGCAGGGTCCCCTGCGCGCCATCGATATGCTGATGCCACCCTACGCGGGCAGGCCGTCGAAAGTACTCAATTTTATGCTGAAGATGAAAAGCTGATACGTAGCGCCGGCGGCATGCCGATCATGTAAATCGTCAATATCGCCAACATAGACAGCGCCGGGCGACATAGTGGACTGCCTGAGATGCACCAATCCAAGGACTGAGCCGGTGCAAAAACCTGCTGTACCAGCATAGCGACCCTGCTGTGCAGACCTATTCATGTTAAAGAGGGTACTTACCATGAGCATCAGCAAAGTTCTCATCGCAGGCGTGGGCACCATGGGCCAACAAATTGGCTGGCAGTGCGCCCTGCACGGCTTCGATGTGGTGATGTTCAATCTGCGGCAGCCATCGCTGGACACCTGCCGCAAGGCGCAGCGGGAATTTGCCGACCTGTTTCACCGGGAGAAAGGGCAATCCAGCGACGCGGTCGCCGCGGCGCTGGCGCGTATTTCCTACACCACGGACCTGGCGAAGGCCGGCGCGGACGCCGATATCGTCAGCGAATCCATTATCGAAGACCCAGACGCCAAACACAGCATATACAAGGCGCTGAACGAATGCTGTCCGGCAAAAACAATTTTTACCACCAACTCGTCCACCCTGCTGCCCAGCCAGATTGCGGCCAGCACCGGCCGGCCAGAGAAGTTTATGGCGCTGCATTTTGTCGTTGGTGTATGGGAAGCCAACGTAGCGGAAGTCATGGCGCACCCGGGGACGACAGCCGAAACTGTTGACACGGTAGTGGCATTCGCCAAGGCGATCGGTATGGTTCCGATCCACATCGGCAGGGAACAATCCGGGTATATCGTCAATTCGCTGCTGATTCCCTGGGCCGTGGCGGCCCAATCGCTGGTGACCAACGGTGTCGCTACGCCCCAGGATATCGACAAGACCTGGATGATCACCACCCAGATGCGAATGGGGCCGTTCGGATTGATGGATGCAGTCGGAC
This sequence comes from Halioglobus sp., assembly GCA_020443345.1. Lineage (GTDB taxonomy): Bacteria > Pseudomonadota > Gammaproteobacteria > Pseudomonadales > Halieaceae > JARRPM01. The sequence continues at coordinate 11,949 of JAGRIH010000003.1, forward strand.
TGGGAACAGTGACGACTATTTTCAAGGCGTTGAGCGCACAAAGTGGTGACGACCTCGCCCGGCGCAATGCCGCTTACCTGGAGGACAATTTTGTCCTGCGCGGCAAACTCGGCGTGAAATCCGGCGAGGGCTACTATAGCTATCCCGAGCCTGATTACCAGCGCCCGGATTTTCTATCCTGACCCACGCCAGAGGCATGGTGCGGCGTACTGGCAGCAGGTGCTCGGCGGCCGCGTGCATCACTATGCGCCCGGTCCGAGCGGAGCCGGTGAAGATCAGGTGATCGAGGGGGTGTGGTGAACCCACAAGGCCCTGACTCCGGGCAAATTGCCAGGCAATCCCCGGCGCATCTCCTGGAGACCAGTGCGTGGATCAGGGGATCACGACACCGACGACGCTCTCGGCCTGCGGCAGCACACAATGCGCGTCACGCCCGATGCTCCAAGCACCTGATAAACCGGGCTAAGCACCCTGCCCACGCTGGATCACCTTGCCCGGATTCAACAGGTGTTTGGGATCCAGTGCGTCTTTCAGCGTTTGCATCAGTTTGATTTCGGCCGGGGAGCGGCAGTGGTGCAGAAACTCCCGCTTCTCCAACCCGATCCCGTGTTCGGCGGAGATCGAGCCGTTGACGCCGGCCAGGCGTTCATAAACCAGGCACTCCACCGCGTGCTTGTCCTGCGCCGGGCCGATACCCAGGTGGATGTTGCCGTCGCCCAGATGACCGAAAGACAGCAGCCTGGCATCGGGAAAGCGCTGCTTAAGGTCTGCTTCGAGGCCGCTGACGTAGCCGGCCATGGCGCGGATGGGCAGGCTGATATCAAACACTGCCACCGGACTGATGGTGTTGATCAGTGTCTCCACGTCGTCGCGCATCTCCCACAGTTGGGCGGCCTGCTGGCCCGACTGGGTGATCACCGCATCGGCGATATGCCCCTCTTCCATCAGACCGCCCAGCACGGCCATGAACTGTTCTGACTCCCGCTCGGGATCGGCGCCCTCGGATTCGAGCAGAACGTAGTACGGGTAGTGCGTCGGCAAAAACGCCTGGTGCTTGCCGGTTTCCTCCACCAGGTAGTGATAGTGGTTGCGCCACATCACCTCGAAGGAACTCAGCTTGCCCTCGAACTCGGTACCCAGGCGGCGCAGCAGGCCCGCCACGTCCTGAAAATTCTCCAGCGCCACGAAGGCCGTCTGTACCGTGCGCGGCGCCGGTCGCAGTCGCAGCACGGCGCGGGTGACGATCCCCAGGGTGCCTTCGCTGCCGATAAATAGCTGTTTCAAATCGTAGCCGGCATTGTTCTTGAGCATCTCGTTCATGGACGAGATCACTGTGCCGTCGGCCAGTACGGCTTCCAGGCCCAACACCTGCTCGCGCGTCATGCCGTAGCGCACCACGCTGTTGCCGCCGGCGTTGGTGGCGATCATGCCGCCGATATTGGCGCTGCCACGGGCGCCGAAGTCCACCGCGAACAGCCAGCCGGCTTGCTCGGCGGCCTCCTGCACCTGCTGCAGAATGGCGCCGGCCTGCACGGTCATCGTGCCGGCCTCGGCGTCGAGGGTCTCGATCGCCTGCATGCGCTCCAGGGTAATGACGATATCCTCGGGGGCACAGGTGATGCCGTTGACCAGGCCGGTGAGGCCGCCCCACGGCACCACGCTCTGGTCGTGCGCATGGCACAGGGCCATCACCCGGGACAATTCCTCGGTGCTCGCCGGGCGCACGATGGCGCGGGCCGGACAGCTCCCCGCGCCCCAACTGTAGTTGGGCCGCGCGCTGACATCGTCGCCACGCAGCAGGCCCTTGGGCCCGACGATCTCTGAGATAGACCGGATAATGTCACTGCCGTTAGTATCATGCATAGCTGCCGTCCTGTGATGTCGAGTGCTGGGTAAGCGTGTGTTTTCGCGGTGCTCTCACGGTGCCGGTTCGATGAGCTCGCCGGTGATTTCATCGAGGGTGTTGACCCCCATCAGTGCCATGGCCGTGGCGATTTCGCGCTGGAACACATCCAGCAGGTTCACCACGCCGGTTTCACCACGGGCCGCCATGGCGTAGACCCAAGGGCGTCCGATCAGCACCCCCCGGGCGCCCAGGGCCACTGCCTTGAGTACGTCGATACCACTGCGCACACCGCCATCGAGGTAGATTTCCGTGCGCTGGCCCACCGCCGCGGCGACGCCGGCCAGCTTGCTGATACCGGACGCCACACCGTCGAGCTGGCGAGCGCCGTGGTTGGATACGATGACGCCGTCGGCGCCGGCATCCACTGCCGCCCGGGCGTCGTCCGCCTCCAGCACCCCCTTGATCAGCAGCTTGCCCTGCCACACGGAACGCAGCCAGGCGATATCCTCCCAGGTGACAGTGGGGTCGAACTGGGCGTCGATGAAGGCCTTATAGACATTCAGGTCATCGGGGTCGGGCACCACATCGCGCAGGTTGCCGAAGTTGAGGGGCCCGCCCCTGAGCCCCACGTCGACCGCCCACAGCGGGCTGCTCGCAATCTGGGCCAGTTGCGACAGTTTCCCGGGAATACCGCCGCCGAGCATGCCGTTGCGGTAATCCCGCAGGCGCATGCCCGGCACCGGGAGATCCACGGTGAAGGCCAGCACATCGCAACCGGCGCCGCGGGCGCGCTCCAGCAGTTGCCGGACCAGGTCCCGGTCGCGCAGCATGTAGAGCTGAAACCAGAACGGCTCGCCGGTGGCGGCGGCAATTTCCTCTACCGGACAGATGCCCACGGTTGACGCGGTAAAGGGAATACCCGCGCGGCTGGCGGCGCGGGCGGCCTGGACTTCGCCGCGGCGGGCAAACATGCCGGCCATCCCCACCGGCGCCAGCGCCACCGGCATGCGCGCCACACGGCCGGCGAGCGTCGCCGCGGTATCGACGCTGTCGACATTGCGCATCACCCGCTGCTGCAGTCGATAGCGGCGAAAGTCGGACACGTTGGCGGCCAGGGTGTCCTCGTCGTTGGCCCCGCCGTCGATATAGTGAAACAGGAATCCGGGTAAACGGCGTCTGGCGCGCCGCCGGTAGTCGGCGACTGAAACGGGGATGACATCGTAGATGCTCATATGGCGCTCTCGCTCGTATTATGTGTGGCCTGGGGCCGCCGATCCGGCCCGAGTACTATCCAAGCTTAGACCAGGAGATGACAAAACACTGTCTCAAAGGTGACATTTGTATTTGCCACTGACGATTCAACAGCGACAACCCGCGACACCGCTACGAGTTCGCGACAAACGGCTTATCGCGTTTCAAGAAAGCACTGCAACAGCAGCGGATTCTCGCTCCTGAGCCGCGCGCGCAGGGCTATGTCATCTCTGGCAGATACCGGATCAGCCGGCGTCCGGCTTCGACACAGGCAGTAGAGCGTGCGGTAACTGTCCGGAATGATCGCGGTATCGGCTGCAACCTGATTATCGGGATCGGGCATAAGCCTGGTCAGACCGGGCAGGCGCAGCAGCAGCCAAGCTGGAAAGTCGGGCGTCGGCAGCTCGGCATCCAGTTCCTCAAACGCCCACCACTGCCAGCGCAGTTCGGCGTCACCGCTCGAGCGCAGGGCAGCGGCACTGTCGGGAAATTTCCAGCACAGACAGAACCAGCTCTGTAGTGCGACGCAGCGCTCGCCTTGCAACTCACAGGTACGTGCGTGGCGCTGCAGCAGGACCGGGTGATCGCGCCACCCCGGCTCTTTCTCGACTGACTCGCGGACCACTGCCCAGTCCAGCGCCTGCATCGCCGTATAGCTCAAATGCCGCTGCGGCGCCGCAGGGCAGTAAGCCTGTCCCACCAGCGCGCCGGAAAGCCGCCGCCAGAGTGGAATCAGCAATGCGTTGCTGGCGTTTCCGAGCAGGGTATCCGCCAATGGCATCAGCGTCTCCTGCAGGTAGCGCAACTCCGCGCCGGGATCATCGACGGGTGCTTTCAACGCTTCCATCGCTTCGGTCAGGCGTTCCAGCTCGCCCAGTCGCGGGTAATCGGGCGCGATATCGCCAAGCTGGTCCAACTGCCGGCGCGCACCGCCGGCATCCCGGTCCGCAAGCGACTGGATGACACCGTTGGCCAGGCTGGTCGCCGGATTGTCAGTGAACAAGTCGAGCTGCGGCCGGTCCTGCGGTTTGTGGTAGCACTGGTGGAACAGGCGATGCAGCGCGCTGTCGGCACTGAAGCGCAGCACACCGGGGCGCGCCGGCGAGGGCTCACCGTGCCACGGCGTATAAGACACTGCCTCTACCTGCCAACCCAGGCGCTGCAGATAGGCTCCGGCCTGCCTCAGGCACCGCAGGGCCTGTAGCGGATCCCCAAACAGCGCCTCGTCCAGATAACCCAACTCGCCGCCGCGCCAGCGCTCGTAGTCACTGTAGAGCAGCCGGCCCTCTGACAGCAGATACTCCAGGGGCGAGTATTCCCCCTGTTCCAGAAGCAGGCGATCGACCGCGTTATGCACCTCTGCGCTCATGCGCCCTCCTACACCGTGGACAGCGGGCCGAAGACCGCCTCCAGGTCCTCATCGCGCCACTGGACTTCCCGATTGCCCCCTTCGTCGTACAGGCCCTCGGCCAGCGCCTGCTTGCGCTGCTGCATAAGCTGGATTTTCTCTTCCACGGTATCGGCACAGATCAGCTTGTAGACGAACACCCGCTGCCGCTGCCCGATGCGATGGGCGCGGTCGGTGGCCTGGCGCTCCACCGCCGGGTTCCACCAAGGATCGTAGTGAATGACCGTATCCGCCGCCGTTAGATTCAGGCCGACCCCGCCGGCCTTGAGGCTGATCAGGAACAGCGGCACATCGCCGCGCTGGAAGCGCTGTACCGGTGTCTGGCGGTCGCGCGTCCTGCCGGTGAGCTTGACATAGTCGACTCCGGCGCGGCGTACCGCAGCCTCGATCAGGCCCAGCATGGTGGTGAACTGGGAAAACAACAGGATGCGCCTGCCCTCCTCGACCAGCTCCGGCAGCATCTGCAGCAGCATGTCCAGCTTGGCCGAACTGCCGACTGCTCGCGCGTTGCCGCTGTCGAGCAGCCGCGGGTCGCAACACACCTGGCGCAGCTTGAGCAGGGCGTCCAGTACCACGATTTGACTGCGCGCCAGGCCCTGGCGCGCAATCTCCTCACGCACCCGGCTGTGCATCGCCAGGCGGACGGTCTCGTAGAGTTCTCGCTGAGCGCCCTGCAGCACCACCTGCTGCACGATCTCGGTCTTGTCCGGCAGTTCGGCGGCCACCGCCTGCTTGGTGCGCCGCAACAGGAACGGGCGAATGCGCCGGTGCAGTCGCTGTGCTGCCGCCTCGCTACCGTGCTTTTCAATGGGTGTGCGGAATTGGCGTTTAAAGCTCTTGCTGCCACCCAATAGACCGGGCAACAACACGTCAAACAGGGACCAGAGCTCGCCCAGGTGGTTTTCCATGGGTGTGCCGGTCAGGCACAGGCGGTGCCGGGCGTCCAACTCGCGCACCACCTGGCTGGCCTGCGCCCTGGGGTTCTTGATAAACTGCGCCTCGTCGAGAATGAGTAAATGATAGCGCTGCGCGAGCAGTCGCTGCCGATCCCTGGACAACAGCGGGTAGGTGGTCAGCACCAGGTCGTGCTCGCCGATCTGCGCAAACCGCTCGCCGCGATCCGGACCCTGTAACACCAGCACCTTGAGTCCCGGAGCGAAACGCCGCGCCTCGTGCAGCCAGTTGAACATGAGGCTGGTAGGCGCCACCACCAGGCTGGGGCGGTCGGCGCGACCGGCCTCTTTCTCCAACAGCAGGTGCGCCAGCGCCTGCAGCGTCTTGCCCAGCCCCATGTCATCTGCGAGGATGCCGGCAAAGCGGAACTCGCGCAAAAACTGCAGCCAGTCGAGCCCCGCCTGCTGGTAGGGGCGCAAGATCGCCTGCAGCCCCGCCGGCGCCGGCACGGTGGGTATCGTCTCGATATTGCGCAGTCGGTGCAGCAGCGCCCGCGCCTCGGGATCGCCCAGCCACTGCCACTGCGATGGCTCGCCACCATCGGCGTCCGGCGCATCGAGCACCGCCAGGCGCGCGAGCTGCCAGCGGCTGAGGCGCAGCGGTGCGTCCTTGCGCGTCGGAGCCTCCTGGTGCAGCTCCAGCAGGATCTGCAGCAGCGGCCATACGCGTGCGGCCGGCAGATGCAGGAAACCGGGCCGGCCCTGCGGGTCCGTCCACGGCAGCACAAGTGCCTGGGTCGGAACCGCCTCGTGCTGCAGTACGTCCCGCGGCAATTCGCGCAGCGCGTGCAGCAGGATCGGCAGCAGCTCCACATGCTGCCCCTCGACTTCAACATCCATGGACAGGCTAAACCAGCCGCGCTCGTCGAGGCGCTCGACAGCGCAGTTCCAGCTCGCGGGCTCGCTCAGACGCAAAGCGAAATTCTCGTAGGTGATGCGCCAGCCCTGTTCGCGCAGGATCGGCAGCACATCGGACTGGAAATCCAGCCACGCTTCGGCGTGTTCAAATGCGTCATCCGCATCGAGCCGGTAGCACGTGCCCTGGTCCAGTGATGCAGCCACCGCGTTCAGCGTCAATCCGGCTTTTTGCAGTAGGCGCGCCGCGGCGCGCTCCGCCTTGCGGTCGCGCTGCACACAGACCACGCGATGGTCTGCGAGCTGCGTATCCGCTCCGGCGGGATCGAGTTCGACAGCACCGTAATCGAAGCGCAGCCGGGCGCAGTCATCCTCCCGAACAAAGCCCTCCCAGTCCAGCATCTGCGTCTTCAGACACAGGTGTGGAACGGGTCGGCAGTCGCTTACTGTCTCGATCTCGAAACACTGCGGCAGCGGGATGGCGACGCCGGAGAATTTTCCAGTGAGAGCTCTGCCAGCCCTGGCCGCGTGCTGTGGTGCAACCGGCGGCCAGGCCAGCAAGCTGCCCAGCGCCGTTGCGGGGAGCTCACTCTCGAGTGGGCCGCACTGGCCCCGTTTGACATCGAGATACCAGCCGGCGCTCAGCTGCAGCAGTTGATCGCAGGGCGGCTCCGTGGTCCCGCGAATATACTGCGTGCCCGTCTCGTCGACCACCCATTGCAGGTCGACCGGACGCCCGGGCCCCTCGCGCAGCGGCCTCAGTTGGTTGCCCTCATCGAGCAGTTGCAGACGTCCGGTGGCGAGCAGCGACTGCAGCAGCGGGCCCGAGCCCGGCCCCTGCAATAGCGTGTTGTCGGCGTAGCTGCGCGGCAGGCGCTCCAGTGCGCTGAGCAGGTCCAGGTCTACCGGTTCTAAAAACCGCGGCGGCAGGCCCCGCTGCACACTGCGCGGATCAAACGGCTGTCCCGGGGTGTAACGGCCATTTTTCAGGCGGCGCGCGACGACGGTTTCCACCAGCGTCTGCTCATCGTCAACAATCAGCGCAAAGAGCAGGGCCTGGGCCGGCTGCGAGCGCTGGCGCAAATCGAAGGTCGACTGCGTTTCTCGTTTTGCACTGGTAAGTCGCCCCGCAGTGTCAGGTCCGCTCGCCAGCTCACCGCGCTCCTGCAGCGCCTGTAAGAGCACGGCGACGACATGTTCGCAGTTGGTGCGCCTCGCGCAGGTGCAGTCCCCCTGGATGGTGAGCTCATCCCCCTGCGTGCGAGCGCGAATATAGACGCGCAGCGGGCGGCCGCCGCTGCGGCGAATGATTGCGGCGACGACCTCGCCACCGCGCAGGACGCTGGGCGCCGTCACCCTGCCATCAGTGAACCACTGCCAGCCATCATCAAACAGTTGCGGTGCGACCAGCGCTTCGATATCGGCAAGACCATACAGCATTGGCGGATTATAAGGCGCCCGGGGAGAAATGATATCCAGAACGGCAGGGCGCCGCCATAACGGTGCAGGAATTCCTGGAATGCTAGCTGTGACCCATTGCTTCGCAAACCACTTGCGACCGATGCTTTACCTGCAAAGGGGAACATTCGGAGCAAAGGGTCGGATGGCGCCAGCGCGCCATCACCTCACATGTATTGCACGACGATGTCGTTGATCACCGACGGCCGCTCCTGGCCGACCACGTGCGTGTGCATCTCCAGGGTGATGCGGGTGCCGGAAGCCGAGGCCTCCACCGCCTTGACCCGCGAGCGCATGTGTATCTTCGCACCGGCGGGCACCGGGCTGGGAAAGCGCAGCTTGTCGGAGCCGTAGTTCACCATGTTGTTGAAACCGGTGACCTCGTAGTCCTGGGGGATATGGAAGCGGCTCTGCAGCACCTGCACCAGTGCCCCCTGGGCAATGGTGCCGCCAAACGGACTCTGCTTTTTGGCCTTTTCGACATCGGTGTGAATCCAGTAATCATCCCCGCTCAGCTCGGCGAACTGGTCGATCAGCTCCTGGGTCACTTCCACCACATTGCTCCAGGGACCGAACTCCTCGCTGATCAGGCTGCGCAGGGCATCGATATCGTTGCAGGGAATTTGTTTTTTCGGTGCGTCGGAGGCTTCCGGCTCGCTCGGCTGTGCCTCCTCGGGCACGTTTTCAGTCTCGGGAATCGGCGTATCCGCGCCGGTAAACTGCAGCAGCACCATGTCCTGGCGCTGCTCGAACACCGGCTTGAGACGCATGCCGATCTCGATATCCGCCTCGTCGAGAAACTTCAGGGTGGAGTTCAGTCGCGGGCCCTCGTCGAGCTGCACCACCGCCAGTTTCTGCGGCACCTCGTCGGCGAACTCCTGGGCGGTCGGCACGCGGCTCAGGGTGTAGCTGTACAGCGTCCCTGTGCCGGCGATGGTTTTCCAGGTGAGCTGGTCGGAGAAACACTGCGGGCAGTGACGCCGCGGGTAGAAAGTCCAGTGCTGGCACTCGTCGCACTGCTGGATGCGAACCTCGTGCTCGCGCAACCCGTCCCAGAACGGCCTTGAATTATCGGTGGGCACCGGTACTGGCTTGTTCATCGCTTAGTCCCCCTGCAAAATGATTGCTGTCTGTTCACTCATCACGCCGCCCGTGCCCGATACATAGGCCGTATCACAGCGCGCCAGTTGCCGCTCGCCGGCCTGACCGGCAATCTGCTGCACCGCCTCGATGACCTGGGACATGCCCCCGGCCGTGCCGGCCTGGCCGAAACTGAGCTGCCCGCCGTGCGTGTTCAGCGGGAAACTGCCCTTGTAGGTGAGGTCGTTGTCGGCCACAAAGCGCATACCCTCGCCCTTGGGACAGAAACCCGCGTCCTCCAGGGTCAGCAGGACGGTGATGGTGTAGCAGTCGTAAACCGAGGCCAGGTGCACATCCGATGGCTTGACGCCCGCCATGGCAAAGGCTTTCGCCGAGGCGGGGCCGATCGGCGTTGCCAGCACGTTCTTCGCGTAGGTCGGGGACTTGGTGGCCAGGTGTTCACCGCAGCCGGTGATCCAGGCGGGCCGCCGCTCCAGGCGCGCCGCCACTTCTCTGCTGGCCACCACGAACGCGGCGCCGCCGGCCACCGGCATGACGATTTCCAGTACGTGCAGCGGGTCCGCGACCAGTTTGCTGTTGAGCACATCGTCCACGGTAATGGGCTGGCCGTAAAACATGGCCTGGGGGTTGGCGCAGGCATTGGTACGCTGGTCGACAGCGATCTTGGCCATGGCGCGCGCATCGTAGCCATACTCGCTGGCGTAGCGCTGCGCGATCATGGCGTAACCGGTGTTCTGCGCCATGTGGCCGTAGGGAATATCAAACTCGGCCTCCGGGGCGCCGTAGGCCGTGCTGTGCCCGCCGTAGCGCATCGCCGCCATCATGGCCATGGGGTCGGCGTCCGGCGCCATCGGCGCCATGCGCTGCGGAATCACGCAGACCACGACGTCGGCCAGCCCCAGTTCAATCGCCGCCGCCGCGCGCCAGGCCATCGCCACGGAGCCGGCGCCTCCCAGATCGACCACTTCCGCGAAGCTCAGCTCCGTGCCCAAATACTCCGCCACCGTCGCCGGCACGAAGGTGCTGGCCTCGTTAAACCACGGGCCGTTGACCGCCAGTCCGTTCAGGTCGCCGGCCTCGAGCCCCGCGTCCGCCAGCGCCATGCGGGTCAACTCCGCCACCTGGTCGACGTGGAAGGCACGCGGCGCGGTGGCGTACTTCTCCGGTTTGTACTGGGCCGCACCCACTATTGCGGCATTGCCTTTCAATCCCATGCTTTACACCTTTGTCTGTGGTTAACGGACGAGGCCCTGTTCACTCTATCTGAGTTGGCCTGACTTACTGCTTGGCGATATTGAGCACCTGCAACTGGGTGTACTCGGCCAGCCCCAGTGCCGTGTGCTCCATGCCCAGACCGGATTCGCGCGCCCCGCCAAAGGGCACGTCCGGGCGCACGTCCATGTGTTTGTTGACCCAGGCGGAACCGCTCTCCAGGCGCCGGGCGAGCGCCTCGGCACGCGCCAGGTCCGCGCTCCACACCGAGCCGCCCAGGCCCTGCCTGCCCGCGTTGACCCAGGCCAGAGCCTGTTCCACGTCGGTATAGCGGATCAGTGGCAGGATCGGGCCAAACTGCTCCTCCTGCACCAGGCGGGCATCGTTTGGCAGGTCGACGACGATCGACACCGGGAAGAAATACCCGGCGCCGCCGCGCGGCTCACCGCCGCACAAAAACCGGCCGCCGGCCTGTCGGGCGGATGCGGCCAGCGCACACACCTTGTCAAACTGCATTTTGTTCTGTACCGGCCCGAGCACCACCCCCTCCCGGGTACCATCGCCCATCTCGATGTACTGGCTGTACTGCACCAGACCCTGCGCAATGGCGTCGTGGATATCCGCGTGGACGTACATGCGCTTGATCGCGGTGCAGATCTGGCCCGAGTTGTAGAAGGCGCCCCAGAACAGCTTTTCCACCACGGCGGGCACATCGACGTCGTCCAGTACAATGGCCGCGTCGTTGCCGCCCAGTTCCAGTGTGAGGCGCTTCAGGTTGTCGGCACCACTGCGCATAATGGCCTTGCCCGTAGCGGTGGAGCCGGTGAAAGACAGTTTGTCGATACCGGGGTGTTCCGACATCCAGCGGCCCAGCTCGTTGCCGCCGGACAGCACGTTGACGACTCCCGCGGGGAACGCCTGCTGCGCCAGTTCGCCCAGTTTCAACGTGGACAGCGGGGTGTAGGGCGACGGCTTGAGTACCACGGTATTGCCGGTTTGCACCGCCGGAATCAGCTTGTTACAGGCGACCAGCACCGGGGCGTTCCAGGGGGTGATGCCGCCCACCACGCCCAGCGGCCGATGGCGGTAGGAAATGAGCGACTCAGCGTCATCGACCAGTACCGGTTCCGACAACTCGGTGTGTACAAAGGCATCGATCCAGCCCAGGCAGGCCTGCAGTTCGTTGTGCGCCTCCTGCAGCGGCTTGCCCTGCTCCAGGGTCAGCAGCCGCGCCAGGTCATCCAGGTTGTCCGTGATCGCGCCGGCAAAGGCGTTGATCGCCGCGACCCGCTGCTCCCGCGCCGTGTCGCGCCAGCCAACAAAGGCCGCTCGCGCCGCTGCCACGGCCCGATCGAGCTGCTCGCGCGAGGCATCCGGTGCCTGTCCCACCACGGTTTCATGCGCCGGGTTGAGGACGGCAAAAGTCCCCTCCGCATCCTCGACCCTGCCATCGATAGTCAGTTTGAATTCCGCCATGACGTCGTACTCCTGTGCTATTCGCCGGTGCCGGCCATCCCATCGGCAGCGCCTTCTTCACCGGCTCGATACCGACCGCGGCAACGGCGCTTGCTGGCCTTGACGCCTGCAAGCTGTGGGCAGGTGCCCTTGGTTCAGGGATTGTAATAGCATCGAATTGAATTTGAAACCAAATTCAATATTAACCGGAAACGGCCCCTCACTCAAGCGGCTTTTCCCTGTCTGAACGATCACCGCGGCATAGTGCGGCGGCCTCAGGTGGCGTCGAAGGCATCCATATTGGCGCCGGAGGGGAGTTCGCAGGTCTTGCCGCCGTCCACGTTGAGCGCCACACCAGTGATGTAGGACGCTTCATCGGAGGCCAGGAACAAAATGGCATTGGCTACCTCGCGCGGGTCGCCCAGGCGGCGCAGCGGCACCCCGGCCGCCGTGGCGTTCTGGGCTTCCGCAGTGGGCAGGGCCGCCTCGGAACCCGGCGTGAGCACCACGCCGGGCACCACCGCATTGACCCGGACATTGGTCGGCGCCCCTTCCAGGGCGGCGGTGCGTGTCAGGCTCAGTACGCCGGCTTTGGCCGCGCCGTATCCGGCGGTATAGGGCGTGCCCAGTTGACCGCAGACCGAGGACAGGTTGACGATGGCGCCGCCCTGGCGGCCGATCAGCGGCATGGCGGCGCGGATACCGAAGAAGGCGGCATCCAGTGACACGGTAAAATTGGCCCGCCAGTCCTCGTTGCTGCTGTCCACGATGGCCGCGCCGACCATGGAATAGGCGTTGTTTACCAGAATATCCAGGTGGCCGAATTTCTCCGCCGCATCCTGGATGGCGCGCGTGAAGGCCTGCTCGTCACTGGCATCCAGGGCCACCGCCTCGGCGCGGCCGCCGGCGGCGCTGATCTCCCGCGCCACGGCCTGTAGGGGTTCCAGGCGTCTGCCGCAGAGCACCACGGTGGCGCCCTCCTGCGCAAAGCGCTTCGCCGTCGCCGCGCCGATACCGGTGCCGGCACCGGTAATCAAAGCCACCTTGTTTGCCAGTCGCTGTGCCATAGTGTTGCCCCTCATCAATAACTTTACCGACGCGCGGGCGTCGCGCTGTCATCTGGCCGTTCGCCACCCATGCGGCTTAGTGCATATAGGTACCGCCGTTGGCCAGCAGCGTGTGCCCGGTCACGTAGGATGATTCATCGCTGGCCAGAAACAGCGCCGTGGTGGCTACCTCCTCAGGTTCCGCCAGCCGCCCCAGCGGCGACGCGGCCGCCATCGACTGGCGCCACTCCTCGGAGATGGCCAGCAGCGCGGGCGTCAGGGTCGGCCCGGGACAGATCGCGTTGACCCGGATCTTGCGCGGCCCCAGGTCGGCCGCCAGGCCGTGGGTGAGACCCAGAATACCCGCCTTGGCGGCGCAATAGTGCAGGCCGCCCTCGCCGCTGAAGGCGCCGGTGCTGGAGATATTCACGATGGAACCGCCCTCGCCGTTCTTGATCATCAGCCTGGCGGCCTCGCGCGAGCAGTGGAACGCGCCGCCCAGGTTCACACCCACCACCGTGTCGAAACCCGCATCGGTCATATCCACGATCTGGTCGCCAAACACCGTGGGCGTCTCGCCGCGCTGCAACTGCTCCATGCGCTGCGCCAGGCGCGCCTGGTACTTGTCGAAGCCGTCGCCGGGGGTCTGGCCGATACCGGCGTTGTTGACCAGGATATCCAGGCGGCCGTACTGCTTTTCAATCTCTCCAAACAGGCGCTTGACCGATGCGCCGTCGGAGACGTCGCAGGTCCCGGTAATGCAGGTCTCCTTGCCGGCCAGTGAAGCCAGCGTTTCCTGCGCGGATTCGGCGCTGATGTCCGACACCACCACCGTGGCCCCCTCGGCGGCAAAGGTCTGCGCGATGGCGCGACCGATACCCGAACCGGCCCCGGTGACCAGGGCAATTTTTCCTGCTAGACGCATATCGTTCTCCCGCTTACATGTATCGTTTCGCTTACCCCAAACAACCGACTTCTCACCCCTCGAGCTCACGGTCAAATCCACTGTACTCCAATGGACGGCAACCCTCTCTCGGAGCACGGTCGGTGGCCATCTCGGTGGCCATCATGGCCCCGACCCAAACGAGCCCGCCGGGCAACGATTGCTTATGTCAGCCCGGCGACATCCAGCCAATCGTTCGGCTTTTACCAAACCGCGCGGCGCCCCGCCGGGCGGGACGCCGCGCGTCCGGGGCCGGATCAGAACTGATAGGACAGTTCCACACCGTAGGTGCGCGGTTCGCCAAAGTAACTGACCGTCCACAGGCCGAACGGAATGGTGCTCACGCGATAGTCCTCATCCGTGAGGTTCTTGCCCCAGGCGGCAATCTGTAACGATTGTCCATCGCCCACCGGGATTTCCGACAGGGTCAGACGGGCGTTGAGCAAGTCGTAACTCTCGATCTGGGAGACCGCGTTTTGCACCGGGTTCACATAGGGCACGTAGTCATCCTGGTAGCTCCAGTCCAACCGCGCCGTCAAATGACCCCAGTCGTAGACGGCAACATCATATTGCAGGCCCAGACTGGCAGTGTTTTCCCCGGCATAGGGAAAGTCCCGCGAGTCCTTGAAGTCGCCGGTTTCTCCGGTAAATGGATCGACCTCCAGGAACTCGTCGTATTCGGGGTCGAGGTAGCCGTAGTTCAGACTGATGGTAAGCGGCTCGATCGGCTGCGCCAACAGCTCCAGTTCGAAACCGCGGATAGTCGCCTTGCCGGCGTTGTCCACGGTGGAGGCCGCCCCACCGCCGGAGACGAACACGGTAAACTGCATGTCCTTCAACTTGTTTTCAAAGGCTGCCACGTTAACCTGCAGGCGGTTATCCAGCCAGCGGGACTTCAGTCCCAGCTCGTAGGAAGTCACCTCTTCCGGGTCGTATGGCTTCACGAACAGGTCTTGGGTGCTGGACTCGCCGTTGAAACCGCCTGATTTCCAGCCCTCGGAAACCTTGCCATACACGCTGATGTCGTCCGTCAACTCCCAGTTGGCAATAAAGGTGGGCGACACGTTGCTCCAACTGTCATCCACTTCGGTAAAGGGAATCACCGGGAACGCATTTGGATGGAAGATATACTGCTCTTTATCTTCCTCGGTCCAGCGAATACCAACACTCAGTGTCAGGCGATCATCCGCCCAGGACCAACCCGGCCGCCAGTCCACTTGACCGAAAGCCGCAATGGTCTCGTTGTCCATGCCATATTCGTTGTTGTTGGTGGGAAAGCCGTAGATGGACATGAAACTGATGGGGTTGATCACGTCCCCCTGTTCGGTGAACCAGTAAAGACCCGCCACATAGTTGGTGCGTTCGGTCTGACCCACCAACTGGAACTCCTGGGATGTCTGGTCGTAATCGAGATCGCGCCCGGAGTGGAAAAAGTCCAGCGGAGAACCGTCGATATCAATGATGTCCTCCCAGTGCATGTCGCGGTAGGCGGTGATGGAACGCAGGGTCACGTCACCCAGAACGCCCCAGTTGCCGGCATCCCAATCGATATGCAGGGCGTGGCCGATGGTCTTGGAATTTTCGTACCACGACTGCTCGTTACTGATCGCATCGACGCGCTTGCTGTCGCTGGTCAGATAGGGGTTGAGCACACCGTCCACTGGCAGAACAATGCCGCCGCCGATATCGAGCCCGGAACCGGCCGGCACGTCGGTCAACTGCCCGGCGGTCGGGGTGCTCTCTATATTGCTGTAGTCAAAGCTGTACGTCACGTCGACGGCAGAGCCCTCCCACAACAGCGCCAGCCGCCCCGCCTCATTGTTGATGTCCTTGAAGGCGCTACTGGAAGGCGGGCCGGCCAGGGGGTTGCCGAAGGGGTCGGGGACATTATCCGTAAAGCCGTCGCGCTCCTTCTTGAACAGCCCCAGGTTGGCCTTGAAGCTGCCGCCGGCGAAATCCACCGCGGGGGTATCGACGCTGCCGAATACCGAGTAGAAGCCCTCGTTGCCCACGTTGACCTTCAGATTACCGCCGATTTCGCCGCTGGGCTTTCGGGTAATCAGGTTCACCGCGCCGCCCACCGTGTTCTTGCCGTACAGGGTGCCCTGCGGGCCGCGCAGCACCTCTACCCGCTCCAGTTCCACGATATCGAAAATGGCGCCGATATTCTTGCCGATGAAAACGCCGTCCAGGTACAGACCCACCGGAGGCTCCCAGGTGATGGCCGGGTTGAAAGTCACCGAACCACGAATGGAAATTGTCGCCGCCGTGCTGTTGGAGGGCGTCTCGACAATCTGCACGTTGGGGGCAAACTGCCCGATGTCGTACACATCGCTGATGCCCTGCTGTTCCAGTGCCGCCGCGTCGAAGGCGGAAATGGCCACCGGGGTGTCCTGCAGCGACTGCTCGCGCTTCTGGGCGGTGACGATGACTTCTTCCAGCATGCCGCTCTGGGCCACGGTGAGCGGTGTCGCGAGCAGGTTGCCCAGCGCGAGCGCACACACGAGTCGTTTTTTTTGGTAGAACATGGAAACACTCCCCTTTAATGTCTTGGATAAACTGGTCCTGACCCGGCTGGTACAGCGAGCATCCAACCCGGATTCTCTCGCATCTCTCACCCGCCTCCACCACCCGACACTGCGTTGTTGATCCGGCATCGGGGCAATAGCAGCTAGTTGCGCCACAGGACAGTAACAGATTCTTCCCAAACTGGAATGAAAAGATATGTCACTATTTGGCCATATTCGAATGAAATCCGGCCAGGCCCGGCAGCCCGTTCACACGGCGGTGACGAGGGACTGCCGGCAGGGTTTCAGCTCTTGGGGGAGGCACCGTGCGCGCCGAGATAGTGCGACGCCGGTACCGGGTTTTCCTCCAGCTTGCGGTTGATCTCGTACAGCCGCTCGTAGCGGGTTTCACGGATCAGCCAGCGGCCGTCCACCTTCACATAGCGGTCCCAGTACAGGGCGGTGCCGGTGGTAAAGGACTTGTAATTGAGGTTCCACATATTGTCCGCCAGGTACCAGATCCCGGTGGCCTCGGTGTCGCTGAGCATCTGGATCTCCGGGTGGTGGCCGTTGTGGTGGCCGATGGCCTGGTTGTTGAAAGCGTACTTGAGGCTCTCCAGGTAGGCCGGCTTGCCCTCCAGCTTCCACTCGTAGCTGCCGCCGAGAAAGTGCACGAACACATCGTCGTGACACAGCGTCGCCAGTTCCTCCAGATTGGCGGTATCGACACAGCGGAAGTAAGCGTACTTCAACTGCCGGATCGCCTCCATGTCCATCAGGCGCTGGATATCCGCGCGCAGCGCCTCCACATCGCCCGCGGCGGCCTGCAGCGGCAATCCGGGCTCGATGCCCATGGTGGTTTTGTTCAGGGGGCGGCGCTGGGCGCCGCTGTCGGGCTGGTTGGTCTCGCTCATGGGGATCTCCTGTGTTTTATAAAACAAGCATCCAATGGCACCGCTAAAAATACTGCGGGCGTAACTGCGCATCGATGCCGCCGTCGATAAAGTAGACACCGCCGTGCATATAGCCGGCGCGCGGCGACATTAAAAAACCGATCAGCTCGGCAATCTCCGCGGGCTCCGCGCGGCGCCCCAGCGGTGGCACGAAGTTCCGGATCGCCTGCCCGAAGCGCGGGTCGTCCAGGCCGGCCTGCAGCAGGGGTGTCTGCACCACGCCGGGGGCGACCGCGTTGAGGCGCACGCCGGCGCTGCCCCAGGTGCCGGCCAGTTCGCGCACGCGGCAGGTCAGCGCGAACTTGGAACCGCCGTAGACCACCTGGCCCATCTCGACCTCGTCGGCCAGTTGCAGGGCCAGGGCCTCGTCATCGGCCATAAAGGCCTGGAACAGGGCGCTGTCGCGCCACGTCTCCTCCACCAGCGAAATCGAGTTAGAGGACACGACCACGGCGGCGGACTCGCTGCCCTGTATCAGGGCCTCGAACAAACCCTCCAGGAAGGCGGTGGCGCCAAAGTAGTTTACCGCGGCGATTTTGGACAGGGGCGAAACCGTCGGTCCCAATCCGGCGCAGCAGACCAGGCCGTCCAGCGCCCCCTTGCAGCGCGCCAGCACGTCCGCGACCGCCGCCTGCCGGCCATCCGGTGTGGACAGGTCCGCCAGGATATCCGCATCGCGAATATCCACCCCGATAATCGACTTTCCGGCGGCGCGCAGGGCTTCGCACGTGGCCGCGCCGATACCCGAGGCCGAGCCGGTTACAACAATGGGATTCATAATTTGCTCCAGTGCTGGTGATATGCACAGACGCCAGACACAGCCACCATCAAACCATTAGCTGCTGGTTACTATAGACCGATTTGGAAGCGAGTACAGATTCCCGGCACACATCGTGGTTACCCGATCTGCACCGCCAGTTCCGCCGCCGACTCCATGGCGCCCTCGATATAACCCACCCCGTTGCAGTCGCCGATGGTGTGCGTCACCAGTCCGCGCTCGCGCAGGCTGTCGGCAAGCTGGGTATTACCGGTGGCACCTTTGGCCACCACCACGTGGTCGGCATCCAGGGCGCGGCGCTGGCCGCGATAATTGGTGTAGCTGACCTGCCGCTCATCGATGCTGATGTCCCGGGCGCTGTGGAGCAGGGTGACCCCGAGGTGGCGCAATTCCTCCAGCAGGCGCATGCGGCGCACCAGATAGAGCCCTTTGCCGGCGCGCGCGGTGGTGTCGATCACTGTCACCCGCCGGCCGCGTTCGGCCAGGAACTCGGCCAGTTCCAGTCCCACCAGTTCGGCCCCGATGATCACCACGTTTTTGCCCAGCGGCATCCACACTTTCGACACCTGCCGCAGCAGCACCGGGCGCTTGGTGATGCCGGTGGTCGCCCCGAGGCGACCCAGGGTGAGGGTGGTCGAGCTCAGCTTGCGGCGCAGGCCTTCGTCCGCCTCACCCAGCACCAGCGCGCGCATTTCATCGCCGCTGAAGACGAAGTCGCGATTATTGCCGGGAATCTCCGGCATGGTGCGTTTGGCCCCGGTGGCGACGACCACCTCGTCGACCCCCATCTCCTGCAACAGCTCGGGGGTGGCGGTGCAGTTGAGCCGCACCTCCACCGCCGACGCCTGCATCTGCCGGCGCAGCCAGTGCAGCAGGCGCTCGTTGGCCGGGTAGGCCACGCTGGCAAACTCCAGCGTACCGCCCAGGCGGTCGCCGCGCTCCAGCAGGGTCACCCGGTGGCCCCGCTGGGCCAGGCGGCGCGCGACTTCCATGCCGGCGGGGCCGGCACCTATCACCGCGATATGCTTGCTGTTGCTGGTGGTCACCAGGGCCCGCTCGCGCTCGAAGGCGGTCTCGGGGTTGACCGCGCATTTCACCGGTTTGAGTACGTAAATCTGGCTGACGCAGCAGTAGCAGTACACGCAGGGACGAATCTGCTCCGGCGTGCCGGCCAATACCTTGTTGGGCAGGTCGGGGTCGGCCAGCAGCTTGCGTCCCATGCCGAAAAAATCAAAATCACCGACAGCGATATGGCGGTCGGCGGACGCCGGCTCGATACGCCCGGAGGTGATTACCGGTATGCGCACAGCGGCCTTGATACTCGCAGCGTTCGCCACCAGCCATTCCGGCCGGTGCGGGATATTCGACTCGGAGTGCATGGCGCCGCGCGACGTGTCGTGGCGGGCGCTGACGGTGATGGCGTCGACGCCGGCCGCCTCGGCCAGTTTGGCGGTGGCGCGCGCATCCGCCAGGGTAATCCCCTCGCTCTGGCCGTACTCGCCCGAGTCCAGCTTGCACCACAGTGGGTAATCCGGGCCGACCGCCTCGCGAATGGCGCGAATGATATCCAGCAGCAGGCGCGCGCGGTTTTCCAGGCTGCCGCCGTACTCGTCGTCGCGCTGGTTGGACAGCGGCGACAGAAAATCGGAAATGACATAGCCGTGGCCGCCGTGGATTTCCACGCCGTCGAGCCCGGCACTGCGGGCGCGCACTGCCGCCGCGGCAAACCGGTCCACGAGGGTATCGATGTCCTCGCGCGTCATCACGCGCAGGCTCACTTCCGGCGCATCGGGGTTGAACATGGCGGACAGTTCGCTCTCCAGGAAGCCATCCTGCACGTCGCCCTGCTTGACCACCGGGTAGGACGGCACCCACAGGGGGCGCCCCCGGGCGCGGTCCTCCGCCGCCACCATGCCGCCGTGGTGCAACTGCGCCGCCACCTTGGCGCCGTGCCGGTGCGCCGCCTCGGCCAGCGCGCTCAAGCCCGGGATGAAGCGGTCCTCCGATATCGCGATCTGCCGCGGCTGGTTGCCGCCGTCGGGCCACGCCACCCCCGCCGAGCCCAGCACTATCAGGCCCGCGCCCCCGCGGGCCTGGCGCTCGTGGAAGTCGATGATGCGCTCGCCGCAGGTACCGTCCTCCTCCGCGAGGTTGACGCCCATGGCCATCACCACCATGCGGTTCTTGAGCACCATCTTGCCGATATAACCGGGTTTGACCAACTGACTGAAGTGCTTTTTCATGGAGTGCGTTCCCACTGGTCGCGACAGACCAGATGACTGTTAGTGAGGGGCGCTGATAACGTACTGGCTGGTTTGCACCACGTCGATGCGGCCGCGATCGATAAAGCGGTCGCAGCTCTCCATCATTCGGCCCAGGTGCCGGTTGAACTTCTCTTCGTCATCCACGGCGTCAAAGAACACCCGGGGGTCGGTCATGGCTGCTGTCTCGAAGCACTCCTCGACGATACCGCTGTAGGCCGGCGCGTCGTAACTCAGCGGGCGCACCACCAGGTTCTGCGTGTACTCGAAATTGTCCTGGGTCTCCACGGCGACCGGTGTGTGTTGATTCTGCCAGGCTTCGAGCCAGGCTTCGTGCGACAGCCGCGGCGGCCGCTTGAGTACCGCTATCTGGGAAAAACCCGCAGTGCGCTGCGGGGGGACCGGCGGGTGCCGCGTATTGACGATGGGCTGGGATTCGCAGACCAGGTAGGCCGCCGTGCGGGCGCTGGCTGCGCGGATGATGTCGTCGACCGGCTGGCGCAGCGTGTCCACCGCGCTGGACACCCAGACCTGCGCGAAGGCCGCCATCTGCGGCCGTGTGGCCACCTGTACCAGTGGCGCCGCCGGCGCTACCGCCGCATCGGCGATATTGAGCTGCAGGCCCCTCACTCCGAGTTCCAGCAGCTGCCGGGCGAGCTCGCCGCGCAACTGGTCACCCCAGCGCTCGACCGATACCTGCGGGTCACGCCACAGCAGGTAAATGACTTTTTCCATGTTATCAGTTACTCCCTGTCGAACGCGGCACGATCAACTCGCAATTGTCCCGGCTGCGTGTAGCGCAGCCTGTCGCCCGAAAAAGGTGGAATCCCCGAGCGACAGGCCGGAGCTGTAGCTGTCCCCCCAGCGCGGCAGACCGCAGGCCGCGCGCCCCGCCGCGTAGAGACCGGGCACGATATCGCCGTCGCCGTTGAGCACCTGCCCGGTGGGCGCGGTGGACAGACCGCCCAGCGTAAAGGCCGCGGCGGGGAAATCCGCGGGGCTGTAGCTCAGCGCCGCAAAGGGTGCCTCAGTCAGCGGTTGCAGCCACTCGGGGGCCTTGTGGAACCAGGGGTCCTGCCCCTGTGCAGCGCAGTCGTTATACGCCTGCACCGTATGCGTGAGCGAACCGGCGGGCAGTTCCAGTTCCCCCTCCACTTCTTCCCAGCTTTCCCCCACGGCGTGCACTTCCACATCCTGGTTGGTCAGCGGACGCGCGAAGGTGCTGTTGTCCAGCAGCAGCCAGGCGCGCGAGTTGGACTGGCGCAGGATGAAATGCGTCACGCGGCCGTGGTAGGCGTCTTCATTGATAAAGCGCTGACCCGCCTCATTGACAAAGATACCCTTGACCAGGCTGTCCGGGGGCATGTTGGGCATGGTGCTGAAAAACTGCTCCATCTGGATGGTTGCGGCGCCCACCGCCAAACCCATGCGGATACCGGAGCCGTCGTCATTGCCGGCGCTGGTATGGACGGAGCACGCCAGCGCCGCGGGCGCGTACTGGCGCACCATCGCCTCGTTGCTGATAAACCCTCCGGAGCACAGAATGACCCCGCCCAGGGCGCGCACGAAACGCGGCGCACCGTCGATGCGCACCACCAGGCCCAGCACCTGCCTGTGGTCATCGACGACCAGGGTCAGGGCGCGGGCGGAATAATGAACGTCGGCCCCTAGACTCAGCGCCCGGTCCATCAGGCACTGCATGAGCTTCTTGCCCGCCCCCCAGCCCGCCAGTTGCGCGGCGTGCCCGCGGGGACAGGGCCTGGCCTGCTGCGCAAAGGGCCAGGCCGCCTCGCTGCCAGAGTACACCAGGGTGTCGTCCGTGGTGGGCTCCAGCCATTTGCCGGGGAGGTAGGTGCCCTTGAACGGCACCCCCTGTGCCACCAGCCAGTGATAGTGTGCCACCGCCTGCTCGGCGTACAGATCGACCCTGGCGGCATCCGCGGCGGGCCCGCCGGCCAGCATCAGGTAGCGGCGAAAATCCTCGGTGGTAT
The DNA here is from genome assembly GCA_020443345.1 of Halioglobus sp. Lineage (GTDB taxonomy): Bacteria > Pseudomonadota > Gammaproteobacteria > Pseudomonadales > Halieaceae > JARRPM01. The sequence goes on from JAGRIH010000003.1 coordinate 33,967, forward strand.
CCTCGAAACCGGCCGCGCGCTGCACCGGGGTGCCGCCATTGCCGCCCAGGTAGATTTCACCACCAGACAGCGCGGCGCTGCCGCCGCCACCGGCGGCCACTTCGAACACCAGTGTCCGGGCTCCGGCCAGGCGCGCCTCGATCGCGGCACTGGCACCGGCGGCGCCGAAACCGACCACGACGATATCGGCCTCCATATCCCACTGCGGTATGTCGCTGACACGACAGGGGCGGGACGGGGAAAAATCGACTGTCATAATTATTCTCGCTTGCCACTCACCGCGTGAGGCGACAAATTAGCCGGGTTGAGGTTTGATTCACCCGGCTATATCACAACCTGGTTCACAGCTCAGGTCATGGCGCCTAGCAGTGCACCACCCGTAGGCACGCCCACGCCGGACGTCACCAGGGCATGTTGTACCGATTTTTTCGGCTGGTTGACCGAGGTGCCGCGCACCAATCGTGCCGCCTCGACAATGCCGTTGATACCGTGCACATAGGCCTCGCTCAACTGGCCGCCGTGGGTGTTGGTCGGCAGGCGCCCGTCGAGGCGCAAACCGCCATCGAGAACGAAGTCCGCTGCCTCGCCATACTTGCAAAAGCCCCAGGATTCGAGCTGCCACAATACAATGGGCGTGAAAGCATCGTAGATGACAGCGGCATCGATGTCATCCGGGGTGAGGCCGCATTGAGCGTAGGCCTGACCGGCGGCGATGTCCATCTCGGGAATGGCCGCAATCTCCTCGCGGTAGAAGCTCGTCATCTGTTCCATGTCCCGGGCGGCGCACTGCGCCACGCCTTTGACCAGCACGCCGGGCTGCCGCAAATCCCTGGCGCGCTCGGCGGTGGTGATCACCACGGCCGAGCCGCCGTCGCTCTCCTGGCAGCAGTCGTACAGGGTCAGCGGATCGCAGATTTTCTTCTGGCTGTCGTACTCCGCGCGATCGAAGGTGCGGTTGTGGAAAAAGGCCGCCGGATTGTTGGCCGCGTGGTTGCGCGTGGTCCAGGCCACCTCGAACAGCGCGTCGCGGGTGCAGCCACTCAGGTGCATATAGCGCTGGGTGAACATGGCGACCCAGGAGGCGGGCGTCATCAGACCGTAGGGTGTGTACCAGCCCCAGTGCATGGCGTCGGCGGTGATGATATCGCCGGAGACGCCGCCGGAAAAACGGTGCCCGGAGCGCCCGTTCAGCGCGCGGTAGCAGACCACGGTTGTGGCCATGCCGGTGGCCACCGCCATCACGGCCTGGTGCAGGGTGCCGGTGGCGGCGCCGCCGCCGTACGGCACGCGGCTGTAAAAGGTCAGGTCGTTGCAGCCCAGGGCGCGCGCCACTTCGATTTCATCTGAGCTGTCCATGGTAAAGGTACACAGGCCGTCGACATCGCCCGGCTTGAGGCCGGCATCGTCCAGCGCAATCCTGATGGCCTCCACTGCCAGCGACAGCTCCGACACCCCCGAATTCTTGGAAAATTCGGTGTTGCCCACACCGACAATGGCAGTTTTGTCTGTAACACTGATGGTCATTGCTCAAGCCTCCCGCGGCAGCGCGACGCGGACAGTTCCCTGCATATGGGTGCCCCAGACGTCATTTTCACCTTCCACCACGACTTCGACCGAGCCATCGGCAGCGTCCATGGCTTTCACTTCACCGGTGATGGTCATCACGAATCCGGGCAGGTTGGGTGCCCCGAGTTTAATGCTGGAGGACTTGAGCGTGCAGTCGGGACCCGCCCAGTCGGTCACAAAGCGCCCCATCAGCGCCGTGCTGGTGAGGATGTTCATGAAAATATCGGGCAGCCCGCCCGCCTGGGCGGCGGCCTTGTCGTGGTGTACCGGCGTATAGTCCCGGGTGGCGATGGCGCCGCCGACAATCAACGATGCCGTGATCGGGATGACCAGTGGCGGCAGTTTGTCGCCGACGCTGACCGCGTCGTAAGTCCGTGTAGTGTGGTTAGTCATAGCTTTTCTCGCTTGAGGGATTGGTTCAGCCGGCGGGGTAGAACTGCGGCAGCATCGTGGCTTCGTCCACCTGTTCCACCACACCCTTGACCGGCATCCCGATCGTCACGTCCTCGGGGTCGCAGCCGACGACATTGGCCACCAGGCGGGTGCCTTCGTTCAGGCTGATCACGGCACACACCAGGGGATACTGGTAGCCCGGCACTTTCGGGTAGTGAATCTGGGTGAAGCTGAAGACGGTGCCTTGCAGCGCGGACTCAATGCTGTCCCACTCCATCGACTGGCACTCGCCGCACATGGGCCGCGGCGGGTGGCGCAGGGTCTGGCAGCTCTTGCAGCGCTGAATCAGTACCTTGCCCTGATCGACGGCCTCCCACCACCAGGCGTTGTCGTGGCCGCGCGGCGAATGAATGCGCGTCGGCGCGGCGACTTTCTCGCTCTCCCCGGCGCCCGCCGCGGCATCCTGTGTGGCCTGGTCGGGCACGAATTTCAGCACCCGGAACTTCATGTTGCCGACCTCCTCGCCCGACTGGTCGGTAAATACGGTTCTGGTCTCGATAAAATAACCCAGACCGCGCGAAGTCGCCTTCTGCTCGGAGATACTCTCAATCACCTCGCGGGCGTAGACCTGGTCCCCCGGACGCAGGTCGCGCTTGAATTCCAGGTCACAGTTGGTGCCGAGCACGCCGCTATAGCCCTGGGCGTCGAAGATCTTATGCAGTTCGCGCTGCAGATCCTCCTTGGGCTCATTCGCCATGGAATAGCCTTCCATGCCCCACACCTGCAACATGGTGGGCGGCGCGATCAGCCCGCCCTTGCTGGAGCGAGCGGCGAATTCCTCATCGGTGTACACGGGGTTGTTGTCGCCCATCACCTCGCACCACTGCCTGACCATGACCTTATTGACATCGTCCAGGCCGCGTTTGCGCGCGCTGATCTCGCGCCCGACATAGGTTTGAATCCTGTCTTCAAAGTCTTTTTTTGCTTCTGGCGTCATTTTCGGGGTTCCCACCTTGCGAAGTCAGTTGAGCCTGAGGGGGCCCAATCATATATTGATGTTGGGTTCAATTTCAATTGTACCGCGCTTATTGCGCCTGCCTGTGCCGGGCCGCAGCCGTCAACTGCTGCCCCAGTATCGCCATTTGCGCGCGCGCACCACCACCGAGCAGTTCCAACTGTTTGGCCCACAAAAAGAAGCGGTGCAGGGGATAGTCGACATCGGCGCCAATGCCGCCGTGCAGGTGCTGGGCGCTGTGGGCGATACGGTAGCCGCCCTCACTGGCCCACCACCGCGCGGCGCGCACCTCGGCTGTGGCGGGCAGGCCCTGGGCCAACCGCCAGGCCGCCTGCCACAGGGTCGAGCGCATCGCTTCGAGGTCGATATAGCCATCCGCCGCGCGGTGCGCCACCGCCTGAAAACTGCTGATCGGCTGGCCAAACTGGCGGCGCTCCGAGGTGTACTGCGCCGTCCGGCGCAACGCCTCCTCGGCGACACCCAGTTGCAGCGCCGCGGCCGCAACCAGCACGTGGTGCTCCAGCCAGGCCCAGCCCTCGGGCCCGCGGCACAAAAGGGCTTCGCTATCCAGCTCGACGTCGTCCAGCGCCAGACGCGCCACCGGCTCACCGTTGGTGGTGTGCTGATCGGTCAACGCCACACCCGGCGTCTGGCGATCCACCACAAACAGGGCCATCTCGTCTCCGATCCGGGCCGGCAGGAGAATCGCGGCCGCCTGCCTGGCGTAGGGTACCGCTTCAGCCGTCCCCGACAACACCCACTTATCGGCGCTGTCCGCGGCCTCGAAAACAAGGGCCTGCGGCGCCTTGCCCAACTCGCCCAGCGCCGCAGTCAGCACAGTCTCGCCGGCGACCACAGCGCCGAGATAGCGCTGCTGCTGTGACGCGCTGCCAAATTCGGCGATGGGCATGGCACCGGCCACCAGCGTGCTCAACAGCGGCACCGGCGCCAGGCAGTGCCCCTGGGCCTGCAGCATGAGGCACAGCTCGACCATACCCATACCGCTGCCGCCACAGGCTTCCGGCAGCGCCACTCCCAGCATGCCCGCCTCCGCCAGGGTCGACCACAGCTCGCGGTCATAGGGCTCGCCGCGGCCGGCAAAGTCACGGCGGAACTCGTCGGTGACGCGGTCGGACAGGATCTTTGCAACCAGCCCTGCAATGGTCTGCTGGTCATCGGAAAACAAAAAGTTCATTGACACCTCTCATGACGATGCGTTGGTAAAAAATGCAAGCACCTCGCGTGCTCTGCTTGCTGCTACAGGGTTATTCCGGACACGCGGCGCGCCGCCATGCCGGCCCTGCTTACCCTGGCCAGCTTCTTGGCAAAGCGCAGCTTCCTGCCTGGAGGGCTCTCCAGCAGCAGGCCGCGATAAAACATGACCGTGAGAAATTCCGCCATTTCCGCATTGCTCATGCTGCAGGCGTTCAGCGCCGAATCCCTGGAAATGTAGTACTCGCGCAGCAGCGTCTCGGACATGCCCACCAGCGACTCCACCACCAACAGGGCCTCGTCCTGGGACAAGCCCGAATCCGGGAACATTTTTGGCAGCAGCCGCGCCAGCCACTGCTTCTGGCGCAGCGCGGACTGGCGCCGCAGCTCGCGGAATTCGGGCACCTCATCGGACAGTTGCAGCAGGCAGCGCATCAGGCCCGGATGGCGCGAGTAGTTTTCTACCGCCAGCTCAAAATGCGCCAGGTAGACCGAATACAGGTCCGCGCTGTCCAGTCCCCGCTCAATCTCATCGACCGCCTCCAGGCGCTGGAGGAAATCCGTCAGCACTTCCAGTGTAAGCGATTTCAAGTCGTCGAAATAATGATAAAACAGGCCGGCGGCTACTCCGGCCTCATCCGTGACATCGCTGACCCGCAGTTGATGGAAGCCGACCCGCTCGAGAACCGCCATGGCGGCGTTTTTCAGGCGATTGCGTGCCAACTCGCCCCGCGCCGAACGCGCGCGTCGCGCCTTTACCTGCGTTGCCGGGCTTTTGCGCGCCGCGCTGTCTGCTTCGGGCTTAACCGTCATCGCCTGTCGCCGTCACTGTTGTTTTCTGCATGCCACCGGCCGCCGTCATGATGGTGACTCCATTTGCCCCTGTCCGAAGGTGCTCGCGCAACGCCCTGCGCGCGTCTTGCGAGCCAATGAACAAGAGTATATACCCTAGTTGATTTTGAATTCAATTTCAACTAGTCTGCTGGTGTGTACTTGGTCTGCGCACACCACGGGCTGCGCCGCAAAGCTGCCAGGGCCCGTCGGCGGCGGATGACCCGCACCGTAAATACCGGGCGAATGCCTTCACGGGAGAGTTTCGATGCACATTGACTATACCACCGAGCAACAGCAACTGCGCTGCGAACTGCAGGACTATTTCAGACGACTCATCACGCCGGAGATACGCGAGAAACTGCGCGGCAACGAGGGTGGCGGACAGAATGGTCAGGTATACAAGGACGTCATCCGGCAGATGGCCAAAGACAACTGGCTGGCCGTCGGCTGGCCGAAAAAGTACGGCGGCCAGGGGCTCACCGCCATGGAGCAGTTGATCTTCTTTCAGGAGGCGAGGCTCGCCGGTGCTCCCATTCCCTTCGTCACACTCAACACGGTGGGGCCGGCGTTGATGGCGCACGGCTCCGAGGAGCACAAGGCACAGTTCCTGCCCGGCATCGCCAGCGGCACTCTGCACTTCGCCATCGGTTACACCGAACCCGGGGCCGGCACCGACCTGGCGGCGCTGCAGACCAGCGCTGTGCGCGACGGGGACGACTTCGTCATCAACGGGACCAAGGTATTCACCAGCGCCGCCGAGGGGGCGGACTACATCTGGCTGGCGGTCCGCACGGACCCCGAGGCGCCCAAGCACCGGGGCATCAGTATCTTTATCGTGGACACCCAGTCGCCCGGTTTCAGTCTCGCGCCCATCCACACGGTGGGGGGTGTCAGCACCAACATGACCTACTACGACAACGTGCGCGTGCCGGCCTCCATGCTGGTGGGCGAACTGCACGGCGGCTGGAAGCTGATCACTTCACAGCTCAACCACGAGCGCGTGGGACTGGCGGCATTCAGCGTGTACGGCCAGAAGCTGTACGAACAAACCCTCGCCTGGGCGGCGCAGCACACCGCCAGTGCCGGGGGCGAAAGTACGGCGGATATCCCCTGGGTACAGAGCGCCCTGGCAGAGGTTTACTGTCGCCTCGAAGCCATGCGCCTGATGAGCCTGCGCATGGCGCAAGCCATGGATAACCGGGAAGTAGACCCCGCACTGGCATCTGCCATCAAGGTCTACAGCACTGAGTGCCTCACTGAAGTGTACCGGGCATTACTGGAAATCGTGGGCAGCGCCGGCCTGCTGACCCACGACTCGGTCGGCGCGGTACTGCAGGCGGAACTGGAACAGGAGTACCGGCAGTGCCAGATCAACACTTTCGGGGGCGGCGTCAATGAGGTACAGCGTGACCTGATCGCCCGTTTCGGCCTGAAGATGGCAGCGGCGAGATGAACGGTGCGGTGAATAGTATGGACGACCTGTCACCCGGCGAACTGGACGATTTCCGCCGGGACGTGCGCGCCTGGCTGGAAGCAAACTGCCCGGACTCGATGCGCACGCCCGCCAGCGATGAAGACGAGGTGGTGTGGGGCGGGAGCCAGGTCAGCTTCAAGACCGAAGACCACCGCCTGTGGTTTGAACGCATGCGCGACAAGGGCTGGTTTACCCCGCAGTGGCCGACGGAGTACGGTGGCGGCGGATTGAGCAGCGAGCAGGCGGGCATACTGGCGCGGGAGATGGCGCGCCTGCACTGCCGCCAGCCACAGATCAACCTGGGCATCTGGATGCTGGGCCCCGTGTTGCTGGAGTTCGGCACGCAGGAGCAGAAACAGACCCATCTGCCGCCGATGGCGCGCGGCGAAGTGCGCTGGTGCCAGGGTTTCAGCGAACCCAATGCCGGCTCGGACCTGGCCAGCCTGCAGATGAAAGCCGTCCCCGACGGGGACGACTTCATCGTCACCGGGTCCAAGATATGGACCTCCCACGCCGACAAGTCGGATGCCATTTACACCCTGGTGCGCACGGATCCGGAGGCAAAAAAACAGGAGGGCATCAGTTTTTTGCTGATCGACATGGCATCGCCGGGCATTACCACCAAACCCATCGAACTGATCAGCGGCAAATCACATTTTTGCGAGGTGTTTTTCGATCAGGTGCGGGTGCCGCAGAAAAACCTGGTGGGCGAACTCAACAGCGGCTGGACGGTCGCCAAGCGCCTGATGCAGCACGAGCGCCAGGCCATGGCCCACCTCGGCGATGAAGGACAGTCCCCCTATAGTCTGGCCGACATGGCCAAACAATACCTCGGCTGCAGAGCCGCTGAGGCAGGGGCAGCAGACAGCGATGCGACAGAGATCGCGGACGCCGTCATGCGCGACCGCGTCGCGGCCCTGGATATGGACGATATGGCCTACAAGCTGACCCTGCGGCGGGCCGCGGAAGAAATTGCCGCCGGCGACGACGCACTGGCCACCACCTCCACCTTCAAGTACTACAGCACCGAGCTGGAAAAGCGCAAAAATGAGGCGCTGATGGCCATTCTCGGCACGCGCGCGCTGGGCTGGGACGGCGGTCTATCCGACGAGGCCGGTGGCAGTTTCACCGCGGACGAGCTGGCGGTGACGCGCGGCTGGCTGTCATCGAAAGTGATGTCGATTGGCGGCGGTACGACAGAGATTCAACTGAACGTGATAGCCAAGCGGGTGCTCGGGCTGCCCTCGGCAGACGATTCAGCTTAAGTGGTGGACTTATGAATTTGACCCTGAATGAAGAGCAGCGCTACCTGAAGGACACCGCCCGGAGCTTTTTCCGGGAAAAGGCGCCGGTAGCCGCGCTGCGCAAACTGCGCGACAGCAAGGATGAACTGGGCTATTCACCCGAGCTGTGGCGCGAGATCGTCGAACTGGGCTGGAGCGGCATGCTGTTTCCCGAAACCGTCAATGGTATCGAGATCGGCGGTTCAGGTTTCGGCTTCAAGGGGCTGGGCGCCATCTTGCAGGAATCGGGACACACGTTGACCGCCAGCCCCCTGCTGTCGAGCGTCGTACTGGGCGGCTCCGCCATTTTGCTGGGCGGCAGCGAGGCGCAGCAGCAGGCGTACCTGCCGGACCTGATCAGCGGCGAGGTGCGCTACGCACTGGCCCTGGAGGAAGGCGCACACCACGATCCCGCCGCCTGCGCCATGACCGCCACACCGACGGCAAACGGCTACCGGCTCAGTGGCCGCAAGACCTTTGTGCTGGACGGACACAGCGCCGAGCGGCTCATCGTCGTCGCGCGCACCGCCGGCAGTGCCGGGGAGCGCGCGGGACTGAGCCTGTTTCTGGTGGATGCCGACACCGCGGGTATCACGCGCACGCGCACCCCCATGATCGACAGCCGCGCTGCTGCCGACATGCATTTCGATGCAGTAGAAGTAACGCGCGAACAAGTGCTGGGCACCGCGGACGGGGGCTTTGCGCTGCTCGAACAGGTGCTCGATCGCGGCCGTATCTGTATTGCGGCGGAGATGCTCGGCAGTACCCGGGAGCTGTTTGATCGCACCCTGGCCTACCTCAAGGAGCGGCAGCAGTTCGGCGTCCCGATCGGCTCGTTCCAGGCGCTGCAGCACCGCATGGCCACGGTGTTCACGGAAATAGAACTGGCAAAGTCCACGGTTCTGGCGGCACTTTCCGCGCTGGACGAGGATTCCAACAGGGTTCCCCTGCTGGCCAGTCTGGCCAAGCACAAGGTGTCTGCCGTCTATGAACTGATGAGCAACGAGGCCGTGCAGCTACACGGCGGCATTGGCGTGACCGATGCACTGGACATTGGCTTGTTCCTGAAACGCGCCCGCGTCGCGCAGCAGACCTTCGGCGATTCCGCCTTTCACCGCCGGCGCTTCGCGCGTCTTTGCGGTTATTAGACATACAGCAGATTTGACGCCGACCCGATAGCCAGTTTCAATACCTGAGGAACTTGTAAGCGCTCAAGCAAGGACATAACAAACAATGAGCACGATTGCCGCACAACTTGAACAGGCCAAAGCGCAACTGACCCAGGCAGGTGCGCCGTTCGAACTCACCACTATCGACAGCGACGGCGCAGCCTACCGGGCGTTCAAGAACGCACCGCAGACGCTGACACAGCTGGCCGCACCCTCCCGGGCGCTGGGCGACAAGTGCTTTCTGGTTTACGAAGACGAACGCTGGAGTTACGAGCAATTTTTCCAGCACGTCGACGCCCTGGCCGGGCAACTGGTGCATCAGCACCAGATTGGTAAGGGCGACCGGGTGGCCGTCGCCATGCGCAATTACCCGGAGTGGATGAGCGCCTTTCTCGCCATCGTCTCGATCGGGGCTGTCGCGGTGCCGCTCAACAGCTGGGGCACGGCCGCCGAGCTGGCTTACGGGCTGACCCATGCCCAGGTGCGGCTGGTGTTCTGCGACCAGCCGCGGCTCGAGGCGATGCTGCCGACGCTGGAAAAAAAACACATTCGGGCCGTCGTGGCGCGCTCCGGCGACAGGGACTTGGGCGCATATGCCGTTCACTATGGCGACGTGGTCGAGGCCGGCAGGGGGGGACAGCCACCGCGGGTGGCACTTTCCACCGATGACCCGGCGATCATTCTGTACACGTCCGGCACCACCGGAAAGCCCAAGGGCGCGCTGTCGCGCCACCGCAACGTCTGCCAGGCCATCTTCAGTTTGACCTTCGCCGCAGCCTGCGCCGCAATCGTCAATCCGGACACCATTGAGAAAATGGCGGCCAGCGGCTTTGAGCCGTCTTCGCTGCTGTGTGTTCCTCTGTTCCACGTCAGCGGCTGTCACTCGGTTTTCCTGGTCAACTTGCTGGCCGGCCGCAAAATCGCCATCATGCACAAGTGGGATGCAGACAAAGCCTTGGAATGTATCGAGCGCGAACGTATCACCACCTTTGCCGGTGTTCCAACCATGGTTCGCCAGCTGATGGAGTCGAAGCACTTTGATGAAACCGACACCAGTAGCCTGTTCGGCATGGGCGGTGGCGGCGCCGCCTCGCCGCCGCAACTGGCGGAACTGATATACAACAAAAAGCCCCACGCATTTGCCGGAACCGGTTATGGCCTTACTGAAACCAACGCCACAGGCGCCAGCAGCACCGGTATCGCCTATCGTCAGAAACCCACCAGTGCCGGTACGCTGTCACCGCTGATCGAGCTCGAAATACGCGATGAGGACGGCGCCGTGCTGGACAGCACCGCTACCGGGCATATCTGGCTCAGAGGTATCTCGCTGATGTGCGGTTACTGGGATGCCGCTTCCGCCACGGTGCAGCTGCTGGAGGACGGCTGGTTCAATACCGAAGATATCGGTTATATGGATGATGAGGGTTTTCTGTTCCTGGTGGATCGGGCCAAGGATATGATCATTCGCGGCGGCGAGAACATTTATGCCGCGGAAATCGAAGCGTGCATAGCGGGGCACCCGGCGGTCGACGAGGTGGTCGCTTTCGGTGTGCCGCACGATGAGCTGGGCGAGGAGCTGGCCGTTGCAGTTCACCCGCGGGACGGCCGCGCCATCGATGAAGCGGAGATTCGCGACCATGTGGCGCAACGTCTGGCCAGGTTCAAAGTGCCGACCCATGTGGTACTAAGCGCGCAGGAGCTGCCCAAGAATGCCACCGGCAAGCTGCAAAAGAAAATCGTGCGCGCCGCGTTCCTGGAAAATCACCAACCTTAGAGAGGTGCCATCTTGCAGTTTCGCGACCGCGTAGTCTGGATCACCGGTGCCTCATCCGGCATCGGAGCCGCCCTGGCCAAAGCGCTGGCAAGTCGGGGCGCCGAGCTTATTCTGTCCGGTCGCCGCATGGACGCCCTGGAGGCAGTCAAGGCCAGTTGCCTGGAACTGGGCAGGATCGATATCCTGCTGCTGCCATTCGAAGCGACCGACTTCGAGGCACTGCCGGCGATCGTGGTAAAGGCGCAACAATGGAAGGGCCACATCGATGTGCTGATCAACAACGCCGGTGTCAGCCAGCGTTCACTGGTAGTGGACAGTGATATGTCTGTCTACCGGCGCATTATGGATATCGATTACTTCTCTCCGGTTATGCTCACCAAACTGGTACTGCCCGGAATGATAGCCCAGGGCGGCGGCCTTATCGCGGTGACGTCCAGCCTGGCAGGCAAGATTGGTTCCAAGATGCGTTCGGGTTACTGCTCGGCCAAACACGCATTGCACGGCTTCTACGATTCACTGCGGGCCGAGGTTTACGCCGACAATATCCGTGTCAGCATCATACTGCCCGGCTATGTGCAATCCAATGTCTCGCTCTACGCGCTGACCGGCGACGGCGGCACCCACGGGGTGATGGATGCCGGACAGGCCGGGGCGATCAGTGCGGACGCAGCCGCCGCCAGGATCCTGCGCCAGTTGGAAAAAGAGCGGGAAGAAATCTATGTCGGCACCGGTGCGGAGATGCTGGCGCCCTGGCTCAAGCGCTTTTTCCCCGGCCTGTTGTCGCGCTTTCTGCGCAAGCAGAAGGTTCCCGGTGGCGCCGGCACACCCTGAATACAAGATAGTTATTCGATGAGCGACAACCGCCAGCCCTCCCGTGCGCGGGAGCGTTTTCACCAGATACTGCGTGAGCTGATGCAGGCGAGTATCCGGTTGGATGCCTCTGCGCGCCAACTCGATGAACTGGCCACCGATTTGGAACAGGTGCTGGAAACCGTCCGTCGATCCAGTCGCGATGCAATCCGCAAGTTCGACCCGGACAGTGTGCCCGGCAATATGAACACCGCCATGCCCTACAGTCCCGTCAGCGGTCGCTGCAACCCGCTGGCCGCAGATATTGATTATGTTCGCGAGGGCGAGCGTCTGTGCGCCAATGCCCGCTTTTCAGAACTGTACGAGGGCCCCCCGGGCAACGTCCACGGCGGCATTATCGCCGGTGTGTTCGATCAGCTTCTGGGCATGACCGCCCTGGTGCACGGCCTGCCCGGCCCCACCGCCTATCTCAACATCCAGTACAAAAAGCCGCACCCGCTGGGCACGACCCTGCGCTTTTGCGGCGAGATCGAGCGCACCGAGCAGCGCAAGGTGTTTATTGTCGGGAGTTGTTATGCCGGCGATGAACTGCTGTCACACGCCGACGCGCTGTTTGTCCGGAGGGACTACTGAACGGCGCGACGGCATGACGGCCCTCACACATAGGGCGGCGTAATGGTGCTGCCGTTGTCGATGGTCATTGCCGCGCCGTTGATATGGCGCGAATCGTCCGAGGCGAGAAACAGCACCAGCTTGGCCACCTCCTGCGGCTGACAGACAAAGGCCCGACTGCGCGCGGGGTCGGACAGGTTCATGCCCGCGGCTTTCTCCGCCATTTCCATGGTCATCGGCGTGACGATACCGTCGGGGTGAACGCTGTTGCAGCGCACACCCTTGCCCGCCTTGTGGCAGTAGACCGCCACACTCTGGGTCAGACCGCGCACCGCCGCCTTGGCTGAACCATAGGCGGCAAACGCCGGCATCCCCATCAGGGCCGAGGACGACGACATATTGATGATGGAGCCGCCGCCGCTCTTTTCGATCAGGGGCAGCGCTGTTTTGATGCCGAGAAAAACGCTGTCGGCATTGATCCGAAAGATACGCTGCCAGCTGTCATAGCTGGCGTTGAGAATATCACCGTGTTCGAGAATCGCCGCGTTGTTGATCAGGACATCGAGCTGCCCGAAGTCTTTCTCGACGGTGGCGACGAGCGACTGCCAATCGCTCTCGGAACTCACATCCTGCTTGAAAAACGTGGCTGCATCGCCAATCTCCGCGGCTACGGCGCGGCCGGCCTCCTCGTTGATATCCGTGAGAATGACCCGGGCGCCCTCCGCGGCCAGCAACTCGGCATCGGCCCTGCCCACGCCGCGACTGCCCCCGGTTACAATGGCCACCTTTCCCGCAACTCGTCCACTCATGCCATACTCCTTACGTCATCACTGTCGTTTGATTTCGGGGCATGTCACAGGTCCGCTGCCCGCATCGCCTCGGTTTCTGCCAGCTCTGCACACCCTGTGCGCGAGCCGCGGCGCGCACAGTGTATATTGATATTGAATCCAAATTCAATATAATGACCGGGCGCTCGTGAATTAAAACCCGAATTACACGATCCGGAGCCAGGTGTTGTCGCCTTTTGTCACTGCCGGTCCCGGATACCTGCCACAGAGAGACCAATCCCATGAAACCACTCAACGATAAAGTCGCACTGGTTACCGGTGCCGGCCAGGGCGTCGGCCAGGGTATTGCCTTTGCACTGGCCGGCGCCGGGGCGAAAGTCGCAGCCACCGGACGCACCCTGTCGAAAGTCGAGGCCACCTGCAAGGAGATCGAAGCGCGCGGTGGCGAGGCCCTGGCCGTGCAGTGTGACGTCAAGCAGTTGCAGTCGCTGACACAGTGCGTGGAGGCCGTGGTGGCGCGCTTTGGCGGCATCAATATTTTGGTCAACAACGCCCAGGAAGTGCCCAACGGCACCCTGCTCGAAGTCAGCGACGAGGCCTTCGAGGCGGGCTGGATCTCCGGTCCCCTGGCGACGTTTCGCCTGATGAAGCTGTGCCACCCCTACCTCAAGGGCGACGGCTGCATCGTCAACCTGGGCAGTTCGGCGGCCAAGCGCTGGGACGCCAGCGGCTATTCCTGCTACGGCGCGGTCAAGGAAGGCATACGGCAGGTTACGCGCGGGGCGGCCTGCGAGTGGGGGCCGGACAACATCCGCACCAACGTCCTGCTGCCGCACGCCAAATCACCGGGGCTGAACTGGTGGATCGAAAACAACCCCGAGGAGGCCAAGCAGTTTTTCCAATCCATCCCGCTGCGGCGGGTGGGCGAGTGCGAGGAAGACATCGGGCGCTTCGTGGTACTGCTGTGCAGCGACGAGGCGCGCTATGTCAACGGCCAGAGCATTGCCCTGGACGGCGGCCAGGCCTATCTGGGCTGAGCCGCCCGATAACATTTCCTGTCTCCGAGGCGACAATCCGCTACCCTGGAACCATCGGTGATTTAACCATCAGGCGCACATAATGAAAACACAGCGTTTCTTCCCCGGCTGGTGGATGCTCGGCATCGCCTTTTTCGTGCAGATGATTGGCTCGGGCACGATCATGTACTCCTACAGCGTCGTGGCCGTCCCTCTGGGAACCGAGTTCCAGGCTAGCCGCATGGTCATGATGTTCGGGCTGACCGCCATGTCGCTGACCAGCACACTCACCTCTCCCCTGCTGGGTCGCGCCCTGGACCGCTACTCCATCAGGTTGCTCATGGTTGTGGCGGCACTGGCTCTGCCGCTGGGTTACTTCCTGCTGTCGCTGGTCACGGCGATATGGCAGGTGCCGGTGATTTACGCTGTCTGCATGTCCATCGCCACACTGATGCTGGGGCCGCTGGCCGCCTCCACCCTGCTGGCGCGCTGGTTCCAGAGCAAACTGGGGCTGGCCATGGGCATTGCCGCGGTGGGCACCTCGGCGGGCGGTTTTCTGTTCCCGCCACTGATCGAGTGGCTGATTGAAACTTACGAGTGGCGCACCGCCTTTCGCCTGCTGGCGGCGCTGATTCTCGTCGGAGTTCTGCCGGCCACGCTGCTGGTGGTGAACCGCCCGCAAGACCGGGGTTTGCAGCCCTACGGCGCACTCGATGCGCCGGCACAGGCGCACGATGCGACCGGTGCCACCGCTCCCTCGCTGCTGAAAAGCCGCAACTTCTGGATGGTGGCAATAGTTATCAGCGTGCTGTTTGGCGTCTACACCGCGCTGCTGGGCAACCTGGTGCCCTTTGCCATTGGCGCCGGTGTCAGCAAGGAACAGGGGGCACTACTGATTTCCATTATCGCCGCCTGCGGCGTGGCCGGAAAACTGGTTTTCGGCGCAGTGGCCGACCGCATCGACCTGCGCGCGGGGCTGGCCGTGGCCATCGCCCTGCTCGTTGCCGGTCTCGCGTGCTTCCTCGGCGAGGGGCTCACCGCGCTGGTGGCCGGCAGCGTCGCCGTCGGCCTGGCCGCCGGCGGCATGCTGCCGGTCTGGGGAGCCATGCTGGCCTGGCTGTTCGGCGCCGCGAACTACGGCCGGGTCATGGGGCAGATGAACCCGGTGATCATCCCGATGAGCCTCGTCGCCCCGCCCCTGGCGGGCGCCATCTACGACCGGACCGGCAGCTACAACGCGGCCTTTATCCTGTTTATCGTCCTGCTCGCGCTGTCCCTGCTGCTGCTGCCGGCCATTCGGCGCTCACCGCAGGCCCAGGCGGCATAAGTGCAGTTCAGGTCCGGCTGCGCAGGGACGGGCGGTCGTCAATACGCATAAAGCACATCGCACTTCCACACCGTCACTCGTCCAGCAGTCGGTGCTCGACACAAAAGGGCTGGGCGCAGATCGTCTGGGCGTTGTGGGCCGCCGCCTCGGGTGCGCTGGCCAGCCACGCGATTACCGCAGCGGGGACAGTGGCCGGGGCGTTTCCGGAGGTTTCAGTGAAATCGCCCATCAGGCCTTTTTCGCGCATGTTTTCCGTGGGCACAAAACCGGGATCGACATTGAAAAAGTGGACCCCGCTATCGCGGTGTTCGGCGTGCAGCACCCCTACCATGCGCATCAGCGCTGCCTTGGTGGAAGAGTAGGCAAAGCCCCAGCCGCCGGCGCCGGCCGGTGCCGGCGGATCGGTGGTTGCCGAGTTGGAAACCATGTTGATGATACAGCCGCTGTTGCGTGCCAGCATGGCGGGCAGGCAGCGCTGCACCAGCAGCAGCGGCGCAAAGACATTGCCCTGATAGATCTTGTGCACCATCTCGCCGGTCAGCTCGAGCACCGGCTTCATGGTGCCCGGCCCCTGGTAGATGCCATTGTTGAGCAGCAGGTCGATTTGGCCCCATTGCTCGAAGGTGGTGGCGAGCGCCTGTTCAATCGAAGCGGTATCCAGCAGGTCCAGGCGGATCGGCAGCGCGCGCCGGCCCAGCGCCTCGATCTGCGCGGCCGTGCCGAGCAGGCTGCCGGAGACCGGGCTGGTATCGGAGTTGTCCGCCCCGCGCTCGTGCCGCTCGCCCTCCTCCATGGAGCGCGCGGCGAGCACGACATCAAAACCCCTGGCCGCCAGGGCAATCGCGGCCTGCTTGCCGATACCCCTGCTGGCCCCGGTGACAAAGGCCACTTTTCTCTCGAGATTACCGCTCATTGAACCCTTCCCGATATGCAAGTGGTTGCGTGCAGCACAACTGGCGCAAGCTGCAATAGTCGTATCCGTGCGTGCCTGTGTGCAAAGGTGAGGTGGCCCGAAGCTGGCGCCGACACCCCAAAGTGATCCTGTGCAGCTTGTGAAATATTTTCACCAGTTTGTGCATCGCCCGGTAAGAAGCGGATTGCCCAGAGAAAAAATGGTGCTCACCGGCAGGTCGCAGCGTAATCAACCGACAGCGCCTCACCACTGACGTAGGAGGCCCGATCACTGCACAACCAGGCAATGCTCTGTGCCACCTCCTCCGGCCGGCCAAAACGGCCGCAGGGAATACTCGATTCCACCAACTGCTCGACGTCCCCGCCGCGCGACAGCGTCCGCTGCAACATCGGTGTTGCAATGGAGCCGGGCAGCACCGCATTGATACGAATACCGCGCCGCGCATTTTCCATTGCCGCCGTCCTGGTGAGCCCCAGCACACCGTGCTTCGACGCGCAATACGCCGCCATATTGGGCACTGCCATCAGCGCAGCGCCAGAGGCGACATTGACGATTGCTCCCGAGTTGGCAGCCTGCATGACCTCCAGTTCATGCTTCAGACAGAGAAACACGCCTGACAAATTGATATCGAGAACCCGCTGCCAGTCAGCCAGGAACATGCGCTCGATGCTCGCCGGCTCGCCGACGATACCGGCGTTGTTGACCGCACAATCCAGGCGGCCGTGAGCAGTGACGATGTGTTGCAGCAACTGAACCACCTGCTCCTCGTCTGTGACATCACACACACGAAAATCCACATCATGCCCCAGATCACTGGCCAGCTGCTCACCCCCATCGGCATCGCAATCGGCCACAATCACCCCGGCGCCCTCTTGCCTGAAAAGACGCACTGTGGCCGCACCGATACCCGACGCACCGCCAGTGATCAATGCCACTTTATTTTCAAGCATCATAATGGCTGTTACCTGTGCACATTTTCCCGGCCCCCTCAGCGACAGGAAAGCTGCGCCCGCAATCGGGTGCCCTTACAGCGTGTGTGGGTTGATGGTAATGCCGCCGTCCACGTTGAGGACATGACCGGTGATAAACGACGCGCGATCACTGAGCAGGTAGACTACCGCATCGGCAACCTCCCGGGGTTCGCCCAGCCGGCGCATGGCATGCACACCCTCGGTCTTTTCGCGCGCACCGGGCACGCTGTTGAAATAGTACTCCATCCCGGCGGTACGGATACCCCCCGGCGCCACGGCATTGATGCGCAGGTTGTGCTGGGCATTCTCCGCCGCGGCAGTCTTGGTCAGCGCAATCACACCACCTTTCGCCGCACTGTAGGGAGATTGCAGCGCTTCTCCACGAATCCCGGAAAGTGATGCGATGTTGACGATGGCGCCACCGCCCTGCTGCAGCATCACAGGGATCTGATACTTCATACACAGCCAGACGCCCTTCAGGGTGACATCCTGCGCGCGCTGCCAGTTCTTGTTTTCCACATCCTGCAGGGGTGCAAAACCACCGCTTGCAGCGGCATTGTTGGAGGCGCAATCGAGGCGGCCAAAGGCATCCACTGCACGCTGCACCATCGCCGCCACCTGTCCTTCCTCGGCCACGTTAACGGCGACGGCGAGCGCGCGGCCGCCGTCGGCGTTGATGCGCTGCGCCACTGCAGCTGCCGCTTCGCCGTTAATGTCGGCCACGACCACCGCTGCACCCTCGCGATGGAACATCAGCGCCGTCGCCTCACCGATACCGGCACCGCCGCCGGTTACCAGCGCCACTTTATCCTGCAGTAACATCGCTTCTCCTGTCCCGGTGTAACCGGTGCACCTCAGTCGGCGTGCCTGCGCTTTGCCTCTTCGCCGGTCCCGGTGTGCTGCATCGTCCAATTCACGATCAGACCCGATTCCCCATTGACCCGTCAAACTTAAACATATAGACTGATAATCAGTTTATCTTACTATTTAGCGGCCATGCAAACTGTTCATGTCACTCGAGCTACCCCGTAACATTGGCCGCATCCTGATGCACAGTGTCAATGATTTCCAGCACAGATTGGACAGCGACCTGCGCCGGCGCGGCGTGACAGGCATCCGCGCCCGGCACCGGGCGGTTTTCCTGCACCTGGGTGAAATGCGCCCCTGCCGCAGTGTCGACCTTGCCCAGCGCGAAGGGATCAGCCCGCAATCGATGATGAAAATCGTCCACGAACTGGAACAACTGGGCCTGGTGCAGCGCCGCCCCGACCCCTGCGACTCGCGCGCCAAACTGCTGGATTTTACCGGGAAGGGAGAGGCACTGGTGGATGAACTGGCACGCTCCACCGCAAGGGTCTGGGCGCAGTACGCCGAGCTGATCGGTGAAAGAAAACTGCAACAGACGATGCGGGGGCTGCAGTATCTGCTGGAAGCCACGCAAGTGAATCAGGAGTCATAAGCCATGACCAACATACTGTTTGAGAAAAAAGCCGGCTATGCCATCGTCACCCTCAACCGCCCGGATGCGATGAACGCCCTGTCCCGGGATCTGCGCCGTGAATTCGTTGCCGCTTTTGACCAATGCAGCCGCGACGAGGCCATTCGCGTCGTGATCGTGACCGGTAGCGGCAAAGCGTTCTGCGCCGGCTTCGATCTCAAGGAGATGGGCTCCGGCAGCTCGGAAACCGCCGCCGCAGAGGTGAACAACGCGATGGCCCGGGCCATGGAGGCATTCGACGGCCCCATCATCGGCGCCGTCAACGGCCACGCCATAACCGGCGGCTTTGAACTGGCGCTGGCCTGCGACCTGCTCATCGCCTCCGAAAATGCGCGCTTCGCCGATACCCACGCACGGGTCGGCATCCTGCCCGGCTGGGGGCTGAGCCAGAAACTGCCCCGCTTGATCGGTCTGTCACGGGCCAAAGAGCTGAGCTTTTCCGGCCGTCCGGTCTTCGCCCAGACCGCCTATGAATGGGGTCTGGTCAACCACGTGGTGCCCGCCGGGCAGTTGCTGCCCAGGGCCGAAGAACTGGCGCAGGACATGTGCGCCTGCGTCCCGCACATTCTCACCCAGTATAAAGCGATGATTGACGATGGTTACAGCAGACCGCTCAACGAAGCGCTGGCCTGGGAGGAGAAACTGGCGATCGAATCCGCCAGACAGGCCACCGCCCGGATGATCGAACAGCGCCGCGAAGCGGTTTTGGAAAAAGGCCGCACGGAAAAGGAGTAACCGGTCAGTCTGGGTCGTCATTTAATGGTGAGCGCCAGATCTGATTTCACGGGATTGTCGGCGAACTCCTCCTTCCAAAACCGCGGGGTATACCCGCATGGGTGGCTCTATTTTCCCACCATTGATCGAGTAGAGTTAGGCACCTATGGGCGCACTACATTCGTATGTGGGCACCGCTGGTTGCGGCTCTAATCTCAGTAGTCGGAGCAGGAGCAGTCGTGACATTTGACACCAGAGGTGGTATGGCTGACAATTCATCTTACCATTTTCTTACTTCGGCCTGGTGTTTGCACTCATGACAGTAGAGCTTATTAAACTGTCCAGCAAAGGACAGATAGTCATTCCCAAGGCAATTCGAGCCGCCCATCAGTGGGAGGTGGGGCAAAAACTGGTGTTGATTGATACCGGCGACGGCATCCTGCTGCGACCCGAAAAGCCGTTTCCGCGGACATCCCTGGAGGCCGTTGCCAGCTTTCTCAAATACACCGGCAAACCGAAATCCCTCGAAGACATGGAAGATGCCATTGAGCAGGGTGCCAGCGAATCCTCGTGATCGCTGTCGACACCAATGTTATCGTCCGCTTGCTGACCGGGGACGACAAATCCCAATACCAGAAATCACTCAGGCTATTTCGCAGCCATGACATCTTCATCAGCATAACTGTCCTGCAGGAAACTGAATGGGTCCTGCGGTACAGTTACCAGTTCAGCAAGCACGACATCAATAAGGCCCTGCTCGGCCTGGCGGGACTGGACAATGTCTTTATCGATAATCCCACGGTGCTCATGCAAGCACTGGAGTGGCACGCCCGGGGTCTGGATTTCTCCGATGCTCTGCATTTGTCACATAGTGCCCCGGACAGGCACTTTTACACCTTCGATCAAAAGCTGATTTCAAGCGGCGGCAAAGTCACGTCTTACGCACTGAAGAAACCCTGATTCGAACGCTTTTAGCTGGGGTGGCAAAAAGGTAGCGGGGGCTCCCGAGACCGCATTGAGAAGCTCAGGCGGCGCGCAGGCGGGCGATGGCGGCGGCTGCCGGGGCGTCGTCGGCGGGGTCCTCGGGCATCGGGAAAGTGATGCGCGCGGCGAGGCCGGCGTAGCGCTCGCGCAGCACGTCGGCGATCTCGTCGTAGGTGCCGCGCGGCACGAAGCGCTCCAGCATCTCGTCGGTGACAATTTCCGACATATCCTGCCAGCGGCCCTCCCGCGTCAGTTCCAGGAGCTGCCTGCCCTTGTCCTGCCAGCCGAACAGTTCCAGGCTGGGCCAGTAGGCCGGCGTGGAATACAGGAAACCGAGCATACCGCGCTGCTTTTCCCACTGCGCAGAGACCGCTGCTGCGTCACGTCCGGTGGCGATAAGCGGCCCCAGGATGAGGCGAAAATCGCTGCCGTCGCGCCCCGTGCGCGCAAAGCCGGCCCGCAGCCTGGGCAGGCAGACCTGGCGGATATACTCCGGCGGCGTATTGGTCGGGTGGGTGATCATGCCATCGGCCACCGCCCCCACCATACGCGTCATCGCCGGCCCGACGGCACCGCACAGAACCGGAATGTGGGGGTTCTCGATAGGACCGGGATAAAAAAACGGCTGCAGGCGGGTGAAGCGGTAGTGCTCACCCTCGAAGTGCAGTTTTTCGCCGCTCTGGAAGCTGTGAAAGATCGCCCGCAACGACTGCACGTACTCGCGCAGTTGCGGCACCGGCGAATCCCAGCGCGCGCTGTAGCGCTCCTCGATGTTCTGCTTGATCTGCGTACCCAGCCCCAGTTCAAAGCGGCCGCCCGACATGTGTTGCAGATCCCAGGCGGCCACGGCCACGGTCATCGGACTGCGCGGGAAAGCCACCAGTACGCCAGTGCCGACAAGCAGCCGCTCGCTGGCGTGCAGCGCCATGGCCGCCAGCAGCAGTCCGTCGTGCACCGCATCGGGCACCTGCAGGCCGTCGAAGCCGAGGGCTTCGGCCCGCTGCGCGTGGGCACCGATGGCGCCGGGGCCCATGCTTTCCGGCGTGCTGGCAAATACCTGGAACATGTGCCCGGCCTCTAACTGGTTGTCACTTTGATGTGGTCGCGCGTCGCCCGGCAGACGCTACCGGGCGACACGGTACAGACGTGGTACAGCGCCTTACTGGTCCAGCGCCTGGTAGTAGTCGGACAGAATTTTTGCCACTTCCGGCCGGGAGAATTCCGGCGGCGGTGCAATGCCCTTGCCCAGCATCTCGCGCACCGCGGTACCCGAGAGCAGCACGAAATCCTCCTTGGTGTGGTCGGGCACATCGCGCATCATCACCACCTTGTTCAGTTTCTTGCTGTAGGCGGTGTGGTCGGCCTTGAAAATCTCCAGTTCCAGGGCGCCGGCGGGCACCTCTTCGTCAAAAATGGCCTGGGCGTCAAAACCGCCGTAGTAGTCGCCCACCCCCGCGTGGTCGCGGCCCACGATCAGGTGGGTACAGCCGCTGTTCTGCCGGAACACGGCGTGCAGCACCGCCTCCCGGGGGCCGGCGTACAGCATGTCGAAACCGTAGCCCGTGACCATCACGGTGTTCGGTGGGAAGTACACCTCCACCATTTTCCTGATGGCGGCATCGCGCACTTCGGCGGGGATATCGCCGGGCTTGAGCTTGCCCAGCAGCATGTGAATGAGAATGCCGTCGGCGCCCAGTTGTTCCATCGCCATGCGGCACAGCTCCTCGTGGGCCCTGTGCATGGGGTTGCGCGTCTGGAACGCCACCACCTTCTGCCAGCCGTGTTCCGCGATTTCGTTGCGGATTTCGACTGCAGTACGGAAGGTATCGGGGAAATCCGTCTGGAAATAGGAGAAATTGAGCACCTCGATGGGCCCGGACAACAGCGTATTGCCCAGGCCGCGAAAGGTCGCCACGCCGGGGTGTTTCGGGTCAAGGGTGCGAAAAACCTTCTCGGCCATAAAGTCGATCTGTTCCTCGCTGACCGGCTCCACCGCCTCCACATCCATCACGGCCAACACCGGTTGGCCCTCGACGTTGGGGTCGCGCAACGCGATCCTGTCGCCCGCCTGTACCGAGGGATCGCTGGTCATGTTGACGATAGGTACCGGGAAAAACAGCCCGCTTTGCGTGTGCATCTTCTCCGCCACGCTGAGGCTGTCGGCCAGGTCCATGTAGCCGGTCAGGGGGTTGAAGTAACCGCCGCCCAGCATCACCGCATTGGCGGCCGCGGCGGAATTGAGCAGCAGGGAGGGCAGTGTTTCGGCCTCCTCCAGCAGCGTGTGGCGTTTGGCGCTGTCGTAGACAAACAGGGGGTTGAGTTGGTCGGAACCGTGGGGCTTGATCATGGCTGTCTCCCGCTTATTGGCTGATGATGCCGCGCTCGCGCAGCACGCTGAGTATCTGCTGCACTTCCTCGGCCAGGCTCTGTTGGTCCGAGTGCAGGTGTATCTCCGGCTTGAACGGCGCCTCGTAGGGGTCGTCGATGCCGGTGAAGTTCTTGATTTCTCCGGCCCGCGCCTTCTTGTACAGGCCTTTGGGATCGCGGCTCTCGGCGGCTTCGAGGGAGCAGTCGACGAAGATCTCGATAAATTCCATACCGGCGTCCTCGTGCAGGGCCCGCACCTGGTCCCGGTCCGCCTTGTAGGGGCTGATAAAGCTGCTCAGCGCGATAATGCCGGCGTCGACAAACAGCTTGGCGACCTCGCCGATACGGCGGATATTCTCGGTGCGGTCCTCGGCGGAAAAGCCCAGGTTTTTGTTGATGCCCATGCGCACGTTGTCGCCGTCGAGCCGATAGGCCAGTACGCCCATCTCGTTGAGCATGCCCTCCAGTTCTACCGCCACGGTGCTCTTGCCGCTGCCCGACAGGCCGGTAAACCACAGGGTCGCGCCCTTGTGGCCAAGGAGTTTGGCGCGGTGTTCGCGCGTGATATCGCCTTCGTGCCAGTGTACGTTGGTTGCTTTTTGTTGTGCCATTTGATGCCTCCGGGTTTATATGTACGTGATGTACGTGGCCTGTGCGGCCGCCGAGTTGCGTGTCGAGGTGACGACAAGAGTACCGCCTGTGTTACTGCATGTAAAACAGGATATTATGGACGCGAGTATCGGTGTTTCCGGTAGCATGATGAGACACATGCGGATAGCGGTTCATCCGGCTCGTCATTGCAAACGGCATCATACCAGCGCCATGCGGAAGAAAAACACGATGAAATTCACTCTCAGACAACTGCAGATTTTCCTCGCCGTGGCCAGGTACCAGAACATTTCCAGGGCCGCGAAGAGCCTGCACATGTCGCAGTCGGCCGCCAGCGAAGCCCTGCTGACTCTCGAGCGCACGTATGAGGTCAGCCTGTTTGACCGCGTGCGCAACAAGCTGGTGCTCAACGCCATCGGCCATACGCTGCGCCGTGAAGCGGAAAATCTGCTGGCTCACTGTCAAGGTTTCGAGAAACTGCTCAGGGACCACGCAGAGGTGGGGCACATCAAGGTGGGGGCCAGCTTTACCATCGGCAACCACCTGGCCACACGATACCTGTCGGGCTATCTGTCGCAGTATCCAAAGGCCGATGTCGCGCTCGATATCGCCAACACCCCGGACGTGGTGGCCAAAGTGCTCAATTTTGAAGTGGACATCGGCATGATCGAGGGCGAGGTCCAGCACCGCGACCTCGAACTGCTGCCCTGGCGCGAGGATGAACTGGTCGTGTTTTGCGCGGCCGATCACCCGCTGGCTCGCAAAAAGACGCTCTCAGTTCAGGATATCAGGGAGGCCGCCTGGATTCTGCGCGAACCGGATTCGGGGGCGCGCCAGACCTTCGACCGGGCACTCGCGGGCCTGTTGCCGGCGATCAATGTCTACCTCGAATTCAGGCACAACGAAGCCATCAAGAACGCGGTGGAATCGGGCCTGGGCATCGGCTGTCTGTCGGAAATCGTGCTGCGCAAAAACTTCGTCCACGGCGACCTCGTCGCCCTGCGCCTGCCCAAGCGCGATATGCGCCGCACCTTCTACTTCGCCATGCCCCGGGGCAGGGTGCACCGCGAATCGGTGAGAGCCTGGATGCAGACCTGTATCGCCATGGACCGGGCAGCCGACAGCGGCTGAGGTGCCTGTTGGCCCGGTACACCGCGAGACCGTTGCGGCCTCGCGGATCGTGCGCAATTAAACGAGATCGGAAACCTGCTGCTTGAGCTTGTCGAACCAGCCCTTGCCACTCTTGCCGCCCGCGGACTTTTTCTCGATCTCATCGAGCTGCTCATACATCGGCTTGAACGACTTTTTCGTGCCGTAACCCAGTAGCTCCGCCACCATCAACTGCTTTCTGGCCGCGGCCAGCAGCGTAGACAGGGTCTCGTTGTCCTGCTCCGTTCGCGCCTCGTTTTCCGCCAGCGTCTCGGCGCTGCCAAGCAACATATCGGCGCGCAGCACTGGCAGCGGAATCACTTCATCGGTGGTCACTACCAGTGTGTTCAGTGCGGCCTGCAGCGCTGCCTTGGCCACATCCAGCTTGCCGGCGTCGATCAACGGCGCAATGGCCTTGATCGCATCCGGATAAGTAGCCAGCGGAATACTGGTGGTTTGAAATACCATCTCGCTGGCCAGGTTGGCAACCAGGGGGCGTGCTTTCTGAATTTCACCCTCGTCCAGGTACTCTTGTGCCCGGTCGATCGCCGTCTCGATGGTCTTTACATCTGCCAGCAGGTCATAGGTAACGACTTCCATGTCCACCGGGGCGAGGGCCAATTCCGGCTCGCGCGCCAGAATCAACTGCATTTTGCCGGTCGCTCGCTCCAGAGCAGCCAGGGCTTCATCTGCTTTTTCTTCATCGAGCAGTCGCAATGCGTTTTTCGTTTCATGCACCGCAGCTACCGCATCGGCCGCAATCTTCTGGCGTCGCTGTGCGGCCCGCTCGGTCACCTGCTTGTCGACGTCCGGCTGCACCGATTCGGTCGCTTCCGACTGCGCCTGGGGCTCTCTGGGCAGCGTTGTATCATCGGCCAACAGTGGCGTGGCGACCATCAGGCCCAGACCCAACAGTGCCGCGGGTAATATCTGCAATTTTTTAGCTGTCATCATCCACCTCCTGCGGTTTAAACAAACTAACGATCCAACGAGTGTTGCGCTCAACTTCCGCCACACTTCATGGTGTCTAAACAAGCCAAATCCGTGCCAGCCAAACACGCGGCGTCAACAGCGGAAGTTCCGGCTTTTTCCCGGCCTTTACCCCGGTTTGCGCGGCCAATCTGGCCGCTACTGTCCCGTCGTCGACTGGCCGAAATGGCCGGTCTGTCGCCTGTCGACTAGTGGCATGTTGCCGATTTAAACCCGGGCCTGGCTATGCGCATTGCACGGTTCGTCGCATGGGAAAGGACAGGGCGAATGCTGCGGCCCCTCCCGGGCACAGACCCTCAGCCGCCTTCGGTAAGCCGCGCTACGGTCTTTTCCAGCGAATCATCGTCGCCGCGCAGCACCAGCACATCGCCGGCGCGCAGCCGGGTGTCCAGCAGACGCCCCGGCACCGTGATGGCTCCCCGACGCACGTCCACCAGTTCAACGCCCAGCTCCTCCAGTTGCAGCTCCTGCGCTGTTCGCCCCGCCGCGTGGTGACTCTCTGACAGCAGAACCGAGCGTATTTGTTGGGGAAAGTCCAGGGCCTGCACGGCGGATTTTTCGCTGTCGGCCGCGTGAAAAAATGCGCGCAGCAGTGCGTAGTCATGGGCCCGTATCTCGTTCAACCGCGCCTCGACCTGCGAGGGTGCGATATCCAGCATGATCAACATCTGCCCGGCATAGGCGAGACTGCTCTCCAGGCCTTCGGGAAACACGGTGGCACCCGCCGCCTGCAGGGCCTCATCGTGCCGACCCCGGGTGCTCCTGGCCAGGATTGGCAGCTCCAGACCGAGGCTGCGGACATGGACCGCGATACGTTCGGCCACGGCAGCGTCGCCCGGGGTTATCGCCAGCGCCCGGGCGCGCTCTATGCCGGCGGCGCGCAATACGCCGGGTTGGGCGGCGTTGCCGAAGATCACCGGCTCACCGGCCGCCACCGCCTGGCGCACGCGCTCCGCGTCGAGATCCAGTGCTGTGGCGTCGATACCTTCATCATGCAGAATCCGCAACAGATTCTGGCCCAGCCGGCCGTAGCCGCAGACTATGACATGTCGGTCGAAGTCCCGACTCGCATCGGCGACGTAAGCCTCTGCCTGTGACGCGCCGCCAGCGCTGCGAGCAGCCAACACCCAGGCGGTGAACGATTGATTCGCACGCAACAGGACAGGCGCCAGCAGCATGCTCAGCATAATACCCGACAGTACAGGCTGGGCGATGCGGGCATCGATCAGACCGAGTCCCAGCGCCGTCGCCACCACCAGCAGGCCAAATTCTCCGCCCTGCGCCAGAGCGATTGCAGCGCGCCAGGCATCGACAGCCGTGTGCCGCATGGCGCGCACCAGGGGTTGCAGGATCAGGGGCTTGACGATGAGCAGTGCGGCCAGAGTAAGCGCTACGGCGCCGGCCTGTGTCACCCACACGACGGGATCCACCTGCATACCGATAGTGGCGAAGAACAGGCCCAGCATCAGGTCGCGGAACGGCCGGATATCGGCCTCGATCTGGTGGCGAAACAGCGTCTCTCCCAGCAACATCCCGGCCATGAAGCCGCCCAGAGTCGGCGCAAAGCCCGCCGCACTGGACAGGCCCGCGGCGGCCACGGCCATCAGCAGGACCGTCAACATGAACAGTTCCAGGGAGCGGGTCGCCACCACCCAGTGCAGCACGGGGGGCAATAGCCGGCGCCCGACCAGCACCAGGCCGAGAAACAACACAGTGGCCTTGCCCAGGGCAAATGCCAGCGCCGCGCCCAGTCGCGACAGATCCCCCGCCAGGACAGGCAGGGCCACCAGCACCGGTACCACCGCAATGTCCTGAAACAACAGGATTCCAGTCGCCACCCGGCCGTGGGGCGCCGGCAGCTCCATCTGCTCGCTCAATTGCTTGAGTACGATCGCCGTCGACGACATGGCCAGGGCGGCGCCGATTATCGCCGCCTGGATCGGACCAAGGCCCAGCGCCATGCCGGTCAGGCCCAGGGCCGCCGTGGTGACGACGACCTGCGCGCAGCCCAGGCCCAGCACCAGCCGCCGCGAAGCCAGTAGCCGGGTCAGCGAAAACTCCAGCCCGATGGTGAACATCAACAGGACCACGCCGAGTTCGGCGAGCGAACGGGTGATCGGACTCTCCGCCAGCCACCCCGCACCGGAGGGACCGACGAGAATCCCGGTGGCCAGATAACCGACTATCGGGGAAAAACCGAGGCGCTGGCACAGCGCCACCGCCGCCGTGCCAATGGCCAGCAAAACCGCCACTTGCAGCACCACAGGATGCTCCATGTCTATGCACCCGAGCGCAGCAGCGTACCCCTGCAAAAAACACCTGTGTCCGGGACCACCTAACGGGGCCGTGGACAACCTTCAGAAGAAGCGCCTGCCGCGATCCGGTCTGTGCCGGAATTCCGGGGGAGCCTCAGGTCCCCCGGGCGGGGTCACCTGAGCGATCAGCCGGCACTGATTGCGATCTTGCGCGGCTGCACCTCGGCCCGCTTGGGCAGGCGCAGCGTCAGCTCGCCGTTTTTCATTTCCGCGCTGATCTTCTCTGCCTCCAGCTCCTTGCTCAAGGTGAAGCTGCGACGGTAGCGGGTGACATTGACATCGGCGTACAGGGCCTCCATTTCCTCCGGCATATCGATGGCCGCTTCGCCCTCGATAGTCAGGTTGTCGCCGTCCACATGCACCTCGAGCCGGTCGCGGGAAACGCCCGGCAGGTCCGCCCTGATCGTGATGGCCTCGGCTTCTTCGTAGATATCCACCGGCGGACGCAGTGCCCTGCGCTGTTCGGTTTCGCGCTGTACCTGGCTCGACTCGGTGCTCTTTACGGATTTTTTGTCAGTCATCGTTACATCTCCTCTGGATAAAGATCGGGTTTAAGGATTGACGCAAGCATCTCACTTGACCTCGATCCTGCGCGGTTGCAGTTCCTCTTTGCGCTGCACGGTGACGTGCAGCACTCCGTCCCGATAAGCGGCATCGACTTTATCGGGGTCCACATCATCCGGCAGGGTGACAACGCGCTTGAAGCTGCCCTCAAACCGCTCCCGACGGTAGGCCTGCGCGCCCTCGGGTATCGCGGTGCTGCGCTCGCCGGACACCGTCAGCAGGTTCTGCTGCATCGAGATATCCAGGCTGCCCGGGGCCACGCCGGCGGCAAACACATAGACATCCACCTGCCTGGACGACGCGCCGACATTGATCGCCGGGTAGGTTCCCGCTGCCACCGAGCGGATACCGAGGGGGCCGCCACGCTCCCCGAAAGTCCCGTCCAGCTCCCGTCGCAGGCGCTCGAACTGGTCAAATATATCGCGATCGAAACCGGTCCAATAACCGAACATGACACACCTCCTTTTGGTTAGTTACAACAGCTGCAACGCGGCCCCTGCGGCCGTCGCCCAACTTTCACTCTGTTGTAAAGCAAGCTGTGTGCCAGAATAAAAAGCACGGATATCAGAGAATTTTCACGGTGTCTGCGTCGCGCAAATGCCACTAGACATTATGTAGTGACCTAATCCTCCTCAATTATGGCTCTGAGCCGAAGATGTACCGTCCTCAGCTTAATCCACGGCGTTAAGGACGGATAGGTCACTACTATAATGTCTAGCGGTCAAAATGGCCGACCGGACTGGCCCAGCCCGGCCAGTCTGGCCGGACTGTCCTGCGGCGGTCAGTTTTTGTTGAGCTTGCGCCGCAAGGTACGCTCGCCGATGCCGAGTAGTTCGGCCGCCCGGCTGCGGTTGTAGCCCGCCTCCTTGAGGGCCGCGTCGATCAGCAGCCACTCGGCGTCGGCCAGGGTCGCCCCCCGGGGGATCACCACCCCATCGACAGCGCCCCGGTGACCGGACATCCCCGCCGGTAACAGAGGTGTCAGCAGGTTGCCGCCAACCTCCCGCAGGCCCTCGGGCAGGCGTACTGCCAGGCGCGCCATCACGTTGCGCAACTCGCGCACGTTGCCCGGCCAGGGATAGGCCGCCAGCGCGTCCAGCGCGGTGCGCGACAGTACCGGGGCATCGCCGGACCTGCCCATGTCCTGCAGGCTCCGTGCGAGAAACTGGTGGGCCAGCAGCTCGATATCACCCCGGCGCTCGCGCAGGGGGGGAAGCTCCAGAACCAGCACGTTGAGACGAAACAGCAGGTCCTGACGGAACAGGCCGGACTCGACCCGCTCCTGCAGGGGCCGGTGGGTGGCCGCCACCACACGGACATCCACGCCGACGCCGCGTTCACTGCCCACGCGATGGACAGTCCCCTCCTCCAGCACCCGCAGCAGGCTCACCTGGGCCGACGCCTGCATTTCACCAATCTCGTCCAGAAACAGGGTGCCGCCATGGGCCTGTTCAAAGCGGCCGCGGTGTTGGCGGGTGGCGCCGGTGAAGGCCCCCTTCTCGTGGCCAAACAGCTCTGCTTCGAGCATGGTTTCCGGAATGGCGCCGCAGTTGACGGCGACAAAGGGCTCCTGTGCGCGCGGACCGAGACCGTGCAGGGCACGCGCGACGAGTTCCTTGCCCGTTCCCGTCTCCCCCTGAATGAGCGCCGGTTCGGCGCTGGCGGCAAAGCGGGGCAAATCCCTCAGGGCCTCGATCATGACCGGGTCGCGGACGGTGAGATAGGGCGCAAGCTGCCCGGCCAGGTCGCTGCTCGACTGACTGGCAGCCAGGTCCCTTGCCAGGTGGCGGGCCAGGGCAATCGGGTCGACCGGCTTCTCGAAATAATACCGCGCGCCCTGGCGCAGCGCCGCGACCGCATTGTCGATACTACCGTGGCCTGTAATCAGGTAAAAAGCGCCGTCGCTGCGCTGACCCAGGTATTCTGACAACAGCTCCAGACCGGTGCCATCCTTTAGCTGCAGGTCCGCCAGCACGGCGTCCGGCGACAGGGGTTGCAGCGACAGGCGGGCCTCGCGCAGGCTGCCGACCCCGATGACCTGAGCTCCCAGTCCGCCCAGCACGCGCGACAAACTGCGCACGACATGCGGGTCGTCGTCGAGCACCAGCACTGAGATACCGCTCAGGCTGGGTAGATTTTCTTCAGTCGCTTCCACCAACGGGGTGTCTCCTTGCGTTGCAGTGGCAGGGTGAGTACGATTCTCGCGCCGCCGCCCGCGCGGTTTTCCGCGCGAACACGACCCTGATGGTTGAGCACGATGCGCTGCACGATCGCCAGCCCCAGTCCATTGCCGTCTTCACGCGTGGTATAGAATGCCTCGAACAAGTGCGGCATCTGCTGCCTGCTGAAGCCCCTGCCACGGTCTTCGACGATGATCTCCACGCATCCGTCCCTGCAATGCGCTGACACGCGGATAGTGCCGTCGCACTGACCGCTCTGTGCCGCGTTGAGCAGGAGGTTGAGCAGGGCATCGCGCAGGGAGGCCTCCTGCCACAGCGGCTGCGGCAATCCCGCCGCGACGTCGGTTTCCACGCCCAGGCAGCGCCGGGACAACTCGGGCTGCGCCAGACGTACTGCATCCTCGATGAGTTGCGCCACGTCGACCCGTTGAAACCTCTCGTTGCGCTGGCGGGTCAGGTTGAGGAAACCGCGCAGTTTATCGTTCAGCGCCACGATATCGCGGTCCAGTTCCTCCACGATTTCCGGCGTCTGCCGGGGAGACACCAGCAGGGCCTTGACGTTGGCGCGCAGGGCCGCCAGCGGATTGCGCAATTCATGCACCAGTTGCGTCGCGGTTTCGGTCAGCGAGGCGCGCTGATAGACCTCCTGGAAGTAACTCTCCAGTCTGCGGGTGGTGCGCATGGCGACAGCCGTAATCCCCAGGGCGGCGAGGAGGCTCACCGCTCCGAGCACGCCAAACAGCGCCGCCGAGCGCTCGATGGATACCCGGCCTGCGTTGACTCTGGACAACAACTGCGCACGGTCGAACGCGAAATCCAGTCTGACCAGGGGGCTGTCCGCCCTGTTGATGTCGAAGCGGACCAGAAACATCGCCGTCTGTTCCTCGTGCAGGCGCTCATCGGGTGCTCCGAAGCGGCTGGAGCGCTGCGCATCGACAGGCAGCGGCGATACTGCCCGTGAAGAAATCGCGCCGGCGCCGTTGCTCTCCATGCGATAGCCGGACTGCGACCCCTGCACCGACACGGCCCGCAGAGCGGGCAGTGCCGCAAACAACTCCTCGACATCGGCCACCAGCCACGCCGCGTTGTCGCGCATGGCGGCAATTGCATCACCGCTGCGCAGGCGCTCGGCCAGCGGCTCGGTCGCGGCGAGCATCTCGTCGATCAGCAACCGCGTCTCGACGGCGCGTACCTGGTAGTGGAGCACGGCGCCGCCGAGGCCCATCATTACAATATACAGTGCGAGCAGCGCCAGGTAGGGTATCACCAGCAAACGGGCGACCGCGTAGTGCGATCTGATCACAAAGCACCTACCATTTGCCGCGCTTGCCTCCAAAATGTAAGTGCCGGGCCGAGCCGGTTCGACCGAGTGTAGAATCGCCTGTATACAGGGCTTTTTTACATGCTTCAAGCAGCTTGAAATGCGAGTTGCCGCAGCCGATACAACAACCTAGCATATAATCACCACTGAAAAGCCCGGGGCGTATTCATGTACTTCGATGTTGACTACTACTGGCGTGTACTGCGTCACGTCTGGTCGCATAAAACCATGCCCGGCCGCAGCCGCCTGCTGTTTCGCCTGCTGGTCCTGGTGCCGCCGATGACCGCGTTTCACGCGGCCTGTTTCCTGCTGGATTACCTGCTCTTCCCCCGGCTCTGGCAGCAGCGGGTCGTCAAGCCGGTGTTTATCGTCGGACACGCGCGCAGCGGCTCCACCCTGGTACACCGTCTGCTGGCGGCGGACGGCGACACCTTCAGCTACTTCCTGTACTGGGAGACATTTTTCCCCTCACTGCTGCAAAAGAAGGTGATTCGCGCCCTGGGCTGGGTCGACCAGCACTGGCTGGGCGGCCCCATCAAGCGGCGGCTGGCGGCGTGGGACGAGAAGAAATTCGGCAAATTCCGCCACATCCACAATATGGGTTTGTGGAAATCCGAGGAGGACCAGTTTGTCATGCGCGCCGCCTTCGTGACACCCCAGTGGTCCCTGGACGTGCCCATGATGGATGTTATCGATATCTTCCATGTCGACCAGATGCCGGCGCAGAAACGGCGCCGCTGGCTGCACTACTACCGCGAATGCGTCAGGCGCCAACTGCTTCTCAACGGGGGCAACCATATTCACCTGAGCAAGAACCCCACCATGAGCGGCTGGGTGCAGGCCCTGATCGACACCTTCCCCGACGCGCGTATCGCGGTGGTGATGCGCGACCCGACGCAGTGCATGCCCAGCGTACTCAAACTGGTGGAGCTGAGCTGGCGCGGCAAGGGCTGGCAGCGGGAGGATTACGCGGAGTCGCTGCGCATACTGACCGAGATTTCCTTTGACACCTACCACCATCCGCGCGAAGTGCTGGCGCGCAACCCCGACACGCCGCAAATCGTGGTGGACTACCGCGAACTCACCGCGCAGCCGCGCAACACGGTGCACAAGATATACGCGGCCTTCGGGATGACGGTGTCGGACGACTACGACGCCTACCTGCTGGCGCAGGAAGATAAAGAGCGCAGCCACAGCACCCGTTTTGAGTACAGTATCGACGACTACGAACTCTCGCGAGAGCGTATCGAACGCGAACTGGCAACGTTTTTCGACGAGTATCACTGGCCCAGGGGGGATCAAGCATGACTACGACAACCGAATCCGACGCGGCCACAGCCGCCCTGCGCGCGGCCTGGGATGAGATGATCGAGACCCTGCAGTCGGCGCGCGATGCCATCGACGACCCCGCGCTGCTGCCGCCGCCGGCCACCGATCGCAACCTGGCCGAGGGTTACCGCTACCTGATGGGTTTTGTGCACAGCGCAGTGGAGCGGGCCTTCCATGACGACCCGCAGCGCCCGCAGTTTCGCAATGCGTTGAGCGTCATTACCCGTAGCACCATCGACAATGCCGACGCCATTTATTTTTACGCACCCATCGACGGGCGCCAGTCCTATTTTGTGCGCGGCAGCGTCGGCGACTGCCGTCACTGGCGCGGTGCGGCGCCCGCGGCGGGTGTCCGCAAGGCGCCCAGCTATGTAATCTTCGAATGCAGTTCCGGCGGCCTCGCCGGTGATACGGGCCAACTGAGCGAGTTGCGGCCCGGCATGAAAACCCAGACCGGCCGCCTGGACTCGTCCAGTATCGAGGTGGATGACGACGGGCGTTTCGAGATCCTGCTGGCCCCGGAAAAACCTGCGAACTACAACGGAAATTACATTTCCACTCTGAAAATTGTCAACCGGCCCCACCCCGCCGACTCCGCCGCAGGGCCGGAACGCTACGCCGCCTATGTCAGCGGCCGGCAGTTGTTCAACGACTGGGAATACGAGAAGGCCATCCATTTTGAAATCACCCAGACAGGTGCACAAGGCAGCCACCCGCCCGCATATTGCGCGCAGCAGGCGGCGCGGGAGATCCGCCGCTTTGGCGAGATCGTGCGCAACCAGATGCATTTCTGGAACGCCTTCTGGACCATCCCAATGGGCACCTACGGCGAACGCCAGGGCACCCTGCCCGACGGCATGGCGTTTCCACGCAATGGGTTCAACAAGATCAACGCCGCATCCGGTGCAACGGGAGGCGGCATGAGCACCAATCTCTACGCCGGCGGGGTGTTCGAACTGGCACCGGATGAGGCCCTGGTCATTGAAAACCGGATACCGGTAGCGCCCAACTACATCGGCTTCCAGCTCGCCAACCTGTGGGGCGAATCACTGGACTACGCCAACCGACTGGGCAGCCTCAACGGCCACCAGATGCACATCGATGGCGACGGCGTGAGGCGCCTGGTGGTAGCCCACCGCGACCCGGGCGTCCCCAACTGGCTGGATACCAGTGGCCATCGCGAGGGCTTCCTCGCGCCGCGCTGGGCCTACAGCGAGACACCCGCGCCGGAAGACTGGCCCAGTATCACCGCCAGGAAAGTGCCCTTCGACCAGATCCGCAGCCACCTGCCCGCCTCGACGCCACGCGTCACGCCGCAACAACGGCGCGAGCAGATAGCCGTGCGCCAGCGGCACGTACAGCGGCGCTTCCGCTCGTTCTAATCTGAAGTTCCTTCCCGCTGTAATCATCTCCTCGCGCTGAAAGCCCTACAAATACTGGTTTATTGAGCATAACAGCAGTGGTAGTGGGACGGAGTGATAGTGGGAGGAGTGGTAGGGGAGTGGTAGTGGGAGTGGTAGTGGTGGTAGTGGGACAGGCACTCCTGGGGAATGGTAGTGGGACAGGCACTCCTGCAGGCACTCCTGCAAGGTGCGCGGTGGCAGGAGACTGGCAGCGGGACTGGCAGCGGGACAGGCACTCACGTAGCGCACTGCGGTGCTGGCAGGAAGTGACAGTGGTATGGTGGCAGCGGGACAGTGGTGACAGCGGGACAGGCACTCACGTAGGGCAGTGGTAGTGGGACAGGCACTCCTATTGCTCCTATTGCTCGCGCTGCAAGACAACATTTGAGAGGTCAGGATTTTACCGTGGAACTGCACGCTGTATTTGAACTGCGCTCGCCCGCCGGTACCACGCCCCATCGGGAGCTGTATCCGGCCATGCTGGATATCTGCGGCTGGGCCGATGACATGGATTTTACGTACGCCAATTTTGGCGAACACCATGTTTCGGAGTCGGGATACAATCCCTCTCCACTGATTACCTGCGCCGCCGTGGCCGGTCGAACGAGACGGATCAGGATGCGTCCCAATGTGCTGTTGGCGCCGCTCTACGACCCACTGAAACTGGCGGAAGACACGGCCGTACTGTCGCTCGCTTCCGGTGGACGCTTCGACATCGTGCTGGGCGGCGGCTACCGGGTTTCGGAATGCGCGATGTTCGGCAAACGGCTGGAAGACCGCTGGGCCGCCGTGGGCGATACAGCGCAACTGCTGCGCCAGGCGTGGACCGGCGAACCCTTCGACTACGCCGGTCGCAGGGTCTGCGTGCGGCCGGCTCCCGATCCCAGGCCACGCGTTCTTCTCGGCGGCTCTTCAGTAAAAGCCGCGCAGCGCGCAGCGCGCCTCGCCGATGGCTTCGCTGTGCCCGGCAACACGGCATTGTGGAAACCCTACCGACAGGAGTGTCTCGCGCTCGGCAAACCCGACCCCGGTCCGGCCCGACCCCTGGGGCCGATTTTTCTGTGGGTTGCAGAGGACGTGGAAGCAGCGTGGCACATGCTGATGCCCCACGTATTGAGTCAGATAGCCGAATACGGCCAGTTTACTATTGAGGGCTACGGCGAGGCGCGCGGCCCCTACCGCGGCGCAGTCAGCGCCGCTGCCGCCAGAGCCAACCCCGCGTATCAGGTACTCACACCGCAGCAAGTCATTGCGCTGGCCAGTTCGCTCGGGCCGCAGGGCGTCTTTTTTTTAAATCCCCTTATGGGCGGCATCCCGGTGCGTGAAGCCTGGCGTATGCTGCGCTTGTTCGAAGAACAAGTTAAACCCTACCTGCCCTGACGTCCCGGCAGCGAGTAATCCGAGTAATAGCGGCAAGTAGAGAGCAAGTAGTGGACAGGTACTTAAACGAGTGAGTAGTGGACAGGCACTTCAAAATGCACCGTCTCTGTTTTAACCCGGAGTCGCACCTGAAATCAGCCGGCTATTTGTTCAGTAAGGGGGCTGTCCGTGTGAAGATCGTTGTTTTGAGTATGTGGTATGCCGCCAGGAGCAGCGGTTTACCACGATCTCGCCCTGCAAGCTAGCAGTGAGGGTACTGTATCAGTTTATTGTGCGCGAAGGTGTCGTCAGGCCGCCAGCCTGAATTGTCGATGGAAGACGGCTTCGAATCGGCGGCTGTTCAGCAGCCACTGGTCTATGGGAATGTCCATTCTCGACAACAGCGGCGGGAGGTCACCGGCGATCGCACCCGACTTGTCACTGCGCCCCTGACGAGCGGTCCAGTCCACCAGCGCCAGGTAGTCTTTGAAGGGAAACGGGATACCGCTCTGCCGTTCGGCCACTGTAGCCGTTTCGAAATGCAGCAGGGGTTTCGCTTCAAGGGCGGTTACGGGTTTCTCGTGGGGGGCGATAGCGGGCTTCGTAGGTCTTGCGCTACGGGACGATGTGCCCAGGCGCTCCTGGATGCTCGTGTAGTCAGACGTTTCGGGGCTTTGCGCAATACCCGCCCGAAGGGGATTCAAGTCCACATACGCCATACACGCAAGCAGCGCCTGTTCGCTGCGCAAGGCCTGTGATTTGAAGCGGGCTTCCCAGAAATGCCCGGTGCACTGGTCTTCCCGGTTAGCCATTCTCGCAATGGGTTCGTTCAGGCACTTCATGAACCAGCTGAGATCCTGCAGGCGCGCCCGCCATACCGCCACGATATCGGTCACGGTGCTCTGAGCCGCTGGGCTTAGCTCTTCAGCGTTGCGGTAGCGCTGTACCAGCAGTGGTCCCTTGTACAGGTGTAGCCAGCGTTGGATAATTTCGTCATCTGTCCAGTTGCAGCTCGAGCCCACCTTGACCACCAGATGGTAGTGGTTGCTCATGACGGCGTAGGCGCAGACATCGATGGCGAACACAGAGGCCAGCAGGTGTATGCGCTCGACGATCCAGCTGCGCCGGTGTTCGAAACACTGTCCTGTCTGTACGTCCCGACCACACAAAAATGTGCGGCGCACACAGCGCGATACGCAGTGGTAGTAGGGTGTGTCACTGACGCAAACTAGCGCCTTCCTGGGTCTGGGCATGTGCTACTCCGCCAGCGTGGTTACGCAGAGTATTTGGTGTAACTAACTTCGGGTCAATGGGTTGGTCTGATTGGATGGATTGCGAGTGCCTGTCCA
>JAGRIH010000023.1 GCA_020443345.1 Halioglobus sp.
GGAAAAAAAGGGAAGCCGAAGGCTTCCCCTTTTCGCGTCTCGCGGAGTGGACGCGACTCGAACCCGCGACCCCCGGCGTGACAGGCCGGTATTCTAACCAACTGAACTACCGCTCCCCGGTAGTGGACTCCCGGTGTGGAATTGGTGGGTGGTGACGGGATCGAACCGCCGACCCTCTGCTTGTAAGGCAGATGCTCTCCCAGCTGAGCTAACCACCCCCTGACCGAGAACGCGCATTATAGAGATTCTGATATTGCTGTCAAACCTTACCTCGACCTTAGCCGCGAAAATAACAAAAAAATGCAGCCGATTAAAAGCCCTTGATTTTAGTAGTAAAATCGCGGCTCCTGCCGAGATGGCAGATACCGCCTCGCACAGCGGTAAAAAGCGTGGCGACAGGCATGAAAACAGCGGGGACAACCGGTTATGGAGATCTACAAGGACTTTTCTTTCGAGGCGGCACACCGCCTGCCCAACGTGCCCGCCGGGCACAAGTGCGCGCGCCTGCACGGCCACTCTTTTCACGTGCGCCTCACCGTCAGCGGCGAGGCGCCGGAGCCGGCGGGCTGGGTGATGGATTTCGCCGATCTCAAGGCCAGCTTCCAGCCACTTTACGAACAGCTGGACCACCATTACCTGAACGACATCGCCGGCCTGGAAAACCCCACCAGTGAGAACATCGCGCGCTGGATCTGGCAGCGTCTCAAACCGCTCGTGCCGCAACTTAGCCGGTTGGAGCTTCGCGAAACCTGCACCAGCGGCTGCGTCTACCGCGGCGATTGAGCGCGTCAGCCAGGGGCGCGGCAAGGCGGTAACACCCCCGAAATGAACTGACGAATGACAGGGGGCCTACAAAAACAGCCCACAGCGACTGCGGCTGGAAAACGTTACCCCCGGCAGCGACTGCGGTGTTCCCGTCTACCATGAAAAAGTTACCTTAGGTAGCAGCGTGCCGGAGGTTATGCACACAAACTAGTGGTCACAAAACTTTCACGCAGTTACCCG
Source organism: Halioglobus sp. (assembly GCA_020443345.1). Classification (GTDB taxonomy): domain Bacteria; phylum Pseudomonadota; class Gammaproteobacteria; order Pseudomonadales; family Halieaceae; genus JARRPM01. The sequence continues at coordinate 1,006 of JAGRIH010000023.1, forward strand.
TCACTTCACATTCAATACATCAAGTAATAACCGTATCTAACTGTTTTTATTATACTTATTGTGTTTGTATGAATTTTAACCAATCTGTAACAGACACCACCAGCCCTGCCTCCTGAGCCCGGACAAACAATTTACTCACTGACTTATCCACAGAAACTGTGGAAAAAAATGATGTCTCCTCGAGGTGTTACATAAGCGCCCGATAGCCAGTGGCGCGAGGTGATTGCTGTTAACATATCGCCCCACCTGTCGCCGCACCTGCTTTATTACGCCGGAACACGCCCTGTGGAACTCGATCGCTGGTTTTCGCTGTTTGGTATCTGCCTGCTGGGCGCCATGTCACCCGGGCCCAGCCTCGCGGTGGTGCTGAACGCCGCCCTGGGGGAAGGCCGGCGGGCCGGTTACAGTGCGGCCATCGCACACGGCGCAGCGGTCGGTCTGTACGGGCTGCTGACAGTGGCCGGGCTCGCCGTGGTCATCGCGCGCTCCCCGGCATTGTTCAACACCCTGCAGATCGCCGGCGCTTGCTACCTGCTGTACCTCGGGATCGGAATCCTGCGCCACGCCTGCGCCGCAAAGCCCGTTGCCGACAGCGACCCCGGCGGGCACAGCTGGGCACTGGGGGGTTTCCTGGTGGCGTGCCTGAACCCGAAGCTGGCGGTGTTCATGCTGGCGCTGTTTGCCCAGTTTCTGGAACCCGGCGACGGTCCGCGGCAGAAAGCCATCATGGCTCTCACGGTCGGCGTCACCGACGCCTGCTGGTATGCGCTGGTCGTGTCGCTGGTTTCCTACCACAGGCTGCCGCGGCAACTGGGGCGCGGCGGCGCACTGATCGATCGCCTGTTTGGTGGCTTCCTGGTGCTGGTCGGGGCCACGGTACTGCTGCGCGCCGTGTTCTGAGCGCCCGGTGCCAGACGCGCCTATCGACTTCAGTGCAGCGTGTGTCCTGCCCGCTCGCTGACCACCAGCGCCTGCAGTTGCTTGCCCAGCATAATGACAAAGCCCTGACGGCGCTCCACGCCGTCGTAGCTGTAGTCGAAGCGGTACTGCCGCCATATACGCCAGCGCCCGGTGGCGTCGCGACTCAGCGATACACGGCAGATATGCACCGCCTGGTCCAGCAACTGGAAGTCATCCTGGTCGCCGGCCCGGGCAACGGCCTGCAGGGCCAGTTCACGCACCCGGATCGCCCCCCAGAAATACAGACCCAGAGCGCCCAACGACAACACGGTGACCACCTCACCCAGCGTGAAATACACGAGAACAGATCACTCCCCAGCCCTGCATCCGGCGCCAGCATACGTGGCTTTGGGCCGGTGCGCCAGCGCCCGGGTTTCAGGACACAGCGTCCAGAAAACGCCCGACGATCCCGTTAAAAAGTTGCGGGCGCTGCGCGTGTAGCCAGTGGCCGCAGTCCGGCATGACTTTTATCGTGGCCTGTGGAAACAGCGCCAGTATCGCCTCGCGGTGTTCCGGCCGGATGTAGTCGGATTCGCCGCCCTTGATAAATTGCACCGGCCCGCGGTAAGGGGCGTCGGCGCGCGGCGCATCGCGCACCGCCCGGTAATCGCGCCGGATACCCGCCAGGTTAAAGCGCCAGTCGTACACGCCGCGCGCATCCCGCTGCAGACTCATCAGCAGAAACTGCACGACGTCTGGTTCGGGCAGGTACTCAGACAGCAGCGCGGCAGCCTGTTGGCGCGAAGTACAGTGCGCTGCCGCTACCGCCTCCAGCGCCGCAAATACCGCATCGTGGCGCGCCGGGTAGACCACCGGTGCGATATCCGCCACCACCAGGGCGGCTACCAGCCGCGGCTGCGACAGCGCCAGTTGCATCGCCACCTTGCCGCCCAGCGAGTGCCCGACCAGGCGCGCGCCGCTCAGTTCGTGCCGACTCATCCAGTCCGCTACAGCGCGGGTCAGCTGCGGCAGGTCGGCGTCCGGCAGCCAGTCCGAACGCCCGTGGTTGGGCAGGTCCAGGCTGTACACGGCAAAGCGCTCGCGCAGGGAGCGCGCCAGCGCGCCCAGGTTGTTGCCCGATCCGAACAGGCCGTGCAATAGCACCACAGGGGGCCCCTCGCCGTCGAGACTGCAGTGAAGTTTTGTTATGGACACTGTGCCTCCGGACAGATTTTGCTACCATGCCGGGCACTATAGCGGATCGGAAATCAGTATGCGTCGATTTAACTCCCTGTACGGGCTGGCCGCCGGCATCGGTCTGTCCATTCTGTTGCTGGCCTGCAGCGGCACGCCGACCTACAACCCCACCGTGTTCCCCTTCGAGATCGACCGGGAGGGACTGGCGGCGGCGCACATCAAGACCGTGGTTATTCCCCACGTAAACCTGGGTCTTCCCTCGCGCAACTACCTGGAAGCCGTGGCACCGCGCATCGACGGCTACGTCAGTAGCTACCTCAAGGAACACGGCTACAAGGTGTTGCCGCAGCGCCAATTCCAGCAGCACTGGAACACTGCCGTGCGCGCCTTTGGCAACCCGGTGGACCCCACCAGCGGCAAAGTGAACATGAAGACCTTTGCGCAGATCATGCAGAGCGTGCGCGACCAGATGGTCGAGACCTCCAGCCTGGATGCCTTCGTGTTCACCGACCTGGTGGAGCTGGAAGTGCCCTTTAACGGCGGCCTGAAGCACCTGGCGCGCTGGGACGGCGTCAGCCGCAAGCCCTCGCTGCAGGGGCCGGGCTCGGGTGTATCGGCCGATTTCGACTGGAATATGCAGGCGGCCGTGGCCTCGTTGCAGGTCAGTATTTTCGATACGGACCTCAAACGCCTGTTCTTCAGCCGCGGCGGCCTCGACGCCACCGATGCCATCGACACCCGCTCCGCCAGCGGCCGCTATGTGCGCCGCCGCAATATCCTGGAGAACAAGGATTACGTGATGGAGGGTATTCGCCTGGCGTTTTACCCCCTGATCGAGTGGCAGGACTGGCCGGGCAGGCCGTAAGCCCGACACCGGGTGCGCCGGCAGCCGGTGCCCGCCGGCGGTGTCCTCAGGCCGCCGCCAGCGCTGCCAGCCCGCGCTCTATGCACCACATGGCGGACAGCGCACCCAGCACGTAGACCGGCACCGGCAGCAGGCGCTCGCGCCACGGACCCAGCGGGCGGCGGATGACCATCCAGATCGCCAGCAGCACGGCGATAAAGGCGATTTGCCCCAGCTCTATCCCCACATTGAAAAACAGCAGCGCCAGCGCCACGTTGTCCTGGGGCAGGCCGGTTTCCGCCAGGGCGCCGGCAAAACCCATGCCGTGCAGCAGGCCGAAGCCGCCGGCCAGCCACCAGGGATTGCGCCACAACAGGTCGTGCCTGCCGACCCGGGTGAGTTCCACTGCCAGCACGAAAATACTCAGGGCAATGGTGAATTCCACCAGCGCCACCGGGTAGTCGAAAAAGCCCAGTGTCACCAGCGACAGGGTGATACTGTGGCCCAGAGTAAAAGCGGTAATCGTCCACAGCAGGCGGGTGCCGCCGCCCACCAGCAACAACAGCCCGAACACGAACAGCAGGTGGTCGACACCGCCCCAGATATGCTCGGCGCCCAGCGCGATGTAGTCGCGCATGACTTCGCCGGCGGTGGATTCGGCGGGGATGACAAACTCGCTGCGCTGCGCGTTCAGCACCGCCTGATACCGGCGGCCGTCCAGCAGGCCCACCATCACCATGGCCGATGCCTGATTGGCGCCCAGGCCGGCGACCGCCAGGGTCTCGCCCACCAGACCGTGGGGGCCCAGTGCGGGGCAGCGCAGCCGCCACTGGCTCACGGTGCCGGTGCCCTCCAGTTGCGGCGGGCTGGCGCCGCTTACCTCGCAGGTGTCCGGCCACACCGGGCGCAACGGGATCTTGCTGGTGCCCTGCGCGGGTGTTTTCCATACCATGTTGTACTCGCCGGGCGCCAGTTCGGTGACTTTCAGCAGGGACGGTGCGAAGCGGTGGGCCTGGGCGAATTGCGTCAGCAGCGGTCCGCCAGCTATAACGACAACCAACACGGCAACCCAGCGCGGCAGTTTCATGATCTGATCTCGTAGTCATCGCGCATGGCGGCAATGCCCTCGCGCAGCGCCTGGTCGCGGGCGCGGGATTCCAGGTCGCGCACCAGTTGCGCGCGCACCTCCTCGAGGGTGGCGTCGCGCGCCGGTTCCACCGCGCTCACCCAGACGTAGTGCAGACCGTAGGTGGAGCGCAGCGGTCCCACCCAGCTACCCGGCTGCGGGTTTGCCGCCTCCAGGTTGGCGACGAACTCGCTGCCGAACTGGCGCGCCAGCTGCTGCGGACTCTGCCGCGTAAAACGGTAGCCCGGCAGAAAGGGCGAGCCCAGGTCCCGCGCCTGACTGGCACTGAGTCCGCGCTCGGTGATGGCGGCGATGGCGGCGTCTATCTGCGGCTCCCGTTCGCGGTTGAAATACAGGTGCTCGATGGAGTAGCGCGGCGGACGGCGCAGTTCCTCGCGCCGCTGCTCGAACGCGGCCGCAACCTGCGCTTCGGTGGGTGCTGCCGGCGGGTTGGCGGCGAGCAGCAACTGCTCCATGATCAGGATCAGCCGGCGCTTGACCACCTCGTCGCCCAGGTGCAGACGCATCTGTAGCGCCTGCTGGAACAGTTCCCGGTCACTCTTGCCCTCCCCCAACTGCAGAAATCGCATATTGCGCAACAGGCGCTGGTATACCACTGTATCGTAGCGGTGCAGCTGCAGCTCGACAGCGCGCGCAAACAGCATGTCCCGGTCGAGTTCGGCAGCCACCATACGCTGTTGCTGCTCGGGCGTCGGCAGGCGGCCGGTGCTGCTGTACCACTGCTGCTGCAAGGCCTCCAGACGCGCCTCGCCCAGCGGTCCGACCACCGGTTTGGGCGCGGGAAAAAACACCCCCTGCAGGTAGTACAGCACACCGCCCAGAACGATAAAATGCATCCACGGCCGGTTGAAGCGGGCCAGAACTCTCATTGCAGTGCCTCCGTTATTCCCGCGCGGATCAGTCCTGGTACACCGCGGGTTTGCGCTGCCGCTGCGCCGCCAGGCCGGCCTGGATATCCGCCTGGCTGAACATGCCCGCATTCCAGGTGGCGACATAGTTGAGAGCGTCGCGCACCGTGTGATCGCGCGAGTACAGCAGCATCTCCTTGCTGCCGCGCACCGCCAGGGGGCTCTTGGCGGCAATGGTGCGGGCGATGGCCGTGACCTCCGCCAGCATTGCAGCGCGATCCTCAAAGACCTGATTGACCAGGCCCACTGCCACGGCTTCCGCCGCCGGCATGTCGCGCCCGGTGTAGGCCAGTTCGCGCGCCACGCCGTCGGGGATGAGTTTGGGCAGGCGCTGCAGCGTGCCCACATCGGCGGTCATGCCGATGTCTATCTCGCGAATCGAGAAAAATGCATCGCGCGTGGCGTAGCGCATGTCCGCGCAGCAGATCATATCCACACCGCCACCGATACAGCTGTGGTGAATCGCCGCCAGCACCGGTTTGCGGCATTTTTCGATGGCGCTGAGGTTGTCCTGCAGACGCAGTATCGTGCGCCGGAAAAACTCCGCGCGCCGCGCCGGCTCCTCGGCGGTGCCGTGGACTGCGGCAAACATGTTCAAATCGATGCCCGCGCAGAAGTGGCTGCCGCTGCCGGCCAGGATCACCACGCGCACCGCGGGCTCGGCATCCAGCCACTCGAAACAGCGCTGCAGCTCGTCCCACATGGTTGCGTTCATGGCGTTAGCCTTGTCGGGGCGATTCAGGCTGAGTGTGGCAATGTGCTGCGCCACCTGCAGGTCCAGCGTGTCGAAACTCGGGGGCATGGCGGCGGACTCTCCTGTGGGTATCGGGACGTGCGCAGTTTACCAGCTCGATACAAAGTCGGCAGTATCGAGCCGGGGCAGGTTCTTGGCGGGTCCGGCGCGTGTGCCGAGGTACACAAAGCCGGTGATTTCCTCGTTCTCGGCCAGTCCCAGCTGCGCCATCAGGTCCCGGTCGTACGCCGCGGCGCCGGTGCGCCAGATGCCGGCGTAGCCGCAGGCCTCGGCCGCCAGCAACATAGCGTGGGCGGCGCAGCCCGCAGACAGGCGCTGCTCGATGGGCGGCACCTTGGGGTGTTCCGTCAGCCGCACCACGACGACAATCAGCAGCGGAGCGCGCAGCGGCGCCTCGCGCATTTTCCGGCACATCGCCGGGTCGGCGTCGGGGTCGGTTTGCTGCAGACGCTGCACCATCAGTTCACCCAGCGCGGCACGGCGCTCACCGGCGATGGTGATAAAGCGCCAGGGGCGCAGCCAGGCGTGGTCCGGCACGCGCAGGGCGGCGCCGATAATTGCGCGCAGTTGAGCGGCGCTCGGCGCGGGATCGGTGAGGCGGGGGGCGGAATTGCGCCGCTGCAAAAATTCGAGAATGGGCGTCATCAAGTCAACAGAAGGCTGCCGGTGAAGCGCCATGATACCAGCAATTACGGCCCCCGCGGCGCCCGTCGCAGCACGGTTTTGCAGCGCCGGCTGCCGCAGCGCCGGCTGCCGCAGCGACGGCTGCCGCATCAGTCGATGCGCATGTCCTCGAAGGGCGAGGTCAGCGCCAGCGAAACCGCCCGGTCACCCAACAGCACCTGGCGGTCCGTGATCTGCACGTCGTCGTCGTGCAATACCCCGTAGTCAAAGCGGTACACCGGGCTGCAGGTACCGGCCACCATGGCGTCGTCGTAGTCCTGCTGCCGCGCGCGCACGGTTTCGTTGGCGCGCTCCCAGGCCAGCCACTGGGAGCGGGAATAGCGCGCCTGCAACATGCGCTGCGTCACCGCCGGGCTGAGCAGCGTGGCCGAGGCATTGTTGCCGCCAAAGCCCTTGGAATTGACGATGGCATAGGCCATCTGCTGCGGGTCCACTTCGCGATGGGCGATGCTCAGTGCCAGGTGATCCTGCCGCACGTCATCCGCGAAACGCTCGATAGTGGCGATGCCGGGAATGAGGCCGTGGTGCCAGGTGCCCAGAGTGGCGGTCACCTGGTCACCCGAGGCGGAGCCCAGCGAATGGCCCAGGTAGCACTTTATCGCGGCCACCGGCCAGCTCTGGATACCGAAGGCCTGCGCCGTGCGGCTGAGAATTGCCGATTCCGAGGTGCGGTTCTGCGGTGTACCGGTGCCGTGGGCCTGCACCATGCCGCCGCTGCGCAGGGCGCGCTCGCCGACGATGGCGCGCGCCGCCGCCGCCGCCTTGGCCATGGTGATGTAGTTGCCCACGCCGGGACCGGAAATCGACTTCTTGTAACCGTCGGCGTTGACGAACACATCGGTGGCCGCGCCAAATACCGTGGCCCCCAGTTCCACTGCCAGCGCATCGTCAAACAGCACCACCATCTGCGCCGACTCGGCAATGGTGAAGCCGCAGTTTTCGGCAAAGGGCCGGCAGGCACGCCGGTGATCGGGGGCCTGCCGCTCGTCGAGACCGTCCAGGCGGCGCAGTTCACGATCGCTGGCCAGCGCCCCCATCGCGCCGTAGCCCTCCATGACTTCCGGATTGACCGGCGCCTCGGATGAACCCACGAACACCACCCGCGCACGGCCGCTGCGGATATCGTCGATGCCCTGGCGCAGGTTGTACAGGAAGGACGCGCAGGCCCCCAGATTGGCGCCGGTGGCGCCCAGGCTGCCCAGCACATAGGCGTTGATAAAGTCGGCGGGCATCTCCGCCAAGCTCAGCGGGCAGTATTTGGAGGTCACGCGCTGCCCCATGTAGCGCGCTTTCAGCATGCCCCCGGCGCCCGCGCTGTCCAGTTGGCCCATGGCGCTGCCGGCATAGGTGCTGATCTCGTCCGCCGCGACATGCCGGGCGATAGCGTCCCACTCCAGCCCCATGCTGCCGAGCGCATCGGATGCCGCGAAGACCGTCATCTGCAGTCCGCGCGGGTGATTGCGCGAAGCATACAGCGTGCCCGGGTCAAATCCCGTGGGCAACTGTCCCGCGGCCTTGATTTCGAATTCGCGGTGCGTGGGCAGCAGAAAATCCTGCTGGCCGCGGATCTGTACATTGACGTGCGTTACACTCGTCGGCTCCACCACCCAGTCCACGGGGATGACATCGGGCAGGTGTTTGCGAGCGATGTCGAAGCTGACCGGCTGACCGTTGCTCTGGGTCGGAAAGCGCTGGTTCCAGCGCACCGCATCGACGTCGAAGTGGTGTTTTTCAATACGCCGTATCAGGGTGTGATCGAGAATGTACTGCTCGTTGCCGGCGCCGTCATCCAGCCCCATCAGCCGTGCCAGTGCTGCCAGCGTGCGCCGCTGTTTCTCGGCGGACAGCGCCGGATACACCATGCGGGCAAAGGCGTGGTGCGCAGAGGCGCGCCCCGCACCGTTGATCCCGCCATAACCGACGACCACTGGTAACCGCTGTCCGCTCACAAATCACTGCCTCCCGCATCGACGCCGCAGGACCGCAGTGTACGTTCGGCAGTACTATTGTGATAGGTCATTTAAGACACTTATTGTGGTATTTTTGACAGCACCTGAAATTGCTGCCGCGCACACGCATGTACACCGCCACTGCCATCGTCTACCCCAGCACCCTGGCCACCAGTGTCACCCTGCCCATGGAAATACTGCAGGCGGCGAGCCAGATGGCCAGCGTCGAACACCGCGGCCACCGCCAGGTGCGCTTTACCCTGGCCGGCCCGAATCGCAGGCTGATGCGCCTGGACAGCGGCATCGCACTCAAACCCGATATGAGCTACGCGCAGCTACCGCCGTCTGATCTGTTGCTGCTGCCCGCCATATGGCGCAACCCGCTGCCCACGGTCCGGGCGGCCGCGTCGTGGCTGCACCGACTGCCGGCGCTGGCCGGCGCGGGCACGCGCATCTGCAGCGTGGGTACCGGCAGCTACCTGCTGGCGGAGGCGGGCCTGCTCGACGGCCGCGCCGCCACCACCCACTGGCACTACTTCGAACAGTTCCAGCGCCGCTATCCGCAGGTGGAACTGAAGACGCGCCACCTCATTACCCAGAGCGACAATATCTACTGTGCGGGCAGCGTGAACTCCATCGCGGACCTCATGGTGCACATCGTGCAGGAGTGGTTTGGCAGCCGCATCGCCAGGTCCGTCGAAAACCAGTTCTCGCCGGAGATCCGCCAGGCCTTTCGCGCCGCAGCCTACCAGAGCGAACCGAACAGCGCCCACCACGACGAAACGGTGCTGCGGGCGCAGCAGTTTTTGCAGGAACACCTGGCGCGCCCGCTGTCCCTGCAGCAGGTGGCCGCGCGGCTGGGCCTGACCGCGCGCAGCCTGCACCGGCGCTTCGTGCAGGCCACCGGTGTGAGCCCCCAGAACTACCTGCAAAGCCTGCGCATGGCGACCGCCAAGGACCTGCTGCGGCACACCAATCTCACCGTCGGCGAAATCGCCTGGCGCATCGGCCTGCAGGACACCAGTTATTTTTCCCAACTGTTTCGGCGCCACTGCGGCGTGAGCCCCCTGCGCTACCGGGCGGCGGTGCGCGGCAAGCTGTTCGACCCCGCCGGGGACGAGCCGGCCTTGAGAAACAGACCCGGCTATGGCTAAATTGGCGCCCTTCTCGACACGGGCAACGGGCCGTTGCTGCACGGCTACCGGCGCGGCGGCACCCGCGCTCTTTCCCACAGAGGCAGACAGCGATGGCACTGAGCAGCATCCCGGACATCCTCGACGACATCCGGGCCGGCAGGATGGTCATCCTGATGGACGACGAGGACCGGGAGAACGAGGGCGACCTGATCGTCGCCGCGCAGGCTGTCACCCCGGAAATCATCACGTTTTTTTCCAGTGAGGCCTGCGGCCTGATCTGCATGCCAATCACCGGGGAGCGCGCCCGGCAACTGCAACTGCCCCTGATGGTGCGCGACAACCGCTCCCAGCACGAAACCAATTTTACCGTGTCCATCGATGCGGCCGAGCGCAAAGGGCCAGGCATCAGCTCGGTACAGCGCGCCCACACCGTGCTGCAGGCGGTGGCGGCCGATGCGCGCCCGGCCGACCTGGTACAGCCGGGACACATCTTCCCGCTGGTGGCCAGGCCCGGCGGCGTGCTGCGGCGCGCCGGCCACACCGAGGCCGGCGTGGATCTGGCGCGCATGGCGGGTTTTGAACCGGCGGCGCTGATCGTGGAAATCATGAACGAGGACGGCACCATGGCGCGCCGCCCGCAACTGGAGGATTTTGCTGCGCAACACCGGCTGCGCATGGGTACCATTGCCGATCTGATCGAGTACCGCTGCGTGCACGAGCAGTCCGTGGAGCTGCGCAACAGCAAGCCGGTATCCACTGAATTCGGCGATTTCGAGCTGCACACCTTCATCGATTTGATCGACGATACCGTGCACTACGCCCTCACCCTGGGCGACATTCGCGAGGATCAGGAGACCCTGGTGCGCGTACAGACGATCAACACCCTGCGCGACGTGTTGTGCACGCGTATCGAGGGGGCATCCGCGGGGTGGTCCTACCGCCGGGCGATGGAGTATATCGCCGCCCGGGGCAAGGGCGCCGTGGTGCTGATCGGGCAGGACGTCAGCACCGCCCAGAGCCTGGCTGAGGTGATCCAGTTTCCCGAACCACCCAGTGTCACCGGCCCCACCAGCTCCGAGGGGATACAAAACTACCGCGTGATCGGCACCGGTTCCCAGATTCTGCGCCGCCTGGGTATCGGCAAGATGCGCCTGATGTCGGCGCCGGTGCACTTCAACGCCCTGTCGGGCTTTAACCTGGAAGTGACCGATTTCGTCCAGCCCGGCACGGACCAAACACGGTCGGCGCCGCTCAACGCACCTCGACCGTCACCGGAATCCAGCGATTGAGGATGTAGCGCAGGCTGCCATTGCCGCGCATCAGGGCCAGAGCGCGGTTCAGCTCCGCAGCCAGCGCGGCATGGTCCCGGCGCACGGCCCAGGCGAGCATCTCCTGGGTCAACGGCGCATACAGACTGATCAGGTCGTCGTTCTCGGGCTCCGTCGCCAGGCGCCAACTGGTCGGCGCATCGTGGATGAACAGGTCGATGGCATCGTTGCGCAGGCCGTCGAATGCCGCGGCCGGGTCCGCGTAACCGGTGACAGTGGCAGCGGGCAGCTCACGCTCGGCAAAGGCCGCCCCGGTGGTACCCGGTTCCACCCCGATGCGCACGCCCTCGCGATACACGGACCAGGGCTGGGCAAAGCGCGCCACCTTATCCCGGTGCAGGATCGCCATCTGGCCAACCTGCAGGTAGGAATCGGTGAACAGCACCTGCTCGGCGCGCCCGGCCGTTATACTCATGCCCGACATGATGACATCGATTTCGCCCGCCAGCAGCGCGGGAATCAGCTGCTCGAACGGCAGTTGTCGCAGGCGCAGGTCGCGCCCCAGGATTTCACTGACCGTCCTGGCGTTGTCCGCCTCGATACCCACGATCCGCCCATCCTGCAGATAGACCAGCGGCGGGTAATCCGGCGCCACGCCCACCCGCAGCGCGTCCGCATGGGCACTGGCGGCAGTTGCACAAAGAAGCACTGTAAAAATAAAGAACCTGAACATGATGGATCTTGCCATATTCCCGTTGCTAAAGATCAAAGCACCTTGGACACTGCTTTTGTTTCCGGCTTCGGCAGCACCCGGTCCCGGTCACTGATGCGCAAGCTGTCCGCCATCGGGGGACCGCCGTCGAGGGTGCCGCCGTCGGAGGTACCGCTATTGAGATGCCGTCACGGCTGTTTCACGCCCGCATCTGGCGGTATTTTAATACCGATACAAAGAACGCGCCTCCTATGGTGTTGCCAATAACGGTAAAAACCAGGAACTCGATGTAATCTCTGAAGGTAATGCCATCGCCCACCAGCCACCCGCTCAATACCTCTATATTGCCGACAATGCAATGGTGCAGGCCGCCGGCGCCAATTATCAGCGTGATCAATACGACGATGACAACGTGACTGATGGATTCCCTCACCGAGCTGATAAGCCACCCGAGAAGCCCCATCATCCACCCGGCCAAGACAGCCGAGCCCAGGGTTACCTGCCAGTCGGGATCGACCATCACGTGCGCCATGTGCTGAAACGATGCGACTGGAATACGTCCGCTTTGCGGGCCAATCCAGGTGATAAAAATAGCGAACAGCAATCCGCCGATGAGGTTGCCGGCTATGACAAAGCCCCACAGCCCGAGCAGCTCACGGACGCTGGCCCTGCCATTGAGCACCGGTAGAATCGCCAGCGCTGTCTGCTCGGTAAACAGTTCGGATCGTCCGATTATCACAAAGATGAAACCCAGCGGATAGCCGGCGGCGACGATGAGACTTAAGATATGGTCATCCACTTTGCCACTGAACATGGCATGCAGAATACCCATGAGCATGACCGAAAAGCCGATCTCCAGCCCGGCGGTGAAAGCGCTCAGGCTGAGCCCGAGATTGGAACGCTCGTAATCGCGAAAGCCCATCCTGATCTGGTCTTGCACAATTTCATCGTGCGGCTTGGGACTGTCTTTTTCTGCCATATTAAGGAAAGAACCTCAGATCTGCCCCCACGGTCCTGAACAATGGCAACCTTTCGTCACCGGCGCTCTACGCCTGGATGTAGACATCGAGCGCGGGCTGGCGCAGGGGCTTCAGGCTTGGCGGTCGGGGGCGATGTCGCGGCGACTCGCGGTTTGCGCTGTGTCCCGGGCACCGGTTTTGGGACGCACCTTCGCTGCGGCTCCGCTTTTTGCTTTGGTTTTGGTGTTAGCTTTTGTCTTGGCTTTAGCTTTAGCTTTAACTTTGGTTCTGGTTTTGGTTTTGGTTTTGGCTTTGGTTCCAGTCCCGGTACTGGCCCCGGCTTTGCCAGCACGCAAACCGGCCGCCTCCTCCAGCTCGCTCAGCGCGTCCTCCATGTCATCGATCAGGCGCTGCACCTGGGGCAGCGAGCGGCGACAGGCGGTGATGCCGAAATCCACATTCTGGTCGTAGGTCACCAGAGTGATGTTGAGCGCCACGCCCTCGGTCACGATGGACGCCGGATAGATGCCGTCCAGCCGCGCCCCGTTCCAGTACATGGCCCGACGCGGCCCCGGCACATTGGAGATGACGGTACTGTAGGGCGGGAACCGGCTGGTCAGACCCAGCGGCATCAGCAGCAGCCCCGGCATCTGGGTGAGCAGGACAAACAGCTCCGCCTCGCGCGGCGTCATGTCCTGGAGCAGCGCCTTGCCGGCGCGCATGGACGAGCGGATCGTCTCGAAGCGCTCGACCGGGTCCGCCAGATGGGTGGCCAGATCGGCGCTGACCGTGGCCACCGCGTTGGATGAATCGATGTCACCGGCGCGGCGCAGCGACAGGGGCACCATGGCCTTCAGCGACTGCTCGGGCAGTTCACCGAGATTCTGCAAAAAGCGGCGCAGGGCGCCGGCGCACATGGCCAGCACGGCATCGTTGAACGTGCCGTCGAGGGCCTTGCCCACTGCGCGAACGCGCTCAAAAGGCCACGACTGGGCGACAAAGCGCCGCGCGCCGTCGACCGGAGTGTTGATCGAAGAGCGCGGCACGTTCAGCCACGGCAGATTGAGGCCCGCGCCGCGCCCGGTCCAGGCGGCGGCGCACTGCTTCAGACCACCGTACAGGTTTGCAGCGCTGTCGAGTTGCGCCTTGAGCGCCTCGGCCACGTTGCGCACCTGGGCGTCGCCGAGCGGCTCCGCCTGCTGCAGCCTCGCCCGGTAACGCTCCCAGGCCTGTACCGACAGCGGAGAATCATCGATGCGGGCGCGCGCATCGGTGGAGAACATACTTTGCGTCAGATGCATCGAGCGTATGCCGTCGATCGCCGCGTGATGGTACTTGGAATACACCGCGAACTGCCGTTTCTGCAAACCTTCGATCAGGTGCATCTCCCACAGGGGGCGGTGGCGGTCCATCATGGCGCCGTGCAGGCGCGACACCAGCGCAAACAGTTCGCGATAGCGCCCGGGACGCGGCAGCGCAGAATGCCGGATATGGTAATCCGGGTCCAGTGCGTCATCCGGCTCCCAGAACACCGGGCCCAGGGCGCCCAGCGGCCCCATCTTGAGGCGCTCGCCGAACGGCGACTGGAACTGCTCGGTGGCGCGCAGGTTGTCCGCCATCTGGTGCAGAAAGCGCTGCTCCTGAACGCCCTGCGGCAGCGTGAACAGATGGATGCCGCCGACATGCATCGGCGCCTCCCGCGTTTCGGCGAGCAGGAACGCCCGATCCGCAATGCCCAGTCTTTTCATACGATCATCTCACCCGATAGCCGCCGGTTAGTGCGCCGCCGCGCACTGCACCGCTTCGCGCTCCAACTCTACGTGTAGAGTGTAGCAGAACATCGGATGCCGCCACGGGGACCGACTGCGCCGGACGGGGATACGCCAGGTTCGCGCCTGCCCGCCGGCACCGGGAACGTCCCCTCAACTGAGCGCCGGTTTGTAAAACGCAATGGCGTTTTCGCTGAACACCCTGGCGGCGGCTGCCGGGCCGAGGGCAGCGCTTACCAGGTCGATGTGCCGGTCCTGGAAGGGCAGCGGCGCTCTGGTCGACGGCAGGTCGGTGCCGAACATCAGGCAGTCGGGATTGGCCTGGTACAGTGCGACGATCGCCTGCGGTGCATCGAAATCGAGGCGGCCGAAACCGCTGGCCTTCACTTTCACCCCGCGCTCGGCCAGCCTGAGCAAGTCTGCAAACCCCGCCTGGCGCAGACCCAGGTGATCGATACTCAGAGCCGGCAGCCGAACCAAGGTGGCCGACAACTGCGCCAGCTCGGCCGCATCGACGTAGAGCTCGACGTGCCAGCCCACCAACGCATACACTCTGTGCGCCATATAAGCCAGGTATTCGAGACTGGCCGGGCCGCCGCGATACAGGTTGAATCGCAGCGCTCTGACACCGGCGGCGTGCAGTCGGACAATCTGCGCATCCGACGCAGTAGGGGGAAGTTGCGTGACGCCGACAAATCCGGGCCCCAGGGTCTTCAGTGCCGCCAGAAGGTAGCCCTGATCAAATGCGTGAAATGACCCGGAGACCACGGCGCCGCCACACAGCCGGTAATCTGCCATGCGTCGCAAATATTCGTCACAGCCAAACGGTTCCGGCAGATAGCCGTGGTTGCGTACCAGCGGGAAGCGCGGATCGATAATATGCAGATGGCTATCGAATAATCGTGTTGTTGCGGACAACTTTCGAGCCCCTGGCAGGAACGGATTGCAGAGCGCGCCGCGGTGGCAGATGGCCGCCCTGCAGTGATGCGCCGCGTGACAGGGCCGGGTTCGCGCCGGCCTTATGCGCTCAGGAACACTTCGAGTCGCCGCAGCTCAGGCAGGTCATGCAGCCGTCGGCAAACACCACTGCCTTGGTGTAGCACTTGCCGCACAACTGCGCACTGGTGGGGTAGCCGCTGTCGGCGCCGGCTTCCGCGGCGTTCGCCTCGTTGCCGGCCAGCTCATCCTTCTTGCTGGCCAGAAAGGCTTTCTGGTGGGCGTCCAGCGTCTCCTCGGGAATGAGGCCGATTTTTTTCATGTGGTGCTCGATGGCCTCGCCGATCTCAGCCACCAGCGAGGGCATGAAGCGCCCGCCGCGCTTGAAATAGCCGCCCTTGGGGTCGAACACGCCCTTGAGTTCCTCCACCAGGAAGGTGGCGTCCCCGCCCTTGCGAAACACCGCCGAGATGACCCGGGTCAGCGCCACCACCCACTGGAAGTGGTCCATGCTCTTGCAGTTGATGAAAATCTCGAAGGGACGGCGCTGTTCGTGCTCGGTATCCTCGTTGAGAACGATGTCGTTGATGGTGATATACAGGGCGTGCTCGGACAGCGGCGTCTTGACCTTGTAGGTGGAGCCCACCAGCAGCTCCGGCCGCTCCAGCTTTTCGTGCATGTGTACCACGTCGGCCACGGGCGCCGCTTCCGGCCGCGCCGGCTCGACCTTGCCGGCCACGCTGCAATCGACGATCTGCTTTTCAATCTTGATGCTCATTACTGTGTTCTCCGGGCCTTACAGTTTGCCGTAGTAGCCTTCTTTGATGGCGTCGTAGAGATTGGCAGCGGTGTGCGTCTCGCCGTCGTACTCGATTTCTTCATTGCCGCGCGCCTCCACGCTGGTGCCGTCACTGAGGGTGAAGCGGTACAGCGTGTTGGCAATATCCTCCTCGCGCACCAGCACGCCCTGGAAGGCCTCGGGATTGAAGCGGAAGGTGGTGCAGCCCTTGAGGCCCTTGTGGTAGGCGTACAGGTAGATGTCCTTGAACTCATCGTAATCGATATCGCTGGGTACATTGATGGTCTTGGAGATGCTGGAATCCACCCAGGTCTGTGCGGCCGCCTGGATGTCCACGTGCTCCTGGGGCGAGACATCGTCGGTCGTCACGAAATAGTCGGGCAACTGGTGTGGCCCCTCGGTGGCGAACGGCGAGGCCTGCGGGTCGATCAAGTGCCGGTAGGCCAGCAACTCGAAGGAATCCACTTCCACCTTCTCCTTGCTCTTCTTGCCCTCGCGGATCACGTTGCGCGAGTACTGGTGGGCAAAGGTGGGCTCGATGCCATTGCTGGCATTGTTGGCCAGCGACAGCGAGATGGTACCGGTGGGGGCAATGGAACTGTGGTGGGTAAAGCGGCAGCCCTGCTCGGCCAACTGCTCCACCAGGGCCGGATCCACCTCCGCAATTTTTTGCATGTAGCGGCTGAAGCGGGCGTGCAGCACCCGGCCCGGCAGCTTGTCGCCCGCCTTGATGCCCTGCTCGCGCATCTCGGGGCGCCGGGCCAGCATGGCGTCGGTCACGGTGTAGTCGTGTTCCAGGGCCGGTGCCATGCCTTTCTCCGCCGCCAGTTCCAGACCCGTGCGCCAGCCGGTCAGGGCCAGTTCCCGCGCGACCTTGCCGGTGAAATCCACCGCCTCCGCCGCACCGTAGCGCAGGCGCAGCATGGCCAGAGTCGAACCCAGGCCCAGAAAGCCCATGCCGTGGCGGCGCTTGCTGCGGATTTCCTCGCGCTGGCCGGCCAGCGGCAGGCCGTTGATTTCCACCACGTTGTCCAGCATGCGGGTAAAGACAGCCACTACCCGGGCAAAGCGCTGCCAGTCGAATTCAGCCTCGGCGGTAAAGGCGTTTTCCACGAAACGGGTCAGGTTGACCGAGCCCAGCAGGCAGCTGCCATAGGGCGGCAGCGGCTGCTCGCCGCAGGGGTTGGTGGCGCGGATCGATTCGCAGAACCAGTTGTTGTTCATCTCGTTGACGCGGTCGATCAGGATAAAGCCCGGCTCCGCGTAGTCGTAAGTGGACGACATGATCGTGTGCCAGATATGCCGCGCGGGCACCTCGCGGTAGACCTTGCAGGCCGTCTCGCCCTGTTCGTTGGTGAAATAGCCGTCGTCGGCCGGCCAGGCGCGCCACGCAATCCCGCGCTCACCGGCTTTCTCGCGCGCCTCGGCCAGGCTGGTGGCGCGCACGGGAAAGACCAGCGGCCAGGACGCATCCGCCTGTACCGCCTGCATGAATTCATCGGTAATCAGCAGCGACTGGTTGAACTGGCGCAGGCGGCCGGTTTCGCGCTTGGCGCGGATGAAATCCAGCACGTCGGGGTGCGACACATCGAAGGTGGCCATCTGCGCGCCGCGCCGGCCGCCGGCGGAGGATACGGTGAGACAGGTCTTGTCGAAGATGTCCATGAACGACAGGGGCCCGGAAGTGCGCGCCCCGGCGCCGGACACCGTGGCGCCGGCCGGTCGCAGGGTGGAAAATTCATAGCCGATGCCGCAGCCGGCCTTGAGGGTCAGGCCCGCCTCGCAGTTTTTCGACAGGATGCCCTCCATCGAGTCCGCCAGGGTATCGGAGACCGTGCAGTTGATGGTGGAGGTGTTGGCCTTGTATGCCTCGGCGCCGGCGTTGGACACGATGCGCCCGGCCGGAATCGCCCCCTGGCGCAGCGCCCACAGGAACTCCCGGTACCAGTGTTCGCGCAGGGCCTCGGTGGCCTCGACATCGGCGATGG
Source organism: Halioglobus sp. (assembly GCA_020443345.1). GTDB lineage: Bacteria > Pseudomonadota > Gammaproteobacteria > Pseudomonadales > Halieaceae > JARRPM01. The sequence continues at coordinate 18,956 of JAGRIH010000023.1, forward strand.
CGCGGGCCACGCGCTGGAAGCCCGCATCGATATCGCGGTCCACCGCGTTGCCCTGCTGGTCGCGCAGACAGTACTTTTGTTGCCAGATATCCACGGAGGCGGCCTGCAGCGGCACCTCCACGGTCGCGCGGGTGGAAACGGGGAGAGGTCGGACGCCGGGCATAGTCAATTACTCGCTTGGGTTGTTATTTAGCACTAGATATGGACTATACCCCACACCGGGCACACTATATATAGTTGTTGCGAAAAAAATTGAAAAAAAATGATCCGCGGCCGCCGCGGGCCGCTTCCCGGCCTGCGGCACGACCGGGCGATGGTCTTTCGGAGGGCGGAACTCGCGGCGGCGGACTACGGCCGCACCGGCCGGCGCTCCAGCAGTACGCCGCCCAGCGCTTCGAGCGACTGCCGCACGGTGTAGCGCTGCGCCACGTCCACGGTGTCGACCACTACCAGCCACTGACCGACCCCGGCGGCGTCCACCGCGGGCGCGTCCAGCACCGTGCGCCGCCGATGCCAGTGCGTCAGCCCGGCCAGCGCCAGTCCCGCGGCACCGCCCATTGCCGCCACCGCCAGCACGGCAAAAATGGCGTGCCGGGCGGCGCTACTGCCGCTCAGCCCGATGGCGATCACGGCCAGACAGCTACCGGCGAGAGCGCCCGGCGCCAGGTAGCGCAAATAGGGTTCCCGGCGCTGTGCGGCGGCGCCCTGCGCCCCTTGCGAGGGCGCCGCCTCTGCCGCCTCGGGCGCCAGGATACGCGCGCTGATGATATCCAGTCCGGCCTGGGCCTGCAGTGCCTCCACTGCGATCTGCGCCCGCTCGGCGCCGGGAAAAGCGGCCACGAGCCGGGCCGGGCAGTCCTCATCGATCAACGTGCTGTGGTCGCTCACTGTAAACACCCGGTCGCCGCCAGGGACCCGCGGGCTCGCCGCGCGGCACCGATCCTAGCTGGATGCATCGCGCAAACGCTCGGCATGTGCCTTGACCAGGGCGAGATACCGGGGCGTGTACCCCACATCCTCAAACATCGGGTCGCCCTGCTCGTCCCGCGCTATCACTTTATCTCCCGCGACATAGGGAAATGCCGCTACTACTTCATCCAGAGCGACCGCCAGCAGTTCGTTTATCAACTGTTCGCGGGTGCGTCGCGGAAACAGCTCCGCCAGAGCCTCCAGCCTGGCCGCGGTGGCGACCGGCAAACGCACCCGGTAGGACTCCCGAGCCAGCTCCCCGGCCGACTCCTTGTCCCACATCCGGATCAGTTCATCGACATTCATGCTGGGTGATCTTTATCCTGGTAGAGGTGACTGCAGCGACCGCCCGGGTCGACCCGGCAGACCGCCCCCGCCTTGTCCGCGCCTGTTGGATCGAGGCTGCCGCTACTGCGGCGGATCGATGGTCAATCCCAGTTTGATGCTGACCTGCCAGTAGTCGACAGCGCCACCGTCGACGTGACCGCGGATGTCAGACACCTCAAACCAGCGCAAATTGTGCACGCTCTCGTGCGTGCGGGCGATGGCCGTCTGCACCGCCTCTTCAATCGAGTTTTTGGATGAGCCGGTAATTTCCAGCGTCTTGTATACATTGTCGACCATGGTGTACCTCCGGTTTCATTCATCGGCGTCGCGCCATTGTAACAAGCAACCGCCATAGCTCAATGACCGACCCGCGAACGCATCTGCACCCGCCTGCAGAAAAGCGCTGCGCTCGACATGCGCGAACACGGCTGCGGCGCCGGATGCATCCCCGGCGGCAAACGGGCGCGCTGCGTTGGTCGCCGGCGGGCAACTCAGTGCAGGTGTCTCGTCTGCCTGTTCCAGGCCGGCACCTGGCCGGCTCTGTCCGGCCGTACTGCCGCCGGCCCCGGCCCCGGTGAACTGGTGGCCAGGGCCTCCTCGGCGGCGCCGATGTAATTGCGCGTGAGCGGTACGGCCTGGATATCACGCGCCAGTTGCGCCTGGAACACGATCAGTGCGCCCCAGCGAAAGGAGGCTTCGGCGGCGGCCAGGTAAAACTCCCACATGCGGCAGAAACGCTCACCGTAGAGCTGGCAGGCCTGCTCGCGGTGCGCCCTGAAGCGCTGCAGCCAGCGGCGCGTCGTCTCGGCGTAGTGCAGGCGCAGTACCTCCAGGTCGGTCAGGAACAGGCGCTCGCGCTCGATGACCGGCAATACCTCGCTCAGCGCCGGCGAGTAGCCGCCCGGGAAAATGTATTTGCGCGTCCACGCATTGGTTACCCCCGGGCCATCGGCGCGGCCGATCGCGTGCAGCAGGGCGATACCATCCGGCTTTAGGCAGCGCCGCAACTGCCGCACATAGCGCCCGTAGTGGTTGGTGCCCACGTGCTCGAACATGCCGACCGACACGACCCGATCGTACTGTTCATGCACCTGGCGGTAGTCCAGCAGGCGAAAGTCCACCTGCCTGTCCAGTCCCTGCAGGCGGGCCTGTTCACGGGCCACCTGCAATTGCTCGCTGGCCAGCGTTATACCGGTCACGCGAACGCCGCAATGGCGCGCCAGATACAGCGCCAAACCGCCCCAGCCGCAGCCCACGTCCAGTACCGACATACCGGGCTGCAGCAGCAGTTTGGCGGCGATATGCCGCAGTTTCTGCTGCTGCGCGGTCTCCAGGTCATCGTGCGGGGAGGCAAAATACGCACAGGAGTACTGGCGCTGGCTGTCCAGGAAGAGATCGAAAAAGTCCACGGGCAGGTCGTAGTGGTAGGCGGCGTTGCCGCGGGATCGCGACACCGGGTTGAGTTGCTGCAGGTGTTTTCCGGCCCGCTCCAGCAGACCGATGGCGCTGCGTACCCAGTGACCCCTGCCCCACTGGCGGTTGCCTATACACAGTTGCAGAAACGTCTCGAGGTCGCCCTCCTCCAGCGTAAACGCACCCTCCGTATAACCCTCGCCGACCGCCAGATCCGGACGCCATACGACACGCCGGGGCCAGTTCCGGTCGTGCACGCGGATGGCGACGCGCGGCTCGCCCGCGCCATAACTGTGCGCGCGGCCGCCGGGCTCGATGACGGTCAGTGTTCCGCCGGTGAGAAAACCGCGCAGGAAGCGGCGAAACAGCGACATGGGGACACCTCCGCGACAACTGCTACCGTTCAGTCTAGCAAAGGGCGCACAAAATGCATCGCCCGTCCAGCGCGCGCTCAGGGGTAGGCGGGCGTCAGGTAGGTCAAGCCCTCCCAGAAGGCACAGGTGTCGTCGTACAGACCGCTCGCCAGGCTGTTTTGCAGATTGAATATCAGGGCTTTTTCATCGCTCCCGTAGCGCGGCCAGCGCGGGCGCTGCCCCGGGTCCGGCGCGCCGCTGCGGGCAAAGGCCGCCCAGTGCGCCATCATGCTCGCCGCGAGGGGCTGCTCCTCCTGCCGGAACGCGCGGCGCAGGAAACTCATCGGCTTGCCGAAGACGTACTGGATCTCCGCCGCGTGGTAGGCGCCCAGGTCCACCCAGGGCACCAGGAAGGGCGCGTGGCGGTAGTCGAAGGAATACTCCCAGGTCGGCACGTGGCGCGCCAGCGCCCGGCTCTGGTGGCGGGTGGGACAGTGAAAGAAGCCGTCGCTGAACGCGACTGACAGTGCCGTAAACACATCGTCGTAGTCAGCCAGCGGATAGCGCCGGGCAATGCGCTGCGCCATCGGCTCCGAGCCGCCCACCAGATAGGCCAGGCGTTCGAGGTATTGCTGGGGCTCCAGCGGACGCCGCACCAGGTTGTGGGACAGCCACACCAGCAGGGTGGCCTCATCGCGGGTGGAGCCATTGATCACGGGTACCCGGTTGAAATCGCCCGACTTGAACGCATCCAGCATCTGGACGGGCAGCACCTGACCGTCCAGCACCGGCCACCACACGGTGTAACCCTCGCCAAAAGCAAACGTGGGATCGGCGGGCAGGGCCCGGGCAATCTCCCCGGTGCTCCTGGCGCGCAGGCAGGCCAGTTCGCCCTCCCCGGCACAGCCGGTCTTTGCCGCGAGCGTCGCCCCCACCGCACTGGCGCCCGCCAGTGAAGACAGCCCCGTTGCACAGGGGCCGCTCTGGATGATCGCGCGCTGAAACAGACCCGCGGCCTGCGGCGACACCAGTTGCGCGCAGACGCTGACGGCGCCCGCCGACTGGCCGAAAATCGTCACGTTCTGCGGGTCGCCACCAAAGGCACCGATGTTGTCCCGCACCCAGCGCAGGGCGGCGGTCTGGTCCTCGATGCCGTAGTTGCCCGAACCGGGGTGATCGGCATCCTCGCGGCTGAGAGCCCGGTGCGCTAGAAAACCAAACACACCCAGCCGGTAATTGAGGGTGACCACGACCACCTGGTGCGATTCGGCCAGCGCGCGCCCATCCTCCGCGGTAAAGCTGCCCCGGCCCGCGATAAAACCACCGCCGTGAATCCACACCATTACCGGCATGGCCGCGGCGGGTTTGTCCGCCGGCGTCCAGACATTGAGATAGAGGCAGTCCTCGTCGCCGCTGAGAGTATCCAGCAGCGGCACGAACTGGGGGCAACCGCCCGGGTTCTCCTGCACCGGCAGTTCGCCCCGCCACGGCGGCACCGGCTGTGGCGGGCGCCAGCGCAAGTCACCCACCGGGGCCTGTGCGTAGGGTATGCCCAGGTAGTACTCGACACCGTCATCGAGATAGCCGCGCAATACCCCGCCGCCGACCTCGACCGTTAGCGGAGTTTTACCGCAGGCGCTCAACAGCAGCAGCAGAGCGCACGCACCGAGCGCCCGCCGCAGACCGCTTGGCGCCACGGCAGCGCGGTGCGGCGCGCGCCCGGGACAAGCCGTCACGCGCCACACCCGGAGCAACCACAGCATTGAACGCCGTCGTGCGATGTGCCGCGCATGATCACCATAAAACCCCGCTGTTGTCGAGCCAGTGACGCGTGCTCGAGGATACAAAATAAATTCCCACCTGGGTATCGGGGCGGTAAAAAAACCGCAGGTGCGCCGACCGGCAAACCCGGTGGCGAGCCGGTCGCCGCACGGGGCCGAATCAAGTGCGGCTTGCATAATGCTCGGCAGCAGCTATCTTTTATCCCGAGCGGGCGCGCCCGGGGGATTGCCAGCCGAAGCACGGCGCGCTGCGACAACAACACACCAATGGGTCCTGACGCAAAATGCTCACAAGATTGGCGCATCCCGTCATGGTTTTGCAGTGTCGCGGGCTATACCGTGCGGCAGTGTGCAACCTCCCTTGTTGCTGGCCGCGCGCCCCGAGGAGTAGAAGACCATTGAAACACTTCCTGCTCAACACCACCGGTAAATCACTTTTCGCCGCAGGTCTGTTTTGTCTGCTCATCGGTCCGGCCTGGCCCGCGGGGACCGATTACGCCATGCCGATGAAAAAAGCGGCCTCCTCCCTGCTGCTCGATATCGCCGCCGTCGGCGACCGGCTGGTGGCGGTCGGCGAACGCGGCCACATTCTGTACTCCGACGACGGGGGCGAATCCTGGGTACAGACCCGGGTGCCGACATCGGCCATGCTGACCCGGGTTTTCTTTATTTCCGACAAACTGGGCTGGGCGGTGGGCCACGACGGCAACATCCTGGTCAGTCGGGACGGCGGCGTCAACTGGGAACTGCAGCGCGAAGGCATAAGCGCCCAGGCGCAGCTCAACGAGGTGCGTGCCGGCAAGGCAAAGGCACGGGTAGAGGCTCTGTCCCAGCAGTTGCAAACCGCTCCCGGGGAGGACGCGCCGGCCCTGTCCGAGGCGCTGCAGGAGGCCACGCACGACCTGGAACGGGCGCGCGAGACGCTGGATGCGCCGGTGTACGCGCCGCCGCTGATGGATATCTGGTTTGCCAATCCCGAGCAGGGCTGGGCGTCCGGCGCCTACGGCACGCTGCTGCGCACCCAGAATGGCGGGCGCCAGTGGGACGACTGGTCGCGCAAAGTGGACAACCCCGACGAACTGCACCTGAACGGCGTGATCGGCGATCCCGACGGCAACCTCTACCTGGCCTCCGAGTGGGGCACCGTGTTCCGCTCCCTCACCCAGGGCGAGAGCTGGGAGCCGCTGGAGACCGGCTACGACGGCAGTTTTTTCGGGGTTGTGGCCAGCCCGGCCAGCGGCAGCGTATTCGCCTACGGGCTGCTGGGCACCGTCTATCGCTCCACCGACCAGGGGGAGTCCTGGGAGCCGCTGACCAGCGGCGCCCGGGCCAGTCTGTTCGGCGCCCTGGCCACCGCACAGGGCGCGCTGCTGTTCGTCGGACAGGGCAGCACCGCGGTGCTCAGCCGGGACGACGGCGACAGCTTCACGCCGCTGGTGCAGCCCTCGCGCGCGGGGTTCTACGGCATCGCCGAGCGGGGCGACGGCCGCTATGTGGTGGCCGGTGACGGCGGCAGCCGCGTGCTGGCGGCACCCGACGCAACGGCAGCGATCGCAAACGGGGGACGCCAACCATGAGCGAACAGGATCTGCACTACCCCGCGCTGGAAACCGCCAGCCTGCCGGAGCGGCTGATTTTTGGTGCCCGAGCGCCGATCATCATCGTCTTCTCCCTGATCACCGTGTTCCTGGCGTATCAGGCCTATCGACTGGAGCCGGAGGCGAGCTTTGCCAAACTGATTCCCCAGGGACATCCCTTCATCCAGAAAATGAACAGCCACCTGAAGGATCTGCAGGCCAGCGGCGCCGGCCTCAAGGTGTCCGTTGCGGTGGAACAGGGCGACATATTCAACGAACAGTACCTGGCGACGCTGGGCGAAATTGCCGATGAGATTTTCTATCTGCCGGGGGTCAATCGCAACGGCCTGCTCAGCCTGTGGAGTCCCAACGTGCGCTGGTACATGGTCACTGAGGAGGGTTTCGAGGCCGGGTCGGTGATTCCTCCGGAATACGACGGTTCCGCGGAGAGCCTCAAGCAGTTGCGGATCAACGTGGCGCGCGCGGGCATCGTCGGCAGCATGGTGGCCAACGACTACAAGTCGAGCATCATCGAAGTGCCCATCTACGACGTGGACCCGGCGACCGGCGAGCCGCTGGACTACCTGGCCTTTTCCCGCGCCCTGGAGCAACTGGTGCGGCAAAACTATGAAAATGACAATATCAGCGTGCATATCATCGGTTTCCCCAAAATCGTGGGCGACCTGCTCGAAGGCATCGGCGCGATCCTTCTGTTTGCCATCGTCACCCTGATCATTACGTTTATTCTGCTGTTCATCTACACCCGCTGCCTGCGCGCGACCATCGCCCCGCTGGCCTGCTCCGTCATTGCGGTGATCTGGCAGCTCGGACTGCTGCAGGTGCTGAACTTCGGGCTCAATGCCTACTCGATTCTCGTCCCGTTCCTGATCCTCGCCGTGGGCGTCAGCCACGGAGTACAGGTGATCAACGCCATCGCGCTGCAGCTGGATGAGACCGACAACCGGCTGGTCGCGGCCAGACTGGCGTTTCGCGGTTTGTATCTGGCGGGGATGACGGCGCTGATCAGCGACGGCATCGGTTTTATCACCCTGCTGGTGATCGATATCGAGGTGATTCAGGAACTGGGCATAGCCGCCAGCGTGGGCATCGCCGCCATCATCTTCACCAACCTGGTACTGCTGCCGGTCATCATGTCCTATGTCGGCGTGAGCGAGCGCGGCGTGGCGCACATGCGGATCGACCCCGACAAGCGCCATCGTCTGTGGAACGCGGTTTCGCTGTGCGCCACCAAAAAGGTAGCGCTCGTGTCCGTCATTCTGGCTGTTATCGGTTACGGCATCGGCATCGTGGGCGGCAAGAACATGGCCATCGGGGATCTGGACAAGGGTGCCCCGGAGTTGCGTCCGGACTCGCGCTACAACCTGGACAACGCTTTTATTACCGGCAACTACGCGGTCAGCACCGATATCATGCAGGTCATGATCGAGACCCCAGTGGGAGGCTGCACCCGCTACGAGAATGTCTCGGTGGTCGACAAATTCGACTGGTTCATGGAAAACGTGCCCGGCGTGCAGTCGGTGGTCTCCATGCCGGACATCATCCGCATGAGCGCCATGGGAGTGAACGAAGGCAATCCGCGCTGGGCCACCCTGTCACGCAACCAGCGGGCCCTGGACAGCGCCGCCGCCAACGTGCCGCGCGAGCTGAAAAACCTCGACTGCAGCCTGGCCATCGTGGATATCTACCTCGACGACCACAAGGCCCAGACTCTGGCCCGGGTCGTGGACGCCGTGCAGAATTTCGCCGATGAACACGAGACCGCCCAGGTCAAGTTCGCGCTGGCCGCCGGCAACGCCGGTATCGAGGCGGCCACCAACGAGGAAATTGCCGTCGCCCAGACGCGAATCATCGTACTGGTATACGCCGTGGTCGCAGCGCTGGTATTCCTGAGTTTCCGCAGCGGCGTGGCGGTGCTGTGCATCCTCATCCCGCTGGGACTGACCTCCGCGTTGTGCCAGGCACTGATGGCCTACCTGGGCATCGGCATCAAGGTGGCCACCCTGCCGGTGGTGGCACTGGGGGTCGGCGTCGGGGTCGACTACGGTATCTATATCTACAGCCGCCTGACCCACTACCTGAAACAGGGCCTGCCCATGCGCGAGGCCTACTACCTGGCCCTGTCCACGACCGGGCGCGCCGTGGCCTTCACCGGCCTGGCGCTGGGCGTGGGCGTTATCACCTGGATCGCCTCACCGATCAAGTTTCAGGCTGACATGGGCATCCTGCTGACCTTCATGTTCCTGTGGAACATGATCGGCGCACTGTGGCTGCTGCCCGGCCTGGCCTACTTTCTGGTCAAGCCGGAGAAACTCGCGGCCGACACCGCCGGGCCTGCGCCGAGCCGGGCGGCAACCACGTAGACACGGCGACGAAGTAGACAAGTACCCGGGCGATCACCCATTGATTTCAATGACAGGAAGAACCATGAAACCATACCTGCAAAGAAACCCGCTGGCGGCCCTGCTCCAGCGCTGCGCCCTGCTCGGCGCCGCGGCCGCGGCCGCACCGTCACAGGCACTGGAATTCCAGTTCGACGAGTGGCGGCTCAATGTCGATACCACGCTGGGTTACTCCGCCCAGTGGCGCACCGAGAGCCGCGACGATTTTCTGGAGAATTCCGTCAACGCCAATGACGGCAACAACAACTTCGACAGCGGCAGCCTGACCTCCTCCAAGGCCAACATGATCCTGGAAGTCGGCGGCGACCGCGGCGGCTTTTCTTTCTTCATACGCGGCGACGCAATCTACGATTACGTCTACGCCGACAGCTCCTCGGACCTGAGCCGTCGCAACTACCGGACCTACAACGGCGGTATTTTCGCGGGGGGCGATCTGCAACGCGGGGAGTATCCCGACCGAACGATCGACAAACAGGGCAAGCGGTTGCGCCTGCTGGATGCCTTCATCATCCAGAATTTTCCGCTGGGCGACATGTACGGCTCGCTCAAGGTCGGGCGGCAGATCATCAGCTGGGGCGGCTCGCTGTTCTACCCCGGCATCAACGGGCTGCAAAACCCCAACGACGCCGCCGCGGCCCTGGCGCCGGGTGTGGAGGCCAAGGAGATTTTCCTGCCCACCACGGCCGTCGATTTCAAGATGAACCTGACCGACCAAATCAGTGCGGAGGCCTATGTCAAACTGGAATGGAAGGAAACCCTGCAGGCGGGCGTCGGCAGCTATCTGAGCACCAGCGACTTTACCGGCCCCGGCGCCCAGAGCATCCTGCTAGGACCGCTGGGCGCGGGCCAGGCCGGCGGTCAGGACAGCCCGGGCAAGCCCGCCGAGCAGTGGGGTACCGCCCTGCGCTACATGTTCGACTCGGGCTGGAACACCGAGCTGGCCTACGCCAGATCCCACGCCAACATTCCCGGAGCCTTTATTTTTATCGATCTGGCCGGTCCCAACTCCTTTGCCAAGGAGTTTTATCAGGAGGACATTCCCTCGTGGAACTTCAGCGTGTCCGGGAATATCGGCGAAGCGGAAGTGTACGCGGACATCTTTTACTCCGACGACATGCCCTTCGTGGACCTGACCCCGACTATCGTGGTGGGTGCCAGTGGCGGCCCCGGCCTGGTCCAGGCCAACGTGACCACCGGCGACTACTGGCAGGTAACGGCGGGCATGAGTGATCTGTACACCGCCTTCAAGTGGCTGTCGCCCTCCATCGCCCTCAATGCGGAAATCATCTACCAAGGCAACGACGTGGGCAAGAGCCGCCTGCAGGGCACCCCCTATGTGGTCACCGATGACGCCTGGGGCTACCAGTTCGCGCTGACGCCGCGCTATTTCAATGTGATACAGGGCATGGACGGCACGCTCTCCCTGGCTTTCCGGCACGACGTCAAGGGCTACGGCAACTCCATCGCCCTGGGCAACGGCCTGGAGGAAGACCAGAAAAAAGCGTCTATCACGGCAACGGGCAACTACCTCGGCAGGTGGGAATTCAAGGCCACATATGCCTGGTTCTGGGATGAAAAGGAACAGGGCGACTACCTGATCAAGGACCGGGACAATTTCTCGGTTTCGGTAAAATACCGGTTTTAGGGGCAGTGCGGCGCCCGCCAGCGGCGGGCGCAGCCGCGCCGCGACAGATCATGTTCTATAATCAACAGGCGAGTTAGTCAGGAGAGTGAATACCATGTATTGTTCAAGACGACCCATAGTAAGCGCGCTGACAGCGGTGTGCCTGGCGGCCGGACTGGCCTACGCCAAAGTCTCCGAGGAGGAGGCGGCGACGCTCGGCACCGAGCGCCACCCCTTTGGCGCCGAAAAGGGCGGCAACGCAGACGGTTCCATACCGCCGTGGACGCCGAAATGGCAGGGTCTGCCTCCGGGGCTGGACTACAAGGGCCCCGGTCACACGCGCCCCAACCCCTACGCCGATGAAGAGCCGATTCTGATCATCACTGCGCAAAACTACAAGGAGCACGCAGAGCATCTGGGCGAGGGCCAGCAGGCGCTGTTCGAGCGCTATCCCGACTACCGCATTCTGGTCTATCCCACCCATCGCGACTTCGACGTCAACGAGCTGATGAAACAGCGGGTCAAATGGAACGCGACCCACACCGAGGTCGCCAACGGGGTGGAAACCCTCAAGAACTACAACGGCGGCATCGCCTTTCCCATTCCCTCCTCGGCTGCCGAAGTCCTGTGGAACATGCGCACCACAGCCTGCTATCGATCCTACCACGTCGCCTACGACGGCTACGGCGTGTTCGCCAACGGCGAGCGGGCACAAGATGCGGTGGATTTCTACCAGTCCAACCCCTTTAACAACCCCGCCAATCCGGTGGGCACTACCGAGGATGTCGTCGGCGACCGCATCGTGTGGACCCTGTCGGAGCGCCTGGCACCGCAGTCGACCAAAGGCCAGATGACGGCGGTGCAGGACCCCATGGACTTCAAGAAAAATAAGCGCAACGCCTGGACCTATGACCCGGGAACGCGGCGCGTGCGCAAGGCGCCCGCCATCGGCTACGACAACCCGGACGGCCCCGGCGGCATGCAAACCATCGACGATCACAAGGGCCTGAATGGCGCCTTCGACCGCTTCGACTACAAACTGCTGGGCCGCCAGGAAATCTACGTGCCGTTTCACAACTATGAGCTGAACAACAAGCACAACGGCACCCTGGACGACCGCCTGACGCTCCATTTTCTCAATCCCGACTACGTGCGCTTTGAGAAGCGCCGGGTATGGGTGGTCGAGGGCAACCTGGCCGAGGGCAAGCGGCACGCCTACAGCAAGCGCCGCTGGTATATGGAGGAAGATAGCTGGAATCCGGTGATGTCGGAAAACTACGACAGCCGCGGCAATCTGTGGCGCGTGGGCTACTTTATGTCGGACTACCAGTACGACATTCAGTGCTACGAGAAACACTCCCAGGTATTCATGGATCTGCCCTCCGGCGGCTACGTGACCAACTTCATCACCATCGATCGTTCGGAGACCGACCATTCCATTCCGTACATGGGCGAGGAGAAGTTCACACCGGCGAATTTGCGCAGACAGGCCACCCGCTAAACTGGCGGTACAGACCCCGGCACAGCGCCGGGGTCTGTACCGGAATTTCTCTGATTCACAACGGCGAGATACAGCACATGGGGACATACGTTATCACCGGCGGCGCCAGCGGTATTGGCGCCGCCATCGCACTGCAACTGCGGACCGAGGGCCACAGGACCGTGGTGGTGGACATCCAGGCGGCGGATATTGTCGCCGATCTGGCCACCGCGGACGGGCGCAACGCCGCCATTGCGGCCATACGTGAGGCCACGAAAGACGAACTGGCGGGCCTGGTGGCCTGCGCAGGGGTGGGCTCGCACGTACCGGATCGCGAGCTGATTACCGCGGTCAATTACTTTGGCGCGGTGGAACTGGTGGAGGGGCTGCGCGATGTCCTGGCACAGCAGCGCGCCGCCGTGCTGCTGATTTCATCCAATTCCGCACCGATGCCGACCGAGGCAAAGTATGTCGAGGCCCTGCTGTCCGGTGACGAGTCCGCCGCCGGTGCCATTGCCCGCGACATGCAGTCGCAGCCGGTGTACTCCGGTTCGAAAAAGGCCCTGACGCTGTGGATGCGCCGCAACACGCAGGCTTACGCCGCCCAGGGCATACGCATGAACGCCATCGGGCCGGGTTATACCAAGACGCCACTGAGTGCGGCGGTCGAGGACAACCCCGAGTACGGCGATGCCATCAAGCGGTTTATCGCCTCCATACCCATCGGCCGCCCGGGCGAACCCCAGGATATGGCCGACGCTGCCAGCTTTCTGCTGGGCGACAGGGCGGGCTTCATCTGCGGTGTCATGCTGTTCGTGGACGGCGGCCACGACGCCATGCTCCGGCCGGATCAGTTTTAGCCATTATGCACTGACCTATCCGGCTCAGTCAGAGACGATACAGGCAGACCTCGATGGCACAGAAAAGCGCACAGCAAGCCGGTAATACCAGTCCCTTTTCCGAGGCGCAGATCGAGGAACTGATAGAAAAGTTCCTGGCGATCGATAAACCCGACGACAAGAGCTTCAAACGCCTGCACGCGTTTATCCGGTATTACTTTTCCCCGACCATCGTCGGCCTGGAAAACATTCCCGATGAACCCACCCTGTTTATCGGCAATCACGCCATGTTCGGCCTGGACGGCATGATACTGATGCCCACCGTGTACTGCGAAACCGGCAGATTCCTGCGCGCCATGGGTGACTACGCCTGGTTTCAGACCAGTAGTGGGGAAAAAATGGCGGCCAACGGCATGGTCCTGGGGCACCCCGCCGTCTGCGCCGCCCTGATGGAGGCCGGCGAGGATTTACTGGTGTTCCCGGGCGGTGCCGCGGAGGCGAACAAGACAGTCGAGGAAAAGTACTCGCTGGTCTGGCGCGAGCGCTACGGCTTCGTGCGCATGGCCGCCCAGCACGGCTACAATATCACGCCCTTTGGCATGGTCGGCCCGGATGACTGGTGGGATCACGCCATCGAAGGCCGCGACCTGCTGCATAGCCGGCCGGTCAAACTGCTGCAAAAACTGGGAGTTATCGGAGAGATTCGGGAGGACCTGGTACCGCCCATCCCCCGGGGCCTGTTCAACACCCTGCTGCCCCGGCCGGAGCCTTGTTTCCTGGCCTTTGGCGAGCCGATCGAGGTGCCGGACTGCCGCGGCAGGAAAGTGCCCCAGGCGGTACAGAAAACCGTGCGCGAGCAGACCGCACAGGCGGTGGAGTCACTGGTGGCCGACATGCTGCTGCTGCGCGCGCGCAACAAACACAAACAGGGCGCTATCCGGCGCCTGCTTACTCGCTGAAACCCGTGCAGACGGTCTGAGTCGGCGCTGGCACGGACGCATTGATTTTCGCGGCCAAATGGCTATAACTAAGCCATGGCAAAAGGCGATCACATTTACGTCGAACGATTGGCCGGGGTCTACGCCCACCACGGTATCGACACCGGTGATGGCTGGGTCATCCACTACACCGGCAAAAACTGGCGCGACCCGCGCAGGGTCCAGCGCACCACGGTGGAGGACTTTGCCCGGGGCGGCGAGGTGCAGGTCAAGGATTACAGCGCCTTCTTCGATGCCCTGCAATCGCCCGACACCTACCGCAGGAGGAGCAGCTATCAGATCAGCCGCCTGTTCAACAAGCTGCAGGGTATCGACCTGGACCGGCTCGACCCGTCGCCGGATGCCGTGATCGACCGCGCCGAAGCCCGCATTGGCGAGCGGGCGTTCAGCATTATTTTCCACAACTGCGAGCACTTCGCCAGTTGGTGCAAAACCGGCATCAGCAACAGCGAGCAGGTCAATGCCATATGGAAGGCCAGCATGACGGTGCCCGAGTTCGCCCGCTATCGCACTGAAAACCTGCTGATCAACGTGTTCGAGCCGAAATGGCCGGGCCGGCGCTAGCAGCGAGTGAGACGCCGAGGCGGAATATGTACACGAATCTGACGCATGGCGCCATTTATTTTGAGCGCCGTTAAAACATAAGCTAAACAACGCACTTTTATAACACTGGCTCACGAGAAGGAGCACCGACATGAATTACTTCGTTACTGGCGCAACTGGATTTATTGGTGGATTTTTCATGGAGCAACTGGTCGCGCGCCAGGGCCAGCTCTATGTGTTGGTGCGCGAGGCATCAACCGGCAAGCTCGATGCGCTGAAAGCGCGGCTGCCCGCATCCGCCGCACAGCGCATCACCCCGGTCTACGGCGATATCACGGCGCCCAACATGGGCCTGTCGGCCAATGACCTGGGCATGCTCAAGGGCAACGTGGACCATTTCTTTCATTTCGCCGCCATCTACGATATGGCGGCAGACGAGGCCAGCCAGATCGCCGGCAACATCAACGGCACCGCCAACGCGGTGCAGGCGGCCCAGGCCATGCAGGCCGCCTGCTTCCACCATGTGAGTTCCATCGCCGTCAGCGGCCTGTTCAAGGGCACGTTCACGGAGGACATGTTCGACGAGGCACAGAACCTGGACCACGCCTATTTCCGCACCAAGCACGAATCCGAGAAGGTGGTGCGCCAGCACTGCAAGATCCCCTTTCGCATCTATCGACCGGCGGCCGTACTGGGGCACTCCCGCACCGGGGAGATCGACAAGATCGACGGCCCCTACTACTCCTTCAAGATGATCCAGAAAATTCGCGACGCACTCCCCAAGTGGATGCCGCTGGTGGGTGTCGAATCCGGCCTCAACAATGTGGTACCGGTGGATTTCGTGGTCAGGGCCATCGACCACATCGCCCATGTGGAGGGCCAGGACGGCGGCTGCTTCCACATCACCGACCCGGATCACTACTCCACGGGCGAAATGATGAACATCTTCGCCGAGGCTGCCCATGCGCCCAAGTTCACGCTGCGCTTCGACCCCAAGGTCTTCAACTTCATGCCCCCGGTGCTGAAGGACCTGCTGGCCAAACTGCCGCCGGTAAAGCGCCTGAAAAGCGCCATGTTCGAGCGCTTCGGCCTGCCCGAATCCGCCGCCATCCTGATGAAATACGAAACCCGCTACGACAGCCGTCGGACCCAGGCGCTGCTGGCGGACAGCGGTATCAACGTGCCCAAGCTGACCACCTACGCGCCGCAGGTGTGGGACTACTGGGAGCGCAATCTGGACCCGGACCTGTTCATCGACCGCACCCTGGAAGGCCAGGTCAGCGACCGCCTGGTGCTGATCACCGGCGCCTCGGCCGGTATCGGCAAAGCCACCGCCCTGCGCCTGGCCAAAGCCGGCGCGACGGTGATTCTGACCGCGCGCAGCATGGAAAAACTGGAAGAGACCAAAACCCAGATCGAGGCGGATGGCGGCAGGGCACACTGCTACACCGTGGATATTGCCGATATGGAAGCCTGTGACCGCGTGGTCGCAGAGATCGAGAAGGACCTCGGGCAGGTCGATATCCTGATCAACAATGCGGGGCGCTCCATCCGGCGTTCGGTCGAACTGGCCTACGATCGGTTTCACGACTTCGAACGCACCATGCAGCTCAACTACTTCGGCGCGCTGCGCATGATTCTGCGGGTGCTGCCCGGGATGACGGCCAAACGGCGCGGACACATTATCAATATTTCCTCGATGGGCGTGCTGAATTACCCACCGCGCTTTTCCGCCTATGTGGCCTCCAAGTCAGCGCTGGAAGCCTTCTCCATCTGTGCCGCCTCCGAGTTTTCCGACAAGAACATCAGTTTCACCAATATCAACATGCCCCTGGTGCGCACCGAGATGATCGCGCCCACCAAAATTTACGAGTACGCCCCGGCCCTGGAAGTCAGCGAAGCGGTCGATCTGGTGGTGGAGGCCGTGATCAACAAGCCCAAGCGCGTCGCCACCGGCATGGGCAGGTTCCTGTCCGTCATGGGCGCCCTCTTCCCCAAGTTCGTGGAGATTACCAACAACGCCACCTTCCGCATGTTCCCCGACTCGCAGGCGGCCAAGGGCAGCAAACCCGCCCAGGAGTCGACGGAAGCCACCAGCGAGCAGGTGGCCATGGCGGCGCTGATGAAGGGGGTTCATTTCTAGTCGACCCTGCGCCAGGCCCCGCCAGCCAGCCGGTCGAGACCGACAATCGACAACCGACCCACCTGGCCCGGTGGGTCGGTTTTTCTTTATCGGGCCTGTCGTCGCACCCCACCTGGCCGCGTGGAAAAAATATTTTGCAAATTAGGCGGATCATTCTAATTTTTGTCGGTATCTTCACCACCATTGGCAGCCACCATGCTGATCCAATGATTTGCATCTACTACGCTTGGACCAAGGAGATTTAACATGGCCACTCAAAAAAGTACTACTACCAAGACCGCCGCCCGCAAAAAGCCCGGCCCGAAGAAGGGCGCGAAGCGCGCTGCTGCGCCGGAAAATTCCATGAAGCAGCGGGCCGAAAAAGCGGTCAATATCTACCTGGGCGTGATCGGCCACGGCATCGACATGCTGCAGGAAAACCTGGAAAGCTCGCGCAAGCAAGGCGAAAAGCGCATCAAAGAACTGGAAAAGCGCGGCAGCAAGCTCCGCACGCAACTGAACGAGCGCTTTGACAAGCTGGCGTCGCGCGACTTCGCCAAAGAATCCAAGGCCCAGCTCGAAAAAGTCCAGGAGCAGGTGGAAGACGCCGTTGAATCCGTCAAGGAGACATTCAGCACCAGCAAGGCCGCCTGAGTACCCCACTGACCCAACTGCTACGCAACAGCAGCCTGTCACCACAGGCTGCTTTTTTTAGCCGCGGGTTTTTTGCCTATAGCGGCGGCACTTTCTCAAACCAGGGACTGGCCTGCTCCAGTTGCCCGGCCAGTTGAAACAGCAGCCCCTCTTCCCCATAGCGCCCGGCAAACATCACGCCCACCGGCAGGCCCCCGGGCGTCCAGTGCAGCGGCACGGACATCGCCGGCTGCCCGGTGGCATTGTAGAGCATGGTAAAAGCGGATGTGTTGATGGCCTCTTTTTCGTAGGCGGCGTTGTCCTGGTTCAGGCTCAGCTTGCCCAACTTGACCGGCGGTGCGGCCAGCGTAGGCGACAGCAGCACGTCGACATCCTGCTGCAGCAGGGCCATCTGCCGGGCGGCCTGCTCCACGCCCTGCTCGGCGGCCGCCAGTTGTTGGGCGGTATAGCCAAGTGAATCCCGGTAGCGCTGCCAGATAATCGGTTCCAGATCGTTTTCAGTTGCCTTCCTGCCCAGTTGCTGCTCGCGGGCAACCACCCGCATCACCGTTCCCACCCCCATGATGACGCGGGTGCTGGCAAAGAACGCCCGCGGGTCAATCGGCAAGGTGACCTCCTGCACGAGGTGACCGAGGCTTGCGCACAGCTGTGCCGCACTGGCGGCCGCCCGGGTGCATTCGGCATCGACCGGACTATGGGTAATTGGCGTGGTGATCAAACCAATCCGCAAGTTCTTTGGGGGGATGCCCGCGACTTCCAGATAACTGCGCGCCGGACGCGGGGCAATCGTGGTCTGCCCGGGCTCCGGACCGCGCGTGGCATCCAGCAGTGCCGCGCTGTCGCGCACGCTGCGCGACAGCGCGTGTGTCACGCTCATAATCGATGACAGTTTTTTCGGGCCGCTGGGCACCCGGCCGCGGCTGGGCTTCATCCCGAACAAACCGCAGCAGGAGGCGGGAATGCGAATCGAGCCACCGCCGTCGGTGCCATTGGCCGCGGGCAGGACCCCGGCGGCGACCGCGGCCGCGGAGCCGCCGGAAGAACCGCCCGCGCTGCGCGTCAAATCCCAGGGGTTGCGCGTGTCGCCGAACAGAATCGACTCGGTAGTCGGGGTCCCACCGAACTCGGGACTGGCGGTTTTGCCGAAAATGACCAGTCCGGCGTCCTGATAACGCTGTACCACGGTGCTGGTGTAATCCATGCGCGCGTCCCGATAGAAGCGCGAGCCATTGGTGGTCACCGTGCCCTGCAATGCCATACCCAGATCCTTGAGCAGGAACGGCACACCGGTAAAGGGACCCTGCGGCAGGCCGGTGCGGACACTCGCACGGGCAGAGTCAGAGAGCTCTTCTACCAGGTAATTGATGCGCGGATTGACCGCCGCGCTGCGCGCCAGGGCGATATCCAGCAATTCCATCGGCGACACTTCCCCGTTTCTCACCAGTTGCGCCAGGCCGAGGGCATCGTAAGTCCGGTACTCCTCGAAGGTCAGGGCGCGACCGCCGGAGCGCCCCAGTGCGGGCGCCGCCGCAGCCGCGGCGGCCATGGTCAAGCTGAGTTTGAGTAAGTCCCTGCGGCTGCTAAGGTGTGTCATAACGACTCCTGCTGGATGGTGCAAGGCCGGCAGTACAGGCCGCCGCCTGTTGCGAAACCGGACCAGTATTATTGTTACATGCCAGTGAGTTTAGTGCAGCGGCGCAAAACTGACCACACAGCGACGCTCACTTTTCTTCGTTTTGGAAACCGGCACCGGCCGCGGCACGGCTCGAACGCAAATGTCTATGATTCTGAACCGAGCGGACCTGCAAGCCGTTTTTTTTTGGCCTATCCTTATACACTGCCACAGCTACAAGACGGGTGTACGGTATGTCACATAACTTTCCCAAACTACTTTCACCGGGCCGCATCGCCGGACTCGATCTGCGCAATCGCATCGTGATGGCCGCCATGGGAACGAACTTTGCCGATGAGAACGGGCACTGCACAGAACGCCTCATTGCCTACTACGAGGCGCGCGCCAGGGGCGGCACGGGCCTGATCGTACTGGAGACGTCGGCGGCGTTTTACCCCAACGGCGCCAGTATGCCCAACAACATCGGCTTTTCCTCGGATGACTTTCTGCCCGGCTTGAGCGAGCTGGCGCAGCGGGTACAGCAGCACGGCGCCAAAATCGTCGCCCAGCTCAACCACAGCGGCAAGATGGCCCAGGCCGATACCGCCGCGGGGCGGCCCATTCCGGTACCCTCGCCGGTCACGCCCAGCCACAGCAACATGTTCAATGTGCTGACCCGGGCCGAGATCGGCAACTTCATCAAGGCCGCCGGTCCCGATGGCAAGGGGCCCAGCTACTACGAGATGTCCGTCGAACAGATCGCCGAGGCAGTCGCGGGATTTGCCGCGGCCGCCGCCCGGGCCCGGCGCGCCGGCTTCGACGGCGTCGAATTACACGCCGGGCACGGTTACCTGCTGGCCAACTTCCTGTCTCCCTACACCAACAAGCGCAGCGATGACTACGGTGGTTCTGTGGAAAACCGGGCCCGCTTCCTGCTCGAGACCATTCGCGCGGTACGCGCGGCAACCAGCGACACGTTTCCCATCCTGGTGCGCCTGGACGGGATGGAATACCGCATCGAAGGCGGCATAACACCGGCCGACTGTGTCGAGACCGCGCGCCTTTGCGAGTCCGCCGGGGCGGACGCCATCGATGTCAGCGCCTACGGCAGCGTGGCGCACGCCATCGCCTTTACCGAAGCGCCGCTGGTGCACGAACCCGGCGGTTTCATCGCGTTCGCACAGGCGGTGAAAAAAGCCGTGAGCATCCCGGTGATCGGCGTGGGCAGGATCGAACCGGAGGTCGGCGAACGCCACATTGCCCAGGGCAGCTTTGATTTTCTGGCCATGGGCCGGCGCCTGCTGGCCGATCCGGAACTGCCCAACAAACTGCTGGCGGGACAGGACAAATCCATACGCCCCTGTATTTACTGCTACATCTGTGTCAGCCAGATCTTTATCAACCAGCCGGTGGTCTGCGCGGTCAATCACTGCACCGGCCGGGAGCACGAAGGCGATATTCTCGCCCGCAGCAGCGAGGGCAGGAAAATTCTGGTGATCGGTGCCGGCCCCGGTGGGATGGAGGCGGCCCGCCTGCTGGCAGAGAAAGGCCACCGGGTCAGCCTGTGGGACAAGAGTCGGGATCTGGGAGGCACTGCGCGCATTGCCGGCCTGGCGTACGAACCCAACGAAAAGCTGGTCAATTACCTGGCACACGCCGTGCGCGCGCTGCCGATCGACATCCAACTGGGCAAAGCCGCTACCAGCGACGCCGTGGCTGCGGAGCATGCCGACCACGTGATTCTCGCCACCGGTGCCCTGCGCCAGGCACCAGCCATTCCCGGCAAGGATCAGCGGCATGTGTTCGATGGCGAGGAGCTGCGCGGCGTGCTGTTTGGCGACCATAGCGCCGCGATCGCCAAGCTCTCGCCGCTGCAGCGCCTGCTGGTCAAGGCGGCGCAGCTCTCGCAGATGACACGCAATATCGCCCTGCTGCGCTTTGGCAGCAAACTGTGGATGCCCATCGCGGGCGAGGTCGTCATCATTGGCGGTGGTCTGGTGGGACTGGAGCTGGCTGAATACCTGGTGGAGCGCGGCCGCAAAATAACGGTGCTGGAGCCGGGCCCCGACCTGGGTGCGGAACTGGCCATTGTGCGCCGGGCCAGGGTGTTGCACCAGTTGCGCGAGCACGGCGCGACCATCCACAAATCGGTAGACGCGATTGAAATCACCCCGGACAGCGTGCGCTACGAGCTAAAAAACGAGCCGCAGTCGACGCCCTGCAAGCAAGTGATTATCGCCATGGGGGCACAGCCTGATGACAGCCTGCCGGCGCAATTGTCCGGGGGCAGTGCACAAGTGCACCAGATCGGTGATTGCCACAGCGTGGGCTATATCGACGGGGCCATCCTCGATGCGCGCAAACTGGTGCAGCAGATCGAGCGCGCTAATGCCTGAGGCTGTTGGTGAGTTGTTTCACCGGGACACAAGCTGTGAGATGCTATGTTGCGCAGCGCCATCGGCAACATCCTGAAACGGGAGTTACGCAATACGGTTGTGCGCAAAGTCGAGAGTCTGTGAGTATCCGGTAAGCCGCCACCGCGAGGAGTACAGGATGATAACGAAAGCCGCAATACTGACTAAAATGGGCGCGACCTGTCCCTACGAGACCTCGCGCCCGCTGACAATCCATGAGGTCGAACTGGATCCACCGCAGGAAGGCGAAGTGTTGGTGCGAATTGGCGCCGCGGGACTTTGTCATTCGGATCTGTCCGTCATCAATGGAGACCGTCCGCGCCCCACGCCGATGGCACTGGGGCATGAAGCTGCCGGCACGGTCGAGAAATTGGGGCCCGGGGTAAATACCCTCCTTCCCGGCGATCATGTGGTAATGACGTTTATGCCGAGCTGCGGCCACTGCCTGCCCTGTGCCGAAGGGCGGCCCGCACTGTGTGAACCCGGTGCGGCGGCCAACAGCGCGGGCACACTGCTCGGTGGAGGTATCCGTCTGCACGGTCCACAGGGCGACCTGTATCATCACCTGGGCTGTTCCGCCTTTGCCCGGCACGCGGTGGTTTCGTGCCGCTCGCTGGTCAAGGTCGACCCCGCCCTGCCGCTGGAACAGGCGGCGCTGTTTGGCTGCGCGGTCTTGACCGGCGTGGGCGCGGCAATCAATACCGCGCAAATTCGCGCCGGTCAGAGCGCAGTGGTGATCGGCCTCGGCGGAGTCGGCCTGGCGGCGCTTATCGGGTGTGTCGGTACCGGAGTCAATCCGGTGGTTGCAGTCGATCTCTCGGACGAAAAGCTGCACCTGGCCCGCTCGCTGGGGGCGACCCACACAGTGAACGGCGCGGACGCGGACGCGGTGGAACAGGTCAGGGCCGCCACTGGCGGCGGCGCCCATGTCGCCTTTGAAATGGCGGGATCGATCAGAGCGCTGGACAATGCCATGGCCATGACCCGTCGCGGGGGCATGACGGTGACTGCAGGCCTGCCGCCGCCCGATGCCCGCCTGCCGGTGAATGTCGTGTCACTGGTGGGAGAAGAGCGCACACTAAAGGGCAGCTATATCGGCAGCTGTGTACCGCTGCGAGACATCCCGCGCTATATAGCGCTCTATAAAGCGGGACGACTGCCAGTAGATCGCCTGTTGAGCGGCACCCTGCGACTGGAAGAAATCAATGCGGGCTTCGACCGCCTGCACCGCGGCGAAGCCGTGCGCCAGGTCATACTCTTCGAGCCATAAACACATCGACCGCTCCAACCTGCGATGCCTGTTCATCACGGCCGGAGCCAGATCAGCCAGGGTTGGGGGCTATCGCCCCGAGTGGAATTTCAGGCCCGGGCCAGTGACTGCATATTGTCCTTGTAGGACTTGGGCGTCTGTCCGGTCCAGCTCTTGAAGGAGCGTACGAAGGAGCTCGCCTCGGTAAAACCCAGTTGTTCGGCCAGGTCGGCGACCCGGGCGTTCTCATGCAGCAGCTTGTCCATGGCCACCTCGCAGCGCACCGCGTCCTTGATCGCCTGGTAACTGGTCTGCTCACCCTGCAGGCGGCGCCGCAGGCTCGATTCCGACATATACAGCATGGACGCCACGCTGGAAAAGGACGGCATACCCTTGGGTAATTCGATGGCTACCAGGGACTTGATCGCCGCGCTGGTGCTGACCGACAACTGGTCCATGGCGATGAGATGGTAGACGCTGTTGCTGAGGAACTCCTCCAGCGATTCCGTGGTGTGGACCAGGCGGCGCTCGAGCATGTCGCGCTCGAAACTGAAGGTGTTTTCATCCGCTGCAAAGTGCACCGGCGCAGCGAAGGTTCTGGCCAGACTGTTGCGGTAACAGGCGCCGGGCTGCGGTGCGTCGACACGCACTTCCCGCACCGCCAGGTTCTGGCCGATAAGCCAGCCGCAAAATGTGCGCCAGACAATCAGACCCGAGGCGCGCGCCACCGTGCAGGTGGCGTCCGCGCGGTCCCAGTCGGCGGGCATCAGCGGCGCGGCGCCGCGCGGTACATCGATGGTGTAACTCAACTTGATCAGCGAGCTGCCGGGCTCCTCCAGCAGACACATACGATAGCCGTTGATCGGGTACAACAAGTCGTCGTAGCGCTGCGCAAGACGCAGGGCGCCGCCCAGTGTGCGGGCCCCGATCACGCAGTGGCACATCATGGCAAAGGACTCGCCGCCCAGGCCGGCACCCCAGGGCAGCGGCTGTCTGACGGTCTGCATTTGCTCCGCTGCGGCTTTGTACAGGCGCGAGTAGTGCATGGCTGGCAGCCGCTGCTCGGGGTTGAGCCGGGCCAGGCGCTCCGGCTGCAGGTCCGCCGCGATGGCAACGGACTGCGCATCGAGACCGATGCGGTTGAGGTAGTTCAGAATACGCCGGAATTTCTTCGCCGGTACCGTAATCTCCGCCATAGATTACCAGCTCTCTGGATCCATGTTTCGTTATAGTTGCCAAAGCATAGCACAACGGCGCGAGAGCGCCACCGGGGGCGCGCGGGCGGGCGCCGCAGGCCCATCGACTGTGGCGAGAACGTATAGCGGTGGCCGGCTGGCCGCTAATGTCCACGAATCTGGCTGTACACGTCCTATGCGCAAGTCATTGCGGTTTGGCATACTTGTGTGTTGAACCGACTGAACTGGAGCGACAGACCATGACAGGAGCAGCAACCGCCAGGGACCACCTGCGGCACGAAGTGCTGGTAGCGGGGATTTCCAACGCTTTTTTCAACGGACTCATCGCCTGGCTGCTGCTCAGGAACGGTCCGGCCCTGCGCTGGGGCGGCGAACACAGCTTCGTAGTGGACGTGCTGGCCACCGGGCTGCTGCTGCCCTTTATCGTGGCCCTGATCGTCATACCGCTGCAGCGCAGCAAGCTCAACAAGGGCAAGCTGCAAGCCATCGATCTGGGAGCCGATTCCCTGATGCAATCCATCGCCAACCGGCTGCCCGCCAGTACCTTCAAGAGCGCGGTACTGTTTGGTCTGTTCGGCATGTGCGCCATCGGGACACTGACGCTGGCCGGCTTCTACCTGGCCGGTGTACAGGCAGTCCATCCGGTGAGCTACGCCATCTTCAAGGGTATCTGGGCCGGAATCATGGCCGGCTTGCTGGTGGTTCCCATGGTCATGGTGGCCCTGCGCACTGCCCCGGCTGCGGCCCCGGTTCCGGCTGCGGATTGATCGCCGCAGACGACAGTTAGCTCGAGCCACCTAGCGGTACCGCCCCTCGGGCGCGGTACCGCGTGACTTCGCCCGCTCGAGCAGGCACTGCTACTCGACAAACGTCCCCGTCGGCAGCTTGCGGTGCGGGAACTTCTCGATAGCCCGGCGGTGCTTGCCAATCAGGCGCTGGAAGGGCACCACGTAGGATAGCTGGTAGTACATCGAGCCGAACTTCTCGCCCGGATCGCGGGTGATATTGTACACCTCCATGTTCGGCAAGCCGCCCTGGCTGCCGGGCTTGATGTGCAGTTTCATGTTGTCCATGCGCACCGCTGCCAGCCGGTTGCCGCTGTAGTGGAAAATGTAATTGCGGCGACCGTGCCCGTTGCCGTTGAGCAGCAGCGCCGTCTGGTCCAGGCCGTCGACCACCCGGTCGGAGGGTATCTCGTCCCGCACGCCGGCGATTCGGGCCGCGGTGGTAAAGAGGTCGGTGGTGGACAGCAGGTCGATGACGGTCTGCCCCGGCTCGATCATGCCGGGCCACCAGGCGATACCGGGAGTGCGCACGCCGCCTTCGTAGACTTCGCCCTTGCCGCCGCGCAGCCAGGAGTAGCCGCTGTTGGGCCAGAAGGCATACATCGGGCCGTTGTCACTGACCCACACCACCAGGGTATTCTCGGCAATGCCCTGCTCGCGCAGGGTGTCCAGTAGCTCCTGCACGTAGTCGTCGTGTTGCGCCAACTCCGCGGACTGCAGGTTGGGCACGTCGTAGCCGGGCCGGCCGCGGAAGGCTTTGGGCGAGGCCGCCATCTGCTGCGCATAGCTGGCCCAGTAGATGAAGAAGGGCTGCTCCGCTTGGGCATTGTCACGAATGTAGTTTTTTATGCGCTCGATATTGCCGCTTTCCATAGTGGGCATCGAGGTCGCGCCCAAGGGCTCCACCTCCCGGCGCCCCTTGCCCTTGATCCCTTCGAAGTGGCCGTGCACCTCGATACCGTACTTCTCCTGGTAGTCCTCCAGGGTCCCGGGGAAGTCGTACTCGAAGCCATTGCCGTCGATAGTTTCGGCCTTGTAGAAGGCATCCATGTTGGCCCAGGAGTAAGGCTTGCCGTTGTACAGGCCGTAGTAGGCGTAGTCGAAACCCTGGTTTTCCGGGGCGTGTTCTTCCAGTTCACCCACATGCCACTTGCCGAACATGGCCGTTTTGTAGCCGGCCTGCGCGAGCATCTCGGCCACCGTGACTTCCCCGTCGGCCAGGCCCTGCTGCTGGCCGGGCCACAGCACGACATCGACGCCGGTGCGCACCGGGTAGCGCCCGGTCAGCAGCGCCAGGCGCGTGGGGGTGCAGGAGGGCTCGGAGTAGTGCGACATGAACTTCATGCCCTGCTGCGCCATGGCGTCCAGGTTGGGCGTGGGTGTGCCGCGCAGGATGCCGCCGCTGTAGGAGCCCAGCTCGCCCCAGCCGATATCGTCCGCCAGGATGTAGACGATATTCGGCCGCTTGCCGTATTTTTGCTCGAGTTCGGCCAGTCGCTCATCCAGCGCCGCGTCTTCCTGCGCCCATTGCTGGGCGTGTTTCTTCTGTGCCTCGACAAAGGGCTGATCGGGCTGGTAAGCGTGCGCGACACCGCCGAGCAAGAGTGCACTCAGAACAGCGGCACCGGGCTGTGGTCTTTGAAACAACATAGTCAACTCCAATTTAAAAATTCAGCCGGGCCTGCACTGCCACGGCCCTGGGCATGTCCACCATGCGAAAATACGTGCCCGCCATAAAGCCGCCGCCGAGTCCGTCATTGCCGAAATTGGTGGTGGTCTCATCGTTCAGGTTGCGCCCGATGAGCGAGAGCTCCCAGCGCCCGCCGGTATCCGCCAGGGTCAATCTGGCGTCGTACTTGGTGTAGGAATCCTGGTAGAGGTTGGGGTCCAGGTCCAGCGACAGGGCAAACTCATCGGAATACACCATCTGCACGAAGCCGATCAGCTCCAGCGCCGCCCCCAGCGGCCAGACATACTCGGCACTGGCGGTCACACTGACATCGGGCGCGTACTGCAGCGACTGACCGCTCAAATCCTGCGTCCCGGCAGCCGGGTTCGGACAGGTAGCGGCGAGCACCTGGTGGGTATTGCAGGGCGCGTCTTCATAGTCGTCGTACTCGGCGTCCAGCCAGGCCCCGGCGATGTTCAGCGTGAGGCGCTCGGTCGCGGCCCACTTCAGATCCGCCTCGATACCCTGGGTGGTTGCCGATGCCGCATTGCCCACATTGAACGTGGTGTTGGCGGAGTCCAGCGCACTCACCTGCAGGTCGTCGTACTCGCTGCGAAACAGGGCCACATTGAACTGTGCGGCGCCGTCGGCCAGCGTGAGTTTGGCGCCGACTTCAAAGGCGGTGACCTCCTCTTCCTCGAACTCGAAACTGTTCAGGTTGCCGCTCTGTGGCGCACTGAACTGGTGATCGAAGCCGCCGCCCTTGAAGCCGCGCCGCGCGCTGGCGTAATACATGCTGTCGTGGGTGGCGTGCCAGGTTATGTTCAGCGTCGGAGAAAAGGCGTTTTCCGTCCTGTCGCCGCTCACCCGGTGCGCCGGCGCCGCGGGGTTGGGCGCGCCGGGCCCGGGCAGCAGCACCGGGTTCAATACCGCCGGCGTGACGGTGTACAGTTCAGTGCCGAACTGCACCTGGTCGGCCTCCTTTTTTTCGCGCGTGTAGCGCCCGCCCAGGGTGATGCCCCAGCGTTCGCTGAACCGCCAGGTGACATTGCCGAACAGGGCGTAGGTGTCGCCCTCCTGGTCGGTGCGGATCAGGTTGGAGCCGATGGTATCGATACCCGGCAGCGCCGCAAAATCGCGGCGGAAGTGGGTGGTCTGCTCGGTGTGCTGCACGAAGACGCCGGCAATGTAGTCCATGGCACCGCCAGTATCCGATACCATGCGCAGTTCCTGTGACCACTGCTCGTAATCCTCGGTCGCCTCCATTCCCGCGATTTCGGCAATGGTCGCGTCGATATCCGCCTCGTCCAGGGTCTGGTATTCGGCGTAGCCGGTCAGGGAGGTGACGGTCACGCCCTCCAGCTCCCAGTTGAGCGTCACGCCGTAGATATCGAAGTCCGTTTCGAAGCCTTCGAAGTTGCCTCTACCGTGGTGGGTATTGACCACGTTGCGGTGATAGTTTGCCGCGCAGTCCTCGCCCTGTGCCACCAGGGAATTGAACAGCGCGCCCGCCGGCGCCGGGCCGGGGCCGTCGGGATCGAAGTTACGCAGCGGCGCACCGCACAGCGACAACTGCCGGGTGCGGCCCTGGCGATCGAAATCGCCCGTCTGCACCATCAGGGTTGCAGCGGCGTTCTCCGCCAGGTCCCACACCAGGGTGAGACGCGCTGTCATGTCGTCCTGTTCCTGCTGGTCATCGCCGGTAATATCGTTGTGGACGTAACCGTCGCGGTCGTCCACCCGCGCCGCCAGGCGCGCGCGCAGGTTCTCTGTCAGGGAACCGGACACGGCGCCCTCGACGGTGTAGCCCTCGTTGGCTTCGAACTCCCAGGTGGGCGAAATCCAGGCCTCAAACTCCTGCGTCGGCTTTGCCGTGGTAATATTGATGGCACCGCCGGAGGTATTCTTGCCGATCAGGGCGCCCTGCGGCCCCTTCAGCACCTCCACCCGCTCAACGTCGAGAAAGGTGGCCCGCCCGAAGCGGCTGCGCCCGAAGAAAAAGCCATCCACCACCTGCCCCACGGCCTGCTCGAAGCCGTAGTTGGGGCCGGAGCCGATGCCGCGCATGAACATGTTGTCGCTGCCGGAAACGGCCTCGGAAAACTGGAAGTTGGGAATGGACGGCGCCAGGTCCTCCATTTTTGCAATGCCGGCCGAGCGCAGGCTGCTGCCGGTTACCGCCGTGATTGAAATGGGCACGTCCTGCAAGCTCTCCTCGCGTTTCTGCGCAGTGACCACTACCTCTTCCAGCACGGCCGCCTGCAGCGAATTACCGGTCAGCCCCAGCAGGGCTGACATGGTGCAGGCCTCCAGCAGAGACCTGTGCTTAAACTCACCGGTTGACGTGACTGCTACGGGGCTGTTTTTCATTATCCGTGTCCTGTTTATTCTAAAGATCGAAGTGGACGGGGCCTGCTCACACGCCCTGCCGCCAACCACGCCCTAAACTTACCCAAGGGCGGCGGTCGGGAGTGATGCAAAAAACGCAGGCAGTTGTCGCTACGCGCAATTATTGCGTCCGGCCAGGCCCTCTGCTACGGTTCAGACCATAGCCACACGCATAGCCACAGCAAGAGTAACGACAGGGCTGCTCAGGTGATTTACAACCATTTTCGCTATCAATTGCGCCCCTTATGCATAATTTTCTGCTAGACAGCCGGGCGCCCCCGCTGGCGTCACACAAGTTCCTCGACGCCCGGACGCTGGCGGATGCGGAGCAGGCCCTGGAGACGGCGGTAGAGCCGCGCCGTTTCGTTGCCTGCAGGAACTCCAGGAAAAACGGGATACAGATAAACCGCTATCAGTTGGCAGACGTGCAGATCTTCGGTATGCACTTTGACGGCCCGCTCAAGATCGCCTCTGAAACGCTGGAGTCGGTCAACATTATTATTCCCATCCACGGCCGGGTACGCAGCGATCTCGGCGACAGGACTATCGTGCTGAGTCGGGGGCGGGCACGGGTCGATTCGCCCGGGGGCCGGGTGGCCGTCGAGTGGGAGTCCAGCAGCACCTCGGTAGTGACCCGCATTCCGCGGAGCACCCTGCAGCACTATTGCTGCAAGCTGTTTGATCTCGAGTTGCAGCGGGAGATCCGCTTTGCACCGACCCTGGACTTCACCACGGCCGCAGGCACCAGCCTGTTCAATGTTCTCAACATGATTTTGCTCGAGGCCGATGCGCCCGATTCACTCCTCAACCGCGGTGTACTGATGCAGCCGTTCCAGGAAACCCTGGTGACCGCCCTGCTGAGCGCGCAGCCACACTCCCTGGCCAGCGAACTACAGCACAGCGGCCGGCAGGTCCGGCCGTTCTACATCAAGCGAGCGGTGGACTATATTCACGCCAACCTCGAGCAGGTGATCACCCTGACCGATCTGGTGGAAGCGACCGGCGTCAGCCTGCGCAGCCTGCAGTCGGGCTTTGCCCGGCACTACAGCCTCGGACCAAACGCCTTCATCAGACAGTGCAAGATGCACCGCGCCAGAGAAGAGCTGATAGCGGCCAGTCCCATCGATGTCACGGTGGCCGACGTTGCCGCAAAGTGGGGCTTTTACAATCCCGGTAACTTTAGCCGGAATTACCAGAAGCTGTTCGGCGAGAGACCTTCCGAAACACTGCGGCGCTAGAGCTGTTCCCCCTAAGCGCGAGCGATTTTGACCGGCCCATGCATCTGCGTATATCCTGAAGCCCTTGGGTCAGGTAGCGCACTTGCATGGCGGTTTTCTCCACCATATGGGTGTTGTCGCTGCTGCGGCGATTACTTGCCCTCAGCGTGCTTTGGCTCTTGCTGGCCGGTGCCACGGGTGCCGCCTCATGGGTTGTCGGCGCCCCCGCCGTGTTGATCGCCGCTATCGTCAGTACACATCTGGTACCGCGCACCCATGTCAACGTCACCCGTCTTGTACGTTTTCTCCCCGCGTTTCTTCTGCGCTCGCTGGCCGCCGCCTTCGACGTCGCCTTCGTGCGCCGCGCGTCGCCGGCCCGGGAGACTCAATGATGGACTGAATCGCCGCTGGCTGCCTGCTACTCGGCGGATTTTTCTTCTTCGCGGGCACGCTGGGCCTGCTGCGCTTCCCGGATGTTTATACGCGCCTGCATGCACTCACGAAGGCCGACAATGTCGGCTTTGGCCTGGTGGTTGCCGGGCTGTCACTCCAGTCTGGCTGCCCGGCAGGGGCCGGCAAGATGTTGCTGGTCTGGTGGCTGGTGCTGGTGGCGAGCGCGAGCGTCGCCCACCTGGTTTCCCGTGATAGCCTGCGCCGCGGAGTAAAGCCGTGGACGCGATGACGATAATTTGACTGGGCGTTCGATGGCGGACTTGCCGCGGGACTGCTGGGGCTGGCCTGGCACTGCCTGTTCAGCCGCGACCTGTTCGAGTCAGTCGTGCTGTTTGTGGCGTTTGGTCTGCTCATGGCGTTGGCATGGATGCGGCCATGGCCGAGGCGGCGATCGGCGCCGGTCTGACCGGCGCGCTGCTGATGTCTGCGCTGGGGCGTCTCGAGCGCCTGCGCACCGGCCCGAAGGAGGGCGCGTGATCGCCTTCGCCCGCCGGAGTTTCGCTGTATTGCTGGCGCTGATCGCTGCCGGCGCGGGATATGCCGTGCTGCAGATCCCGGCCTCCGGAGGTGGACTGTCCGCGCCGGTGATGGCGCGCCTGTCAGAGACCGGCGTCGGATACCCGGTGGACGCGGCGGGAACGCTGATTCTAGTGATCGAGAGCTTTGCCATGCTGTCCATTGCCTTCACGCTGCACACCTTAGTTGCCGGCACGGCGCGTATCGGCGCCCACCAATGAAACCGGCGCAGCTGTATGCATTGCTCGGCATCGGACTGACCTGCACGGCACTTTACGCGCTGGCGCTGGCATCAGCGTCTATTCGACGGCGTATTTCTCTGCCTCCTCTGCGCGGCATTTCTGGCCGCTGTGGTTCCTGCTGCTCGCAGCAATGAATGCACTGTTCCTGTCCCGAGATCTGTTCAACCTGTATGTAACGCTGGAACTGGTGGGCCTCGCCGCGGTGGCATTGACCGCCATGCGGGGTCAGCGCGAGGCGCTGGTGGCCGCGATGCGCTACCTGCTGACGACGCTGCTGGGCTCCATGACCTACCTTCTCGCTGTGGCCCTGCTGTACACAGCGCCGGCAGCGTGGACCTGGTGCAGGTAGGTCTGGCTGCCATACCGGCCCCGGTGGCGGTCGCTGCCTTTGCCGCCATGGCGATTGGACCGTTGCTGAAGACGGCGCTGTTCCCGTTTCATTTCTGGCTGCCGGCGGCGCATTCGAGTGCGTCGGCACCGGTAAGTGCGGCCCTGTCCGCGCTCGTGGTCAGGGTGGGGTTTTATGTCCTGCTACGGCTGTGGATCGAGGTGTTCCCCGGTATTGGCGGTGGGGCTGCGAATCTGCTGGCAATTCTCGGTGGGGTCGCGGTGATCTGGGGATCTGTGCAGGCCACCCTGCAGGAGCGGGCCAAGATGCTTGTCGCCTATTCCACGGTCGCGCAGCTCGGGTACTTCTTTCTCCCCCTACCATTGGTCGTCCCTGGCAGTTCGATCGCCTGGGGCGGAATTCTCCTGCTGGTGTTCACGCATGGACTGGCGAAGGCGGCCATGTTCATGGCCGCCGGCAACCTGCTGGCGTTTGCCGGGCACGACCGCATCCGCGATTTCGATCATGTGGTACAGCGCATGCCGCTGACCGCCGCAGCGCTTGGCCTGGCCGGTGTCAGTATCATGGGATTGCCGCCGAGTGGCGGCTTCAACGGCAAATGGCTGCTGCTGCAAACGGCCCTGGAGCAGGGGCGTTGGCCGATAGTCCTGGTGTTGCTGCTCGGGGGTCTGCTGGCGGCTATCTATATGTTCAAGCTGCTGGTGCAAACTTTCACCAGCGGCGCCCCCCAGGGAGAGCCGCGCGCGGTTGCCAGGGCCATGGAGTGGGCACCATTCGCGCTGGCGACAGCGGCCGTGCTGCTGGGTTTTTTCGGCACGGCCACGCTGGATCTGCTGGCCATCGGCGAGCCATTTGCACCGGGAGCCAGACTTGATTGATCCGCTGCTCAGCACGGCGCTTCCCCTGGCGCTGGTCGCCAGCTCCCTGCTGCCCGGACTGGTGATCTTCACTCTCGCCGAGGACAGCGTGCGCCTGCGCACCGCACTGAACCTGCTGGGTGCGCTGTCCAAGCTGCTGCTGGTCGGACTGATACTCTGGGGCGTTTATCACAAGCTGGCCTTCGAGGCCCGTTTCGAGCTGCTGCCGAATCTCCCCCTGGTGCTGCGCGCGGACGCCCTGTCCCTGCTGTTCGTCACGCTGTCTGCGCTGCTGTGGTTTCTGACCACCATCTATGCCGTCGGCTACCTCGAGCAATCGCCACACAGAAGCCGGTTTTTTGGTTTTTTCAGTCTGTGTGTCACCGCCACCGTCGGCGTCGCTATGGCGGGCAACCTCCTCACGTTTATCCTGTTCTACGAAATGCTCACGCTGTCCACGTACCCGCTGGTGGTGCATCGCGGTACGGGCGTGGCCCGCCGCGCCGGGGAGGCCTACCTGCTGTACACCGTGCTTGGCGGCGTGCAGCTTCTGCTGGGTGCGGTCGGGTCTGGCTGTACACGCTGGCGGGCACGCTGGAATTCCGTCCCCAGGGTATCGTCAGCGGCCTGGACAGCACGCAGCACGCTGCCCTGATCGGGATTTTCATCCTGCTCATCAGCGGACTGGGAGTGAAGGCCGCCCTGTTGCCCCTGCACGGCTGGTTGCCCGAGGCGATGGTGGCGCCGGCGCCGGTCAGCGCGCTGGCACAGGACGCGCTGCTGTTCTACGCCGGGCTTGCCGTCGCAGATTACGCTACCGTCGCTGCACTCCTGCACGTGCACGGACCGAGTCACGCCGGCACGGCAGCCGCTCAGGTTGTGCTGCTGGTGCTCGGCGACCTTATTTTGTTTGAACTGCTCGTGCACCTTTACGCAGAAGCCCGGACAGCGGAGTTTAACGCCTTGCGCGCCGTCTACCGGGCCGAGGCGGAAGGCCTGGCTTTCGTCGGGATGTTACTGGTCGCCTCGGGTGGCTGCAGGATCGGCGTGTTGTTGCTGCTTGTTCCACTCCCCGGTTCAGTGCGCCCGTGGCGCCCGGGTGCAGCGCCGGGGCTGTTCTGCACGGCGCTGGTGGCGGGCGCGCTGAGCGCTGCCAGGCTCATCGACCCGACACTGACCTCGTCCGGGCTCTGGTTCACGCTGCTGGCCATGCTGGGTGCGGCGTTGGTGCTGTACCTGTTGGCAGTCACCTGCGTGCACGAAAAAGCGCGGATTGACGGCGCGCTCCGACGGCTGTCGGGCGCCGCGTCACGCGGGGCATCGCTGGGGGCGGGAGGTCTGGATTGGATCGGCAACCTGTGCCGGCGCAGCGCTCCGCGTTTGCGGGCGGTGGAGCGGGGCTTGCTGTCCTGGCCGGTCGCCGTTGCCACTGCCACCGTGTCCGCCGTGCTCCTCGCCGTGGCATTTTTCAGCGGGGGTGGCCCAAGCTGACGCCGCGAACTGCAGGGTATATCCCGGCACCGTCGCCGCCTCGATGCAGAAACCGGATTGGTCGCTCCTCAGCCGGCCCTGTCCCAATACCCGCTCGGCAAATGTCGATGATCGGGTCGCGACCCGATCAACCACCAAGTCCCCGGTATAGCGCCGCAACGCTCATGATGGAAATCAGCAAAAAGGTACCTTGCGCACCGATGAGCCGCGGGTAGTTGGCGCCTTCATTCCTGCTCATGCCGAAGGCGTGCAGCACCCGGAACAGCACCAGCGAACCGCCGAAGACATGCACCGCCGCGGCACCCGCTCCGCTCATTTCCACGAGATAGAGAAGCAGCAGCGCAAGCGGTACGTTTTCGGTGAAATTGGCCTGTACCCGCACTACGGTACTGGCTTTCCACGCGGGCTGTCGGCTGGCACGCACCCTGACATACAGTACCTGGTTGGCAAGCAATACCGACAGCAGACCAAGCAAACCGGCGTAGAGCAGCGTCGCGGGTATCATGCGATCACCCCATAGCCCAGGGCCAATAAGCCCAGTGCCGTGAGGCCGATGCCGATCCAGGCGTACTGATCGACCCAGAACAGGCCGAACGCTTCGGGTGTTCCCCGGGGCGCCCGGGGTACCTCGCCGCGCCGCAATTGCCGCGGCACCGGCGCTACCCAGATGATCTGGATGCCGAGCCAGAGCACACCAAATCCGACGATGATGCTCCACTCCTGCACACTGAAGACGCTAGTCAACATGACTTTCTCCCTCGCATTGGATGATTGACGCCGCGGCAGCATCTACCGAGCCCACCGCCGAAGCGGATGGCGCCCAATCGTGGGCTAACTTTGGCGTTGCACACGTGAACTGCTCTTTCGGTTGGTCTCGATAGGCGGCGCAGCATTTTATCTGCTATGTGCACCCGCTTGCGAAGGTCAGTTATTGCGTCTTTGGCGGGTCGGCCGCTTTCGACGTCTCGATGCTGTTTGTAAAATCGTCCAGCTCGCCGCGATCATGTTCGGCGAGGGGTTTATCGATGTTCAGGATTTTTGTCGCATAAAATTCTGGTACCTTCCCAAAGAGCGTGTCGGGGAACCGCCCCCACGATTCAAGAGTCAGTGTTGTTGCATCGCCGTCGGGCCGCAGGCTGAACGTTTCGCCTTGTTCCAGGGGAGTCTTCAGCCCGAGGTGATGGTAGACCGCATTTCCGCGAAATCGGTATTGCCGGTTCGGCATCACGTCATAGTTTGCAGCCTCCACTTCGGCCAGTATCCCGCCAATACGCTCCTTCTCGGTAAACCGCAAGCCATCTTGAAATCGTTTGTCGTCCGAAACCACGCGCACTTCCTCGTGCTCGAACTTGTAGCCGCCCTCCAGGTTTGTAATTTGCTCCCAAACCGTCTCGGGCGGGGCCTCGATAGTAATCGACTGAGCGTCTTTGATCATTGCGGGCTCTCTGATGGTTCAATTGTAGCCCGCTGAACGATCTCACTCATGCGCCGCTGCGTTTGCGCAAGCGATTGGGCAGCACGAGCGGCGGGGCGAGAATAGCTATTTCGCGCTCAAACGCTTCTCAGTTGGGAGCGCCGATTTTAGCGATGCATGCATAGCTGTCATCAACGAAAACCGCGGATGTAGCTCGACATTGACTTTTGATAAACAGGCCCGGTCAGTCGGAATGGTCGAGGTTGCTCACTTTACCAATACCAATTGAGTTCATTGCACTGGCGAGCGGATATCCATCCGGCTCAAGCATGGCGCGCCGGCGGAACTTGTTGCTGACTTTTATCGTTTGCTTACCGACTGGACGCCGACTCGGGGTTTTCCGTCAGTAATCAAGACGCCCGAAAAGAATTTCAGAATCCATTCCGAGCTCCTCCGCAATGTGAGCACAGTCAATTGGCACGTAGATCTTTGAGCTGCGAGACGGCGTCGATTTGTCGTAGCTTACGAAATCCTTGTAATATTTTTTGTAGATTGCGTCCAGAATATTTCCGTCACTTGGATTCTTCATCGTATGAACACGCCCACTTAAAGTGCGCGCTGTAAGCGCGTCACATTTTATGTGCTTGTTAACTGCTTCTACCTGGCACCAACCAAGAGACCCGCTACGCTCAAGTCCTCATCGATTTCAGGCCAGTGGATGCCTTCTCCGTCTCCCAGGAGCTCCCAGGTTTCCCTCTGGGGCTGCGTTGCCTTTGAAAGCGTAGGAAACCAAGCGATTGGCACTGAGATCGTGCGCCCATCTACGAGATCGACGTTTAAGGTATCTTCAGTAAAGCTGACATTATGAGCTAAAGGGTGAAGCTCAACTGCTAAAGTACCCATTCCAAGCCTCCAGAAGCGTAGTACAATTTTCGTTCACTAGAGCCTCAAGCTTTCGAAGCTCTTGAGCTGAGAACCGAAATGCTTCGGAGGCGAAAAGCAGCCATGGCGACATAAACATAACTGCTTGACTTGTATAGGGAATTTGGTGGAGCTAAGCGGGATCGAACCGCTGACCTCAACACTGCCAGTGTTGCGCTCTCCCAGCTGAGCTATAGCCCCATGTTTCTTTGTAAACTGTTGATCATGCAGGATTTTTAACTGGACACGAGCAACGAAGAGGTGCGCATTTTAGTGACAGGCGGCGGCGCTGTCAACAGGATCGTGCGCCACGGCCATATCAGTCTGAGTAGGCGTTGCGCAAATACGCCAGTATGTCCCGGGATTCGAACAGCCCCTGGCCGGTATTCGGGTCGTACAGATAGGGAATTGAAACCCGGCCCTCGGCCCTGTGCAGGGCCGCGCGGTTTGGCAGTTTGCTCTCGGGCCTGATTCCCAGCGCCGCACGCACCGGCGGCGCGATCCACTCGCGCACCTGGGTGCGGCCACAACTACGCAGAATATAGGGCATCTCCATCTCGCACAGCAGCTCGCGCACGGGGCGGGCAAAGGGGCTGGATTCAAAGCTGTACAGTTCCAGCCGCTGCTCGGGCACCACGCCCGGCTTTGCCAGTGAGCCTCTGTTCCCGCGCGGGACGCTCGCCAGCAGTGAGCCCGCTGTCTGCAGGCGCCCCGCCCGCCACTTCAGGGGCAGCTTGCGCTGCGCGTAGGTGACATACAGGTAGTCGATGATGTCCAGGGATTCGTACATCTCGGTCGCGGTATTGGGGTCCACCAGATAGGGCACCTGCACTTTGCCGCCGCGCGCTGCCAGTTCGGGTCTAAACCGCTGTCCCTCGCGGGGACAGGGCAGGATTTCCACGTCCAGGTCCAGTTCCGTGAGTACCTCGCGCACCAGGCGGCAGTGGGGGCAGTTCTCCATGTCATAGAGCTGCAGCATGTTACGCGGCCTGGCAGCGGCCGGGTGACTCTGGATACCGTTGGCGCCGCGCAGCAGTGTCGACAACAGCGATGTGCCTATGTTTCCCGCCATATCTTAATGTCCCCTCCGGTTAACGTGTATGGCTGTGGTAATTGCGACCAGGGCATCACCTACAGCGACTGATACTCTTTCTCGAGCCGCTTCAATGCTTTTTTCGACACGCCGCCGAGTACGTCGATGGCGTGGCGCAGGCGCGCCCGGCTCATATCAGGCCCCAGCAGCTGCATCGAGTCCACCACGGAGAAGGATGCGCTGGAGCCGGCGATTGCCACAAAAATTGGCGCCAGAAAATCCTTAACCTTGGTGTCCGTCGCGTCGGCCAGCCCCTTGAGCTCAGCCCAGATCGCGTCGCGCTGCCACTGCCGCAGCGCTTCCATCCGCCACAGGGCAAACTGCAGCCCGCGGACGATATCCTCGCGCGCGCCGCGCACCCCGGCAAAGCTGTCCTCAGTGATGGGCAGGGTGCCGGACACCAGGAAGGCCGCCAGCGGCGCAAAATCACTGAGCGTTGCCATGCGCGGCTGGGCGTGGGGCAGCACTTGCATCAGGTTCGATTCGTTGTAGGCCCAGGCGATAAGGCGCTGCGCCAGTTGCCGCTCATCGAGGTTCTCGCGAATCCACAGGCCGTTCAGCCAGTTCAGCTTTTCCACATCGAAAATGGGCCCGCCCAGTGAGACGCGCTGGATCTCGAAGTTGTCCAGCATCTGCCGCAGGGTGAATTTCTCGCTCTCGTCGGGCATCGACCAGCCCATGCGGCCCAGGTAGTTCAGCAGCGCCTCGGGCAGATAGCCCATGCGCTGGTAGTAGCCGATACTGGTGGGGTTTTTGCGCTTGCTGAGCTTGGACTTGTCGGGGTTGCGCAGCAGCGGCAGGTGGCACAACTGCGGCATGTCCCAGCCAAAATACTCGTACAGCAACTGGTGCTTGGGGGCGGAATTGAGCCACTCCTCACCGCGCAGCACGTGGGTGATACCCATCAGGTGGTCGTCCACCACGTTCGCCAGGTGGTAGGTGGGCATACCGTCGGACTTGAGCAGGATCTGCGCGTCCACCATGGACCAGTCCAGTTCAACGGTACCGCGCAACATGTCCTGTACCGCACAGACACCCTCCCCTTCCGGCACCATCATGCGGATCACGTGGGGCTCACCGGCGTCCCGGCGGCGGGCCACTTCGTCTGCCGGCAGTTGCAGGTCCGATGGCTTGAGCGCCGTGGGGTTGCCCGCGGCGCGGCGCACCTCGCGCAGCTCATCCAGTTCTGCAGCGGTGCGATAGCAGACAAACGCTTTGCCGGCGTCCACCAGCTGCCGGGCGTACGCGCCGTACAGGTCCATGCGCTCGCTCTGGCGGTAGGGCCCGTGTTTGCCGCCGACATCCGGCCCCTCGTCCCACTCCAGACCCAGCCAGCGCAGGGAGTCCAGGATGGCCTGCTCGGATTCCGGCGTGCTGCGGCTTTGATCGGTATCTTCGATGCGCAGCAGGAACTGGCCGCCGTGAGCGCGGGCGAAACACAGGTTGAACAGGGCGATATAGGCCGTGCCTACATGGGGGTCGCCCGTGGGGGACGGCGCTACGCGCGTGCGAACGGTCATGGGTATCCGGCATGTCGATTCGAGGAGCGGGGATTATACGGGCTGGCACCGGCAAAGCCCAACACGCTTGGTAAACACCGGCAATAACCGGATAATGTCCCAATCGATACACTCACTGTCGCATCCTCTTTGTCGCAAGGAGCACCGCCATGCCCGCCAAATGCCAGTTGCCCGACCTCATCGGCAACACCCCGCTACTCTACCTGCGCCAGGTATCGGAGCTCACCGGCTGCGCGATTTACGGTAAAGCGGAGTTCATGAACCCCGGCGGTTCGGTGAAGGATCGGACCGCGCTGGGCATCATCCGCGCCGCCGAAGCCGCCGGTGAGTTGCAGCCCGGCGGCGTCATTGTCGAGGGTACGGCGGGCAACACCGGTATCGGGCTCACGCTGGTGGCCAACGCCCTGGGCTACGAGTGCGTCATCGTCGCACCGCAAAACGCCAGCCGGGAGAAGATACAGCAGCTGGAAATGCTCGGGGCCGAATTGCTGCTGGTACCCTCGGTGCCCTACAGCGACTCCCATCACTATATTCACACCGCGCAGCGCGTCGCCGCAGGGCGCGCCCGGGAGGAGGCACACGGCGCGATCTGGGCGCGTCAGTTCGACAATCCCGCCAATCGCCAGGTGCACCGCGACACCACCGGGCGCGAGATCTGGGAGCAGAGTGAGGGCACCGTGGACGGCTTCATCTGCGCAGTGGGCACCGGCGGCACCCTGGCCGGGGTGGCGGACGCGCTGCGCGAGCGCAAGCGCGAGGTGCGCATAGGCCTGGCCGACCCCATGGGTTCGGCCCTGTACAGTTACTACAACAACGGTGAACTGCGGGCTGCGGGCGAGTCCATTGCCGAGGGCATCGGGGTGTCCTTCGTGCCCGGTAACCTCAGCGGTCTGAACGTGGACTTCACCCACCAGGTCGAGGACGACGACGCACTGCCCTACGTGTACGACCTGCTCAAGGACGAGGGCATCTCGGTCGGCGGCTCATCGGGTATCAATATTGCCGGCGCGGTGGCCATGGCCCGGGACATGGGGCCGGGGCACACCATTGTCACCGTGCTGTGCGATTCCGGGGCCCGCTACGCCAGCAAACTGTTCAACCCCGAGTACCTGTGGAAACGCAAGCTGCCGTACCCGCAGTGGATGGCCGAATAATCGTCTAGGCGACATCTACCACCGTGACTGGTTCCACCGGCGTCTCGCCGCGCAGCCGCTGCAACAGCGCCGCGCGGCGCTGCACCAGCAGCGCGCGGTTGCCCTCCTTGATGTGCCCGAAACCGCGCAGCTGCGCCGGCAGGCGAGCCAGTTCCAGCGCAGTGGCGTAGTTATCGGGTGTCAGTTGGCGCAGAATTTCATCCAGCAGAGCGCGGTATTGCTCCAGGTCCGCGCGTTCCGCGCGCCGCTCCTGCAGGTAGCCAAACGGGTCCAGCCGGGTACCGCGCAGGAATTTCAGGCGCGCCAGCCCGCGGAACACGCGCATCATCCAGGGACCGTACTCGCGCTTTAGCAGGTGGCCGCTGTGCGGATCGCGCCTGCCGAACAGCGGCGGCGCGAGGTTGAACCACAGCGCGTAGTCGCCTGTAAAACAAGCCTCGATCTTGCGCTGGAAATCGCCGTTGGAGTACAGACGCGCCACCTCGTACTCGTCCTTGCAGGCCATCAGTTTGTAGAGGTTGAGCGCTACGGCCATGGTGATCGATGCCGTCTCGTGCGCCCGCGGGTCGGCGCTGCGCACCCGCGCCACCTCCTGTGTATACGACTGCGCGTACGCGGCATTGTGGTAGACCGTCAGGCGCTGCTCCCGATCTGCCATCACCGACTCCAGCGAGGGCGGGGCGGTTTCACTGTCGAGGGTGGCTAGCAGTTGCAGCAGGCGCCGCGGTTCGTGGGCGCAGCGGCGCCCCAGGGCAAAGGCGCGCTGGTTGAAGGCGACCGCCACGCCATTGAGTTCAACGGCCTGCTGCAGCGCAGCGGCCGATACCGGGACCAGGCCCTGCTGCCAGGCAAAACCCAGCAAAAACAGATTGCTGCCGATGGTGTCACCCAACAACTGCGCGGCGGCCGCGCTGGCATCGATGAAGTGGCAGGCACCGGCACCCGCTTCCATACGAATCCTGTCCTTCATCGCTGCGGCCGGAAAACGCGCGTCCGGGTCCAGAATGAAGGCCGCTGTCGGCACCTCGGCATCGTTGACCACCGCGTGGGTGCGCCCCCGGGCAACCTTGCCCAGCGCCTCGTAAGCGCTGGCCACCACCAGGTCGCAACCCAGCAGCAGGTCGGCCTCCCCCGCCGGAATGCGTACCGCCTTGATGTCCTCCTGCTGCGCGCTGACTCGCACGTGGCTGACCACGGCGCCAAACTTCTGCGCCAGGCCGGTCTGGTTGAGGGTCGCGCAACCCCTGCCCTGGATATGCGCAGCCATGGCGACCAGCGCGGCAACCGTCAGCACCCCGGTGCCGCCGATACCGGTCACCACGATATTCCAGGGTCGCTCCAGCGCCGGCAGCACGGGTTCAGGCAAGTCGCCGGACAGCTCGACCACCGATTCGGATTCCGCCCGGGGTCTGCGCAGTTCGCCGCCCACAACGGTGACGAAACTCGGACAGAAGCCCCTGACGCAACTGTAGTCCTTGTTGCAGGAGTGCTGGTCGATCAGGCGCTTGCGGCCCAGCGGCGTCTCCAGGGGAACCACCGACAGGCAGTTGGACGTGACACTGCAGTCGCCGCAGCCCTCGCAGACCTCATCGTTGATAAACACGCGCCGGGGCGGGTCTTCCAGCACGCCTTTTTTACGCCGCCGCCGCTTTTCCGCCGCGCAGGTCTGCTGGTAGATGATGACCGACACCCCGCGATACTGCCGCAATTCCCGCTGCAGGTGATCGTACTCATCGCGGTGGTGCAGGCTGTAGCCTCGAATACCGCGGAACCGGCCGCGCCAGGGTTCGGGGTAATCGCTGACCAGCGCGATGCGCCGCACGCCCTCGCCGCACAACTGCTGGATCAAATCCGGCACTTTTAGGCTGCCGTCGATGGGCTGCCCACCGGTCATGGCCACGGCGTCGTTGTAGAGGATTTTATACGTGATATTGACCCCTGCCGCCACCGCCGCGCGAATGGCCAGGATGCCGGAGTGAAAATACGTGCCATCGCCCATGTTTTGAAAAACGTGCGCCGTGTCGGTAAACGGCGCCTGCCCGATCCAGGGTGCGCCCTCCCCGCCCATCTGGGAAAACGTCTGCGTGTTGCGATCGGGCATCCAGGTCGCCATGTAGTGGCAGCCGATGCCGCCCATGGCGTGGCTGCCCTCGGGCACCCGGGTGGAGAGATTGTGCGGACAGCCGGAACAATAGTGCGGCAGGCGCTCGATGGTATCGCGCGGGGTCGCCAGGGAGCGCTCCTTCTCACGGATCCAGTCCACGCGCCGCGCCATGGTCTCGGACTGGTAAAAACGCTCGATGCGGCCGGCGATTGCCAGCGCGACGCCGGCCGGCGTCAGCTCACCGAGGTTCGGCAGCAGATCGCGTCCGTTTTCGTCGAATTCCCCGACCACCCGCGGCCGCGCAGCCACCGGGTAGTTGTACAACTGCCCGGTGAGCTGGTCCTCGATGATGGAGCGCTTCTCCTCCACCACCAGGATTTCCTCTAGCCCTTCGGCAAAATCGTGGGTGCTACGCGGTTCCAGCGGCCAGCTCATGCCGACCTTGTACACGCGCAGGCCGATCTGCGCAGCGATGGCCGCGTCGATGCCCATGTCCTCCAGCGCCTGCATCACATCGAGGTAGGCCTTGCCGCAGGTGATGATGCCCAGGCGCGGCCGCGGGCTGTCCAGGACGATACGATTCAGCGCGTTGACCCGCGCAAACTCCCGCGCGGCGTATATCTTGTACTTGTTGAGACGCCGCTCCTGCTCCAGCGGTTTATCCGGCCAGCGCGCGTGCACTCCGCCGGGCGGCAATTCAAAGTCTGCGGGGATGACGATCTCGATGCGGTCCGGGTCGATATCGGCGGAGATGGCCGAATCCATGTTTTCGGTAATGGCCTTGAGCGCCACCCAGCAGCCGCTGTAGCGCGAGAGTTCCCAACCGAAAACTCCCAGATCCAGCACCTCTTGGACATTGGCCGGGCTGAGCACCGGCACCGAGGCGCCGATAAACATATGCTCGGACTGGTGCGGCAGGGTCGAGGACTTGCAGGCGTGGTCGTCGCCGGCCACCGCCAGCACCCCGCCGTAGCGCGAGGTACCAAAGGCATTGGCGTGTCTGATGGCGTCCATGCTGCGATCGACGCCGGGGCCCTTGCCATACCACATGGCGAAAACGCCGTCGAACCGGGCACCCTCGAACAGGTTGGTCTGCTGGCTGCCCCACACGGCGGTCGCCGCCAGGTCCTCATTGATACCCGGCTGGAAGTGCACCTGGTGTTTTTTCAGCCAGGGGGCGGCTTTCCACAGGGCGAGATCCAGCCCTCCCAGGGGTGAACCGCGGTAGCCGCTGATAAAGGCGGCGGTGTTCAGCCCGCGCTGCCGGTCGCGCTGGTGCTGCAGCATGGGCAGGCGCACCAGCGCCTCGATGCCCGTCATATAGGCGCGCACCTTGTCCAGGGCGTACTTGTCGTCCAGTGAGATCTTGCGTGTGCCCGGCACGTGATCGGCGCCCATTGATCCGCCCACCATTGCAGCCGCTACAGTTCAAAGTGTGGCAGAAATCGGGAAAATATCTAATGGCCAGCAGCCTGTCGCTGCAATCGCCTCCGATGTGCCATGGTGCGCGATGCCATCGGGTGGCCCGACGCGTCGCGGTTCAGCCGCGGGCTGCGGTGCGCGTTCAACTGCCCGGCTCGGGCAGTACCTCCCATTCCGGCGCCTCGAATTCTCCCACCACCCGGATATCCACGAACTGCGCCTCGGCGGCAATGATGTCGTGCACCGCCTGCGGCAGGTCGCCCTCCCGGGCATCGCGCTGCGCCTTGCTGTCCCAGGTGGCGATGGCCAGCAGCACGTTCGGATCGCCGATCTTGCGATACAGCCGGGTGCCGCGCGCACCCGGCGCCCGCTGGATCAGGCGGCTGGCCCGCACCCAGGCATCGGCGTACTGCTCGGCGCTGTAGCCCGGCTTGAGATGGACCTCGAAGATAAAATGCATGATTACTTTCCCCCGTCCGCGGCGCAAGACGCGCTCGCACCGCACCAAACCCGACACCGTGCCAGACAGTCTAGTCGCTCGGCCCAGGGAGATGAAATACCACTTCTCGCAGCAGTTCGGGCTGCTGTAACAGCGCCATCAGCTCGGCACTCGATAGGCAGTCCTGCAGATCGCTCAAGCTGCGCGCGTGCGCGGCCTTCCACTGCGCCGTCACTGACGGCGCGTGAAACACTGCAGCGCCGCGCACCCGGCTTTGTTCGGGCAACTGCGCGAGGTGCCACTG
This sequence comes from Halioglobus sp., assembly GCA_020443345.1. GTDB lineage: Bacteria > Pseudomonadota > Gammaproteobacteria > Pseudomonadales > Halieaceae > JARRPM01. The sequence continues at coordinate 62,865 of JAGRIH010000023.1, forward strand.
GCGCAGTGTCTCGCTGCGCTGCAGGGCAACCAGAGGCGAGCCCGGCGCGATTGGCATCGCGGACGGGGGCGGTCGCTCCAACTCGCGCTGCAGCCGGGCCAGCACGGCACAGGGACGGCGCTCATGCGGCGCCCTGAGCAGCCCCGCCAGCTCCAGCAGGCGGCCTTTCGCTGCGCCCCCGCTCAGCCAGGACAGCGGGATGGACAGCACCAGTCCCGCGGTGATGGGCAGCAGCCAGAGAAACAACTCGTGGTTCAGCCACCAGGCCAGCGCCGCCAGGACGGCCCCAAACACGCTGTGTCCCCAGTGGGCGCGCAGGGCCGTGGACAGACTCAGCGCGCCGTCGTCGCGACTCTGGGGATGCCAGCCGCTGTCCCTGCCGCGCAAAACCTGCCATACCACGCGGGTCTGGGCCACCATCAGGATGGGCGCATACAGAGCCGAAAGCAGTGTCTCCAGCAACAGGCTCAAGGGCAGCAGCACCGGCCCCCCAAAGGCGAACAACCGCCGCGGTTGTAGCAAAACCAATGTGCCGCCAAACCACTTCGGGGCCAGAATCACTGCCATCGATACGCCAAACAGCCAGCGCGCGCGCTCGGCGTCGAAGACCGGCCACGTCGGAAACAGGGACGGCCGGGCAAAGTACTCCGGCCGCACCAGGCTGGCCTGCAGAGCGATCGCCAGGCCCAGCAGGACCAGCATCAACCAGAGCGCGGCGCTCAGATAAGACATGATGCCCGTGAACAGGTGTATGCGGGTAGCGGGACTGAGTCCGCGCGCCAGCAGTAAGCGAGCGTGTTGCAGATTGCCCTGGCACCAGCGCCGGTCCCTGACCATGACGTCGATCAGCGAGGGCGGCGCCTCCTCGAAGGAGTGGCGGATGTCGCAGTCGAAGCGCACCCCCCAGCCCGCACGGCGCAGCAGCGCAGCCTCGATAAAATCATGGCTGAGTATGTGTCCGCCGAAAGGGGGCGTGCCGTCCAACACAGGCAGACAGGCCGATTCGGCGAACGCGCGCGTGCGTATGATGGCATTGTGGCCCCAGAAATTGGACGACCAGCCGTGCCAGGCAGCGAGTCCGCGGGCGTAGACCGGCCCGTAACACTGGTTGGCAAACTGCTGCAGCCGGCCGTAGAGGCTGCGTGCGCGCACGATACAGGGCAGCGTCTGGATCAAGCCGAGCCCGGGCTCGGCGGCCAGCCGCCGCGCCAGCGTGACCATCGATTCGGGGCTCATCACACTGTCGGCGTCCAGTACCAGCATGGCCTCGTAGTCACCGCCCCAGCGCTGCACCCACTCGGCGATATTGCCCGCCTTGCGCTCGGAATTGTCCTGCCGATGGCGGTAGTAGACCGGGCAGTCGGGAGCGTCGATACGGGTCAATTCGGCAAACACCGCCTCTTCGTCGAGCCATGCCTCGGGGCGGTTGGTATCGCTGAGAATAAAAAACGCGAATTTGCCCGGTGCGAGCCGGGCGAGTCCCTCGCGCATAGTGCGGATGGCCGCTGCGATCCGCAGGGGCTCTTCGTTATACACCGGTACCAGCACCGCGGTGCAAAACGGGAGTTCACCGACCTGTTCTGCCCGGCCCCTGACTCGCGGCCTGAGACCGTCGAGGAAACCCAGCGCAGCCTGGGCGAAGGCAAAGGCGATCCAGGTGAAATTCAGGGCGAACAGGACCAGAAAGCCCCACTGCAGCGCGGTAATGGTGGCCGTGCTCAACACGCCGTACATCTCGCGCACACCGTAGATGGACAGCGCCAGGGCAAGTCCGGTCACGAACAGGCGCGCCAGTGTGATCTGCAGCATCTCCCACCCGCCGGGGCCGCCGCGCAGGCGCTGGCGCGGCTCATGGACCCGGCGCCGGGGCATTTCCAGCGGGGCTTGTGCGGGCAGCGCCGGTCCGATCGGGCGCGCCTGCAGCTCGCATACCGACGCCGGCCGCGCCGCACTATTGTTCATCGAGCCACCGGTACAGCCAGGTTTCTCCAGCGGGCCGGTCCTTGCGCAACAGCCTGACGCGCAGTTCGGCGGTTTCGACATCGCCCGGATCGAAAGTCACAAAGACACGGCTGCCGTGGATGAAAGGATTGTCCTGTACCGTGCTCTCGATGATGGTTCCCGCACTGATCGAGGCATCGACAACCAGATCGGAGCCGCCGCCGGTGTCCGCCCAGTCAATCACCATCTGCCGGTGACTGGAGGACAGCCTCTGCCCTCCGGCGCTGCGCACCACGCGCGCCAGGTTCGCAGCCCCCGGCGCGTCATCGGGCCAGGTCAGGCGATAGGCGTAGCTGAAAGCCTCCCCCAGGGGCAGACCGCCTTCGGGCTGCCAGTAAGCCACGATGTTGTCGTTCGCCTCCGACGGGGAGGGAATCTCGACCAGCCGCACGTGACCGGGCCCCCACTCGCCCAGCGGCTGTACCCAGGCCGAGGGTCGAAGGTCGTACCTGGCTTCCAGATCCTGGTAGTCGGCAAAATCGCGGCTGCGCTGCATCAGGCCGAAACCACCCGGATCGCGGTCGATAAATGCGCTGGTCTGCAGGTTGCGGGGGTTGCTCAGCGGCCGCCAGAGACGCTCGCCATTGCCGCGCTGCACGGCCAGCCCCCCGGAATCGTGTACGGCGGGGCGGTAATCGGGGATATCGCCGGGGTCGACACCACCGTGCATGAACATGGAGGTCAGGGGGGCCAGTCCCAGGTTAGCCACCCGCTCTCGGGCAAACAGTGTCACCTCGACGTCCATGCGCAGCGGGTCACCGGGGTAGATGCCGAAGCGGAAGGCTCCGGTGACACGCCGGCTATCGAGCAGAGCGTGAACCACGATCGCCTGCTGCTCGCTAGCCGGACGCTCCACCCAGAAACGCCGGAACACCGGATACTCCTCCCCGGTGGGTTCAGCCACATCGATCGCCAGGCCGCGGGCGGAGAGCCCGTACACCTGGCCGCGCGACACACCGCGGAAAAAACTCGCGCCCTGAAATACCAGAAATTCGTCTTTGTACTGCTCGCTGTTCAGCGGATAGTGCAGGCGCAGACCGGCATATTTGCCCACCTGCGCAAACACTTTTGTCAGCTCCGGCTCCGACTCCGGCACCCGGAACGAGTCGGGGGCCACCGCGAGCGGCCGGGCGCGGCCGTTCTCCACGACGTCGATGTCGACCAGGTCGCGGTACAGAAAGCCCGGGGCGAACAATTCGACAGTGAAACGCGTGGGCGTTGCGCCCCACACCGCCCGGTCCTGCCGGTAATTGATCTGGCGATAGGTAGAGTAGTCGAGCTCCGCCAGTGCCGGCGGTGCCTGGGGCAGCGGCTCGAAAGGAGAGCGGGCCAGTTCACGAGCCAGATCGATCACGCTCTGCCGTGAAAAGGCGGCTCCTGCGCCGTTCGAGGCCCGGACCTCGGCGGCGCCCGCCAGCAACATAAGCCCCACCAGCAGTGACTGGAGCACACCGCTCCTCGGCCGCTTGCGCGGACCCGCAAAAGCGCCGGCAGACACCGTGTATGCCGCGTCTGGAGACACCTTGGCCGTTGCAAGAAACACTTTGTCTGCCAAGTGTTCTCCCTGCGCGTCAATTGAAGTGGCGGCGACAAAAGCCCCCTGCGCGACATGCCTCGCACACGTCCGCCACGCTCACTTCGACCCTGACAACAGACAAAGATTCCCGTGCCACAACGCGCTACGCCATGGCAATTGCAGGCCCCGACCGCACGGTCGGGCCGCGGGAAACAAACCTGGGTATCGGGGGGACAAGCGCCAGCAGGCACTAGCGCCAAACGGCTGTTTTGGTGCCGGCACGGCGAGTCGAACGCCGGACCTACGCATTACGAATGCGTTGCTCTACCAGCTGAGCTATGCCGGCAAATCACAGTGGACCAGTGGCACCAACCAAACCGGGTGCTGCGCGGCGTGCGAAAGTCGGGTACTGCCGCACTGCAGCGTCCGGCCATTGTTCAACAATCGGGTAAATCGCGTCAATAGCCCCCAGGCAGACTCTCGCACAAGTCTGCGCAACGCAGGGCAGAGCCGGCGCGCGCGGGCAAAGCGCCCCCAACCGTGGCACAATCGCGCGCTGACCAATAAGCCCGGCGGCCCGCAACAAATTGTCAACGAGCGACACCCTGTGACCCATTCAATGACAGCACCCGCGCAGCGGGCGGAGCACACCCATCGCTTTTGCATCGCCCCCATGCTGGAACTGAGCGATCACCACTGCCGTTTTTTCTGGCGTCTGCTCACCCGCCGGGCCCTGCTGTACACCGAGATGGTCACCACTGGAGCCCTCATCCACGGAGACCGCGAACGCTTCCTGCACTACGACGCTTGCGAGCACCCGGTGGCCCTGCAACTGGGCGGCAGCGATCCCGCCGAGCTCGCCCGCTGCGCGCGCTGGGCGCGGGACTGGGGCTACGACGAGGTCAACCTCAACTGCGGCTGCCCGTCGGACCGGGTGCGCTCGGGCAGGTTCGGCGCCTGCCTCATGGCGCAGCCACAGCGGGTGGTGGACTGCGTCAGCGCCATGCGCGACGCCGTCGAGCTGCCGGTGACCGTCAAACACCGCATCGGCATCGACGCCATGGAGTCCTACCAGGAACTGGTGGATTTCGTGGCACCGGTGGCGCAGGCTGGCTGCGAGGTCTTTATCGTGCACGCCCGCAAGGCGTGGCTGCAGGGCCTGTCGCCCCGCCAGAACCGCGAGATACCGCCGCTCAACTACCCCTGGGTGTATCGCCTGAAGCGCGACCTGCCGCGGCTGACCATCGTCATCAACGGCGGCATCCGGACCCTCGACGACTGCCGGGCACACCTGGAACAGGTGGACGGTGTGATGCTCGGGCGCGAGGCCTACCAGAACCCGTGGTTGCTGGCGAACGTGGATGGTGAGCTGTTCGGGATGGACAAACCGGCCCAATCCCGCGATGATGTGATGGCGCGCCTGCTCCCCTACGTGGAGCGGCAGGTCGCTCGCGGCGTCCACCTGAACCATATTACCCGGCATATCCTCGGCCTGTACCAGGGCGTACCGGGCGCCAGGAAATTCAGGCGGCACCTCAGCGAAAACGCCTACGGCAGGGCGGCGGGGCCGGAGGTACTGGCGCAGGCCCACAACCTGCTGCGCGAGGCCGCCGGATGTTCGCCGTCGAGCACCGCGCTCTGACAATGGCACCAAGGGCAGCGAGACCTCACTGATTATGAGCAGCAAACTCGAGCAACTCAAGGCGATGACCGATGTCGTTGCCGATACCGGCGACATCGAGACAATCCGGCGCTTTGCGCCGCGCGATGCCACCACCAATCCCTCTCTGCTGCTCAAGGCGGCAGCGCTGCCACACTATGGCGCACTGCTGGATAGCGCCGGCCGGTGGGCCCGCGCCCGCGGCGGCTCCGATGCCGAGCAACTGGCCAACTGCTGCGATCGTTTCGCCGTGGACGTCGGTTGCGAAGTACTGGACATCATTCCCGGCCGTGTGTCCACCGAGGTCGACGCCCGCCTGTCCTTCGACACACAGCGCACCGCGGAGCGCGCGCGTAAACTCGTGGACATGTACGAACAGGCCGGCATCTCCCGTGAACGCATCCTGATAAAGACGGCATCCACCTGGGAGGGCATTCGCGCCGCCGCGCAACTGGAAAAAGAGGGGATCAACTGCAACCTGACACTGCTGTTCAGCTTTGATCAGGCCGCCACCTGCGCCGATGCCGGCGTGTTTCTCATCTCCCCCTTCGTCGGCCGCATCCTGGACTGGTATCGCGCCAACACCGACCTGGTCGTAGAGCGCCCCGAGGACGACCCCGGCGTGCAGTCGGTCACCCGCATCTACAACTACTACAAGGCCAATGGCTACCGCACCGTGGTCATGGGGGCCAGTTTTCGCAACGCCGCACAGATCGAGGCGCTGGCCGGTTGCGACCGCCTCACCATCAGCCCGGCCCTGCTGCAGGAGCTGGCGGCTGACGAAGGGGAGCTGCCGCGCCGCCTGTCTGCGGACCACGCCAACTGCGCAGATACCGCCACCCGTCTCGACGAAGCGGGCTTTCGCTACGCACTGAACGCGGACGCCATGGCCACCGAAAAGCTGGCCGAGGGAATTCGCCGCTTCGCCGCCGACCAGGTTGCGCTGGAACGGCTGATCCGCGAGCGATGATCGGCGCACTCAGAGCCCTGTTCGAGGCGCCCGCCGGGGAGAGCGAGGAGCAGCTACAGCAGCGCCTGCACCTGGTCGGCGCGGCCCTGCTCATAGAAACCGCGCGCGCGGATTTTGTCGAGGACGCCAGCGAACGTGCCGCGCTGGAGGAACTGCTGTGTTCATCTCTGCAACTGGATCGCACGCGGGTGCGCGAGCTGCTGGAACTGGCCAGTCGGAAAGTCGACGAAGCCACGTCTTTGTATGAGTTTACGCGGCTGATCAACGACCACTACAGCGCGGCACAGAAACTGCGGCTGATCGACGCCATGTGGAGCGTGGCCTGCGCCGACGGCGCTATCGACAAATACGAAGAGCACCTGATTCGCCGGGTGGCGGAACTCACCTATGTGCCGCACAGTGACTATATTCGCAGTAAACTGACGGCCACTGCGCAACAGAGTCAAGGGCACTGAAGCCTTCGTCAGGGGGCTAGTGCTCCAGCGCCGCCATCAGATCCTTGAACCGCGCGCGGTTTTCGGCACTCAGGCCCATCAACACGCGGTGCGCCTCGATCACTTTTTCCTGTACCGCCCGCTCGCTGCCCTGCACCACGGGGATTTCGCTGACGGCTCCCGGGTCGCGACAGACCTCCTCACGCAAGTCGAACAGGCGCTGGAAAGCCATGCTCTTCAACAGTCGGGTGATACCGGGGTCACAGGTGTAGATCGCCGGGTGAAACCCGTAGCGCTCGTGTACCTGCAGGGCCAGCTTGGCCAGCAGACCCAGTGTGGTGCTGTCCAGCCCTTCGGCGTCGCACAGGTCCACCCACACGCTGGCAAATTCCGGGTCTGCAAACATTTGCTGGAAGTACTCATCGATGGTGGTGCACAGGGTGAGGCGCACATCGCCTTCAAAACGGATGACATAGGCCCCGTCACGATTGGCTGCAAGTATTTTGCCTTCGCGCATACAGTGCTCCAACCACCATACCAGTTAAGCTCAGTGCCCCCCAGGGGAGCCCAATGCCGCGCGCAGCCGCTTGCTGTCACCGGCATCCCGCGCCACCCATCCTGCCCGCGCAACTGCGCCTTGCCTTGAATCACCCGTAAGGCGCTGATCCTAACTTATAAAACGGCTGAGGTACTAGTGCTCCAACCACCTGATCCTAAGTTATCAGGTGGTTGGAGCACTACCGTTTACTGACAAACAGCGCCGCGATATCGTCCGGCGCCGTTTCCACGTGATCGAGTCCCAGCCGCGTTACCAGCTCGGCGGGGGATTCGGCGGTCTGTTCAAAGACCTCCAGGAAGTACTTCTCTTTCTCGATCAGGTTCCTGGGCGGCAGGATTTCCAGAATGCCGTCGGAGAACACCGCCAGCATGAAACTGGAAGGCAGGTCGATCATGTGCTCCTCGAAACTGGCGTTTTCCATGATGCCCACCGCCGGTCCCTCGCCCCGCAGATAGCGCGCGCCCTCGGCACTCACCAGCACGGGCTGGGGCAGGTGGCCCGCAACACTGTAGCGCAGCGTGTTGTCGCGCGTATCGAGCAACCCCACCACCATGGTGGCAAACTTGCCCACGCCCAGTTCCAGCAGCTCCTTGTTGGCGCGTTTGAGCATGGCCGCAGGGCTCAACACGGTATTGTCGCTGCGCCGCAGCAGGTCGGAGCGTTTGCGGGCGAACAGGTTTTTCAGCAACACCGTGGCAAACGCGGAGGAGCTGCCGTGACCGGACACGTCGGCCATGAAAAAAGTGACGAAGTTGTCCCCCAGCGTGAAGTAATCGGTAAAGTCGCCGCTGAGATACAGGGAGGGAATCACCGTGTGGCTGAGCACGTAGTCATTGAGCACCAGCGGCGTTGCCGGCAGCATACGCAGTTGCACCTGGCGGCCGGCCTGCTGGTCCTGCTCCAGCATCTTGACGGTGCCCCGCAGTTCGGTGTTGGCCCGCTCCAGGCGCTGGCGCGATTCCTGCAACTCGCGTCCCAGCTGCCGCTGGCGCACACAGCGCTCTATGGACCTGACCAGCGCATCCAGGTCCTCCACCGGCCGCACGAAGAAGTCGCTGGCACCCAGACGCAGGGCATTCGTTATACGCTTCGCATCGGCGACGTCGCTGAACATGATAGCCGGCACCTGCACATCCATCTCGCGCAGCGTGCGGCGGGCCTCACCCCAGGGAACGTCTTTGAGATCCATCTCGGCCAGGATGACGTCGAGGTCGCTGCTGCTGTCCAGGGAAAAATGTGAGTTGTTGACGTCGGTCGCCACGTGCGTGTCAAAACCCGCGGATGCCACTAGTGCAGCCAGTGCGTCAGCGCGAGCCCGATCGTCATCGATTACCAGTACGTTGCCTGTTGCAGCCATGTGGAGGAACTTTGGAGGTGGTTTCGCCGTGACACTACGCCCATCGCCCGGTGCGGGCAACCACCGCGCTCACGCTTTGGGCACGATGTCACAATTTCGCGTTATTTTACGCGGTGCGCTCAATCGCCGCTCGCTGCAGCAACCAACCATCAGAAATCCTCCCAGCCTTCATCTTCTTCAAAATTGGAAAAATCATCCTGCACCACGCCGCGCTTGACGAAAAATTCCCGCTGCGCCAGGTAGGCATCGCGCACGAAAATATAGCGATCCCCGGTGATCAACTCATCGGCCTGCAGCAGCCGCGCCCGGTAGTCCACGACTTCGAGAACCCAGAATCCCCAGCTCGCCTCGCGGTTGTCCAAATAGGCGGGAATGGACGTATAGGTATCGAACAGGTAGCCCGCGCCACTGCGAATAGTGCGTGGACCGAGTACCGGCACCATCAGAAAAGGCCCTGTCTCAAAGCCCCACACGGCCAGCGTCTGACCGAAGTCCGCGCGGTGCGGCTGGATGCCCAGGCGCGAGGCGACATCGAACAGGCCGGCCAGCCCCAGGGTGCTGTTGATCAGGAAGCGCCCGCCACTTTGCGCAGCCCCGGCCACCCTCCCCTGCAGCAGGGAGTTGAAAGCGGAGTTCACCTCGTAGATGTTGGCGATGAAGTTGCCGACGCCGCGCTCGGCCACATCGGGCATGACAAACCGGTATCCCTGCGCCGTCGGTCGCAGCACATAGCGGTCCAGGGTCTCGTTGAACGCGTAGATGCGACGGTTCAGCGGTTCCCACGGATCGGGATTTTTTTCGTCTCCCTGGCCCCACGCGCCACCTGCGGGCAGCGCCAGCAAAACCAGCAGGAGACAACGCGATACAGACATCGATAGACAGACCATCAGTCAAAGGGACCGAATCTTACTCTGCAGCCGGGATCAGGGCAACTTTTGCACAGCCGACCCCGCGGGCGGCGCAACGCCCACCACCGAGCGCTGCAGCAGGTCCCGCAACTGGTCGTCGCCGTGTGCCAGCAGGGTGTCGGCGGGTACGTCCATTTCGTCGGCGAGCCCGGCGAGCAACTGTGCGCCGGTGGCGCAGTCATTGTCCCTGAGCAGTTCCAGCAGGCGCGCGGTAGCGGCATTGGCTTCCATGAAACGCACCGCGTCGGCCCGGTCGCGGTATACCACCAGGTAGGTGGGCTGGCCGGGTTGCACGGGACGAAAGCGCGGCCCCACGCGGTGCACTGGGAACTGGTAGCACAGCGACCAGGCCAGGGGTGACAGCCGCAGAACCTGCGCCAGCACGTCCTCGACCGGCACCGGCTCGGGCGGCTGCTCGGCGGCTACGTCGAGGGCCAGTTCAACCCACTCGTAGTGCGCCAGTTCCGTCATAAAGGGCGGGTCGCAGTCGCGCGGGTTGTGCTCGCGCAGCAGAAACTGTAAAAATTCCTGGCTGATTTCCAGGAAGTAGGGGGTCTGGCAGCGGTGTCGGCGCAGAAAAGCCCGTACCAGCTCGCCCCAGTCGGCCGCAGTGTAAAGGCTGCACAGGACGGGGAATCCGCTGCGGATAAAGCCGTCGATGTTGTTGTATACCAGATCCCGGTAGATGTTCAGGCGGCGCTGCTCCACCCCGGGCGGCGCCGCCGTGTGGTCCGGGTCGCGCAGGAAGCGCGCCATCGCCAGCTGGCTGTCGCGCATCGATAACGCCGCCATCACTCAACCCACCGCCGTGGCGTTACTGACGGCAAAGGACCGCTGAACCTGGCGGATATGCGCCACTTCCTGCAGCAGGCTGGACAGCGGTGGCAGATTGAAATCCCGCTCCAGCAGCGTCGGCAGCGGGCCGGTTCTCGCGTAGGCACGCCCCAGCAGGTCCCACACCGGGTCGATCACATCGGCCCCGTGGGTGTCGACTTTGAGGTCAGGCGCCTCATCGTAGTGCCCCGCAATATGCATATAGTGTACGCAATGCAGCGGCAGTGCCTGCAAAAACCCGATCGGGTCGTAGCCGTGATTGATACTGTTCACATAGACGTTGTTGACGTCCAGCAGCAGCTCGCATCCGGTTTCGCACTGCACCGCGCTGATAAACTCCGCCTCGCTCATCCGGGCCTGGGGTTGGGCGTAGTAGGAGGCGTTTTCCAGCACCAGCGGACAGCCGATCACGTCCTGCACCCGGCGCACTCGCGCGGCGACGTAGTGCATCGCTTCCTCGGTAAAGGGTATCGGCAGCAGGTCGTAGAGGTGGCCCTGCGCCGCGCAGTAACTGAGGTGTTCGCTGTACACCGCGACGCCGAACTCGTCCATCAGGGCGCGCACATTGCGCAGCAAGTCGAAATCCAGCGGGTCCGGCCCGCCGATGTCCAGTGACAGGCCGTGCAGGACTAGGGGATAACGCTCCGCCAACTGGCGCAATTGCCTGCCGTAGCGCCCGCCGACACCGATCCAGTTTTCCGGCGCCACCTCCAGGAAATCCACCGCCGCCGAATCTGCATCGAGCAGCGGGCGCAACAGCGCCCGCCGCAAACCCAGCCCCGCGCCGCAAAACCGCGGGGACACATCGGGCATCAGGAGGTACCGCCGCAGTGGCCCTCTGCATCTTTTTGCATATTACCGCAGCTACCTTCCGCGTCTTTCTGCATACTGCCGCAGCTGCCTTCTGCGTCCTTCTTGCCACCGCAACTGCCTTCGCCATCTTTCTCCATACTGCCGCAGCTACCTTCTCCACCTTTTTTGCCGCCGCAACTGCCTTCTCCACCTTTTTTGCCGCCACAGCTACCTTCTCCACCTTTTCTGCCGCCGCAACTGCCCTCGGCATCCTTGTCAAAACTGGCCAGGTCGTAACCGCCGCTCAAGGGCTGCGCGGAGAACGGGTTGACGCCCGCCGCTGTCACTGGGACGATCGATGATGCCAGGAATGCCGCACCCAGCGCACTTGCCAGAGGCTTTTTGAAATGTGTCATGATGGTTCACCTGTGTTGTAGTTTGGATACTGTATTGTTACCCGACACGCCGCGAAGCATGTGCCACTTCGAACAGCACGCACACTGTTTTAGACCCGGCAGTCGACCGTAAGTTGCAGGCTGTTGTCGCGCGGTCATACGGCGCTGTCAATCTGGGCATAGGGCCAGCAACGCGGCATTTTCCTCGAGCCAGCTCTCGACCACCTGCCACTGCGCCTGCAGTCGCTTTTTCGACACCGCCTGCCGGGTGCCCAGATGCTGGGCAAACAGCGATACGCGCAGTTCTTCCAGCAACCAGCGATACTGTGCGGCCGCGCTGCACAACTGCAGCAGGTCGGGATGGCGGCGCTGCGCATCGAGCAGGGGAGTGGTCAGCGCCTGCAGCATCTGCGTATGCTGCTGGTCGCGGGGAATCTGGCCGCGCAGCCGCTCCGCCCGGTGGTACAGCGCTTTCACGTAGCGCGGGTACTGCGCCAGCCACTCCCGCGGGGTGTCGCGCAGAAAACCGGGCCAGAACAGCGCCCGCTGCTGCGCGTCCATGTCCTCGCAACCGGAGCGGCACGCCTGCACGGGCAGGGCAGCCTGCTTGTGGCGCACCTCGGCCAGCATACGCAGGCTGTCGAGCAGCAGAACCTCCAGCTCATTGGCGCAGGTCACCAGCGCCGGGCGTCCCTGGGTCAACAGCTCATGGAATGCCGCGCGAGTGTAGGGCAGTGCGTCCTGCAGCCCCATGGCATTGACGAAGCCGGCATCGATCAGGTCCTCCAACAGCGCGTCGCGCGCCAGCGCAGCGCCCGCCAGCACCAGGTTAAACTCGTTGCCGCGCAGCAACTGTTTGCGCAGGTACTTCACCTGCTGCGCGCTGGCCAGCCGCAACAGACGCAGCACTCCCAACCGATGCCTCAGGTACGCGCTGCCCGGATAATCGCACAGCTCGATCGACACCGTTTCCCCCCGGTCCACCAGCGCGGGATAGGACAGGATGTCGATTCCCGCCTGGCGCAGGCGCCACTGCCGGGGCAGCGTGTCGAAGTCCCAGCTCGACAAGCCCTCGCGCGCCGGCGAATCGCTGCCGGCGGCGTTGATCTGGGCGCGCGTATCACGGGCGTAACGCTGTACCAGTGCCGCCAGATCGCGGCCCTGCTCCAGCAGGGCCCCGGCGGCGTCCACCACACGCACGTTCATGCGGTAGTAGTCGTCCAGTTTTTCCAGGGCCCAGTCCTCGCGCCGCAAACCGATACCGTGCAGCTCGGCAAAACAGTGGGCCAGGGCCTGCGTCAGCTCCACATCATCGGGCTGCAGGTGCGACAGCGCCCGGTCCACGGCATCCGGCACCGGCACCAGTTGCTTGCGCTTTTCCTTGGGCAGACCCTTGACCAGTTGTATGCACTTCTCGCGCAGCAGGCCCGGTACCAGCCAGTCGAAGCGGTGGCGCGGCACCCGGTTGAGCAGCGCCACGGGAACGGTCACCGATACGCCATCGCTGGCGCCGCCGGGTTCGAACCGGTAGCTCAGCGCAAAGCGCATGTCGTGCCACTGCAGTGAATCGGGGAACTGCTCGCCCACCGCAACGCCGGGATCGTGGGCCAGGAGCTGTTCTCGCGTCATCTGCAACTCGCGCCGCGCGCGGGGCTCGCGCTTCAACCACACCTGCAGCCGGCGTGTCGTGCAGATATCGGCAGGCAGGCGCTGGTCATAAAACTCGAACAACACCTGTTCATCCACCAGGATGTCGCGGCGCCGCGTGCGCGACTCCAGCTCTTCCAGCTCGCGCACCAGGCGCTGGTTGTGCCGCAGGAAAGCGGGCGGCTGCCGGTACCGGCCGGCCACCAGGGCCTCTCGAATGAACAGTTCACGGCTGTCCTGTGGCGCCAGCGGGCCGTAGTGCACGGGGCGCTTATCGGCAATGACGAGACCGTACAGACTGAGCCGCTCCCAGGCCATCACCCGCCCGCTGCGCGGCTGCCAGCGCGGCTCGTGGTAGTGGCGCTTGAGCAGTGACGGGTTGATGTCGATCAGCCACTGTGGATCGATCGCTGCCACCTGCCTGGCGTACACGCGCGAGGTCTCGACAATCTCGGCGGCGACCAGCCACTGCGGCCGCTTGCGCGCCTGGGAGGAGCCGGGAAAAATCTGCAGCTTGCGGTTGCGGCTGCCCAGATACTCCCTGCCCTCGTGCAGTTGCGCGATGTTGTCCAGCAGGCCGCTGAGCAGTGCGATATGCACCTGCGGGTAGTTTTCCTCGTCGGGCAGGGCGCCGCGCGGGCGCAGTCCCTGCTGGCGACAGGCAATACTCAACTGGGCGTGGCTATCGCGCCACTCCCGCATGCGCAAGAAAGACAGGAATTCCCGCGTGCAGAGCTTGCGCAACTGGTTCTGGCTCAGCGCCTGGCGCTGTTCCTCGTAGTACTGCCACAGGGACAGCCAGGCCATGAAGTCCGAGCGCGAATGCCGGAAGCGGGCGTGAGCCTGGTCCGCCTGCTGCTGTTGGTCGGCAGGGCGCTCCCGCGGGTCCTGGATGGCCAGGGCGCTGGCGATGACCAGTATCTGCTCCAGGCAGTCCAGCTCCGCGGCCGCCAGCACCATGCGCGCCAGTCGCGGGTCCACCGGCAGGCGCGCCATGCGCCGCCCGACATGGGTGAGTTCGCCGGTTGCGCACACTGCGCCGAGTTCCCGCAGCGTACGGTAGGCATCGCGCACCATGCGGGTGTCGGGCGGGTCGATGAAGGGGAAGTCCTGCACCTCGCCCAGGTCCAGCGTGAGCATCTGCAACACCACCGCGACCAGGTTGGTGCGCTTGATCTCGGGGTCGGTAAATTCCGCTCGTCGCCGGAAGTCGTCCTCGCTGTACAGGCGCAGGCACACCCCGGGCGCCACCCGGCCGCAGCGCCCCCGGCGCTGGTCGGCGCTGGCCTGGGACACCGGCTCGATGGGCAGGCGCTGCATTTTGGTACGCAGGCTGTAGCGGCTGATCCGCGCCTCGCCGGGGTCGATCACATAGCGGATACCGGGCACAGTGACGGAGGTCTCGGCCACATTGGTGGCCAGCACCACACGAATGCCGCGGCGGGCGCCCAGCTCGAACACGCGGTTTTGCTCCGCGCGGCTGAGCCGGGCGTACAGCGGCAGCACATCCAGCGAGGGATTGCCCCGCAGCAGCCGGGCCAGTTCGCGGATCTCGCGCTCGCCCGACAGGAACACCAGCATGTCCCCGCGGGGGCCGTAGTGGCCGGCGTCGATCGCCTGCACCAGCCCGACAATCTGCTGCTGCACGCCCTCGTCGCGATCTTCCGGCGCATCGAGATAGTGCGTCTGCACCGGGTAGCCGCGCCCGGAGACCTCGATCACCGGCGCGTCGTCGAAGTGCCGTGAAAAACTGTCCACATCGATGGTGGCGGAGGTGATGATCAGCTTCAGATCCGGCCGCCGCGGCACAATCCGCTTGAGGTAGCCCAGCAGAAAATCGATGTTGAGGCTGCGCTCGTGCGCCTCGTCGATAATGATCGTGTCGTAGCAGCGCAGCAGCCGGTCGCGCTGCATTTCCGCCAGCAGGATGCCGTCGGTCATCAGTTTGACGGCCGTGGCGTCAGATACCTTCTCCGCAAAACGCGTCTGGTAGCCGACCAGCGCGCCAATCTCGGAGCCCAGTTCATGCGCGATACGCTGCGCCACCGTGCGCGCCGCGAGGCGCCGCGGCTGGGTGTGGCCGATCAGCCCGTCGCGGCCGCGCCCCAGTTGCAGGCAGATTTTCGGCAGTTGCGTGGTCTTGCCGGAACCGGTCTCGCCGGCCACGACCAGCACCTGGTGATCACTGATGGCGCGGGCAATTGCCTCGCGCTGCCGCGCGATGGGCAGGTCGTCGGGAAAGGTAATGGGGGGAACAGGGGCGCTGCTCCCGGATACATCCTGCATCAAGCCGCCGTGCGGACGCCGCCGATCAGGCCGGCTGCGCCGCCTCGGCCTGCGCAAACTGTGCGGGGTCGAGATACATCAGGCGCACCGTTACCGCCGCATGGCCGGCGGCCAGATCCGCTCCCAACACCATCACATTGGGCCGCTGCGCCTCAACCGTGACGGCACTGACGGCAAACACAATGCTGTCGGCATCGTCATGGGCGTTGAATACGTTGACCGGCCGCTTGTCGCGCAGGACCTCGCCGATATTCCTGATCAGGGTCAGCACGCTGGCGCGAAAGGCACCGTAGTTGAGCCGGCCCACGAACTCGCTGTGATCGAGCGCAAGATTAAAGCGCACGGTGGACTGGTCCTCCATGCGCACCGTGCTCAACGGCGCCAGCTTGCCCGCGGCGAGATCCCGGTACAGGTTCTTGGCATCGGTGCGCGTGGCTTCGACAAACGTGCGGTGCAGCAGGTTGGCGCAGAGCGTGAGAAACTGTTCCCGGGGGATGGACTGGGAGTGGGTTTGCGCCATGTGAGCCTCGATCGGTAAACACTGGCAAGTCTAATACCGGCACCGGCCGCGATCAATACACGGGTGCCGAGAGGCGCCGCGGCGGGCAAAATGCTAACATTAACGCCCCTTTGCGCGTGGATACCCGTTACAGACTGTGCTGTACCCGGTCACCAATCCGACAGGGCCGCCGCGGCGCGGCGTGCCGGCGACATACCGCCCCTATTGCCGGGCACTGCTACTGCTGTTGCTGTGCAGCGCGCTGGCAGCACCGCCGGCGGCCGGCCAGTCCGCCGACCTGGCCAAAGAGATAGAGGCGCTCACCGCCGAGCGACAGATGTTGACCAAAGAACTGGAGCAGTTCCAGAAGACGGTGCGCCTGATCACGCCGCCCGGCCTTCGCCCGGAGCAGAGCGGCGATCCCACGGTGCGCAAGCTCGCGCTGGAACTGGTCAGGATGCGCGAGCGGCTCATCGCCATCACCGAGCGCGAAGTCACGCTGCTGCAGCAGCAGATAGCCGCAGCCAAAGCCGCTGCCACCGAAGCGGCCGGCCGCGGCGCGGACGAACGGCGTGGCCGGCGCAGCCGGCAGTACGACCTGGCCCGGGAGGAGGAAAACGTGCGCCGCCTGCACGCGCTGCTGCAGAGCTACTACGCGGAACTCGAACAAGCCCTGCAGACCATGCCCACCGAGGAGGAACTGGCGCTGCGCGAGGCCGCTCAACTGGAGGCGGCCCAGGCCGCTCTGGAGGAACTGTCGGAGGCCTCGTTCAGTGTCGACAAGGTACACCTGAGCGGCGCCGAGGGCAGCACCGCGCTGACCCAGATGACACAGCGCCTGATGGATCCCGAGCTGCCCGAGAGCCGCCGGGACATCGCCCCGATCTGCGCGATCAGGACGCGGCTGTACGGGACGCTGGTCGGCAGCGAAAACCGCAGCCTGCGACCAGTGGGGAAGAACCAGTACGTCGCGAAAATCCGCCTGCAGCCCGGCGACACCACCCTGCGCATCCAGGAGCGGAGCTGGAAAATACACCTGCCCCAGCACGTGAACGCCGGCGCTTACCTGATCACGTTCTACAAGCCGGCCGGAGTCGATCCGGAGCTGCATGTGTTTTCCGTCGACGACCTGCTGGCACAGAAGAATGCCCACGTACCGGCGTGGCTGCCCCGCGAACTCGCACTGCGACCGCGCCCCCGATGAACCGCGACAACCTGCCCTGGCGCCCGC
Organism: Halioglobus sp.; assembly: GCA_020443345.1. GTDB lineage: Bacteria > Pseudomonadota > Gammaproteobacteria > Pseudomonadales > Halieaceae > JARRPM01. Next base: position 79,954 of record JAGRIH010000023.1, read on the forward strand.
TGGCCGCCGCCGCCATCGACTGGCGGAACCCCGCCACCCCACGCTCCAGTGAATTTGGCGATATCTATTACTCGTGCGATAACGGCCCGGAGGAGGCGCGCCACGTGTTTCTGCGCGGCAGCGACCTGCCCGCGCGCTGGCGGGCGCATCCCGGGGCGCATTTCTGTGTCGCCGAAACCGGTTTTGGCACCGGCCTGAACTTCCTGCTGACCTGGCAGGCCTGGCGCAACTGTGATAACCCGCGGCCACGGCTGCACTATGTCTCGGTGGAGAAACACCCCCTGGCGCGCGGCGACTTCGCCGCGGCCCTGGATAACTGGCCGCAGCTCCAGCCGCTGACCGGCCACCTGCTACAGCACTACCCGCCGCTGCTGCCGGGCCAGCATCGGCTGGTGCTGGAGCGCGGCCGGGTGACCCTGGATCTGTGGTGGGAGGACGCCGCGGCGGCGCTTGCGGACCTGGCCAGCCGCGGCGCGCCGCTGGTCGACGCCTGGTACCTGGACGGTTTTGCCCCGTCCCGCAATGCCGCCATGTGGAGCGAGCAGGTGCTGTGCTCGGTGGCGGCGCTGAGTCATCCCGGGGCGACCGTCGCCACCTTTACCGCCGCCGGGCAGGTGCGCCGCGGCCTGGCGAAAGCCGGCTTCACGGTGCGCAAAATCCCCGGCTACGGGCGCAAGCGGGAGAGCCTGGCCGGCGTGAGAACCACCGCCGAGCACCCCGTCACAGCCGCCGCGACGGACACGCCCTGGGATCTGCCGAGCGCAGCGGCGCCCCGCCCTACCCATGTGCTGGTACTGGGCGGCGGGCTGGCCGGCTGCAGCGCGGCGGCGGCGCTGGCGCGGCGCGGCGTGGCGGTCACCCTGCTGGAGCAGGGTGCGCTGGCCGGGGCCGGTTCCGGCAACAGCCAGGGCATCCTGTACACCCGTCTGTCCCACCGGCACAGCGCCCTCACCGACTTTGCGCTGCAGAGCTTCTGGTTTGCCCGCGGCTACTACAGCGCCCTGTTCGACTGCGGGCAACTGGTCCGGGGTGTCGATGGCGAACTGTGCGGCGCCCTGCAACAAACGACGCACAGCGGCGTCCGCGCGGCGCTGGCGGACGCGCTGCACAGCGTACCGGAACTGGCCCAGGCGGTGGACGCGCGGCGCGCCTGCGAGCTGCTGGGAATAGAGACGGAGCGCGGCGGCTACTGGTACCCCGGCTCCGGCTGGCTGCACCCGCCAGCCGTGTGCCGCGCGCTGGCGCGGACCGACGGCGTCACCGCACTGGAGCAGACCGGCGCGCTCCGCCTGCAGTACCGAAGCGGGCAGTGGTGCGCGCTGGCCGGCGACAACACCCTGGCCCGCGCCAGTTGCGCGGTCGTCGCCACCGGCGTAGCCAGCGCGGCGATGGCGCAACTGGACTGGCTGCCGCTACAGGCCATTCGCGGCCAGACCACCCACCTGCCCAGCGACGACCACTTGGGCCGCCTGCGCGCGGTGTTATGTCACGAGGGCTACGTCGCGCCGGCCCGGCAGGGGGAACACTGCATCGGTGCCACCTTTGACCCGCGCGACGACGAGAGCCGGCTGCGTGCCAACGACCACGGCAAAAACCTCGCCGCGCTGGCCACCGCAATCCCCACCTGGCGGGATGCGCTGCAAGCGTTCGACCCAGCGCAATTGGGCGGCAGGGTGGGCTACCGCTGCGCCAGCCCCGACTACCTGCCGCTGGTGGGGCCGGTACCGGACCTGCCGGCTTTCTTGCGCGACTATGGCGCACTGCGCAAGAATGCACGCCAGCGTATCCCCCACCGAGGACACTACATGAGCGGACTGTACCTGGACACCGCGCACGGCTCGCGCGGCCTGAGTTCGGCGCCGCTGGCGGCAGAGCTGCTGGCCAGCCAGATTTGCGGCGAGCCGCCGCCGCTGGATCGTCAACTGTGTCGCGCACTGGCGCCGGCGCGCTTTCTGATCCGCGAGCTCGCTCGCGGCCGGATCTGAGACGTGCGGATACTGCGCGCACTGCTGCTCCCGCTGTGCCTGTTGCCGGCCCTCGCACTGGCCGTGCCGCAGTACGGCTACCGCATCGTGGATAAAAAACCCCAGTCGCGCGAGAATTTCGTGCAGGGGCTGGAGATCGTCGATGGCTACCTCTATGTCAGTAGCGGCAATTACGGCCAGTCCCGGCTGCTGCGCTATCACTTTGCCGACGGCGCGCTCGAGCGCGCGCGCAAGGTGGACCCGCGCCTGTTCGCCGAGGGATTGACGGTATTTGACGGACGCATCTACCAGCTCACCTGGCGCAGCCGCGTGGTGCTGGTGTATAACGCAGCGGATTTCAAGGGACTGGAATGGTTCCGCATCCCCGGCGAGGGCTGGGGCCTCACCCACAACGGCGAACAGCTGATCTACAGCGACGGCAGCGACAAACTGCACTTCTTGTCCCCCGAATCGCACCGCATCACCCGCTCGCTGGCGGTCACCGAGGACGGCACGCCCCTGACCCGACTCAACGAACTGGAGTGGATCGACGGCCGGATATGGGCCAACGTGTGGCTTGCCGAACGCATTGTGATGATCGATCCGGCCAGCGGCCGGGTCACCGCCAGTATCGACCTCAGCGGACTGCTGCCGGACAGCGAGCGGCGCGCCGGCACCGACGTGCTCAATGGCATCGCCCACGACCCGGCCGACGGCGCTGTCTGGGTCACCGGCAAGCGCTGGCCCTGGCTGTACCGTATTGAACTGGTGGCGCCGGACCAGTCCGCCGAGCCGCAACCAGCGCCGGCCAGCTCCCGCTAGCGCCGCCGACCCTGTACCATGCACCCGACACGTTAAACCAACTCCCCAGAGATCCCCTATGAGTACAAGCAGTAACGCCCTCCCCGCTGCCCATCGAGCGTTCAAGACCATTCGCCGGGAGGAAATCGCCGCACTGAACATCCGCGTGGAACAGTACGAGCACCTGGCCACCGGCGCCATGCACTATCACCTGGCCGCGGACAATACCGAAAACGTGTTTCTCGTCGCACTGCGCACCGTGCCCCAGGATTCGACCGGTGTCGCCCACATCCTGGAGCACACCGCTCTGTGCGGCAGCGCCCGCTACCCGGTCCGCGACCCCTTCTTCATGATGCTGCGCCGCTCGCTCAACACTTTCATGAACGCCTTCACCAGTTCCGACTGGACCGCCTATCCCTTTGCCAGCCAGAACCGCAAGGACTTTGACAACCTGCTGGATGTGTACCTCGATGCCGTATTTTTCTCCCGGCTGGACCCGCTGGATTTTGCCCAGGAGGGACACCGGGTAGAGTTTGCCGAACCCGCCAATCCCGGCAGTCCGCTGGTCTTCAAGGGCGTGGTGTACAACGAGATGAAGGGCGCCATGAGCTCGGTGAGCAGCGCCCTGTGGAGCGAGCTGTGCGAACAGCTGTTTCCCACCACCACCTACCACTACAACAGCGGCGGGGATCCCGCGCATATTCCCGACCTCAGTTACGCGCAGTTACAGGCGTTTTATCGCAGCCACTACCATCCCAGCAACGCCATTTTCATGACTTTCGGCGATATCCCCGCACGCCGGCACCAGGGCGTGTTCGAGGACCGGGCACTGCGCCATTTCGAGCGGCTGGAACAGCGCATCCAGGTGCCGCCGGAGCAGCGCCTGGTATCTCCGCTGCGGGTAAGCCGCAGCTACGCCTTTGACGAGAGCGGCCCGAGCGACGACAAGACACATATCGTCATCGGCTGGCTGCTGGGCGAAAGTACCGATCTGGAACAGTTGCTGGAAGCGCAGTTACTGTCCAGCGTGCTGCTGGACAACAGCGCCTCCCCCCTGCAGCACGCGCTGGAAACCACTGCGCTGGGCCAGGCGCCCTCGCCCCTGTGCGGACTGGAGGATTCCATGCGCGAGATGGTGTTCTGCTGCGGTATCGAGGGCAGCCAGAGCGAGCACGCCGACGCGCTGGAAGAACTGGTGCTGGAAGTGCTGCGCCGGGTGGCGAACAAGGGAGTGGAGCGCGAGCACCTGGAAGCGGTACTGCACCAACTGGAACTGCACCAGCGCGAGATCAGTGGCGACAGCTTTCCCTACGGCCTGCAGCTCATCCTGCAGACGCTGGGTTGCGCCACGCACTACGCCGACCCCATCGCGGTGCTCGACCTGGAGCCGGTGATCGCCCGCCTGCGCGAGAAAATCCGCGATCCGGGGTACATCCGCGAACTGGCGCAGCGCCTGCTGCTGGACAACCCGCATCGCGTCACCCTGGTCATGGCTCCGGACAAAGCGCTGTCCGCGCGGCGCCTGGCTGCGGAAAACGCGCGCCTGGCGGCCATGCGCCAGGGCATGAACGAACAGCAGTGTCAGGTCACGCTGAAGCTGGCGGCTGACCTGGAGGCGCGCCAGCAGCAGGTGGATGACGCGAGCATACTGCCCAAGGTCGAACTCAGCGACATACCAGCCGGGCTGCCCGACCTGGCCTTTACAGAACACCGCGATCGCCCGATGCCGGTGACCACCTACGGCCAGGGCACCAACGGCCTCGTCTACCAGCAGGCTGTGGCCGCGCTGCCCCTGCTGTCCGCTGAGCAGCTGCGGCTGCTGCCCCTGTACAGCAACGCTCTGACCGAACTGGGACTGGGCGGTGCCGACTACCTGGCGGTACAACAGCGCCAGTCCTCAGCTGTCGGTGCAATCAACGCGTTTACCTCGATGCGCAGCGAAGTGGATGACGAGCAGCGGGTCCGAGGCTATTTCGCCCTCTCCTCCAAGGCATTGCTGCGCAACGCCGCGGCACAGGCGACACTGATGCGCGATACCCTGCGCCAGGTGCGCTTCGACGAGACTGGCAGGCTGCGCGAGCTGATCAGCCAGCAGCGCGCGCGGCGGGATCAGTCGATCACCGGCAATGGGCACGGCCTGGCCATGGCCGCCGCCTGTGCCGGCATGAGTCCGCTGGCGCACCTGAACCACCAGTTATCGGGTATGGAGGGGGTGCGGCAACTGCGCGTGCTGGATGAACAACTGCGCGATCCCGCCGCCCTGCAGTCCTTCGCGGCACAACTGGCCGAATTGCATGAGCGCATCAGCGCCACACCGCTGCAACTGCTGCTGATCGCCGAGGAGCAGCACCTGGCAGAGGTGGGTCAACTGATCGCTCCACTGTGGATGGAAAACAGCTCCGCCGCGCCGGATGAACCCTTTGCCCTGGCCCCTCTGCGCGAATCGCGCGCGCAGATGTGGCTGACCAATACCCAGGTCAACTTCTGCGCCAGGGCCTACCCCACGGTGCCGGTGCAGCACCCCGACGCCGCTGCATTGACCGTGCTGGGGGGCTTTCTGCGCAACGGCTTCCTGCACCGGGCGATTCGCGAGCAGGGCGGCGCCTATGGCGGCGGCGCGTCACAAGATTCGGGTATAGCGGCGTTTCGCTTCTTCTCCTACCGCGACCCGCGCCTGGCGCAAACCCTCGATGACTTTGACCTGGCGGTGGCCTGGATGCTGGACAACAAGCACGACTATCGGGCCCTGGAAGAGGCTATTCTGGGCGTTATCAGCAGCCTCGACAAACCCAGCTCGCCGGCCGGGGAGGCCAAGCAGCACTTCCACAACCGCCTGTTCGGCCGCAGCCACGCACAGCGCGAATTGTTTCGCCAGCAGATACTGGCGGTGAGCCTGGAAGACCTGCGCCGCGTCACTGCCATCTACCTGCGCCCCGAACTGGCCAGCACCGCAGTGATCACCAACGCCAGCCAGCGCGATGCGCTGGACCTCGATGTACAGGAGTTGTAGCTGCAGCTATGACGCCTGTTTCAATGGCGACCCGGCAGACAGAATCATCGCAGGTACCTCCATCTTAAAACAAGCGCTGATCGTGACTGCCGACACGAATTTGCGCGACGCTGCTATTGTCGAAATCGCGTGCTAAAACCAAAGCGCAAAAAAACAAGTGAAAAAACAGTCACCAATTAACCGCATAAACCTCTGACCGGCAGGCACGCTGCACCTAAGCAGCGGGATCTCGATTACTAAAGAGGGAACTATTCTTCGCTGGCGCTAGCTGTTGTTCTTGCCCATGCAGATTTTTCACAAAAATATCCAGCTGATTAAAGGCCATTTCCACGTTGTGCTCACGGAAACTCAGTGCAATACGATTGAGTACCTCATCGGTAGCCGGGTTGCGATCGCCAAGTTCACGCACATAGAAACGCAGCTCGTGGTCGAAGGTACTGGCACTGATGCCAAGAAACAGCACAACAGGCGCGGGGTCACGTATTACACGGGGATTTTCCTGCACGGCCTGCAACATCAACTGACGCGCCAACTCCAAATCTGTTTCATAGGCCACCCCAATTTTGATAATCACCCGGGTAATGGTATCCGTCAGCGACCAGTTGATCAGTTGATCGGTGACAAACACCTTATTGGGTACGATGATTTCCTTGTGATCAAAATTTGTAATGGTGGTGGCACGGATTCGAATTCGGCTGACTGTGCCGGATAAATTGCCAATGGTCACCACGTCACCAATGCGGACCGGACGTTCGAACAAGATGATCAAGCCCGAGACAAAATTCGCAAATATCTCCTGCAGGCCGAACCCCAGGCCAACGGAAAGCGCCGCAACCAGCCACTGTAACTTATCCCAGCTCACCCCCAGGACCGCTAACGTGGCAACCAAGCCGGTGGCCGAAATAGCGTAGGATAGCAACGCGGTCGTCGCGTAAGCGCTGCCTTGCGCCAGTTTCAGACGCGACAGAAACAGGACTTCCAATAAGCCCGGCAAGTTGCGCGCCAGGGCAATGGAGACCAGAACAATGACACAGGCATCCAATACATCGCGCAAGCTGATCGGTATCACCTCACCACTGCTGCCCATGTTCTCGTACAGGGTGATAGTGTCGAGGTAAGCGAACAGAGACAACAAGTCCGCCCACACCCAATACAGGCCGACGAAAAACAATCCCCACAAGATCAGACGCACCAAACGCAGTGATTGCTGATTGACCTGAGCAATATCCAGAACCATGTCCTCGGCAGCCACTTCGCCATCGAGACCTTCTTTGGGCTGGTTTTTCCTCGCTTCTTTTGCGCGCTTCCACGCCAACCGCCGAGCGGCTAAAGCCAGGCCGCGGACCACGGCAGCTTCAAGAAGCACCCAGATCAAAACCAGCGACAAGGTATCGAGCAAACGCCCGCTGAGTTTGAGCGCAGTGTAGTAATATCCGAAGAACAGCGCCGCAGCGAACAGCAGTGGCAACAAAACTACGATGGTACCGATAAAACGGCGAAATACAGATGTGCTTTCCTTCCTGTAGCGATGGAACACCAGGCGCCACATAATCCAGCACAACAACAGCAGACAAACTGCCAGTAAGACAACGCCTATCACATCCTCACTGAGTGCCGCAGGCCGTGCTTCGGCAATGGTCACCACGGCCGCCAGAAGCAACGCCGTTAAACCCAGTGAGCGGATGTAGCGCCGCACGAAAAGGACTTGTGCTCGCGGCCAGTGAAAGTGCAACAATGCGACACCATCGCGCGCCAAGATTCGATAGACGAAATAAAACACCAGCCACACCTGTGCCATGGCCATCAAAGCCCGACCCACTGCAGGATTATAGCCATTGCCATCGGCCCACAGCATCAGGCCGAGGCCGAGTAAAACTATCGCGCCGGGCAGCGCTAGCACCAGATTCAAAAACAGTGCATGTGGCGTATGTAACTGACTGTCACGGCGGAAACGGGCAACGTCGTCGTTTAATTTGCCTAGCGATCGTAAAATCGCTGGCCGCTTGAAATAGATCCCCAACAGCATGAGTGCCAGCGGGACAAACGCCCAGGCATACCTGACCAGAGCCTGCCAGATATGCGCGATTGCAAAGCTCCCCGACATCGCAATGACCTGGTGATGCAGGCGCGCAGGCGCCGCTTTTAGCCAGTCCCAATCCAGTGGCTTATTGCTCGCAATCCAGAACATCTGTTCATCGAGGGTTAAACGCAAGGCATCGGTCATACTTTGCAACTGCTTTTGATTGAGCTGCAGGGTAATCGCTTCACTTAAATAAGCGTTCAGCGTACGGTTTAATCGATCCAGCAACTCAGCGCGAGAGCGCACCAGTTCCAGCAGATTCGCGCGCAGGGCAGTTTGTTTATTGCCTAAAGGCGCTTCCTTGAGCACATTTTGCACATACTCCTCAGGACGACTAACGCTATCGCGCAACTGGCGCAGTTCAAACTGATACAGCCGCGTATCTGCAATTTGATCTGCCAGATTCCGGTCAAAACTCAGCTGCGGTAACGCCTGTTTTTGCTGATAGAGGATTTTTGCCAACAACAAACTGCCGCGCAAAACACTGATTTGCTCTTCAAGAGCCTGATCGGTCTGCCGCACGCTATCGAGCTGTTGGCGCACCAGGAGATTGCGCTGAGTCAACTGGTTGCGACGCTCGGTGATCTCCAGCAGGTAGTCGGACAACTTCAGGTTCAGTCTGCTTTCACGCAACAGCAGACTGTCGCCGCCCGCCTTGCTCACCTCGAGCGACAACTCTGCAACAGTTTTCTCTGAATCGACTTGTCGTTTCTCATTTAGCAGGGACTGCAAATACTGAATATGCTTTTCCTGCGAGCGTATCTTGTTCAGTGATAGATCACGCAGGTTAGTGCCCAACTCCTGCAGCAGACTGTTACCGTCCAACTCGGCACGACGTAAGTTGTTTTTGCTCTCCAGCGCGAGTAATTCCGCTTTCAGCGCATCGATTTTCTCGTTACTGAGACCTTTATTGCTCTCTTTAGCGGTCTTCAGTGAGGCATTTATCTGTTGTATACGGGTTTGATTGCTACTGATTTCTGTCTGTGCAAGTTCCGGGCGAGTTTGCGCGGTGACAATCAGGCTATTGGCGTCATCCAGTTCCTTCTGCTGGCTGCGCAGCTCCTGGTTGCGCTCCGAAAGCAGGCGTTCCAGCTCATTGGCCGGGGCTTGTGCCAAACGTTGCGCCCGCTTATCCTGGGTGGCGGCAAGGAGATTTTTTAGTTCCTGCTGTGCTGCACTGATTCGTTTTGGGGCCTCGTTCAACTGCACTTGCAGCTTGTGCTGCGCCTGTTCGCTACGCTCGGCCATATCCAACCAGGCCAGGGTTTGTTCCAGTGTCTGCTGCACAGATTGCTGTTCAGCTTCAGATAATTTGCGCGCTGGCAGATCGTTCAAAGCCTGGCGCACCTCAACTGCATTGGGCTCGGCCGATACCTGCCCGGCTGGCAGCCAGGCAATCAAGGCAAGACAGATCAAACATAACAGGTTCGGTTTCATGGATTTATATTATTCTCGTGCACTGGTGTCCTGTCCGGTTGATTCGTTCAATTGCAGCGCGTCGGAGTGCCGCATCACCGCCGAAGGTCCTGGCAAGGCGCGCCTTGCAGGCAATGGCCGTAGCCCTTTTCAAACGGTGCAACGCGGCCAGAGGGCTTGACTGGCGCGCCCTGCGGGAGCCGGCCGACATTACCACCCAAAACTGCCTCATTCGCTCACTGCATTGGCCATCGACAATGGTCAGCGTCAGATGCCACTCGCTCAGCACCCGCAGACAGCGGGCGTCTTGGCGCAACTGTTTAAAACCGGAAGATTGGCGTTAGCGGGCAACGTGTTCGGCGCGACGCAAGCAGCCTGTCTGACCGAGGCCAGTCGTAATATAACAGAATAGCGGTAGATCGCAGCAACGAAAACGCCCATCCCGAGACAGCATGTGAAAAAATTCTCGCCAGCCACCCGTTCAACTTTTCTGGCAGTCCTGTAGCTGCACACATGGTGCGGCCCTGTTCTCCCGCAGAGAGCCAGGGCCGCGCCTTGCTGTTGTTGGCGATAACGGAACGTAGCGCCCAGTTCCCGGCGTTAGCTGGCGCAGTGCTTGCGCCACTTGCCGCCGCGGCGGTGGCGCTGCTCCATCACCTTATCCATCTCGGCGCGCTGCTCGGCGTCGAGCACGGCGAACATCTGCGCATGTGTGCGCGACATTTCAAACACCATATTTCCGGTAAGTTCGCCAATCTGTGTGGAGATGGCGCGGGCCTGGTCGCTATCGAAGTCTTCCCGCAGCGCGTGCAACTGCTCGCGCAGTGTGGTGAGTCGCTCGCGGTCGATGCGGATTTTCTCCCGCGTCGCGTTCAGCAGTGGTTCGATCTGGTTGCGCTGGTCATCGCTAAGGTCCAGGCGCTCGTCCATGTGCTCCAACATCCGACCGGGATCAAAGTTCATGCCGCCGCTCTGGCACATGGACCAGCTTGCGCCGGACAGCAACAGCAGCGCGGCACCCGCCAGAAAGGCGCCGACAAGGGCGCGGGTAAACGATTTTTTCATGATGACTGTCTCCTTTCATTACACATCGAGGAGCGCACCACCGCCGGCGGTCGCTGGCAGGCGAGACACTCCAGTAGCGCCAGTCTAGACGCGCTGCGCTGTTACAATCAGCATGCAACACGTAAAGAAGTGTTAAGAACGTCAAGGCTGGTGACAACGCGGCCGGCCTTCTGCACACTGTGTCACTGTTATGCACACGCCAATGCGGAACGAACCGGCCAGACCACAGATTCTCATCATCGACGATGACCGGGAACTGTGTGCCCTGCTGTGTGACTTTTTGTATCTGCAGGGCTTTGACGCCCGCGCCGTACACGACGGCGCGGCGGCCGTAAGCCACTGCCGCCAGCACAGCTACGACGCCATCGTGCTGGATATCATGCTGCCTGGCCTGCAGGGGCTCGACGTGCTGCAGCGGCTGCGCCAGTTCGGTACTACGCCGGTGCTGATGCTCACGGCCCGGGGCGATGACACCGACCGCATCGTGGGCCTGGAAATGGGGGCGGACGACTACCTGGCCAAACCCTGCAACCCGCGCGAACTGGCGGCGCGGCTGCGCGCAATTCTACGCCGGCAGCAGACCGCGGCCGACCGCATACCGACCCAACTGCAGGCGGGACAGACCAGCATCGACCCGGCCCGCCGCCGCGCCAGTCACGCGGGCGCCGACCTGCAACTGACCAGTGCCGAGTTCAACGTGCTGCAGGTGCTGGTGGCCCGCGCGGGCCAGGTGGTCGACAAGACAACCCTCAGTCAGCGGGCGCTGGGGCGGCCGCTCTCCGCCTACGACCGCAGCATCGACGTACATATCAGCAAGATACGCAAGAAACTGGCGGCACTGGGGGCCGACGAACTGATCCTGAGCGTGCGCGGTGTCGGCTACCAGTTCATTGTCGACCGGCCCCCTCCCGACTGCACCGCAGACTAGCCGATGAACTGGCGCGGCAATCTGTTCGTCAAGATATTTTTCGGCTTCTGGCTGGTCACTACCGCCATGCTCGGTAGCTGGATGTTGAGCGCCTGGTATTTTGATTCCCGCCCCGAGGCCGATGCCGGGGACCAGGTGCGCCACGGCCCGCCGCACCGTTTCCTGTTGCGGCTGATCTATGAGCTGCAGAACGTGGAGCAAAGCGAACTCGAGCCGCTGCTGGAGCGCGTGCACAGCCAGTACCGTATCGATATCTACCTGCTGCAGCGCTCCGGTCAGGATTTATTCGCCCGTCCGGTACCTCCCGCCGTGAGTCGCGCGGCACAGCAATTGCAAGGCGGGCGGCGCCGGGTGCGGCTCAACACACCCCAGGGACACCTGCTGGCTCACACCCTGTACCGCCCGGAACAGGGTCGGCTGTACGGGGTATTCGTGTTCCCCCCGCAGCGACACCAACTGCTGGGCGCGCTGGGCAGCAATCTGTGGCTGCGCATCGCCCTGGCGGTTTTGGTCGGAGGCGCGGTCTGTTACGGGCTGTCGCGCCTGGTGACCAATCGCCTCAGGCAACTGCAGCTCGCCGCGCGCCGCCTGGCCGGCGGTGAACTGGATACACGGCTGGCGGTGCGCGTGCGCGGCGGCGATGAAACCGACGAGCTGGCGCGCGACTTCAACAGCATGGCCGCACAACTGCAGGCGCGGATACAGGCACAAAAGCGCCTGCTGGCAGACGTGTCCCACGAACTGCGCTCGCCACTGGCGCGCCTGCGCATCGCCCTGGCGCTGGCCCAGCAGGACACCGCCAGAAGCACCGCACACCTGCAGCGCATCGAGCGCGAAACGCAGCGCCTGGAGGAACTGATCGGGCAGTTGTTGTCCAGCCAGACGGGTGCAATCGAACTGGACACGCATATCGACCTGGTAGAGCTGTTACAGCAACTGTGTGCCGATGCCAGTTTCGAGGGGCAGCCGCAGGACAAGCAGTTTGTCTTCGACAGCACCGCGCAGCAGGCCATCGTCGCCACCTCCGGCGACCTGCTGCGCCGCAGTTTCGAGAACCTGCTGCGCAATGCCCTGCTGCACACCCCGGACCACTCCCGGGTCCGCGTCGCGCTGGCCGCGACGCGCGACGGTCTGCGTGTCACCATCGAAGACCGCGGGCCCGGTGTACCCGAGGCGGAGCTGGAGCGCATCTTTGACGCATTCTACCGCGTGGATAGCGCCCGCTCCCGCGACAGCGGCGGCCACGGTCTGGGTCTGGCCATCGCGCGGCGGGCCATCGAGCGCCACGGCGGCAGCATAGCGGCGCGCAATACCGGCTCCGGTCTGCTGCTGGAGGTAAACCTGCCCGCACAGATGTGAGATCAGACAGCCCGGCTTATTCGACTTACACCCCAGCCCTGTGAGCCGAGAGGCGATGGCAAACCGACTGCAGCACGAATGTCGGGGTCGGCCAGCACGGGAAGATTTATCACCTGCCGGTTCAGTTTAACGCCCTGCCGTCATAAACTACCCATCCGCGTTGTATTCTTACCGCCAGCGACTCACAGGAACAAACCATGAGCACCATCAAGTTCACTGCCCGCAAGATCAGCGATGCTGCCACCGTAACCAGCCAGTGCGCGGTACTGCCCGTGTTTACCCGCAGGCGTCTGTCCGCGGCGGCCAAACAACTGGACGAAACGTCCTCTGGCGCCATCGGTGATGCCCTCGCCCTGGGCGACATCGCCGGCAAATCGGGCGAGATCCTGTTCCTGCCCGGCGCCGGTAGTGCCAGACGCCTGCTGCTGGTGGGCTGCGGCGACCCGGCCAGGTTCGACCGCGCAGCCGCCCGCAAATTCTGCCGCACGGTATACACCGCGCTGAACCGCACCAAAGCGAAGGACGCGGTGATCCACGTCGCCGATCTGCAGGTGACCGACGCGGATCACGCCTGGCTGCTGGACTATCTGGCGCGCGAACTGACCTGCAGCGCCTATCGCTACACCGAAACCGTGTCCAAGCCGAAATCCGCGCTGACACTCCGGCGCGTAGTGATCGACACCGGCGGCGCATTGACGGCGCGCAAGGCGCAGGCGGCACTGGACAGCGGACACTGCACCGGGCTGGGCGTGAATACAGCGCGCAACCTGGCCAATCTGCCGGGCAACGTCTGCACGCCGGACTACCTGGCGCAGCAGGCGCGCACCCTGGGCCGGGGCAACGCCAAACTCAGCGTCTCGGTGCTGGACGAGAAAAAGATGCAGGGGCTGGGCATGGGTGCCCTGTTGTCCGTCGCGGCGGGCAGCGAGCAACCGGCTCGCCTGATCGTGATGCACTACAAGGGCGGCAAAAAAGACGACAAACCCTATGTACTGGTGGGCAAAGGCATTACCTTCGACAGCGGCGGTATCTCCCTGAAACCCGGCGCCAAGATGGACGAGATGAAGTTCGACATGGGGGGTGCGGCAAGCGTGTTCGGCACCCTGCGCGCAGTCGCCGAGATGGCCCTGCCCCTGAATGTCGTGGGAATCGTCGCGGCAGCCGAGAATATGCCCAGCGGCCGCGCCACCAAACCCGGAGACGTAGTCACCAGCATGTCGGGAAAGACCATCGAGGTTCTCAACACCGACGCCGAGGGCCGCCTGGTGCTGTGCGATGCGCTGACCTACGCCGAACGCTTCAAACCCCGCGCCGTGATCGATATCGCCACGCTCACCGGGGCCTGCGTCGTGGCGCTGGGCGCGCACGCCAGCGGCCTGTACGCCAACCGGGACGAACTGGCGCAGCAATTGCTGGACGCCGGCACCGCCAGCCACGACCGCGCCTGGCGCATGCCATTGTGGGAAGACTACCAGCGACAGCTCAAGAGCAACTTCGCCGATCTGGCCAATATCGGCGGGCCCGGCGGCGGCAGTATCACCGCCGCCTGTTTCCTGGCGAATTTTACCGAGAACTACCACTGGGCCCACCTGGACATCGCCGGGTCCGCCTGGGACAGCTCCCCCAAGGGCGCGACCGGGCGCCCGGTGGCACTGCTCACCCGCTACCTGATGGACCGTGCCGGACGCTAAACCCGTGACCCGCGTGGGCTTTTACGTCGTTGATGCGACACACCAGGAGCAGCGGCTGCAAGTTGCCGTGCGCCTGGCGGACAAGGCCTTCCAGCGCGGCCACCGCATCTTTATCAACGCGGCGGACGAGACCCAGGCCCGCAGCCTGGACGAGCTGCTGTGGAGCTACCGGCCCGCCAGCTTCCTGCCGCACGGCTTGCTCGGTATGCAGCACGGCGAATTGATCGCCATCGGCTGGGGGCAGGACCCCGGTGCGCACGACGACCTGCTGATCAACCTGCAACTGGAAGTCCCGGCGTTTTTCCGCCGCTTCAAGCGCGTGGCGGAAGTGGTCACCCAGGACCCCGCCAGCCTCGACGCCCTGCGCCGTTCCTGGACGTTCTACAAAGCGCGCGGCTATCGGTTGGAGAAGCACGATCTCTGACGCGCTTCACCGGCGGCCGGCAGTGACTGGGTGTATTTAGATCGCGCGGGACGTGCCGGATACGGCTCCGGTTTCCTCTGAACGCAAGTGCAGCTGCCCGGGCGTGGCGATTGTCGGCTGGCCAACACCTCCCGCCCCACGGCCAACTGGTGCCACACATCGCCTGTGCGTATAATCACGCCCCTCGCCAATGCCCGGATTTTGCCACAGTGATGGAAAAGACTTTCCAACCCGCCGACATTGAAACCCGCTGGTACCAGCAGTGGGAGCAACAGGGCTACTTTGCGCCCCAGGGCGGCGAGCGCGCCTACTCGATCATGATTCCGCCGCCCAATGTCACCGGCAGCCTGCATATGGGACACGGCTTTCAGGAAGCCATCATGGACGCCCTGATCCGCTATCACCGCATGGCCGGTTACAACACCCTGTGGCAGGTGGGCACCGATCACGCCGGTATCGCCACGCAAATGGTCGTCGAGCGCCAACTGGAAGCCCGGGGCAGCAGCCGCCATGCGCTCGGGCGCGACGCGTTCGTGGCGAAAGTCTGGGAGTGGAAGGAAGAATCCGGCGGCACCATCACCCGGCAGCTGCGCCGGCTCGGCTCGTCACTGGACTGGTCGCGGGAGCGCTTCACCATGGACCCGGGGCTCAGTGCGGCAGTGCAGGAGGTGTTCATCCGACTGTACCGCGAGGGCCTTATTTATCGCGGCAAACGCCTGGTCAACTGGGATCCGGTGCTGCATACCGCCATCTCCGACCTCGAGGTGGTGTCCGGGGAAGAGCAGGGGTACCTGTGGCACCTGCAATACCCGCTGGCCGGCGGCAAAGGGCATCTCACCGTGGCGACCACGCGGCCGGAAACCATGCTGGGTGACACCGCGGTGGCGGTACACCCACAGGACGAGCGCTACGCGCACCTGATCGGCCGCCGTGTGGAACTGCCCCTCACCGGGCGCGAAATCCCGATCATTGCCGACGACTACGTCGATCGCGAGTTCGGCACCGGTTGCGTCAAGATCACCCCCGCGCACGATTTCAACGACTACGAGATGGGTCGGCGCCACGGCCTGCCCATGATCAACATCCTGGACGACGACGCCGCCATCAACGAGTTGGCACCGGCGGCTTACCGCGGCCTGGACCGCTTCGAGGCGCGCCGGCAGGTGGTGGCGGACCTCGACGCACTGGGTCTGCTCGAAAAGGTGGAAGAGCACACGCTCAAGGTGCCGCGCGGGGACCGCTCCGGCGTGGTGATCGAGCCCTACCTCACCGACCAGTGGTATGTGGACGCCCGCAAACTGGCGCAGCCGGCGATTGCCGCGGTAGAGAGCGGCGCCATTCAGTTCGTGCCCAGGCAGTGGGAAAACACCTATTTTGCCTGGATGCGCGACATACAGGACTGGTGTATCAGCCGTCAGTTGTGGTGGGGACACCGCATTCCGGCCTGGTACGACGCACAGGGAAACTTCTACGTCGGCGCCAGCGAAGCGGCAGTGCGCGAAGCGCACGCACTGGACGAAACGGTGGTATTGCGCCAGGACGAGGACGTGCTGGACACCTGGTTTTCCTCCGCGCTGTGGACATTCTCCACCCTGGGCTGGCCCGATAAAACACCGGAACTGGCGATCTTTCATCCCAGTTCGGTGCTGGTGACCGGCTTCGATATCATTTTCTTCTGGGTCGCGCGGATGATCATGATGACGCTGCATGTGCTCGGGGAAGTGCCGTTTCACACGGTTTATGTACACGGCCTGGTGCGCGACGGCGAGGGCCAGAAGATGTCCAAATCCAAGGGCAACGTGATCGACCCGATCGATCTGATCGACGGTATCGGCCTGGAGGATCTGGTGGCCAAACGCACCGCGGGCATGATGCAGCCGCAACTGGCGGCCAGTATCGAGAAGGCCACCCGCCGGCAATTTCCCGAGGGCATCGCCGGCTACGGCACCGACGCGCTGCGCTTCACCTATTACTCCCTGGCGTCCACGGGCCGCGATATCAACTTCGATATCGGTCGCATCGAGGGTTATCGGAATTTCTGTAACAAGATCTGGAATGCCGCGCGCTATGTGATGATGCACTGCGAGGGCCAGGACTGCGGCGGCCGGGACAGCGACGCGCTGGCATTGAGCCTGGCGGACCGCTGGATCGTCAGCCGTCTGCAGCAGGCTGTCGCCGAGGTTGAACAGGCCGTGGCCAGCTACCGTTTCGATCACGCCTCACAGGCCCTGTATGAGTTTATCTGGAACGAGTACTGCGACTGGTATCTGGAACTGTCCAAACCGGTGCTGTGGGACGAGACGGCCAGTGCGGCGGCGCAGCGCGCAACCCGCCGCACACTGATCCGGGTAATGGAAGCCTGGCTGCGCCTGCTGCACCCCTTCATGCCGTTTATCACCGAGGAGATCTGGCAGGTAGCGGCGCCGCTGGCGGACATATCCGGCCCCACCATCATGCTGCAGCCCTACCCCCGGGCCGATCACAAAGCCGTGGACAGCGCTGCAAACGCAGATATAGAATGGCTCAAAGGTATCATCGTGGCCGTGCGTACCATCCGCGGCGAGATGAGTATACCGCCGGGGAAGGAACTTCCGATCCTGCTCAGGAACGGCGACGAACGCGATAAAAGCAGGCTGCAGGAAAACGCGCCGTTCCTGAGGAAACTGGCACGGCTGGCCGACATAACCTGGGTGTCGGCCGGCGCCGACGTGCCCGTGGCAGCGACCGCATTGGTGGGCGATCTGGAAATACTGGTGCCCATGGCCGACCTGATCGACAGGGATGCGGAACTGGCGCGGCTATCCAGGGAACTCGCCAGACTGGCGGGCGATGTGGCACGCACCGAGGCCAAGCTGGCCAACACGGCGTTCGTGGAACGGGCACCGGCCGATGTGGTGGCGAAGGAACGGGAGAAAATGCAGGCGCAGCAGCAGGCGCTGGAAAAGTTACGGGGCCAGGAGCAGCGCATCCGGCAACTGTAGCGATCTCGGAACAAAGAATTTCAAGACTCTGCGGGCGGCACCGACCGACCCTGAAGAGCATAATAAGAGCAACACGCTACTCCGAGGAAAGCGTTATGAGTGATCGTGTAAGCGGCACGGTAAAGTGGTTCAACAACGCCAAGGGATTTGGTTTTATCACACGACAGGAAAGTGACGGCGATGTCTTCGTCCACTTTCGCTCCATTCAGGGTGAGGGTTATCGCTCGCTGAGTGAAGGGCAGGCCGTTGAATTCAAACTGGTCGAGGGCCCCAAGGGCCTGCAGGCTGAAGATGTCGTAAAGCTCTAGAGCCTGTCGGACTTAGGGGTTCGTCGCGAAGCGAGTGGGAAGTCGAGGATAGGTTTTCGCGTATTTGCGGCGCATAGTGGTGTCTATATAACGAAAATAGGTGGAGAAATAGACCGGGTTTCCACCGCCGCAGTAGCATCAGCTTAAGTCCGACAGGCACCCGCACCCGGTTCGCTCACTGCCGGGTGACGCAGCGGGCGACCCGATGCGGCCGGCGTGTCGTCGGTGCGCCCGCATCTGCCGCAGCTGCCGCTCAGCCTTCATCGCGTCTCTATTAGTGTTAGAATCGAGCGGCATTTGTGCCCCCTATATGCCGGGGCGAACACGATAGAGAGGATCATCATGGGTTTCATCGCCAAAATTCTACTCGCGCTGGTCATAGCGGCCGTCGCTTCCAGTCTGCTCACCGTACTGCGCGGCCACGAATTCCCCGACCTGCCGCTGCTGGCTGCGTTCTGCATGGCCACCATCGCATCCGTCCTGCTGGTGTCCGCGCCACCGCCGACACAGATCATCGCCGCCACCAGGCCGGTGCGCAGCAATCAGCCCAGGCCCTGTTCGCCGGAGAGCCAGCAGCGCCAGGAAGACAACACTGCTCTCACAGAACGCGAACAGGGCCAGGTCAAATGG
>JAGRIH010000061.1 GCA_020443345.1 Halioglobus sp.
GCGAAAGTTATGGGTATAGGGCAGCACTAGCCTGATGACGAGCTACCCGGTGAATTTCGATCCGCATCCCACCGTGCCGGGAGCTGTCGTGCACGACGCCGCCGGTGATCGCGACGAAACCAACTTCGCGCCGCTGTTCAATGTCAAATGGAATGTCAATGACGACGTTATGGCCTACGCCACGATCAGCAAGGGTTTCAAGGGCGGCGGCTACGACTTCCTCAGTCCGTTTCCCCAGGCCAGCGCCGACGACGTGTTCGAGTTCGACAAGGAGCAGGTGCTGGCCTACGAGGTGGGCGCCAAGATGAGTCTGCTCGACGGCGCGGCCGAGATGAATATTGCGATCTTCCGCAGCGAGTTTGAAGACCTGCAGGTCAGTGCACTGGCCCCCGGCGGAGTGATTAACTTCTTCGTCGACAATGCCGCGGAAGCGACATCCCAGGGGGTGGAAATCGACACCCGCTGGCAGGTGACTGATCGCCTGTTCTCGGCCCTGAGTATCGCCTACCTGGATTCAGCGTTTGACAAGTTCGATAACGCTGCCTGTTACGCGCTGCAGACCACTGGCTGCGTCAACGGCGCGCAGGATCTGGGCGGTACCGACCTGCAGTTTGCGCCCGATATCTCGGCAAACCTGCACGCTGAATACGTCTGGCCGATCAGCAATAGCCTGGAGGGCCTGGCGGCTCTCGACGTGAGCTATACCGACGAGTATTCCCTGGCGTCCGACGGCGATCCGCTGATGATGCAGGACTCCTTTGCCAAACTGGATGCCCGCTTTGCGCTGCGCTCCGCTGATGGCAACTGGGAGATCGCGCTGCTGGGCAAGAACCTGACGGATGAGGAAACCACGGCCTGGGGCAATGACGTGGTCAACGCCGGCCCTTTCCTGGGTACGTATTTCATCATACTGGATCGCCTGAGGACCTTTGCCATACAGGGCACCTACCGCTTCTGAGCTCCAGGTTCGGTCTCTGCCGGCCAGTGCAACTGCAGGCGGGGGCCGTTTTTTTCAGCACCGTTACCGGTGCCGACGGCGCCGTGCGAGAGTCGGCGATGAGGCAGTGAACGATGAGAGAGTCTGGCACGTTCAGTCATCGGGAGCCGGGCAGCGCATGTGGTCCGCGCGCCTTTATGCGGGCTTTGTGGATGGTGTTCAGTGTGCTGGCCACCGCTACGGTCGAGGCGGCGGAATTGACGGCACCCGCACCGTCGCGCGACTTTTATTTCCCCAACACAGAAGAACTGGCGCCCGATGAAATGCGCGTGATCGCCCTGGGTACGGGCACGCCGCATATTCGCCCCGTACAAGCGGCCACCAGCTGGCTGGTGGAGCTGGGCAATGGCGACAAATTCCTGTTTGACGTCGGCACTGGATCGCTGCGCAATTTTGCCGGGCTGCAGATTTCCTATAACGACGTGTACCGCGTGTTTTTCAGCCATCTGCACGTCGATCATGTCGGGGACTTCGATGCCCTGTGGGCCAGCGGGTGGACCGGCGGCAGACTGCGGCCGCTGCAGGTGTGGGGGCCCTCGGGCACCGAACCGCGACTCGGTACGCGGCACTACGTCGAAACCCTGCGCGATGCCATGTACTGGGACTACGCGACACGCAGCGGCATCCTGCCCGAGATCGGCAGCGGCATCGAGGTGCATGAATTTGACTACAGCCAGGCCCAGGTAGTGTATGAAGAAAACGGCGTGACCGTGCGCAGCTTTCCGTCGGTGCATATTCTGGACGGCGCGGTAAGCTATCGCCTGGAATGGAAGGGACTTTCCTTTGTCTTCTCCGGCGACGTGACACCCAATAAATGGATGGTTGAGTACGGTAAAAATGTCGATCTGCTGGTGCATGAGGTCTATATGACCATCGGGCAGTTGATGGAGCATTTCGGTTGGGACAGGCAGATGGCAATGACAGTTTCGCGCCGGGTACATACCACACCGGCCGCGGCCGGTGAGATGTTCAGTTTGCTGCAGCCGCGCATGGCGGTGGGTTTTCACTTCTACAACGATCCCGACACGGCGCCGGAGATAGAGCGTGAAATCAGAAAAGCCTATGACGGTCCCCTGACACTGGCGCGAGACCTGACGGTGTTTAATTTGCGGCCGGGCAGTATCCATGTGCGCCAGGCCGTCACTCCGCAGCGGACCTGGCCGATGGTGCCCGACAGAGAGGATTTTGCCAGGGCCAAAAGAGCACAGCCCCGCAAAATGTCAGACTGGCTTCGGGCGGGACAACTGCCTATCGATATCTACACACGCCCTGAAGACAGCGGCGCTGGCGCGCAATAGCGCGGGCGGTACACAATGCAGGAGTCGGCCGATCACATCATGACACAAGCAGACACCAAAGAGGCGGGGCTGTTCAGAACCGCGGGAATTCTGCTACTGCTGAGCGGGCTTTCCCACATGGCGCAGTTGCTGCTGTATGAGCCGGCGCCGGTGGTAAAAGTGGCGGCGTCATTCGGTGTGGCGTATACGGTGCTGGGCGTTCTCGCCCTGCAACGGCTCCGTTTCCTGCCCTGGCTGGTGATCCCTGTCTGTACCGTCGGTTTTGTCGGCGGTACCACACGCATGTTGAGCGAGCCCCTCAATCTCCAGTTCGCAGCCCACCAACTGATCCATATTGTCGTCATTGCATGCTTTATCGCCGTTATTTTCCACCGGCGCAGCAACCGCGCGGGGATGCGATGAAAGATGCGAGGAAAAAAGTGCCGACAGACAGTCGCAGCCAGTGCAGGTATGCCAGTGCATAAAGTCAACTTGTCTCTTTTCCTGTGCTGCTGTTTTCTCGCGGCATCCCCGCTCGTCCAGGCCGACCAATGGCCGCAATACGGCGGCGACAATGGCGGTATGCGCTTCGCGGCCTCCGCTCAGATAACCCCCGCTAACGTCGGCGACCTGGAAGTGGCCTGGACCTATCGTACCGGGGAGAAACAGCGGCGTGGCGCCGAGGCATTTCAACGCAGCTCGTTTCAGGCAACACCCTTGCTGTTGCCCCCTGCGGCGGGGCAGTCGCTGGTATTTTGTACGCCGTTTAACCGCGTGGTCGCACTGGATCCGGCCACAGGCGCCGAGCGCTGGGTGCACGAACCCGATATCGCACCCATGAATGCACCCTACCGGTGCCGGGGCGTTGCCTACTGGTCTGACAGCCGGGCAGCGGACCCCGCTCCGGCCGCTTGTCGCCACCGTATTTTTTCCCTGACTGCCGATCGTCGGCTGATTGCCCTGGATGCCGCGACCGGCGAGCCGTGCAGTGAATTTGGCGAGGGCGGGACGGTGCGGGCCAAGGCGGACAAAACGGCGGCATTCCCCGGGGAAATTCGCTCTGCGTCACCACCGCTGGTGGTGAACGATACCGTCGTGGTCGGCTCGGCCCTGCAGGATTTCGTGCGCCGGGACGCGCCCCGGGGCACTGTGTTTGCGTTCGATGCGCGCTCCGGTGCGCTCAAGTGGTCCTTCGACCCGGTACCACAGGCGCGCCGGGATCCCGCCTACGCGAGCTGGCAAAACGACAGTGCGCAGTCGGTCGGGCAGGCCAACGTATGGACGCCGATGTCCGCAGACGACGAGCGCAACCTGGTACTGCTGCCGACCTCCACCGCGACCGCGAATTTTTACGGGGGATTCAGGCCGGGCGATAATCTCTACGCCAACTCGACGGTTGCCCTGGATGCCGACACCGGCGCAGTGGTGTGGTATTTTCAGGTATCCCACCACGATGTGTGGGACTATGACCTGGCCTCGCAGCCCGTTGTCGCCGACATCAGGAAGGATGGCAAGGTATTTCCAGTCGTCATACAGGCCACCAAGCAGGGCTGGCTGTTTGTTTTCGACCGGGACACGGGAAAGCCATATTTTCCCGTTGAAGAGCGAGCGGTACCACAGAACGGGCTGCCCGGAGAGTACTTGTCTCCCACCCAGCCATTCCCCCTGCTGCCGCCGCCCCTGATCCCGCAAACACTGACCGCAGACGATGCCTGGGGCTTCACCTTTTACGATCGCGGGGCCTGTGAGGACAAAATTCGCGCGCTGCGATCCGAGGGTATCTACACCCCGGTGACGGAGCGCGGGACGGTTTTTTACCCTTCCAGTATCGGCGGCATGAACTGGGGGGGTGTCGCTTTTGATCCGGGCAGCAACCTGGTGATCGCCAATACCAACCGCGTGCCGATGCAGGTGCGTGCGATTCCACTGGATCAGAAACCGGCCGACTCCTCCGGTGGTGAAAAGGGTGACCATGTCGGCGGCAAAGCGGCAATGCAGGCGCTGTTTCCCAAAGATATGCCCTACGGTTTTGAAATGAAGTTTCTGGAATCGCCCTTTGGTGCGCCCTGTTCCAAACCCCCGTGGGGCAGCCTGGTGGCTGTCGATCTCACCGACGGCTCTATCGTGTGGGATGTACCTCTGGGCACGATAAAAAAGCTGGCGCCGCTGCCCATCCCGTGGAAGCTGGGCACCCCCAACCTGGGCGGCCCGATCATTACCGGCGGCGGCCTGGTATTCATCGGTGCCGCCATGGACGACATGATTCGCGCTTTCGATCTCAAATCCGGCGAGGAGTTGTGGGCGGACGATCTGCCGGCCGGCGGCCAGGCAACACCGATGAGTTACGCGATCGATGGACGCCAGTTTGTGGTGATTGCTGCGGGCGGACACGATATTCTGGACACCACGCGGGGCGATTATGTCATCGCCTATGCACTGCCCGCGAAATAAACAGCGTATGATAAGCAACTCGATCAGCGCATCGGCATTTGCCAGTCTTCCCGGGGATCCCCCGGGTTACCAACCACAGGAGATAGGTCTATGACGATCAACCGTCGGGAATTTATCAAGCGCGGCATGGGCGGCGGGGCATCGCTGCTGCTGGCCTATGAAATCGGTGGCGGCAGCCTGCTGCTGACCCCGCGGCAGGCGCATGCCCAGGATGTCCCGCTGCGCCAGCTCACTGCAGATGAGGCCGGTGCGCTGGAAACACTGGCCGATGCCCTGCTGCCCGGTGCGGCCAAGGCCGGGGTGGCGCAATTTATCGACCACCAGTTGGGGGAAGACCCCGGCGACTGCCTGTTGATTGCCAAGTACT
>JAGRIH010000024.1 GCA_020443345.1 Halioglobus sp.
ACGACCGATGTACGCTCTTTTCTATCTGTATCCGCTTCCGTGGTCGCCTAAGCCGAGGATGCTGAGCGCCCCCCCACAACCATGGCAAGGTTTCGCTCTACCAACTGAGCTATGCCCGCACGACAGCCTTAACGCGCCTATTGTATGCACGGGGTGGAGGGAGTCAAGCGACAATACTACCCCGACACACCGGCCAGCGGCATCAGTTCGATGCGGGCACTGAACAGCAGGCGCTCGGAGCCGACGACGCCGAAGCAGTCGTACACCGGGGTTTGCGCCTCGGGATCGGTGTGGCGGCTCAGCAGGTGCAGCACATCGTTGCTGCGCAACTGCGCCAGGTACTGGCGGTCGATACTGATGTTGTGGGACTTGTACACCATGGGGTCGCGCTCGAAATCGTGCTGTTGCTGCCACGCTCTTTCCAGCAGTGCGCAGGACAGCAACGCACAGGGGAAGGTCTCGGGGAAGTGTATCCGCTCGGCCAGTTCATCTATGTAGTGCGACTGCTCCACCAGCGAACCGCAGAGGAAGTTCTTGGCATTGCTGGTCGTCATGTATTTGCGCTTTAAAAAGAGCCCCGTGTCCGGCAGGTAGGCGCGGTCTGCGGCGCGGCTGAGGTCAGCCAGAGCCGCCAGGTCGATCTGCGGCGGCGCCAGCGGCAGCCTGGACTCTCTCTTGTAGCCCGCCACGGCCAGTTTTCCGTCGGCCCGCAAACTCACGCGGTTGCCCAGCGTGGGATTGTCGCCGGGGCGGTACTGGGAGTCCTTGATCACCACACAGACTTCCTGGCCGGGCAGCACGGCATTGACGAACTTGAATTCATAGTTGCTGAAGCGCATCGCCTGTTCGCGGATCAAGTCGGTCTCGCGCCGTTCCTGCCGGTAGATACGCATCTGGTTCTCGATCAGGCACTCCAGCGCAAAACCCAGGACGATAGGCGCACCGAAGGGGTTGTGCGCCACGCGGTGCCAGCGGTTGCTGTCGTGGAAGGGATTGAAGTCATCCGTGGCGTTGCGCGTCACGTCGATATGCACAGGCAGGTAGCGCAGTTGGTCGGGTTCAGTCGTCACTGCCCGCCACCGGTACGCGCCGCGGCACTCACACAGTTCATCTGCCGCCGTCCTCGTTCAGGATGATCGACCGGGCCGCTCGCAGGTAGATGACCATGGACCACAGGGTGAGAATCGCCGCGGCGTACAGCACCAGGTAACACAGCGCCAGCAGCCAGTTTTCATCCGCCGCCGGGTCTATGGCCAGCAGTGCGGTGATCGCCACCATCTGAAACCCGGTCTTCACTTTGCCGATATAGGATACCGCCACGGAGGTTCGCTGTCCCAGTTCGGCCATCCACTCGCGCAGCGCGGAGACGACGATTTCCCGGCCGATAATGACGCAGGCGGCCAGCGTGAACAGCAGCGTGTCGTGGCGCTCGACCAGCAGCACCAGGGCGATGGCGACCATCAGCTTGTCGGCCACCGGATCGAGAAACGCGCCAAAGGCCGTCATCTGTCCCAGGCGCCGGGCCAGGTAGCCGTCGAACCAGTCGGTGATGGCCGCGACCGCAAAAACCGCCGCGGCCACCGTCAGGTGATTTCTGAACGGCAGATAAAACACCACCACCAGCACCGGTATCAGCGCGATACGCATGATCGTCAGGGCATTGGGCAGATTGATGGGCAAGTGCTGTGTTCCTGTCGGTTTATTCGGCAATGTTATGCAGGTGATCGTATATCTGTTGCGCCATTGTGGCACTAATCCCGGATATTTTCTTCAGTTCGTCGACGTTGGCATTGGCCACGCCCTGGGCGCTGCCAAAGTGCCGCAGCAGGTCCCGGCGCCGTTTCGGCCCGACGCCCGGTATGTCCTGCAGCGCCGAGCGCTGGCGCGCCTTGTCACGCCTGGCGCGATGTCCGGTGATGGCGAAACGGTGGGCCTCGTCGCGAATCTGCTGGACCAGGTGCAGTGCGGCGCTGTCACCGGGCAGTTGGCGCTGGCGGCCCGTGGCGCCGTGCAGCAGGGTTTCAAAGCCCGCCTTGCGGGTGACGCCCTTGGCCACCCCGATAACCTCCACACCGCTTATCTGCAGTTCTTCCAGCACGGACATGGCCTGCGCCACCTGCCCTTTGCCGCCGTCGATGAACAGGATATCGGGCAGTGCGGCTTCACCCGCCTGCAGCCGCCGGTAGCGCCGCTCCAGCGCCTGCTGCATGGCGGCGTAGTCATCGCCGGGATTGATACCGTCGATATTGAATTTGCGGTAGTCGGCGCGGCGCGGCCCGTTGCGGTCGAACACCACGCAGGATGCCACGGTCGCCTCTCCCCCACTGTGGCTGATGTCGAAGCACTCCATGCGCTCCGGCAGCTCCGGCAACTGCATGAAGTCCTGCAGCTGCTGCAGGCGGTCCAGCGCGGATTCGCGCCCCGCGAGATGGGCCTGCAGGTTGGTGGCCGCGGTCTGCACTGCCAGGGCCAGCCAGCGCGCGCGGGCATCGCGCACCCTGCTGCGCACCCGCACCCGGCGCTGCGCCTTGATGGAGAGGGCCTGCGCCAGCGCGGTGCTGTCCGGCGGCAGCTCGTTCACCAGGATCTCCGCCGGAATGGGACGCATATCGCCCAGATAGTACTGGGGAACAAAGGCGGAAAGCACCTGCGCGGCGTCCTCCTGCAGCTTGAGCGGCGGGTAATAGGTCTTGCTGCCCAGCACGCGGGCGCCGCGTACAAACACGACCTGCACACAGGCGCGGCCGGCGTCGGTGGCCACGGCGAGAATATCCAGATCACCGCTCACCCCCTCGATGCCCTGGCTGGCCTGGACATGCTGCAACTGGCTGAGCTGGTCGCGGTATTCGGCGGCTCGTTCAAAGGCCAGCTCGGCGGCGGCCTGTTCCATCTCGTCGGCCAGATGCACCATGAGATCCTGTGACTTGCCGCGCAGGAACAAGCTGGTGTTTTCCACCTGTTGCGCGTAGTCGGCCTCCGTGACCAGGCCCACGCAGGGTGCGGTACAGCGGCCGATCTGGTACTGCAGGCAGGGGCGCGAGCGGTTGCGAAAATAGCTGTCTTCGCACTGGCGCACCTTGAACACTTTCTGCAGGAAATGCAGGGACTCGCGCACGGCGCCGGCGCTGGGATAGGGTCCGAAATAGCTGCCCTTGCGCCGCTTTGCACCTCGGTGCAGGCTCAGCCGCGGGAATGTGTCCCGGCTGGACAGGAAGATATAGGGGTAGGACTTGTCGTCGCGCAGCAGGATATTGTACGGCGGCCGATGGGTTTTGATCAGGTTGTGTTCCAGCAGCAGCGCATCGACCTCGGTCGACGTAACGGTGACCTGGATATCCCCGATACGGCTGACCAGGGCCATGGTTTTTTCGCTGAGGCCGCTGGCGCGAAAGTAACTGCCGACGCGGTTTTTCAGGTTGCGCGCCTTGCCGACATACAACAGCTCGCCGGCGCCATCGTACATCTGGTAAATACCCGGGCGCGTGGTGAGGCTCTGGATAAACGCCCTGTGATCGAAATCACTCACCGTACACTCGCGGCTCGATCACCAGCTGCACCCCGAAGGTATCGGCGACACTCTGCGCCACTGTCTCGGCCAGTTGCAGCAATTGCCGGCCGCTGTCGTTGCCGTAGTTGACCAGCACCAGCGCATGCTGCGGGTGGATGCCCAGGTTATTGTTCCGGTAGCCCTTCCAGCCGCAGAAATCGATCAGCCACCCGGCGGCCAGTTTAATCCCGCCATCGGTCTGCGCGTACATTGGCAGTGCGGGAAACCGGGCAGCCAACGCTTCGGCCTGCTCCATACTCACCAGCGGATTCAGGAAAAAGCTCCCGGCGTTGGGCTGCACAGCCGGGTCAGGCAGCCTGCTGCGACGCAGCCTGATCACGGCATTGAAGACATCGATGGGCGTCGGGCTGACCACACGGGCGCTGCGCAGGCCCTGCGCCAGGGCCGGGTAATCCAGTTGCAGCCGCGGCCGGCGCGACAGGCGCAGGTCCACCGCGGTGATCACCACCCGATCGCGCAGTCCGTGTTTAAAAACACTGTCGCGATAGCCGAACGCACAGTCATCGCGCGACAGTACCAGGCGGGTGTCGTCGTCGATCACGTGGGCGTGCACCGCCTCGATCATGGATGCCAGTTCCACGCCGTAGGCGCCGATGTTCTGTACCGGGGCCGCGCCGACGGTACCCGGGATCAGCGCCAGGTTCTCCAGGCCGTACAGCCCTTTCACCAGCGCCCACTGCACCAGCTCGTGCCAGTTTTCCCCGGCCGCCACGCGCAGCAGCACCTCGTCGCTGCCGTCGCTGAGGATGTCCACCCCGCGCGTTGCCATGAGCACCACCAGGGCATCCAGGTCCTGTGCCAGCACGATGTTGCTGCCCTGTCCCAGCGGCACCAGCGGCAGGCCCTCGCGCCTGGCCCAGGCGCAGGCCGCGGCCAGATCCGCGCTCTGGCACACCTGCGCCAGGGCCCTGGCACGCGCCTCCAGGGCCAGCGTGTTGTAGTGCTGCAGGGACGCAAACTCCGTGATCGACACCGCTCAACTCCCGCGCGAGCGGCGGCCGATCTGCTTCGCGCGGTCCTGCGACCCGACCCGGCCCGGCGCAGTCATTCGCACGCTGCGCTTCCCAGCAGGCTCCGCACGGCCAGCAGGTCCTGGGGTGTGTCGACCCCGGCAGGCACCGCTTCGCGTGCCGGTGCGACGTGGATGCCCACGCCGTTATACAGGGCGCGCAACTGTTCGAGCTGTTCGAGCTGCTCCGGCGGCGCGCTGGGCCAGGTCACGTACTGGTGCAGGAAACCGGTGCGGTAGGCATAGATACCGATATGGCGATACCAGGCGCCAGCGCCGGGAAACGCAGCGGTGCTCCGGGCAAAGGCGTCCCGGGGCCAGGGGATGGTGGCGCGGCTGAAATACAGCGCCATGTCCTGTGCGCTGCGCACCACCTTTACGATATTCGGGTTGAGCAGTTCCTCCAGCCCGGTAATTTGCGCGCACAGGGTGGCGATGCCGGCCCCCGGGTGTTGCGCCAGGTTGGCCGCCACCTGATCGATGATCGCCGGGGGAATGAGCGGTTCGTCGCCCTGCACGTTGACCACGATCTGTTCGTCGGGCCAGCCCATCTGCGTGGCCACCTGTTGCAGCCGGTCCGTGCCCGAGGGATGTTCCGGCGACGTCATGCAGACCTGCGCGCCAAAGTCCTGCGCGGCATCCAGGATGCGCACATCGTCGGTGGCGATCACCACCTGGGCGGCGGCGCTGCGGCAGGCCCGCTGCCAGACGTGCTGAACCATCGGCATACCGCCGATTTCCAGCAGGGGCTTGCCCGGTAGCCGGGTGGAAGCGTAGCGGGCCGGGATGACGACGCTGAAGGACATGCTTGTACCTCGGGGGTCAGTTTTGCAGCAAAGCCATCACGGCTCGCGGCAGTGCTGCGGGCAAACGCGCCTCTATGCGCAGATACCAGGCATTCGGGCCCGCCAGGTCCACACATTTTACCGCGTCCTTTTCGGTCATGAGAATGGGCCTGTCCTGCAGTTGCGCGAAATCGGCCGCCCCGTAGTCGTGGTGATCGGGGAACACGTGCGGCTCGATGCGAAAACCCGCGCGCCGCAGCGCGGCAAAAAACTGCCCGGGCTGGCCGATTCCCGCCACCGCGTGTACCTGCGCGGCGACCGCCAGCGGCTGCACCGGGCGCCGCTCGGCGGTGCGCAGATTGACCAGGCACTGCGGCCGGTAGAACACGCCATGGTGCGGATCGTCGCTGCCCCGGTAGAGCACCTGGTCCACGCTGCGCAGGCGGCTGGCGGGTTCGCGCAGCGGCCCCGCCGGCAGACAGAAGCCGTTGCCGATACCGCGCTCGGCGTCCACTACGGCAATTTCCATATCCCTGGCCAGGGCGTAGTGCTGCAGGCCGTCGTCGCTCAACACGATATCCAGGGGAGAGGCCTGCAGCAGGGCGCGCACCGCCGCGGGGCGCGAGGGGGCCACCGCGCAGGGACAGCCAGTGCGCCGATAGAGTTGCAGGGCCTCGTCGCCGCAATCGGCGGCGGTAGTACGTTCGTTCAGAACGTGCGGGAAAGACCCTGCCCCGCCCGCGGGTCGCGCCCCATAGCCGCGGCTGACCACACCGACCCGGATGTCGCGCGCCTGCAGCGCTTCGACCAGGGCGATGACGATGGGCGATTTGCCGGTGCCGCCGACGGTGATATTGCCCACCACGACCACCGGCACCGGGGCGCGATAGGATGTTAGCAGGCCGCTTGCGTAGAGCCTGCGGCGCAGCCAGACGATACTGCGGTACAGCCCTTCGAGAGGTCGCAGCAGCCACAGCCAGCGGGCGCCGCGATACCAGGCCGCCACCAGCCCCCCCGGCTCACGGTGCATCAATCGGCAAATGCCTGGTGGTAGAGTTGGGCATACAGGCCGCCCTCGCGCAGCAGTGCGGCGTGGTCTCCCCGGGCGACGATGCGCCCGGCATCCATTACCACGATCTCATCGGCGCGCTCCACCGTGGACAGGCGGTGCGCGATTACGATCGTGGTGCGGTCGCGCATGATATTGTCCAGGGCGCGCTGTATGCGGTGTTCGGACTCGTTGTCCAGGGCGGAAGTGGCCTCGTCCAGGATCAGCACCGGCGCGTCCTTGAGTATCGCCCGGGCAATGGCAATGCGCTGGCGCTGGCCGCCGCTGAGGCTCCCGCCATCGTCTCCGAGCACGGTGTCAAAGCCCCGCGGCAACTGTTCGATAAACGCGGTGGCGTAGGCCGAATCCGCGGCTTCGCGCACCTGCTCCTGGGTGGCGCCGGCCAGCGCGCCGTAGGCGATATTGTTGCGCACCGTGTCGTGAAACAGGGTGACGTGCTGCGACACCATGGCCAGGTGGCTGCGCAGGTTGGCCAGATCGTAGTCCTCGATTGGCACATCATCCAGCAGGATCTGGCCCTCGGCGACGTTGTAAAAGCGCAGCAGCAGCTGCACCAGGGTGGTCTTGCCGCTGCCCGAGCGTCCCACCAGGGCCACGGTACGGCCGGCGGGAATATCCAGACAGATATCGCGCAGCACCGGCGCGTCGCTGCCGGGGTAGGCGAAACTGAGGTCGGCGATACGGATCGCGCCGCGCACCCGCTGCGCACGATGGCTGCCGCAATCGCGCTCGCGCTCCTGGTCCAACTGGGTAAAGATGTCTTCCGCGGCCGCCAGGCCGCGCTGGATCACGCTCTGCACGCCGCTCAACTGGCGGATGGGCTTGCCCAGTTGCCCAGCGGCAGTGAGAAAGGCCACCAGCGAGCCGGCGGAAAAGCCCTGTAAAATGCCCGGGCTCAGTGCGAACCACACCAGCGCCCCCAGCGCCAGCGCCAGCAGCGTCTGGATGACCGGCGTACTCAGGGCATCGGCAAACGCCAGCTTGAGGCTCTGCAACCGGTTGTATTCGCTGGCCTGGGCAAAGCGCTCGTACTGCTGCTGCTGGCCGCCGAAAATACGCACGTCGCGATAGGCGCCGATGGTCTCGTTGGACACCTGCGTCACATCCCCCATCGATGCCTGGATACGGCGACTGTAGCGCCTGAAATGCCGGCCCACCACAGTGACCACCAGCGCGATAAACGGCGCCACCGCGACAAACACCAGGCACAGGCGCCAGTTGAGATACAGCATATAGGCCAGCAGGCCGGCCACGGACAGACTCTCGCGCAGGATAATGGTCAGCGCCTTGGTGGCCGCGCCGGTCACCTGCTCCACGTTGAAGGTGATCTTGGAAATCAGCACGCCCTGGCTGTGGCTGTCGTAGTAGGCACTGGGTGCCGCGAGCATGGTGTTGAACAACTGCAGGCGCAGTTGGTGAATCAGGTGGCGCGCCACGTGGCTCATGAAATACGTGCCCAGAAAAAAGCCCATGGCCCGGGTAAAGGCCAGCGACACCGTGGCCAACGGCACGGCGATGCGGGCGAACTCACGCGGGTCCATCTGCTGCGGGTCAAACAGCTTGTAGGCCAGGCCCGACATGATGCCGGAGTCGGCGTCGCTGGACTCGTTGAGCGCATCCAGTAAAAACTGCATGAGGTCCGCCAGCAGCACATTGCCGGCGGCGTAGATGATGTATCCGGCCAGGCTGAACGCAAAGAAGTACCAGTAGGACAGCACGTAGCCCAGCAGGCGGCGGTACAACTGCAAATCGCTCAGGTTGCCCTGCCGACGGGGGCTGCTATAGCGGACCCCGGCCTGCCTAGCCATTGCGTGTCCGGCCGGACGGCTCGCCCGGCGCCCGCGTGGTGATACTCAGGTGCACGAAGCCCATCTGGCCGGCGGCATCCATGGCGCGCACCACGTCCTGGTGCGCCGCCTGGGCATCGGCCGTAATAATCATCGGCATGGTGGTATCGCCCGCAGAGAGCCGGTAGATGGCCGCCTGCAGGGTGCGCACCTGGTTGTCCACCAGAGCCTGGCCGTTGACCCGGTAGGTTCCGCTTTCATCGATAAGGATTTCAATTCGCTGTTGCGGGGTGTCCAGCGGGCGGCCGCTGGCCTCCGGCAGATCGATACTCAACTGCGTCTCCCGGGTGAACGTGGTCGAGACCATGAAGAAAATCAACAGCAGGAATACCACATCGATCAGCGGGGTCAGGTTGATCCCGACCTCTTCACGGCGCTGGCGGCGAAATTTCAAGCGGCGTTTTCCATGTTCTCTTCACTGTGCAGGGCGTCCACCAGTTTGATGGTTTCCTGCTCCAGTTCGACCACGATGCCGTCGATGCGCCCGGTGAAATAGCGGTGCATCACCAGGGCCGGAATGGCCACGGTCAAACCCGCGGCGGTGGTTATGAGGGCCTCGGAAATGCCGCCGGCCAGGGCGCTGGCGTTGCCGGTGCCCTGCGCCATGATTTCCGCAAACACCTTGATCATCCCCACCACCGTGCCCAGCAGCCCCAGCAGGGGAGCGATGGCGGCGATGGTGCCCAGCGTGTTGAGGTAGCGTTCCAGGTCGTGGACCACGTGCCCCGCCGCCTCCTGGATGCTCTCTTTCATCACATCGCGACCGTGGTAGGCGTTGGCCAGCCCCGCCGCCAGGATGCGCCCCAGGGGGGATGACTGCCTGAGGGTGCGCAGCCGGGCGGCATCCATCTCTCCGGCCTTGAGTTGCTTCCACACCGTCGCCAGCAGATGCGGCGGGGCAATTTTTCGCGTGTTCAGCGTATAGAGGCGCTCGATGCAGATCGCCAGGACGATCACCGAACTGAGCACGATCAGCACCATCAGCCACCCGCCGGCCACCAGCAGTTCTACCACAGTCACATCCCGTTTTTGTCTCGATGGCAATGGCACTGGTGCAGGCTATCGGACCGGCGTCAGATCGGGTATCGATTGATGGGACCGTACGATGCCTGCGCGCGGCCTGCCAGCTCAGTGCCGTCTCATTGGTTTTATGGCCGTCATTATACGCGCTCGATACGGATCACATCCAGTAGCGGCGCTGTCGGTGGCGCTGTGCCTCGACCGCGACGAGCCGTCCCGCCACCACCTCGAATTCCAGTGCGCCCAGCTCCGCCGT
Organism: Halioglobus sp.; assembly: GCA_020443345.1. Classification (GTDB taxonomy): domain Bacteria; phylum Pseudomonadota; class Gammaproteobacteria; order Pseudomonadales; family Halieaceae; genus JARRPM01. The sequence continues at coordinate 9,555 of JAGRIH010000024.1, forward strand.
GGCCAGCGGCGCCAGGCCGTTGCGGCGCAGCGTTTGCAGCACGTCGGGATGCGGGTGGCCGAAGCGGTTGGCGTAGCCGTGGCTGATCACCACCGTATCCGGGCGCACTGTCTTGAGCAGGGTCTGGGTGGTGGATGTGGCGCTGCCGTGGTGCGCCAGCAGCAGCCAGTCGCTGCGCAGCGCCGCGCCCCAGCGGCGCACCAGGAGGCGTTCGCGCTGTGCTTCGATATCGCCAGGCAGCAGCAGCCGGTAGCCGTCGATATCCACCTGCAACACGCAGGAGCCGTTGTTGCTGCTCAAGCCCGCCTCCCCGGCGGGCGACAGGACGCGGAAGGTCTGCCCGCCCGGCCAGCGCCAGGACTGGCCGGCCCGGCAGGGGTGCCCGCCCGCAACCCGCCCCTCAGCGCCGCCGCGCAGGAACCGATGCACCGCCATGGCGCGGCGCACCGTGGCCGTACCGGCGCTGTGGTCCCGGTCCGGATGACTGACCACCAGGGTGTCGAGCGAACGCACGCCTTGCGCGCGCAGATAGGGCACTATAACCCAGTGCGCCATGGTCACCCCCTCGGGATCGCCCCCGCCGGTATCGTACAGCAGCGCGCGGGAGCCGGCGCGCAGCACCACCGCGGTCCCCTGTCCGACGTCGAGCACGGTGATGCGCGTCACCCGGTCAGCCTCGCGGACCACTCCCGCTTGCAGCGGCAGCAGCAGGGGCAGCAACAGCAGCGGCGCGGCTGCGGCGAGGGCCCGGCGCCCCGGCAGCGCCAGCAACGTCACTCCGAGCAGGGCCAGCAGCACCGCCGGCAGCGAGGCGGCGATGCTGTGGTACAGCCAGGGGCTGTACCGGTGCGCCAGTTCCGCCGCCCCGGGCAGCAGGTGCTGCAGCGGCCATCCGGCCAGGTGCCACAGCGCCGCGGCAGCACTGGACCAGCCCAGCAGCGAACAGGTCACACCCAGCAGCGCCAGCGGCACGACCACCAGCCCCACCAGTGGAATCATCACCAGGTTGGCCAGGGCGGCGACCAGGCTGGCGCCGCCAAACCACCACGCGCCCAGCGGCAGCATGACCAGCGACATAAACAGGTGGGTAAACAACAGCCGCCGCGCAAGGCTCGTGCCGCGCTGCCAGTGCGACAGCCACAACAGGGCGGCGACCGCCAGGAACGACAGCCAGAAACCGCTGCCCAGCGCCGCCAGCGGATTGAGCACCAGCACCACCGCCGCCGCCAGCAACAGGTTGTTGGCGCTGCCGCTGCGCCGTCCGGCCAGCGCGGCCAGGACAAAACAGGCCAGCATGCACAGCGCACGCAGCGTAGCCAGGGAAAACCCCGCCAGGGCCGCGTAGCAGCCCGCACACAGCAGGGCCAGGGCACCGGGCAGCCAGCTCGCGCGCCACCCGGCCAGCAGGAACAGACGCAACGCAGTGCGGCCGGCCAGGTAGCCGGCCCCCGCCACCAGCGAGACGTGCAGGCCGGAGATGACCAGCAGATGGTTGATACCGTAATGCTGCAACAGGCTCCACAGGCGGTTGTCGATACCGCTCTTGTCGGCCACCGTGACAGCGCGCAGTATCGCCGTCACCGCCGGTGCCAGCGGCAGGCGCGCAATGCGCTCACTGATGGCCAGGCGCGTGCGATCGCGCAGACCCGCCCGGGCATGGGCGGGTGGCTGGTACTCGACGCGCCCGGCGCTGGCGTTGCCCACAGCGTCGATACCGGTCTGGGCATACCAGGCCTGCAAATTGAAGGCCCCCGGATTGGCCAGACCCCAGGGCCGCTTCAGGCGGGCCTCGAAGCGCCACCGCTGCCCGGGCACCACCGGCTGCTCGCCGTAGTAGGATAACAGCACCCGTCTGGGGCCGACGCAGTGGACCGCCTGCACGGCGCGCAAGTCAAATTCGAAACGCTGGCGGATCACCCCTTCGCGCAGCGTGCTCACCCGGGGCAGTGACGCCACCGTTCCCCACAGCGTCAGCGGCTGCCGGACACACTCGACCGGCAGCCGGTGCTGCAGTGTGTTCACTCCGTGGACCACCCCCAGCACGCAGCCCAGCGCAATACCCGCGCACACCCGGCCTGCCCGGTAGCGGCCGCACAACAGCGCAACCGCGGCAATCGTGACCAGGCCGGCGCAGCACAGCGCGGGCCGCTCGGGCAGGCTGCGCCACTGCGAGACCCAGATGATGCCGCCGATCAGTCCCGCCAGCCATGGCTGCATGTCACACCTCCACCGCGGCAACACCGTGCCGGCACCTTCCTGGAGAACGCCCGGATTTACAGGCATAATGTCCGCCGAGCGGCAGTGCCGCCGCGCCGCGCGGCGTGTCCCGGTTCCAGCGCCCAGCCAATCACATCGTCAAGGCCAAGAGAACGTCACTTTCGATCAGCTCATCCATGCCCAAGAAAACCCTGAAAATGCTGCTGCCCAGCGCGGCGCGGATGCGGCGGATCAAGTCGCTGGAAATACTGGGTGAGTGGATCTACGCCAGCAATCTGTGGCATATCAATCGCTACTCCGCCTCGATGGCTTTTTTTGTCGGGCTTTTTATCGCGTTTATACCGGTGCCGGGGCAGATGGTGGTGGCGGCGGCCCTGGCAGTCCTGCTGCGCTGCAACATGCCCCTGTCCGTCAGTTTGGTGTGGGTCACCAACCCGGTCACCATGCCGGCCCTGTTTTTCCTGGCCTACAAAGTGGGCGCACTGATCATCGGGGTGCCGGTCAGGCATATCCGCTTCGAGCTGAGTTTTCACTGGCTGGCCAACAGCCTGCAGACGATCTGGGAGCCCTTTCTACTGGGCTGCCTGATCTGCGGGTTGTTCTGCGGCAGTGTGGGTTATTTTGTCGTCAGCATGCTGTGGCGCTGGCGGGTAGTGCGCCTGTGGCGCGAGCGCAAGGCCGCCCGCAGACAGAAAAAACTCAGCGATCCTCGTTGAGGACCAGGGCCGGAGCCAGTGCCGCGGCGCGCCGCGCCGGATAAATCGCCGCCAGCACGCACATGGCAAACGCCGCGCCCGCCACCAGCAGCACATCGCGCGCCAGCAGGTCCACCGGCAGGAACGACACCGGGTAGACGTCCGTGTTGAGGAAGTGCATCCCCAGCACTCGCTCCAGACCCGCCACGACAGTGGGTACGGCCCGGGCACCCAGGGCGCCCAGCGCAGCGCCCAGCGCGACACCCACCAGCCCAATCATGGCGCCCTGTGCGATGAACACCCAGGCGATATCGGCCGGGGACGCCCCCAGGGTGCGCAGGATGGCGATATCGCCGCGCTTGTCGAATACCACCAGCACCAGCGACGACACGACATTGAAGGCCGCCACGGCAATGATCGACAGCAGCAGTACCGCCACCAGCCGGCGCGACAACTGGATGGCGGAATAGAGGTTGCCGTGGGTCATCATCCAGTTGGTGGTGTAGTAGCCGGCGGGCAGGTTGTTCATCAGTTCCCAGCCGATACGCGACACCGCGAACAAATCCCGCGTCACCACCTGCAGGCCGCTCACCGCGGTGTCCAGGCCCGCCAGGCGCGACGCCAGCGGCAGGTGCAACAAAGCGGTGGACTGATCCAGTTCCGTGCCGGTGTCGAGCACCGCACTGAGGCGCACACGGTGCCAGCGCGTACCGCGACTCGCCGCGCCCGGCCCGCTTCCCGGTACGATCAGCGTCACCTGCTGTCCGGGTGTTACCCCCAGTTTGTCCGCGATGCCAACCCCCAGTACCAGGCCGTCAGGATCACCGCTAAATGCCTCCACCTGCGCGGCCGACAGCGCGCGCAGCAGGCGCCTGGAGGTCAGTTCAGCGGCGCCGTCCAGGCCGATCCCGCGAGCCGTTTCAATCCGCTTGCCGTGCATGAACAGGGCATCGAACCCGGTGAAGGGCGCCACATCCACTACCTGGGGATGGCTGCGCAGCCGCGCCGCCACGGTGTGCCAGTCCCGGATCGGCGCCGCGGCCTGCACGGTGATGTGCGGCACCATGCCCAGGATGCGCTGGCGCATCTCCTTGTCGAAACCGTTCATCACCGAGAGCACTACGATCAGCAGGCTGATGGCCAGCACCAGGCCAAGCATGGACAGCGTGGACAGAAACGTCGCGAGGTGGCCGCTGCCGAAGGCAAAGGTGTAGCGCGCGGCGATGCGCAGGCGGTCGGTGCGCCTCACCGGATCTCCCGCAGGCCCCCGTCACGCAGTTCCAGGGTGCGGTGCATGTGGGCGGCGATGGCCGGGTCGTGGGTCACTACCACGAAACTGGCCTGCTCCTGGCCTAGTGCGTCGATCAGGGCCAGCACCTGCGCGGCGGACTGCGGGTCCAGATTCCCGGTGGGTTCATCCATCAGGACACAGTCGGGGCTGGCCACCAGCGCCCGCGCGATCGCCACCCGCTGGCGCTCCCCGCCGGACAACTGGGCGGGGCGGTGATCCAGGCGGTGCCCCATGCCCACGCGCTGCAGCATCTCCCGCGCCCGCTGCCAGGCCCGGGTGCGGGGCTCACCGCCGATCAGCAGCGGCATGCCGACGTTTTCCAGGGCGTCGAACTCCGGCAGCAGGTGGTGAAACTGGTACACGAAGCCCAGCCGCCGGTTGCGCAGCTCGCACAGCGCCCGCTCGTCCAGCGTGGCGAGGTCGCAACCGCGCATCAGCACCCGGCCGCGCGTGGGGTGATCCAGGGCGCCCAACAAATTGAGCAGGGTCGACTTGCCCGAGCCAGACGCGCCGACCACGGCTATTTTCTCCCCGGCAGCCAGCGACAATTCGACATCCTGCAACACGGTCACCCTGCGGTCACCGTCTGCGTAGACCCGGCACAGCGCCTCACAGTGCAACATCGGCTCACTCATAGCGCAGTACCTCGGCGGGCGCCACACGGGCGGCGCGCCAGGCCGGGTAGAGGGTGGCCAGCAGGCTCAGCGACAGCGCGGCGAGCACCACGGCGCTGACATCGGACCACTGCAGGCGGGCCGGCAGTTCACTGATGAAGTACACGGACGGATCGAACAACTTTACACCGAGCACCTGCTCGCCAAATGCGGTGATGGGTGCGATATACGTGGCCAGCAGGACGCCGAGCAGCGCACCCCCCGAAATGCCCACCGTGGCCAGCCCCAGCCCGTGGGCGATAAAAATCAGCATGATGCCGCGGGCGCGAGCCCCCATGGTGCGCAGGACGGCGATGTCGCGGCGCTTCTCCGCCACTGACATCACCAGGGTGGAAACAATATTGAACGCGGCCACCGCCACCACGGACAACAGCAGCAGACTCACCATGAGCTTCTCCAGTTTGACCGCGCGGAACAGCGAGCCCTGGGTCTGGCTCCAGTTGCGCACCCGATAGTCCGCCGGCAAATGCTCGGCCAGGGCCGCCATGATCTGCGGCGCGGCAAACAGGTCGCGCGTTTTCACCTGCAGGCCGTCCACTGCCCCGGGGGTCCCCAGCAGCTTCTGGCCGGTAGCCAAAGACACGTAGGCCTGGTGCACGTCCGGCTGTGCGCCCACTTCGAACAAGCCGGACACCCGCAGGCGTTTGGTACGCGGGAACACACCCAGCGGCGTGACCGTCAGACGGGGCACGGTGACCTCCACCTCATCCCCCGGCTGCACCGCGAGTATGCGCGCCAGCGTGGCGCCCAGCACCACGTTGAATGCGCCGGCTTCGAGGCTGTCGAGATCGCCGGCGACCATCGCCTGGGCAATACGCGAAACCCCGCGCTCCAACTGCGGGTCGATCGCGGTGAGCACCGCGCCCTGCAGATTGCGCGTGCTGCGCAGAATGACCTTGTCGCTGATATAGGGCGACACCGCGATGACACCGGGCTGCGCGGCGATGCGCTCGAGGACCTCGCGCCACTGAGTGATACCCCCGGGGCCGCCCTCGACGTAGCCGTGGGCGACGAGCGACAGGATACGCCCGCGCAATTCACCGGCAAAACCGTTCATCACCGACAGCACCACGATCAGGCTGGCCACCCCCAGCACCATACCCAGCATGGACACCAGGGCGATGACGGAGGTAAAGCGGTTGCGCTTGCGGCTGAAGCTGTAGCGCAGGCCGATAAACGGGGCGTAGTTGGCCACCGTGCTGCGCAGCGCAGACAAGAAGCGGCAATTCCCGGTTACTGGTCGGCGCGGTAAAACAGTTGCGGCTTGTCCCGCTCCGCCTGTGCTTCGCGGCTCGCCTCGTCGCAGCGTTTGGCGTTGCCGCCGCAAATCTCACAGCCGCTGTCGATACCCAGCGCACCCATGCCGCCACAGGAGCCCTTGATCGGCTTGCGCCCGGCCATGACCCCGATCGCCATAATGGCGATAACCAGGCCGATTAGCAGTGCCGTGATCAGAAACAATGTCATGGTGTTGTTCTCCCGGGCAAAGTCGCCCTACCGCGGACCGTCCGCCAGGTACTGCGCGAAGCCATCGGTGTAACTGGACTGATAATTGTCGCCCACGCGGCGGATAAAATACACCGCCAGATCCCGCTGTTGCGCCACCGCGGTGGCGCGCTCGCTGCCGAGGACCTCGAGCGCGGTGGCCCAGGCATCGGCCAGCATGGCACTATCGGCAATCACCGTGACCGACACCAGATCGTGCGCCACCGGATAACCCGTGCGCGGATCGATACTGTGCGAGTAGCGCACGCCGTCCAGCTCGAAAAAATTGCGGTAATCGCCGGAGGTCGCCACCGCCACATCCGTCACCGCCAGCGCTGCCGCCACGCTGCGCGCGGCGCTGTCGGGCCGCTCGATGGCGATGCGCCAGGCGTCGCCGCGCGGGCTGCGGCCGGCCACGCGCACCTCCCCGCCGACTTCCACCATGAAGCGCGCCACGCCCTGCCCCAGCAGCCAGTCGGCCACTGCGTCCACCGCGTAGCCCTTGGCGATAGAGGAAAAATCCAGCGACAGCGGCGCCTGTTTCATGGCGCGCGAGCCGCTGACATCCAGGCGCAGCTTGTCCTGGCCCACCACCGCCAGCAGTTGCGCAATTTTTGGCGCATCCGGCACAGCAGCCGCGCCGCGCGTCGGTCCGAAACCCCACAGGTCCACCAGCGGCGCAACCGTCACATCGTAGGCGCCCTCGCTGTGTCGTCCCACGTCCAGGGCGGCGGCCAGTACCTGCACGAAGGGGGGCGACAGCGTATACCAGGTAGCGACCGGTGCGCGATTGAAGCGGCTAATCTCGGAGTCTTCACGATAGGTGGACATACTGCGATCGACACCCTGGAGAATGTCCTCGATACCCGTCTGCAGTGCGGCGGACTCGGGCGTCGAGGACCCGGATACCAAGGTGACGTGCCAGGCAGTGCCCATGGTGGCGCCGGACAGGCGCGCGGCCTGTTCCTGACTGCCACAACCCGCCAGCAGTAGCAGCATCACCGCATACAGCAGCCTGCTGAAAAAAAGCCGCTTCATAAGATCAGTGACACTCGGTTGAGCGAGTAAATGGCATGTAGGCGTCGAATCGAGTATAGCTTGTCGGGACCGTTGAGCGCATGGATGCGCGAATCGAGTCTACAGGGACGTACTTGCGACGTGTCACGACAAGCTATACTCGGTTTGGCGCCGGTCTAACAATATAGTTCCGTACTATAACCATCAAAAAATGGTCTTTGGACGCCGTACTGCGCAGCCCCCCGACGACACTATCCGCCAAAGTCATCGAGCAGGATATTCTCCGGTTCCACGCCCAGGTCGGTCAGCATCTGGATGACCGCCGCGTTCATCATCGGCGGGCCGCACATGTAGTACTCGCAGTCCTCCGGCGCCGGGTGGTCCTTCAGGTACTGCTCGTACAGGACATTGTGGATAAAGCCGGTATAGCCCTCCCAGTTGTCCTCCGGCTGCGGGTCGGACAGCGCCACATGCCACTGAAAATTGTCGTTTTCCGCGGCGAGCTGGTCGTACTCGTCCTGGTAGAACATCTCGCGTAGCGAGCGCGCGCCGTACCAGAAGGAGATTTTGCGCCTGGAATTGAGGCGCTTGAGCTGGTCAAAGATATGCGAGCGCATCGGCGCCATGCCCGCGCCGCCGCCGATAAATACCATCTCGGCGTCCGTGTCCTTGGCAAAAAACTCCCCGAAGGGGCCGTAGACCGTCACCTTGTCGCCGGGTTTCAGGTTGAACACCCAGGAGGACATCTGGCCGCAGGGAATGCCCTCACTGCCCGGCGGCGGCGTGGCGATACGGATATTGAACTTGACCACGCCCTGCTCTTCCGGGTAATTGGCCATCGAATAGGCGCGAATGACGGTTTCGGTGACCGTCGACTCCAGCTTGAAAAAACCGAAATGCTCCCAGTCCCCCCGGTACTTTTCACCGATGTCGAAATCGCTGTACTTGACATGGTGCGGCGGGCATTCCAGTTGCACGTAGCCGCCGGCGCGAAAATCCACGTTCTCGCCCTCGGGCAGCTTGAGCGTCAGCTCCTTGATAAAGGTGGCGACATTGGGGTTGGAGGCCACCGTGCACTCCCACTGCTTGACGCCGAACACCTCCTCGGGCACCTCGATCTTCATGTCCTGCTTGACCGCGGTCTGGCAGCTCAGGCGCCAGCCCTCGGCGGCGTCGCGCTTGGTAAAGTGCGTCTCCTCGGTGGGCAGCATGGAGCCGCCACCTTCGAGCACCACGCACTTGCACTGGGCGCAGGTGCCGCCGCCGCCGCAGGCCGAGGGCAGGAAGAGATTGGCCTGGGACAGCGTCTGTAGCAGCTTGCCGCCGGCCGGTACCGTGATGACTTTCTCGCCGTTGATCTCGATACTCACGTCACCCGAACTCACCAGGGCGGAACGGGCGGCGAGAATAATGGCCACCAGCACCAGCACGATCACTGTGAACATGCTGACGCCGTATACAATAGTCATATCCATATCAGTTCAATCCCGCTCAGATATCGATGCCGCCGAACGACATAAAGCCCAGCGACATCAGGCCGGCCGCCATAAAGGTGATTCCCAGCCCCTGCAGGCCCTGGGGGATGTCGGAGTATTTCAGTTTTTCGCGGATACCCGCCAGGGCGACGATCGCCAGTGCCCAACCGACCCCGGAGCCCGCCCCGTAAACCGCGCTCTCGGCCAGGTTGTAGTCGCGCTCCACCATGAACAGCGAGGCGCCGAGGATGGCGCAGTTTACGGTGATCAGCGGCAGGAAGATGCCCAGGGCGTTGTAGAGCGCGGGGACGAACTTGTCCAGGAACATCTCCAGAATCTGCACGATGGCGGCGATCACGCCGATGTAGGACAACAGCCCCAGAAAACTGAGGTCGACCTCCGGCAGCCCGGCCCAGGCCAGCGCGCCCTCCTTGAGCAGGTAGGCATGGATCAGGTAGTTGGCCGGCACCGTGATGGTGAGCACCACGGTGACCGCGATACCCAGGCCCAGCGCCGGCTGGATTTTTTTGGAGATGGCCAGGAAGGTGCACATGCCCAGGAAAAAGGCCAGGGCCATGTTTTCGATAAAGATGGAGCGGACGAACAGACTGAGGTAGTGTTCCATTTACACACCCTCCTTCAGCGGGGTATGGCTGGCCATGGTGTAATCGGGCTTCTCCACCTGTTCCTTGCGCACACTGCGCAATACCCAGATAAAGCCGCCGATCAGGAAAAACGCGCTGGGCGGCAGCAGCAGCAGCCCGTTGGGGTTGTACCAGCCGCCCTCGGTGACCAGCGGCAGGATTTCGAAGCCCAGCAGTTTGCCGGCGCCGAACAGCTCGCGCACCGTGGCCACCGCGATCAGCACCACGCTGTAACCCAGGCCGTTGCCGACCCCGTCAAAAAAACTGGGAATCGGCGGGTTTTTCATGGCGAAGGCCTCGGCGCGTCCCATGACGATGCAGTTGGTGATGATCAGGCCGACAAACACCGACAACTGTTTGCTGATGTTGTAGGCGTAGGCCTTGAGGAACTGGTCCACCACGATCACCAGCGAGGCTATGATCACCATCTGTACGATGATGCGGATGCTGCCGGGGATCTGCTTGCGGATAATCGACACGAAAAAGTTGGCAAAGGCCGTCACCAGGGTCAGCGCCACGCACATCACCAGCGTGACTTTCAGCGACGAGGTGACCGCCAGCGCCGAGCAGATACCGAGAATCTGCAGGGCGATGGGGTTGTTCTTGAATATCGGTCCCGTCAGGGTTTCCTTGACAGATGCCATGCTCAGGCCTCCCCGGATTTCAGGTTGTGCAGGAATGGTTCAAAGCCGTTTTCACCCAGCCAGAAATGCACCAGGTTGGTCACGCCGCGCGAGGTGAGGGTGGCGCCGGCCAGGCCGTCCACCTGCCAGGCGGCGCCGGCACTGGTCGCATCTACCGAGCCCTTGACCAGGCCCAGTGCCACCTCGTCGTCGCGATACACTTTTTTGCCGGGCCACATGCCCTTCCAGCGCGGGTTGTCCACCTCGCCGCCCAGCCCCGGCGTCTCCGCGTGCTCGTAAAAGCCCAGGCCGGCCACCGTGTTGGCATCGGACTGCAGGGCGATAAAGCCGTGCAGCGTGGACCACAGACCGTAGCCGCGGATGGGCAGGATGATCTTTTCTATGGCGCCCGCCGGGTCCTCGACCAGATAGACCACGGCGTAGTTCTCGCGGCGGGAAATTTTCGCCAGGTCCTCGTCTTCACCGAGCTTCTGCGACGTGGCCGGATCCTTGGCCGCCTTGCGCTGGTCGTATTTCTGCGGGTCGATGTCGGGGGCAAACTTGCCGGTGCGCAGATCCACGACGCGCGTGCTGACCTGGGCAAACTGCTCCTCCACACTCCTGCTGTCGTCGAGCATGCCCGCCGCGGCGAGAATGTTGCGCTTGCGATCCAGCGCCTTGTTGGCCTCCTGCGCCGGTTTCAATACGACGGCGGCGCTCGCCACGAAGATGGCGCAGACAATGCTCAGAATGAACGCAACGAGCAGGGTTTTCGCGGTGCTGTCATTACTGGACACGGGCGAGCCTCCGTTTGATGTTGGCCTGAACCACAAAGTGGTCGATCAGCGGGGCAAACAGGTTGGCGAACAGAATCGCCAGCATGATGCCTTCCGGGAACGCGGGGTTGACCACCCGGATCAACACTGTCATCACGCCGATCAGGGCGCCGAACAGCCACTTGCCGGTATCGGTCATGGCGGCCGAGACGGGGTCTGTCGCCATAAATACCATGCCAAAGGCGAAGCCGCCGGTCACCAGGTGCCAGTACCAGGGCATGGCAAAAGCGGGGTTGGTGTCGGAACCGATCAGGTTGAACAGCGTGGAGAGCGCCACCATGCCGAGCATCACCCCGGCGATGATGCGCCACGAGGCAATGCGCGTGAGCAGCAGCAGCACGCCGCCGAGCAAGATGGCCGCGGTGGATGTCTCGCCGATGGAGCCCGGCACGGCACCCATGAAGCTGTCCACCCAACTCCACTGCTGCTGCAGGGCCGCCATGCCGTCGGAGGCCGCGACCGCCAGAGGCGTGGCCCCGGTGTGGCCATCGATCGCCGTCCACACCGCCTCGCCGGACATCTGCGCGGGATAGGCAAAGTACAGGAAAGCGCGGCCGGTCAACGCCGGGTTGAGGAAGTTCTTGCCGGTGCCGCCGAATATCTCCTTGCCGATCACCACCCCGAAACTGATCCCCAGGGCCACCTGCCACAGCGGAATATCCGGCGGACAGGTCAGGGCGAACAGGATGGAAGTGACGAAAAATCCCTCATTGACCTCGTGGCCGCGCCGGATGGCAAACAGGATTTCCCAGGCGATGCCCACCAGGAAGGTGACGATATAGATCGGCAGGAAAAACACCGCGCCAAACCACAGGCAGTGCCACAGGTTGCCGGCGTCGTAGCCGCCCAGCAGCTCGATCAGCCAGCGGTGCCAGCTATCGACGCCCTGACCGGCATCCATCACGCCGATCGACTGCACGCCCAGGTTGTACATGCCGTAGAACATCGCCGGGAAGGCGGCGAACCACACAGTGATCATGATGCGCTTCAGGTCCACACCGTCGCGCACATGTGCAGTCGATTTGGTTACTGAAGCGGGCGAGTAGAGAAAGGTATCGAACACCTCGAACAAGGCGTACCACTTCTGGAAACGGCCGCCCTCCTGAAAATGGTGCTCCAGGTTGTCCAGCATTTTGCGCAGTCCCACGGCTCAGCCCTCCTTCTCGATGCGTGTGAGGTTGTCCCGCAGGATCGGGCCGTACTCGTACTTGCCCGGACAGACATAGCTGCACAGGGCGAGGTCTTCCTCTTCCAGCTCCATGCAGCCCAGCGCCTGCGCCATCTCGGTATCGCCGACGATCAGTGCGCGCAGCAGCTGTGTGGGTAAAATGTCCAGGGGCATGACTTTTTCGTAACTGCCCACCGGCACCATCGCGCGCTCACTGCCGTTGGTGGTGGTGGTCATCGCCAGCGGCCGGGTGCCGAGGAAGCTGCTCAGATAGATGCCGAGACTGGAGTGTTTTTTCACCCCCGGGGACAACCACCCCATGAATTCCCGGTCGCGCCCCTCCAGCAGCACTGACACCTGGCTGTGGTAGCGCCCCAGGTAGGCGCTGGGGCCGTGCACTCTGCGGCCGCCCAGCACCGAGCCGCTGATAATGCGGTTCTCGCCGGCTTTCATCTGGCCGGCGCAGAGCGCCTCGAGGTCCGCCCCCAGGCGCGTGCGCAACAGGCGCGGCCTCTCGATCTGGGGGCCGGCCAGCGCCACCACGCGGGAGCTGTACAGGCGGCCGTCCAGAAACAGGCGGCCGATGGCGATGACATCCTGGTAGCCGATGGTCCACACCGGGCGCGCGAGACTGGCGCTGCGCAGAAAGTGGATGTGGGTGCCGGCCAGGCCGGCCGGATGCGGCCCTTCGAACTGCGCGAGCTCGATATTGCCCGCCGCGCCGCGCGGAATGTTGGCGCCGGGCGCGGTACACAGGTAGACCTTGCCCTCCACCAGGGCGGCCAGCAAATCCTGGCCCAGGGTGAAGGCCTCGCTCTGTTCGGCGATGATCACCGCCGGGTCCGCGGCCAGTGGATGGGTGTCCATCGCAGTGATAAAAATGGCGCTGACGGTGGCGTCCGGGGCAGGCACCTTGCTGTAGGGCCGGGTGCGCAGCGCGGTCCACTGGCCGCTGCGCAATAGCTGCTCGCGGATCGCCGCCCCGTCCAGCGCGGCGGCGGACGGTGCCGAAAAGGCGGGGAACTCCTCTGCCTCGTCTGCCTCGACCTCGATCACCACCGACTGCAGCAGCCGCCTGGCGCCGCGATTGACCGCTGCCACCACGCCGCCGGCCGGCGCCGTGTAATCCACGCCCGGGGTTTTCTTGTCCGAGAACACCACCTGCCCCCGCTTCACCCTGTCGCCTTCGCGCACCGCCATCGTGGGCTTCATCCCGACGTAGTCGTAACCCACCAGCGCCACCGAGCGCGCCGCCGGAGCCTCTTCGATTACCTGCTGGGGAGCCCCCTGAATCGGGATATCCAAGCCTCGCTTGATCTTGATCATACGATCCGCCTACAGAATCAACACATGTATGGGTGGACAGGAGAAAGTAAGGGGCGCATACCGGCAATGTGCGGTAAGGCAGACCGCGCGGGCTGCACGAGTCGCTCGTTTGTTGCAGCACGATTCGCCGCCGGACTCCAGGCCGGGCGCATTATAGCGGAATGCAAGCCCCAAAAACCACCGTCGCCCAAAGCGGTTCTTTGATTCTGAACAGGTTTTGTGCAAGTCGCGAAAAAAGTTGCGCCGGCGCCGTCACCGCCGCCACTCAGGCGCGATCAGTCTTCCCGGGGATAAACCGCGAAATCAATACCGGCCATCTGCTCCAGGATGCGGTGTACCTGGCAGCTGTAGCCGAACTCGTTGTCGTACCACAGGTACAGCACCGCCTGGCGGCCGTTGACGATGGTTGCCTGGGCGTCAAAGATACAGGCGTGGCGCGAACCGACGAAATCGGTGGACACGACTTCCGGCGACGCCGAAAAGTCTATCTGCTTGCGCAGGGGCGAATGCAGCGCCTGATTGCGCATGAACTCGTTGACTTCGTCGCGGTCGGTTTCGCGGCCCAGCCTGAGGTTGAGAATCGCCATGGAGACGTTGGGCGTGGGCACGCGAATCGCGTTGCCGGTCAGCTTGCCCGCCAGTTGCGGCAGCACCTTGCCCACGGCGGAAGCGGCGCCGGTCTCGGTCAATACCATATTCAGGGGCGCACTGCGGCCGCGGCGCGCGGCCTTGTGGTAATTGTCGGTCAGGTTCTGGTCGTTGGTATAGGCGTGCACCGTTTCCACATGCCCGGCGACGATGCCGAAGGCGTCATCCATGGCCTTGAGCGGCGGCACGATGGCATTGGTGGTGCACGAAGCGGCGGAGACAATGCGGTCGCTCGGCTCGATAATGCCGTGGTTGACACCGGCCACCACGTTTTTCAGCTCGCCCTTACCCGGCGCGGTGAGGATCACCTTGGCGACGCCCTTGCTCTGCAGGTGCCGCGACAGGCCCTCTTCATCCCGCCATGCGCCGGTGTTGTCGACGATGATCGAATTGTCGATGCCGTATTGTGTGTAGTCGATCGTATCGGGCGCATCGGCATAGATCATGCGGACTTCGTTGCCATTGGCGACGAAGGACTGGCGCTCCTCGTCCACCCGGATCGTGCCGTCAAAGGCGCCGTGCACCGAGTCCCGGCGCAGCAGGCTGGCGCGCTTGACCAGATCGTTCGGCGCCTTGCCCTTGCGCACCACGACGGCGCGCAGGCGCAGGCAGTCGCCGCCGTCGGTCTTGTCGATCAGGATGCGGGCCATCAGGCGCCCGATGCGGCCGAAGCCGTAGAGCACCACGTCCTGGGGCTGTTGCAGCGGTTTTTCCCGGGAGCCGATCAGGTCGGCCACCTCGCGCTCGACATACTGGTCGATGCTCAGCCCGGCGCCCGCGCCGTGGTCATAGTAGCGCACTGCCAGGCGCCCGATATCGATGTGCGCCGGCCCCAGGTCCAGATGGCTGAGCTTGGTCAGCACCGGGAAGGTCTCGAATTCGGACAGCTCGTTGGCCTCCACCTGCCGCACGTAACGGTGATCCTTCATGATCTGGTACACCGAACGGTTGACCAGCGGCTTGCCGTAGATGTAGCACTTTACGTTCTTGTCCCGGGACAGCTTGCCCACCAGGGGAATCATGCCCTCGGCCAGCGCCTCGCGCTCCTTCCAGTCCTTGAAATAGTCGTCGGGACGGGCCCGTTTGCGGTCGTTCACTGTCGGTCACCTTCGTTTGGTCAGTCGCTTGGATTCTGGCCAGCGTGCCGGCGGCACTGGCATGCCTTGCTCACACGCGGCGCGTATTATCGTCTCCAGGCAATGCGCACGCAAGCCGATATCCGGCATTTTCACAGTCTGCGCCAGTGCCCACTGGAGCCGGACGCGGCCTTGCGGCTACAATAGTGCGGTCTTTTCACCCACGGACCGCGCGTTTTGCACGCGATTCAATTCCTATGTTTTCCACACTGGTAGCAAGTACACCCTGGCCGGACCGCGCCGGCAGCCGCACCGCGATGGGGCCATTCGCCGGCTGCGCGGATGCGCGCTGTATCGCACAACTGGCCGGCGGTGAACGGCCGCTGCTGGTGATCACCGCCGACACCGGTGCGGCGCTGGCGCTGGAGCGGGAACTGCCTTTTTTTCTCGATCAGCCGCGGGAAATACTGGCGTTTCCAGACTGGGAGACCCTGCCCTATGACAACTTTTCACCCCACCAGGACATTGTCTCGGAGCGCCTGCACACTCTGTACCGGCTGCCCGCCCTCACTGCCGGCATACTGATCGTACCGATTCCCACGCTGATGCACCGCCTGGCGCCGACCGAGTACATCGCCGGCAGTTCCCTGGTGCTGCAAACCGGCCAGTCGCTGGATGTGGAGCAGTTCAGGCGCAACCTGCAGCGCAACGGCTATGTCAACGCCGAGACGGTGTACGAACACGGCGAATACGCCCTGCGCGGTTCACTGCTGGATGTGTTTCCCATGGGCAGTGAGGTGCCCTATCGCATCGACCTGCTGGATGACGAGGTGGACACCCTGCGCACCTTCGATCCGGCCAGCCAGCGCACCATCGACCGGGTCGACGCTGTCGATCTGCTGCCGGGGCGCGAGTATCCCCTCGACAACGGCGCGATCAATCGCTTCCAGATGAACTGGTACGACAGCTTCGACGTCGATCACGAGCAGTGTCCCACCTATGTCGAGGTCAGTGCCGGGCGCAGTCCCGGCGGCTGCGAATACTACCTGCCGCTGTTTTTCGAGCGCTGCGCCACGCTGTTTGACTACCTGCCCACCGACACCGCGGTGATCACCACCGGCGATCACTACGGCGCCGCACAGCACTTCTGGCGCGAGGTCAACAGCCGCTTCGAGGAGTACGGCATCGATCCGCGACGGCCCCTGCTGCCGCCGCGCCGCGGCTTTGTGCCGGTGGAAGAACTGTATGGTCTGCTGGGCACCCTGGCCGTGCTCGAGTTGCGCCACGACCCGAATGCGCCGGTACACCAGCGCACCGCGGTGCAGCCGCCGCCGCTGCTGGCCGGCGCCGAGTCGGGTCGGGGCCCGGGCGCGGCACTGGCGCAGTTTCTCGACACCCACGGCGGGCCGGTGCTGTTGTGCGCGGAAACCGCCGGGCGCCGGCAGATCCTGCTCGAATCCCTGCGGGAATGGCAATTGACTCCCCTGCCGGTGGCAAACTGGCGGGATTTCTCTGCATCGGGCGCGAGCTTTGCCATCGCCACCGCGCCCCTGGATCGGGGACTGTATTTTGGGCCGGAGCAGCCCACCCTGGTGTGCGAGGCGCAACTGTTCGGCGACCGCGTGGCGCAGCGCCGGCGGCGCAAGCCGTCCGATGACGCGGCCACCGCCAACGCCTATCGCGACATCAACGAACTGCGCGAGGGAGTCCCGGTGGTGCACCTGGAACACGGTGTCGGCCGCTATGTCGGGCTGCAGACACTGACGGTGGACGAACAGGAAACGGAATTCCTGACCCTGGAGTATGCACAGGGTTCGCGCCTGTACGTGCCAGTGGCCGCGCTGCACCTGATCAGCCGCTACGCCGGCAGCGACCCGGACCTGGCACCGCTGCACCGGCTCGGCTCCGACCAGTGGGAAAAGGCCCGGCGCAAGGCCACCGAGAAAGCCCACGACATCGCCGCGCAGCTGCTGGATGTCTACGCCCGGCGCGAGGCCCGCGAGGGCTTCGTGTTCCAACACGACGCCGAGGCTTACCGACGCTTTTGCGCCGCCTTTCCCTTTGAGGAAACGCCGGACCAGGAGGCCGCTATCGAGGCGGTGCTGAGCGACATGCGCAGCCCCACGGTGATGGATCGGCTGGTTTGCGGCGATGTCGGTTTCGGCAAAACGGAAGTGGCCATGCGCGCGGCGTTCGTGGCCACTCGCAACCACAAGCAGGTCGCTGTGCTGGTACCCACCACACTGTTGGCGCAGCAGCACTACAACTCTTTCTGCGACCGCTTCGCCGGCTGGCCGGTCACGGTGGAGGTGGTGTCGCGCTTTAAAACCGGCAAACAGCTGGCCGCTATCACACGGCGGGTCGCCGCCGGCGAAATCGACATCCTGGTGGGTACTCACAAGCTGTTGCAAAGCGGCTTCGACTTCGAAGACCTCGGCCTGCTGGTCATCGACGAGGAACACCGCTTCGGCGTCAAACAAAAAGAGGCGATCAAGGCGCTGCGCTCGGCAGTCGACATACTCACCCTCACTGCCACGCCGATTCCACGCACCCTGAATATGGCGCTGGGCGGTCTGCGCGATTTGTCCATCATCTCCACGCCGCCGGCCCGCCGGCTGTCGATCAAGACCTTTGTACGCGAGCACCACATCGCTCTGGTCAAGGAGGCCGTACTGCGCGAGACGCTGCGCGGCGGACAGGTCTACTACCTGCACAACGAGGTCAGGACCATCGAGGAAACCGCGCGCAAGCTGCGCGAATTGCTGCCGCAACTCAGCATTGCGGTGGCGCACGGGCAAATGCGCGAAGCGAGGCTGGAACAGGTCATGTCGGCGTTCTACCACCAGCGGCACCATGTCCTGCTGTGCACCACGATCATTGAAACCGGCATCGACATCCCCAACGCCAATACCATTATCATCGAGCGCGCCGACCGCTTCGGCCTGGCCCAGTTGCACCAGTTGCGCGGGCGCGTGGGGCGCTCGCACCACCAGGCCTACGCCTACCTGCTGTGCCCGCCACGCTCCGCCATCACGGCCGATGCCGGCAAGCGCCTCGAGGCCATACAGGCCGCCGGCGATCTCGGGGCCGGCTATATGCTGGCCACCCACGACCTGGAAATTCGCGGCGCGGGGGAACTGCTGGGTGACGAGCAGAGCGGGCAGATCCACAGCGTGGGTTTCGCCCTGTACATGGACCTGCTGGGCCGTGCGGTGGCGTCGCTGCAGCGCGGTGAAATCCCCGACTGCGACGCGCCGCTGGATGCGGGCACCGAGGTCAACCTGCATCTGCCGGCGCTGATACCGGAGGATTACCTGCCCGAGGTCAACACCCGACTGGTTCTGTACAAGCGCATCGCCGCCGCGGCCGACGACGCGGCGCTGCGCGACATCCAGGTGGAAATGATCGATCGCTTCGGGCTGCTGCCGGCGCAGGTCGGCAACCTGTTTGTCGTGGCGCAGCTGCGCCTGCGGGCACAGGCCCTGGGCATCAGGGCCATTGAAGCCGGACCCGAGGGCGGCAGTATCGACTTCAAGCAGAGCACCCGGGTGCACCCGGCGACACTGGTAAAGCTGATTCAGTCCGATCCTCGCACCTATAAGCTGGCCGGAGCGAACCGCCTGCGCTTCGCACACAAGCTGCCCGACAACCCGCAGCGCCAGCAGTACATCAACCAGTTGCTGGACACATTTGCCAGCGATGCACGGGAGCATGCCGCGTGAGACTTCCCACATTACTGCAGCGCCCCGGCGCGCTGCTGTCGCTGTTGTTGCTGCCGCAGGGCGTCCTCGCCGGCGCGCAGGAGCCCTGGTATCGGGTGGAACTGCTGGTGTTCAGCAACGAGGCGACCCGCTCCAACGAACTGTTCGAGCCCACGCCGACGCTGCAATACCCGAATGCGGCGCGCTTTCTGGTGGAACCCGAGCGCGTACGGGCCAATGCGCAGGCACACCCCGACAGCCACAGCGCGATA
Source organism: Halioglobus sp. (assembly GCA_020443345.1). Lineage (GTDB taxonomy): Bacteria > Pseudomonadota > Gammaproteobacteria > Pseudomonadales > Halieaceae > JARRPM01. Next base: position 28,703 of record JAGRIH010000024.1, read on the forward strand.
GATGAATTCGGTCGACAGATTCTCACGCCGGTACCGGCGCCGATGCCACTCGGTGGCGGCGCCGGGCGGGCGGCAGGGGCGCCGCTACCTGACACGGCGGCAGAGCGAGCGCCGGGGCCATCGACCGGGGCAGCACCGCAGCACCTGGCAGCGCATACACAGCCGCCGGATCCCAACGCGCCCCTGGACCCCAACGAGCCGGTCGCGACAGCCAAAGCGGCGCTGCCTACGCCCTTCGTGGTCCTGCCCGAAGAGCAGCTCGAGTTTCGCGACAAGGCCGCTTCGATGCAGCGCAGCGGCCGCTACCACACGCTGTTTCACGCCGCCTGGCTGCAGCCGGTACCGGACGAAAGCGCCGCCCTGCCGATTATTCTGGACCACTCGGGAGACAGCGGCAGCTGGCCGCGGCTGCAGGGCAGTATCACACTGTTCCTGTCGCGCTACCTGCACGTATCGACCAACCTGTGGCTGAACACCTCCGGCGATTACCTGGGCGGCAGCGACTGGCGCATGCCCGCAGCGCCGCTGGGGCCGCCCGCGGTAATCATCGAGGCCCCGCCGACGATGTCCGGAGACGCCCCGCTGGATCCGGTTGCGACGCCGGCCGGCCCGCAGAGAGCGGCGCCTTTCGACCCCGATCAGCCGGCGCCACCGGGTTCATCGCACGCACCGGCTGCCGTCGGCCCGGCGCCATCCGGGTCCGGCGAGGGGTGGGCGAGCGACCCCAACGAACCTCACCCGGAGGCGATCGCGGGCCCGCAGTACCCATTCCGGCACGCGGTGCTGCTGCAGCAAGGGCGGCGCATGCGCAGCGCTGAAGTGTACTACATAGACCATCCGCTGTTCGGCGTGGTGCTCAAACTGACCGCGCTGAGTGCTCAAGAGCTGGCCGCGGCGGCGCGGGCAGAGGCGCTGCGCCGAGCGCAGGCGCAGGCGATGACCGGCCCGGCAGATCAGGCCCCGTAGTTCGCCTCCAGCAGGTGGCGCAGCAGTGCGCTGACCACCGCCGCTTCGCGCGCCAGCACGGCGTGCATCCCAGCCGTGGAGATGGGCGCGTCACCCAGCCCCGCGGCGGCGTTGACCACCATGCACACCGAGGCATAGGCCAGGCCCAGCTCGCGCGCCAGCGCGGCCTCCGGCATGCCGGTCATACCCACTACATCGCAGCCATCGCGCGCCATGCGGCGGATCTCCGCCGCGCTCTCCAGCCGCGGCCCCTGCGTCACGCCGTGGACCGCCGCGGCCGCGTGCGGGATGCGCGCCGCCTCGGCCCGGGCAATCAGTGCGGTACGCAGCGCCCCGTCGTAGGGTTCGGTAAAATCGATGTGCAGCAGACTCCCGCTGCTGCCCTCATCAAAGGTGTGCTCGCGGCCCCAGGTGTAGTCGATAACCTGGTCCGGGATCACCAGCCGCCCGGGATGCATCGCGGCCCCGATGCCGCCGACCGCGTTGATCGCGACAATGTCGTCCACACCCAGCGACTTGAGCGCCCACACGTTGGCCCGGTAGTTGATCCGATGGGGAGGAATCGCGCGCGGCCTGCCGTGGCGCTGCAAAAAAAACACGCGGGCGCCGCCCACCCGGCCCTCCTGGATCGGCCGGGACGGCTCGCCAAAGGGCGTCTGCAGCCGGTGTGTGCTGTCTATCACCAGGCCGTCCATCTCATCGATGCCGGTGCCCCCGATGACCGCCAGGCGCCTCACGGTTCGGGCTCCGGGCGTACCGGCTCCGGGCGTACCGGCTGCGGGCCGTCTGTATCGGGGTGAGTCTGCTCCACATGCAGGGTGCGCGTGGGAAACGCCACATCGGCCCCGTTGGCGTGGATGATCTCCAGAATCTGCAGCAACACGTCCTGTTTGATATTGTGATACGCCACCCAGTTGGTCGTTCTGGTGAAGGTATAGACAAAGAAATCCAGCGAGGATGCACCAAACGCAACAAAGTTTACGATCAGGGTGCGCGACAGGTCGATCGCCTCATGCTGTTCCAGCATCTGACGCACCTCGTCGACGATAATCGCCATCTTGTCCCCGTCCTGATAGCGCAGGCCGATCGTCTCGTAGATGCGACGGTTGAACATGCGCGAGGGATTTTCCACCGAGATCTGGCTGAAGGTCGCGTTGGGCACATACAGCGGCCGCTGATCGAAAGTGCGGATTCGCGTGAGGCGCCAGCCGATGTCCTCGACCGTGCCCTCGATCTCCCGGTCCGGGGAGCGTATCCAGTCGCCCACCGTGAACGGGCGATCGAGGTAGATGCTGAGGCTGCCGAAGAAATTGGCCAACAGATCCTTGGCCGCGAAACCGACCGCGATACCGCCGATGCCGCCGAACGCGAGCAATCCCGAAATGGAGACCCCGATGCTCTGCAGCACCATCAGGCCCGCCACCACCCACAGGCTGATGCGCGCCAGCTTGGCGATGGCGCGCACGGTGGCCTTGTCGCTGGAGGCCGCATACCCGCGCCCGTCGCGCACCATCTCCTCCTCGATGCCGGCGATGAGTCGATGCAGAAACCACGCCAGCAGGAATACCAAAGCCGTGTCGTAAACCGTAAGCAGCACCTCATCGACCGCCCCTGCCAGCGGGTAAATCAACAGTGTGAGGTAGCCTACCGCGACCCACAGTACCAGCCGCAGCGGCGTCTCCACTGCGCTGATCAGCACAGCGTCCCAGCGCCGGGTGCTGGCCTGGGTCACCTTGTGCAGGCGCCGCAGGACGATGCCCAGCGCCACGTGCGCGCCGCCCCCGCAGATCAGCAACACCGCCAGTTGCAGCAGTTGCGGGTCCAGCGCCAGAACCTCGCTAGCGGTATCGAGCAGTTGCTCCAAGCCCATCAAAATGCGGCCACTCCTTCAATCTGAATCAAGCCCCGAGCACGATGTTATTAGACGGATTTTGCATGTTGGGGACACAAGTTTAGTTCGGAACGGGTATATAAAAGGCACGCACTGCTTAAGTCAACTCTTGAAGTCTGGCGCAACTGATTGATCTGTTTTTGAAAAGCTCCGAGCCGGCAAAGGTGGTGACGCAGGCGCTTACTACGCCGGCTGAGTTCACACAATGGACAGCCCCGTTCAGCGTGGTATGTTGAGCACATGAGCCTCCCGTAGTGACGACGCGAGCCCCATGTACTGACGAACAGGAACACACAGATGAAAATGCTGAGTCCCGTGGTGGGCGGATGGTACAAAGACGTCCAGAGCGACGCCTTGTTCGAGGTGGTCGACTGGGATCCAGACGACCTGACGATCGAGACCCAGTATCTCGATGGCGAAGTGGCGGAATACGATCTGGAAACGTGGCGCGAAATGCACCTGGTGCGCGCCGAGGCGCCCGAGGACTGGCGCGCGGCGTTCGAGTTGGACGACGAGGACCTGCTCGATCCGGACCAGCCCTTTCACCCCGAGGACTGGAACAACCCGCTCAATGTCATCGAACCCGAAATCATGTACGGCGTAGAGGATTATTAAACCGCCACACGGTCACTTACTGCAGCCGGCAGAGCGGCCAGTGCCGCGCTCTGTCCCCCTCTGGCCAAGCGCCTGTTGAAACCCCACCCCCTTACTGTATATAATCACAGCACCTGTACAAATAACCATAGGTGTCCGTGATGGCCAAGCTCACTGCGCGTCAACGGCAAGTGCTGGAGTGTATCCGCCAGCACATCGACCAGACCGGCTACCCGCCCACCCGTGCGGACATCGCTCGGGACCTGGGTTTCAAATCGGCCAATGCCGCCGAGGAGCACCTGAAGGCGCTGGCGCGCAAGGGCGCCATTGAAATGATCCCGGGGGCCTCGCGCGGCATCCGCCTGCCCGACAGGGCCGGCATTCCCATAGTGGGCCGGGTCGCCGCGGGCAGTCCGGTACTGGCCGAGGAACATATCGAGGATTACTGCGACCTGTCCCCGGATTTTTTCAAGCCTCGCGCCGACTACCTGTTGCGGGTGTGCGGCGACAGCATGATCGAGGCGGGAATATTCGATGGGGATCTGCTGGCGGTGCACAGCAGCGCGGTGGCCGACAACGGCGCCATTGTCGTCGCGCGCATTGCGGATGAAGTGACGGTAAAGCGGCTGCACAGGACCCGCGAGCGGCACCGGCTGGAGCTGCTGCCGGAAAACCCGGACTACGAGGCGATTGTAGTGGATCTGCGCCAGCAGGACTTTGCCATCGAGGGGCTCGGTGTCGGTGTACTGCGCCGCAACACCTGATCAAGCCACGACCCGGACCACGGCTGGGGCGCCTGCTCGAGCGCCATGCAAGCCGCAGTGGTCAGTGCAGCACGCGGGAGGCGCCCGCCGAGCCGGACGCATTCTCGGTCTGCTCGGCAAGTGCCGCGGCGGCCTGGATACCAGCCTGGATCATCGCCTTGGCAACCTCCATCCCGTTGTCCATCAGATAGATACGCGACTCGTCGGAAAAGCGAATGGTCAGCAGCGGCTCGGAGTCATCGTCGGCGCGCTGCAGGACGATCTCGCCGTCTCCGAGATCAACGATCTCCAGTAAAGAAGCAGACACTGCATAAACCTCTGGTGGTTGGGGCCTGAGCTTTATTCTAACAGCCCGAAGCGCTGTCCGGCCAGTTTTGCGCCCGGGCGCGGAACATCGACTTGCAGGCGCGCTACAGGTGAGCGCGCAGCCGATTGGCGAAAAACTCTTTTATCCGGCAGGTGAGTCCGCGGTGGCGCCATTCATCGTAGCTCAACCGGTGGCAGCGCTCGCAGTCTTTTGCAAACAATTCCCTGTGTTGGGCGGCGAACGGCTCGCTGAACACGTTCACCAGCACCTCGTCGTTGAGGGAAAACGACCGGTTGTCGAAATTGGCGGAACCGATCAGCACCCAGTCGTCGTCCACCACCATGACTTTGGCATGCAGCATGGTGGGATCGTAAACGTGAATCTGCACACCCGCGCGCAACAATGCTCCCCACGATGACCGGGAGCTGTAGCGCACCACGTCCGCATCAATGTGCTTGCCCGGTACCATCACCTCGAACTCGACTCCGCGCCTCAGGGCCGCAAGCATAATCCCGATCATTTCCCGATCGGGAACGAAATAAGCGGTGACCAGTTGCACGCGGTTCCTGGCATGTTCAATGGCATAGCGAAAGACGCGGTACACCCGCTCTGCCCCGCTGCGCGGTGAACTGGTGAGAACCTGCGCCGCCACCAGCCGCTTGGCATCGGGCGGCGCAGGCGCTTGCGCAGCCGCCGAGAGGGCCGGCTCCGCCAGCACTTCGCACCACAGTTCCTGGAAAGCCTGCTGAAAACAGCGCACGACGGGGCCCGCAATGCGATAGTGCAGGTCGTGCCACTCATCCGGTGCGCGCGCGTCACCGCACCACACCTGGGCGATCCCCACACCGCCGGTGAAGGCCACCTGCCTGTCCACCACGAGAATCTTGCGGTGCGTGCGGTAGTTGAGGCGGTGCAACTGCCACCAGCGCAGCGGATTGAAATACCGCACCCGTGCGCCGGCTGCGCGCATTTGCTCTATCAGTTCGTCATCCATCTTCTGGGCGCCCCACCAGTCGAGCAGCACCTGGACGGCGACCCCCCGTTTGGCGGCTGCACTGAGAGCATCGGCGAATTCACCGGCGATATCGCCGGACCAGTATATGAAGGTTTCGAAACAAATCTCGTGTCGGGCCTCTTCGATGGCGCGCAGCATCGCCGGGAAAATCCGCTGGCCGTTGACCAGCGTTTCAATGGCGTTGCCCGTCTCCACTGGACTGCCCAGCAGCGCTTGCAGCCGTTCACCGACTGCCGGATAAGCACACGACTGCGTCTCTTGCACAGCGCCTCCAGCACACGATTTTTTTCGTTGAATCATCCGCGCTCTTCTGCCAATTTATGAGCCGCAAACACGTCCACTGCTACGCAATGGGCTGCACAGAGCCGGTCACTCCTGCGCATCGCGTTGGTCCACTGCCCTTTATGGCTCGATTTTAGCCAGCACCTTGGTTAATCTGGGCGCGTCGATTGCTCTTAATTATAGAGGTTCATGCTCATGAAATGGCAAACAGCTTTGCTGCTCCCGGCTCGCTTCCTGTTACAGCTTTTACTGGTGTCCGCGCTGGCCGCCTGTTCCAGCAGTTATTACAGCGCGCTGGAAAAATTTGGTATCGAGAAGCGCGACATTCTGGTGGATCGGATCGACGATACCCAGGAAGCGCAGGAACAGGCCAAGGAGCAGTTTACGTCGGCCCTGGAGCAGTACCGCAGTGTGATCGATGTGCAGGGCGGTGAACTGGAGGAGGTGTACGACCGCCTCAATACTGAATACGAGCGCTGCGAAGACGATGCACAGGCGGTGCGCTCGCGTATCGAGTCGGTGGAATCGGTGGCTGAGGACCTGTTCGATGAGTGGGAGGAAGAAATCGGTACTTTTTCAGATGCATCCATGGCTCGGGAGAGCCGCGACCTGCTGCGCGAAACAAAGGTCAAATACAAGACCATGCTGAATGCCATGCAGCGCGCGGAAAAATCCATGGACCCGGTCCTGACCATGTTCCGGGATCAGGTAACCTTCCTGCGTCACAACCTCAACGCTCGGGCTATCGGGTCGCTACAGGGCGAGCTGCGCGATATCGAAACGGCCACCGCCACGCTGATCGCGGATATGGAGCGCTCGATCAACGAAGCGCGCAGCTTTATCGACGCCATGAAATAGTCACGATTTCACCGGCCGGCTGCGACACGTTGCGGCGTCGCCAGGGGTTTCGCGGACAACTGCCTGTGTGATCCATCGCGCAGAGATGGCGGCGTCATCCCGGAAGCGCCAGCTGCGAGACTCACTGCAACTGCCCCTTTCAATCAATACTCATCCAGGGACTCGCGCATGCGCGTAAACAGCGCCTCCAGCCGCGCCGTCCAATCGGCCACCTGCTCGGGGTCGGGTATATCGGCGGGCGCGGTGGCGAGGTTGCCCGGCGTGCGGGAGGCGCCCGGGGTCAGGTCGCGCTCGGCCAGCATGTCTGCCAGCCAGCCGCGCGTCTCCAGGTGCTGGAATTCACGGATCTCGCCGGGCAGGGCCTTGCCTGCGGGAACCGGCGGCAGCGCGTCGCAGCCGCGCGGCGGCGCTCCCGGCATCTGCTCGGCGCCCGTCACCTCGAGCAAGAACCAGCCGTAGGCGCGCACCAGGTGTTCGCTCACTACCGGCAGGTAGGCCTGGGCCAGGGTCTGCCCGGGAACGCCCCCCCGAGCGGCGCGCGCCGCGCGCCAGCCGTCCTGTACAATTTTTGCCAGGTACAGGTGGTGATTGGCCCGGGCCCGCGCGCTGCTCATGTGCCGGTCTTGCCGGCTGCCGGCCTTTTCTTCACTGTCGGCTTTTTCTTCGCCGCCGCCTTCCTTTTTGCTTTCGCCGGCGCTTTACCGCCGGCTGCGGTGCGGCCGCCGCTGTGCTGCACTTCCCACACGCCGTTGCGGTAGAAGGCCTTCCAGCCGGTGGCCTTGCCGTCCTGTTCGGTCATCACATACTGCTCTTTGGTCTTGCGACTGAAGCGCACCTGCGCCGGATTGCCGGCCTCGTCGTGGGTCGGTGCGCTGAACAGGAAACGGTACTTGGGATCGATTTGTGCCTGGTGCGGCAGCAACTCCTGCACCAGCGGCGCACGCGTTTCGCGGTTGCGCGGAAACTGGCTGGCGGCCAGGAACAGCCCGGCGGCACCGTCGCGCAGAATGTAGTGATCCTCCACTTTGGCACAGGCCAGCTCGGGCATCGGCACGGGATCCATTTTCGGCGGCGCGGCCTCGCCGTTGCGCAGCAGTTTGCGGGTGTTCTTGCAGCCCTGCGCCGTGCAGCCAAAGTACTTGCCAAAGCGGCCGCTCTTGAGCTGCATCTGGGCGCCGCACTTGTCGCACTCCAGTGTCGGACCGTCGTAGCCCTTGATCTTGAACTTGCCGCGCTCGACTTCAAAGCCGGGACAGTCGGGGTTGTTGCCGCACACGTGCAGCTTGCGCTGCTCGTCGATCAGGTAGCTGTCCATCGCGGTATTGCACCGCCGGCAGCGGTGCCGGGTGCGCAGCTGGCGGGACTCGGCCTCGTCGTCGGCGTCCGCCCGGATCGCCTCATCCCCCGGGGTCAGGTTGATGGTGTGCTTGCAGCGCTCCTTCGGCGGCAGCGCATAGCCGGAACAGCCCAGGAACACACCGGTGCTGGCGGTGCGGATCTGCATCGGCCGGCCGCAGTTGTCGCACGCGATATCGGTGGCAGTGGGCTCGTTGGGCTGCATGCCCGCCGGCTCGGGCTGCTCCGCCCGCGCCAGCAGGTCGCTGAACTCCGCATAGAACTGATCCAGCAGGGCGCGCCAGTCCAGCTTGCCCTGGGCCACCTCATCCAGGTGTTCCTCCATCGATGCGGTAAAGCCGTAGTCCAGCAGATCGACAAAGCTCTTCTGCAGGCGCTGGGTGACGATGTCGCCCATTTTTTCCGCGTAAAAGCGCTTGTTTTCCAGGCGCACGTAACCGCGGTCCTGGATGGTGGAGATGATGGAGGCGTAGGTCGACGGCCGCCCGATGCCGCGTTTTTCCAGTTCGCGCACCAGGCTGGCCTCACCGTAGCGCGGCGCAGGCTTGGTGAAGTGTTGCGCCGGGTGCAGTTTTTCCAGATGCAGGCTATCGCCCTCGCGCATGTCCGGCAGCACCGCATCTTCGCCCTTGCGGCCGGCCGGCGGCTGCACCCGGGTGTAGCCGTCGAAGCGGATGATGCGCCCCCTGGCCTGCAGCTCGTAGTCACCCGCGGCCACCGTCACCAGCGTCGAGGTATATTCTGCCGCGGGCATCTGGCAGGCCACAAACTGCCGCCAGATCAGCTCGTACAGCCGCTCGGCGTCGCGTTCCATGCCCTTCAGGGCCGTCTGGGGCACCGCCACGTCAGAGGGGCGGATCGCCTCGTGGGCCTCCTGCGCACCTTCCTTGGCGGCGTACACGCGCGGCTCGGCGGGCAGGTAGCGCACCGGGTAATGCCTGGCGATATAGTCGCGGCAGGCGGCCACGGCCTCGGCGCTGAGATTGGTCGAGTCGGTGCGCATGTAGGTGATGTACCCCGCCTCGTAGAGGCGCTGGGCCAGCACCATGGTCTTCTTGACGCTGAATCCCAGCCGGGTGCTGGCGGCCTGCTGCAGGGTGGAGGTGATGAACGGCGCCGGCGGCCTGGAACTGGTGGGTTTGTCCTCGCGCTTGCTGACCGCGTAGGGCAGCCCCTGCAGTTCCGCCACCGCTGCCAGGGCCGCTGGCTCGTTCGCGGGCCGGAAGGTCTCTCGCCGATGCCGCTGCACCTGGAAGCGGACCGTGTCCTTTTGGGTAGTGCTCAGGTCGGCGTGAATCTCCCAGTACTCCTGCGGCACAAAGGCATGGATTTCCCGCTCGCGCTCGACGATCAGGCGCACCGCCACCGACTGCACCCGGCCGGCCGATAGCCCCCGGGCGACCTTGGCCCACAGCAGGGGCGAGATCATGTACCCCACCACGCGGTCCAGGAAGCGCCGGGCCTGCTGCGCGTTGATGCGGTGCTGGTCGAGCTGCGTGGGCTGGTCAAAGGCCTCGGTGATGGCCTTTTTGGTGATCTCGTTGAACACCACACGCCGGTAGCGCGAGTCGTCGCCGCCAATGGCCTCGCGCAGGTGCCAGGCAATGGCCTCACCCTCGCGGTCGAGGTCCGTTGCCAGGTAGATGGTATCGGCATTGGCGGCCAGTTTCTGCAGTTCGCTGACCACCTTCTCTTTGCCGGGCAGAATCTGGTAATTCGCTTTCCAGCCCCGCTGCGGGTCTATCCCCATGCGCCGGATCAACTGTTCCCGCGATTTCTGCTTCTGGTAGGCCGCTTTTTCCTGCGGAGCCATCTGGCGGGTCCTGGCCGCCTGCGCGGCGCGCTCCTTTGCATCCACCGCGCTGCGGCCGGCACTGCCGGCGGTCGGCAGGTCCCGGATATGGCCGACACTGGACTTCACCACAAAGTCTCCACCCAGGTACTTGTTGATGGTTTTGGCCTTGGCCGGCGATTCCACGATGACGAGTGACTTACCCATAGACTCCGGTTCTGCTGAGAATTTTCAGGCGTGCGCCGCGGCTTGCGGCGCGAAAAAAGTGGCATATATATGCCGCCAGCTTAGTCCGGTCAAGAGAAATCAACAAATCGCGGGGCGCTCACGGCCCGCTCCAGGCATCGAGCACCTGCACGATCTGGTGCACGGTTTCTGCACCGCCAACCTCGCGCCAGTACACGCCACAACTGTGCCCGTCCGCGCTGGCGGCGAGAATGGCGGGGGGCAACTGTTCCAGTGCCGCAGGCACGGTAGCGCCCCCGCGCACGCTGCGCCAGCCCTGCGCATCGCGTCGCCAGGCCCCGGCCTGCACGCTGCCGGCCTGCCGCGGCGTGAGGCGCTTGCCGTAGTAAATGGTGTCGCCGATACGGCCGCTCTGGCGCGCGGCGGCGGCGCGGCCGGTTTCCGGCAATTGGCGAAACTCCACGAACAGGCCGTGAACGGCGGCGTACTCCCGCAGACGCGCCTGTTCGCGCTGCCGCTTGCTCGGCACAAAATGCACCAGCGGTGCGAGCGCCAGGGCGATCACGAAAACAATGAGCAGGTAAATCATGGCGCCCTCGGCTGGAACACATCGATGGAGCGGACCTCAAGGGCGCAAGATACCGCAAAGCGCGTTGCCCGCGCGCCATTGTATGCTATAAATGCCGGTACAGGGTTTAATCCCGGCAAGGAGGGAGAAAGCGCGATGTCTGAATACACAAATGTTCTGGTGGCCATCGATTTGAGTGAGGATTCCACACACGTGCTGCAGCGCGGCCAGGCGATCGCCCGCAACCACGGGGCGCAATTGCACCTGATCCATGTCATCGAGCCGCTGAGTTTCGCCTACGGCGGAGACATCCCCATGGACTTCTCCGGTATCCAGGATGAAATCCAGCAGCAGGCGAACGCCCAACTGGAACGCCATGCGCAGAACCACGGTATCGACGCGCAGCATCGCCACCTCGCGCTGGGCCGGCCCGAAACGGAAATTCACGCCAGGGCCGAGGAACTGGGCGCCGACCTCATCGTGGTGGGCAGTCACGGCCGCTCGGGCTTTGCACTGCTGATGGGTTCGACCGCCAATGGCGTGCTGCACGGTGCCAAGTGTGACGTACTGGCGGTGCGAGTACTCAAATAGCGAACAGGTGGGTCAGCAAGCCAGGAATCCGGCCAGTTGCGCCGCGTCGAACGGCCAGTCGAGTTCCCGGCCGTCGGGGTGTCGCAATACCGGTATGCGTATACCGTAGCGTTCAAACAGCACGTCACAGTCGCTGATATCCCGCTTGACATAAGTGCAGCTCACAGCGGCGGCCAGTTGCGAGCGCAGCAATTGCTCCGCCGTGTCACACAGGTGACAGGCCGAGGTGCCGTAGAGTATCAACTGTGCCACGCGTTCCGCTCCCTCCTGCCGCTGACGGTGCACACCGCACACGCCGCAACGAGGTTAAACCATGGGGCATACTCTGAACAGTGCTGAACAGGACAGCTACGAAAGAAAACGCGCGTTTTTCGATCGCGTCCTCACTGTCTACGGCCGCAAACCGGCCTTGGAAGCCCTGCGCGATACCGCGCTGACCTGCCACGCGGTGCACCTGGCGCACAGCAATCGCGAGTCGGGCATCATCGGTGCGATCCGCGAACAAGCGCAGGCGCGCGGTATCGCGATCAAGCTGCACAGCCGCGACGAGCTGGCGCGGATTTCCAGGAACGGCAGGCAGGATCAGGGCGTGGCCGTGGACATCCTCTGCCCCGCCTTCAGGTCGGTGGACGCCTACCTCAGCGCCCTGCCGGGCGCACCGCCACAGCGCCTGCTGGCACTGGACGGTATCACCAACCCGCAGAACCTGGGCATGATCGTGCGCTCGGCCACCGCCGGGCGGATCGATGGCATTTTGTGGGCGCGCAAAGGCAATGCCGCGCTCGGCCCCCTGGTGGTCAAGGCCAGCGCCGGCACGCTGTATCGCGCGCCGCTGCTGGTGTGCGCCAGCCTGCCGCAGGCCCTGCAGCAGTGCGCCGCCAGGGGGGTGGAGATCTGCACACTGGCGGCACAGGCGCGCCACACCCTGTTCGAGCACCGCGCCGCGGGCCACTGTATCTATGTGCTGGGCAATGAATCGGAGGGCGTGTCCGAGGCGGTCAGCCAACTGGCAGACACCGCGCTATCCATCCCCATGAGCAACCGCGTGGAATCGCTGAATGTGGCCGTAACGGCCGGCCTTATCGCCTATGCTCCGGCGCTTGCACGATCCTACCGCGAAAGGTAGGCCATGCCCTCTTCCAGGCCCTTGAGGGTCAGGGGGTACATGTGGCCCTCCATCAGTTCGTGGGTAATGGCCACGGACTGGGTGTACTCCCACTCGTCCCGGGGTAGCGGGTTGATCCAGATCACCTTGTCGTAGACCCCGCGCATGCGGCGCAGCCACAGCGCCCCGGGCTCCTCGTTCCAGTGTTCCACCGAGCCGCCGCTCTGCAGGATTTCGTAGGGGGACATGGAGGCATCGCCGACGAAAATCACCTTGTAGTCGTGGCTGTACTTGTGCAGGACGTCCAGCAGCGGGGTGCGCTCGTGGTGGCGCCGCACGTTGTTGCGCCATACGCTCTCGTAGATGAAGTTGTGGAAGTAGTAGTACTCCATGTGCTTGAATTCGCTGCGCGCGGCGGAAAACAGCTCCTCGCACACGCGCACATGGGGGTCCATCGACCCGCCCACGTCGAAGAACAGCAGTACCTTTACCGCGTTGTGCCGCTCCGGCACCATCTTGATGTCGAGCAGCCCGGCGTTGCGGGCGGTGGAGCTGATGGTATCGTCCAGGTCCAGTTCATCGGCGGCCCCGGTGCGCGCAAACTTGCGCAGGCGGCGCATGGCGACCTTGATATTGCGGGTACCCAGTTCGACGCTGTCATCGAGGTTTTTAAAGTCGCGCTTGTCCCAGACTTTTACCGCCTTTTTATTGCGCCCGTTGGGCCCCACGCGAATACCCTCGGGGTGGTAGCCCTGCTGCCCGAAGGGCGAGGTGCCGCCGGTGCCGATCCACTTGTTGCCGCCCTGGTGACGCGCTTTTTGCTCCTCCAGACGCTTCTTGAACTCGTCGATGAGTTTATCCAGACCACCCAGGGACTCTATTTTGGCCTTGTCCTCTTCGCTGAGGTTCTTGAGAAACTCCGAGCGCAGCCAGTCGTCGGGAATCAGCGCTTCGATGATGTCATCCAGCGCTTCCAGCTCCCGGAAATGCAGGCCGAAGGCGCGGTCGAAGCGGTCGAAGTACTTTTCGTCCTTGACCATGCAGGCGCGGCTGAAATAGTAAAATTCGTCCATGCTGCCAAAGGCGATATGGCGCTGGAGCCCCTCGAGCAAATCCAGCAGTTCCCGAGTGGTGACGGGCACCCCCGCATCCCTGAGCCCGTGGAAGAAGTTGATCAGCATAGACCAGGCACAGCCTCTAGCGGCTCTCGCGGCGGTGCATAAAGGCCAGGCGCTCCAGCAGGTGTACGTCCTGTTCGTTCTTCAACAGGGCGCCGTACAGCGGCGGAATCGCCTTGCTGGGGTCGCGCTCCTTGAGAATCTGGTCGGGGATGTCGTCGGCCATCAGCAGTTTCAACCAGTCGATCAGCTCCGAGGTGGACGGTTTTTTCTTCAGCCCGGGAATGGAGCGCACATCGAAAAACACCTCCAGCGCCTCCTGCACCAGTTCCCGGGCGATAGCGGGATAATGCACCGCCACGATCTCGCGCATGGTGTCGCGGTCGGGAAACTTGATGAAGTGAAAGAAACAGCGGCGCAGGAACGCGTCGGGCAGCTCTTTTTCGTTGTTGCTGGTAATGATGATGATCGGGCGGTGTCTGGCCCTGATGGTCTGGCCGGTTTCGTAGACGAAGAACTCCATGCGGTCCAGCTCCACCAGCAAATCGTTGGGGAACTCGATATCTGCCTTGTCCACCTCGTCGATCAGCAGCACCACCTGCTCGTCGGCGTCGAAGGCATCCCACAGCTTGCCGCGCTTGATGTAGTTGGCGATATCGTGGACTTTGGCATCGCCGAGCTGTGAGTCGCGCAGCCGCGACACCGCATCGTACTCGTACAGGCCCTGCTGTGCCTTGGTGGTGGACTTGATGTGCCACTGGATCAGGCGCTTGCCCAGGCCCAGGGCCACCTCCTCGGCCAGCATGGTTTTACCCGTGCCCGGCTCGCCCTTGATCAGCAGCGGGCGCTGCAGCGCCACCGCGGCGTTGACCGCCATGCGCAGATCGTCCGTGGCGACGTAGCGCTGTGTACCTTCAAACTTCATGACCAATCACTCACCGTAGCGTCCGGGAAAACTGTACACCTTACCGACTGGCGCGAGCCGAAGCAACACGACTGCGGCGCACTGCGTGTAGCGCACGGCGCACGCATCGACGCGGCAACGTGGGCCACAGCGGCTCAGCGCTCGGTCGCCGCGGGGGATGCGGCCCGGCGGCGGCGCCACAGCCACCGGCCGAGCAGCAGCCCAAGCCAGGTGCCCAGCGCCACCAGTGCCATGGCGCCCAGCAGTCGCAGGGCGTGCTCGGCCCCGGCGTAGCCGACCGTCAGCAACTGGAAGACGGCGACGATCAGGGCGGGGGCCATGGTGGCGGCTTGCGGCGCGGGGTAGGCCGGCGTCAGCAGCAGGGCCGCCGCCAGCAACAGCGCCAGCACTCCCCAGGTCGGGGAGCAGCGTCGGCCCAGCCACCAGCCCAGACACAGCGCCACAGCGCAGGCCGCGCCGACATAAACGTAAATACCCGTCAAATAGGAACTGTTGCTAAGCATCGCTGTCATCCGTGTCCACCCAGTGGACAATGTACTGCTCGTAGCTATCGGGGTGCACGTGCGCCTCCGATACCGTGCGCCCGCCAAGCGACGACTGCGCACGGTGTACGCAAGCCCTGTCGCCGCTTAGCAGCGGGTGCCAGTCGGGCAGCGGTCGGTCCTGCCAACGCAGACGGTAGGCGCAGCTCGGCGGCAGCCAGTGCAGTACCTCGAGGTTATTTGGCCGCAAGACCACGCAATCGGGCACCCGCCGCGTTCGATTGACGTAGTCACTGCAGCGACCGGTCTGCACATCCAGCAGCCGACAGCGAACGGCGGTGTAGAATATTTTTCCGCTGTAGGCATCCTGCAATTTGTGCAGGCAGCACTTGCCGCAACCGTCGCACAGCGCCTCCCACTGCGCGGCGGTGAGCTGCTGCAGCGGCTGTTCCCACCACCTGTCACTCATCCGGGGCGGCCTCCGCACACCGCACCGCCCGCTGCGGGGGGGGGCATCTGCAGGTAGTAACCCTGCTCGGCGATACCGGCCAGCACATCCGTGGCACGGGCCCGGGCCAGCTTCCGCTGGGGGTCGAGCAGGAGCGTCATGACCGGCTCGGCTGCCCCGAAGCGCTGCATGAGAGATGGTGGCACGTCGCTCAGACCGCGGGCGTGGTCGACGTAGAGGTACATCCCGGATTTGCGCGAACTTTTGAATACCTGGCACAGCAGGGTCATGGCGCCGCTTCCGCCAGTGCCTGGCGCAGCGGGGCAATCACCCGTGCGGCGCGCCATCCCGACCAGTGAACAGGCGGCTCATCGATCTCGCCGCGGACCTCGCGCAGCAGCAACTCACAGTCCCTGCTCGACAGCAGCGCCTCGGGGGCCACATCCAGTTCGCGGGCAATACCCCTGATCTGTTTCTTCAGTTTCCTGAGCCAGTCGCGCTGCCCGCTGTCCAGCGGGGCCGGCAGTGAGCGCGGCAGGTCAGTCTCCGGTGCCCGGCGCTGCGCGTCGAGCAGGTCCAGCAGCGCCCTGCCGTAGCGGCGCAGGACCGGTGGCGGCAGATCGGCCGCGCTCTGCAGTGCCGCCAGGGTGCGCGCATCGCACTGCGCCAGCCGCAGGCAAGCCCGGTCGTCGATGATCCAGCCGCGCGGCTTGTCGCGCTCGCGCGCGGTCTGCTCGCGCCAGCGGCACACCGCCCGCAACACACCCAGTTCCCGGCGATCGAGCTGCCAGGCCAGCTTGATACGCGGGTAGTACTCCGCGGCCGGGCCACTCTGCACTGCGCTGGCATCGCGCCCATCCGCCAGCACCCAGTCGAGTCTGCCGTGCTGCACACACTGCTGCTGCAGCGTCTGCCACACCTGCAGCAGCCAGGTCACATCCTGGGCGGCGTAGTCGCACTGCGCGGCACGCAACGGCCGCTGCAGCCAGTCGGAGCGCGTCTCCCCCTTGGGCAGATCGACGGCGCAGATGTCCCGCACCAGGGCGCGGTAGCCCAGGCCGAAACCGCGCCCGAGCAGGGCGGCGGCGCGCTGTGTATCAAACAGCGGGGCCGGCAGAACTCCCAGCCAGTGCTGCAACACCTCCAGGTCTTCGCTCGGCGAGTGCAGCACCTTGATCACGTCGGGGTCGCACAATAGTCGCGCCAGGGGCGCGGGGTCGGTGAGCGACAGGGGATCGACCAGCCAGGCGGTGCCGTCCGCGGCGCCGTCGAAACACAACTGCACCAGGGCCACACGGGGGAAGAAGGTATTGCGCCGCATGAACTCGGTATCGACCATTACCGCTGCGCTGCCGGCATGCTGCGACAGCACCTCGCGCAGATGTACATCGGACTCGACCATGCACCAGCTCATGCTGTGGACCGGCCCCGCCCTACTCGACCCGCCGCCGGCCCGACAGGGCGTGCGCCAGGGTGGAGCCGTCGACGTATTCCAACTCGCCCCCCAGCGGCACGCCGTGGGCGATGCGCGACAGCCCGACGCCGTGCGGCTGCAGCATGTCGATCAGGTAGTAGGCCGTGGCCTCCCCCTCGACGGTGGGGTTGGTGGCCAGAATCACCTCCCTAATGCCCTCGTCGATAACCCGCTGGTAGAACGTTTCCAGGCCGATTTCCGCGGGACCGATACCGTCGATGGGCGACAGGTGCCCCATCAACACGAAGTACAGGCCGCGGTAGCCGCCGCTTTGCTCGATGGCCAGCACGTCTGCGGGGGTCTCCACGACACAGACGGTGGCGCTGTCACGGCGCTCGTCGGAACAGATTTCACAGATATCCAGCTCGGTGAAATTGCGGCACGCACTGCAGTGGCGGATGCGCGCCGCGGCTTCGTTCAAGGCCAGTGCCAGGGCCCGGGCACCGTCGCGGTCGCGCTCCAGCAGGTGCAGGGTCATGCGCTGGGCGGATTTCGGACCGACGCCCGGCAGGCAGCGCAGGGCGTCGACCAGATGCTGCAGGGCGGGGCTGAATTTCACGGTACGCGGTACACCCCGATCAAAACGGCAGCTTGAACCCGGGGGGCAGGTTGAGCCCCGCCGCCAGGCCGGACATGCCCTCGCGGCTGCGGGCCTCGACCTTGCGCACCGCGTCGTTTACCGCAGCGGCCAGCAGATCCTCGAGTATTTCCTTGTCCTCGCTGAGCACCGCATCGTCGATCGCTACGCGCTTGACGTCGTGGCGGCCGGTCATGATGACCGACACCAGTCCCGCGCCGGACTCGCCGCGCACTTCCGCACTGGCCAGTTCTTCCTGCGCCTTCTGCATATCGGCCTGCATCTTCTGGGCCTGCTTCATCATGTCAGAAATACTGCCTTTCATCACTCCACCGTGCTGTCGTTGGTTGGGTTACGGCCGCTGCACTACCGATCCCGCGCTACCGGTCTGTTGGGACAATCGACGAGCGGTCCAGTTCACCGTCGAAACGGGCAATCAGTGCCTGCAGTCGGGGGTCGCCTTCGATGGCCGCAATGGCGTGTTGCTGCCGCTCGCGCTGCAGGCGCGATCTGCGCGCCGCCGGGGTCTCCCCGCGCACCTGCCCCGGAATCACCGACACCGTCACCGGCTCGCCGAAATAGTTTTCCAGCGCCAGCCGCAGCTTGTCACTGTGCGATGCGTTGAACAGTGAGGCATTGTCCCGATCCAGTACAAAGCGCAGAGCACGGCCCTCGACACCGCGCAGTTCGCAGTGCGAGGCGATACTGTAGACCATACCGGCCAGGCCCAACTTGTCCAGCAACACGGGCCAGTTGCCACTGTCCAGCTGCGCCAGCGACGGCGCATCAGTGCCCGTGGTTGCCGCTGCGCCGGTGTGTACCACGACCGCCGGCGGCTCCCCGCGCGGCTTTTTTGCGCAAGTGCCGTCCTCCCCCGCGGCAGCGGGTGCCGGCGCGCCATCGCGCCCCGCAGTGCCCGGCGCCCCCTGTTCCGGCGCTGCCACCGGCCGAAACGCCAGCATGCGCAGCGCGGTCATCTCAAAGACGTCGCGCGGGTCGGGGGCCAGCCCGATGTCCCGCTTGCCGTGCAGTGCGATCTGGTAGAACAACTGCAGATCCTCGGCCGTGATAACCCCGGCCAGGTGCGCCACGCGTTCGGCATCACCCCAGCGGTTGTCTAGCGCATCGGGCACCACCTGGGCGACGGCGACCCGGTGCAGCAGCGACAGCAATTCATCCAGGCTGCCGACAAAATCCGGCGCGTGCTCACCCATGTGCGCAATGACGGACAACACCGCCTGCGGCTCTGCGGCGCTCACCGCCTCCAGCAACTGGTAGACGAAGCTCAGGTCCACTGTGCCCAGCATGCTGCGCACATCGACTTCACTCAGCCGCCCCGCACCGAAGGCGATGGCCTGATCGGTCAGACTCAGGGCGTCGCGCATGCTGCCGGCCGCTGCGCGCCCCAGCAGCCACAGGGCCGGCTCCTCGAACGCGATCTGCTCCTGTTCGAGCACCGCGGCCAGGTGATCCACAATCTGCTGGGGCGGCATATTCTTCAGGTTGAACTGCAGGCAGCGCGACAGGACGGTCGCCGGCAGTTTCTGCGGGTCCGTGGTGGCCAGTAAAAATTTCACGTGCGGCGGCGGCTCTTCCAAGGTCTTGAGCAGGGCGTTGAAACTGTGCCCGGAGAGCATGTGCACCTCGTCGATCAGGTACACCTTGTAGCGCGAGTGCGCGGGGGCGTACTGCACGTTTTCCAGCAGTTCGCGCGTGTCCTCGACCCGGGTGCGCGAGGCGGCGTCGACTTCCAGCAGATCGACGCTGCGGCCCTGGGCGATCTCGACACAGGATGTGCACTCGCCACAGGGACGGGAGCTGACCCCGACCGCGCAGTTGAAGCACTTGGCCAGGATGCGAGCGACGGTGGTCTTGCCCACACCCCGGGTCCCGGTGAACAGGTAGGCGTGGTGCAAGCGATCGTGGTCCAGCGCGTTGATCAGCGCCTGCAGCACGTGCTCCTGGCCGACCATTTCCCGAAAACTCCGGGGCCGCCACTTGCGCGCCAGTACTTGATAGGACACTGATTTGCCTTACCGCAAAAGCAAGCGGCAGCGCCGTGTATGGAATAAAATGTGCATTCAGAGTCTCCCGATTCGCCTGCTGCAAGGCGCAGTTCGCAGGGAATGTAGGTTACCTGTCCAGGGACTGCACCGCGGCAGCAACCGCATGGTGAGGCTTCCTTCGGACAAAGCGTCCGCCGTGAATGGCGGCGACCCGAACAGCCGCACCCCGGCACACGAGTCGATAACTACCGTTGCTCCCTTCCGGGCCTGGCGGGGTTTGCTATCTATCATTGCGGGGGGACCGCCCGGGCCGCCACAGCAGCCGCGCCAAGATGCGCAGGGCGCGTATTGTGCTTTAATCGGCGACCGGCTGCAAGCGACTGCGACGGCCTGGTCCAGCCCCACATGCGCTGCGCCGGGAGCGGTTTGCCGGACTGTGCGAGGCTGAGCTGCCGGGCGCGAATCCCGGGGACGGGTTGACGGTGTGTCCGGCAAAGTGCTGCCGTTGCATCGCGACGGCTGCCAATAGGTCTTGCGGTCACTCATTCGACCTTGACTCGCGTGCCAGACGCTATACCCTGATGCCCACCTCCTGGACCTCAGCGAACGCACCCGCCATGCACCAAGCACCCACCGCGACGGCCCGGTCTGCGCCGGGCAGGCTGTCCAGCTTGTGGGGCTTTGGCGCCGCCGCGCTGCTGGTTGGCGCCATAACCCTGGCCCTGCACACCCGCATGGCGCTGACCGAGCCAGCGCCAGCGCACCCGCCGCTGACCGTGGCGACCACCACCTACGTGCTGCAGGACAGCTACCAGCGCCAGGTGTCCTACCTGGGTCTGATCGTGGCTGGCCGCAAGGCCACCCTGGGCTTCGAGGTGCCCGGTCAGATCGCCAGCATGCCCCTGCGACAGGGTGATCCGGTGCGTGCCGGACAACTCATCGCCGCGCTGGACGACAGTGCTTTGCAGGCGCGCCGCGCGGCGGTGGCCGCGGACCAGGAACAGGTGCGCGCGGAACTGGAGCTGGCCCGGCTGAAGGCGCGGCGACAGCGCGAACTCAGTGCCTCCGGGGCGGTGTCCAGGGAGGCCTTCGACGAGACGCGACTGCACGCCCGGGCCCTGGAATCCCGACTGGAAGCGGTGACCGCGCGCCTGACTGGCATCGATATCGAACTGCGCCAGGCCCGGCTGCGCGCCCCCTACGCCGGCGTGATTGCCGACCGCTACGTCTATCAGGGCGCCGTGGTCAGTCCCGGCACGCCGGTGGTCAAACTGCTGGAAACCACGGCGCAGGAAGCCCATATCGGCGTGGCGGCGGAGCGCGCGGCGACCTTTACCAGCGGCGAGCAGCATGTGCTCAACCTGCGCGGCACCGCCTTCGAGGCCGCAGTGCTCTCGGTGCGGCCCGATGTGGATCCGGTAACCCGCACGGCAACGGTCGTCTTTGGCTTGCCGGCCGGCATCCATGCGCTCGACGGCGAGCCCGTCACACTGCAATTGCGCGAGCGCGTGGTGCAAAGCGGCGGCTGGCTGCCCCTGGCCGCCCTGATCGAGGGACAGCGCGGCGTGTGGACCGTGCTGCGCCTGAGCCCCGACGGGGATGCGCTGCGCACCGTGCGCGAAGCGGTCGAGGTCCTCGATCTGCAGGGAGACCGGGCCTATGTGCGCGGCACGCTGGCGGACGCTGCCCTGGTGGTGGCCAATGGCGTGCACCGCATTACACCCGGCACCCTGGTCACCGCGCAGGCCGGGCGCTGACGTGCTGGCGCGCTACATCTACCGGCATCCGCGGTATTTTGCGCTGATTGTCATTTGCGTCGTCGCGATCGGTATCAGCAGCTTCCGTTCCATTGCCCGTCAGGAAGACCCCTCGCTCACCAACTTCGTGGCGACGATTACGACGTTTTATCCGGGGGCGACCCCGGATCGCGTAGAGGCTCTGGTCACCCGGCCGCTGGAGGACGAGTTGCGCAAGATATCCGAGATCGAGGAGCTGCGCTCGACCTCCAACACCGGGGTCTCGGTGTTGAACGTGCGCCTGCTCGATGAACTGCCGGACGCCGAGCTGGAGCGCGCCTGGTCCGAAGTGCGCGATGCCGTGGCAGATGCGGCCCTGCAATTTCCAGCGGGCGCCGGGGACCCGGACTTCGACAACGACCGCCTCACCTCCTTTACCGCCATCGTGGCGCTCTCCGCCAGCGGCGCCGAGGATATGCCGCCCTCTCTGCTGCACCGCCTGGCACAGGATTTTGCCGATCGCCTGCGCAACCTTCCGGGCACCAAACTGGTGGAACTGTTTGGTGAACCGCATGAGGAAATACGCGTAGAGATCGACGAGCGCGCACTGGTGTCGCGCCATCTCAGCCTGGCGCAGGTGTCCGCCGCCCTGGCGGCCGCCGACGCGCGCACGGCATCCGGACGCGCCTCCGGCGCCGGCACCGACCTGCTGATCGAGCTGGAGGGGGACTTCGATTCGATGGAGCGCATCCGCCAGGTGATCGTCAACACCGGCAGCGGCGGCAGCGCCACGCGGATCGCGGATATCGCCAGCGTGTACAAGGCCGCCGTGTCGCCGCCACCGGCGCTGGCCTTGGCCCAGGGGCGCCCGGCGATCCTGGTGGGCGCCATCATGGAAAGCGGCCGGCAGGTCGACGTGTGGAGCCGGGCTTTCAACGAGCTGGTCCAGCAGTATCGCCTACAGTCCGCCGCCGGACTGCAACTGGCGGTGACCTACGACCAGAGCGGTTACGCCAGGGCGCGCCTGCTGCAGGTCGCGGGCAACCTGGCCATGGGTGTCGCCCTGGTCATGCTGGTCCTGCTGTTCACGCTGGGCTGGCGCGCCGCCGTGGTCGTGGCGGTGATATTGCCGCTGTGCGGCTTGATCTCCATTACCGTGATGGAGCGCATGGGCATCGCCCTGCAGCAGATGTCCGTCAGCGGCCTCATCGTGGCGCTGGGCCTGCTGGTGGATGGCTCCATCGTCATGACGGACGAGACCCGCAAGCGACTGCTGCTCGGCCACAATCCCGTCGAGGCCATCGGCGGGTCGGTGCAGCGGCTGCGAGTACCCTTGATCGCCTCGGCGCTGACCACGGTGCTGGCCTTTCTACCGATGGCGATCATCCCCGGGCCCGCCGGGGACTTTCTGGGCAGTATCGCCCAGGCGGTGATTATCATGCTGAGCACCTCGATCGTGCTGGCGCTGGCGCTGACACCGGTGCTCGCGGCCTGGCTGCTGCCGCGCGCAGGTGCCGCGGCGGTCCCGTGGTACAGCGGCGGCGTGCGCAGCGGCAGGTGGGGCCGCTGGCTGAGCGCCGCCATGGACTGGAGCCTGCGCCAGCCCCGGGCAGCCATTGCGCTGGCGCTGGCCCTGCCGGTCAGCGGCTTTCTGGCGTTTCCCACGCTCACCGCACAGTTTTTCCCGGGCACCGATCGCGACCAGTTCTATATCCAGGTCAAGCTGGCCGACGGCCGCTCGATCTACGACACCCGCGCACTGGTGCAGCGCATCGACTCCCGCCTGCGCGAGCACCCGCTGATTCGGCGGGTGGACTGGACCATCGGCGAGAGCGCGCCGGCCTTCTACTACAACATGTACCGACTGCGCGAGGGCATCCCGTCGTGGGCCGAAGCGCTGGTGCTGACGCGCGATGCGCAGCGCACCGATGAGCTGATCGGGCGGCTGCAGCGGGAACTGGACCGGGAATTTCCCGCGGCGCGCATCGTGGTGCGCGGCATCGACCAGGGGCCGCCGGTGCGGGCGCCGCTGGAGATCGAGATCACCGGACCCAACCTGGCGGTACTACAGGAACTGGGCGAGCAGTTCCGGCGGCGGATGGACCGTGTGCCCTACGTCACCCACACCAGCACCGACCTGAGCGGCGGCGCACCCAAGCTGGTGTTCGTTCTGCAGGAAGAGAAACTGCGCCTGGCGCAACTGCAGTTGAGCGATGCCGCCAGCGCGCTCAACGACAGCCTGCGCGGACGCGTGGGCGGTGAAGTGCTGGAGGGCACGGAACGCCTGCCGGTGCGCGTGCGGCTGGGCGAGCAGCGCTGGGGCACCGCCGATCGCATCGCCGACCTGCGCATCAGCCTGGACGGAGCGCGCCAGAGCATCCCGGGGACGGTGGGCGGCATTCCGCTGAACGCCGTCGGCGAGGTGCGACTGGTACCATCGCAGAGCCCGATATCGCGGCTGGACGGCCAGCGCATCAACACCGTGCAGGGGTTTATCACGCGCGGCACCCTGCCCCAGGAGGCCCTGCAGTATCTGCAGCGCGACCTGGCGCACCAACCCATCGCCCTGCCCCCCAGCTACGCCATGGCCTACGGCGGCGATACGGACGAGCGCGCCGACGTGCAGGCCGATATCGCGGCCCCGCTGGGCGTCATCCTGTTTGCCCTGCTGGCAACCCTGGTGTTGACGTTCAATAGCTGGCGCCTGACTGCCGTTGCACTGCTGGTCTGTGTCTGCTCTGTCGGCCTGTCCCTGCTGTCACTGGCGCTGTTCAACTACCCGTTCGGCATCCAGGCCCTGATCGGCGTCATCGGCTCGATCGGGGTGTCCATCAACGCCGCCATCATCATCATGACCGCGCTGCAGGGCAATGCCGCGGCGCTGGACGGGGGTCGGTACGCCATTCGCTGTGTGGTGATGGACTGCAGCCGGCATATCGTTTCCACCACGGTGACGACATTTGGCGGCTTTCTGCCGCTGATTCTGGAGGGGGGCAAATTCTGGCCGCCGTTTGCCATGGCGATTGCCGGGGGCGTGCTGCTGTCGACGATTATCTCGTTCTTTCTGGTGCCGCCACTGTTTCTGCTGTCTACGCGAACCTGGATAAAAGCGGCGCGTGCACAGTTCAGGGAACGAGCTATGCTATAGGCTGGACCACACCGGGTCAGAGGGCGTCACGCGACACGGAGGAAACACCATGTCCAAGCAAACACCCCCGGACACCTACCTGAGGATCAGGCAGCGCCACCAAACGCTTGCCAAAGCGGTGGAAGATCTCGGCAAGACGGCGAAAAATGCGGGTCCTGTCGACGAAAAAACGGCCCAGTTGATACAACTGGCCGCCGCCACCACCCTGCGCTCCGAAGGCGCCGTGCACAGCCACACCCGACGGGCGCTGGAGGCCGGAGCCGACCGGGAGGAAATACAGCACGCCATTATTCTGCTTACCAGCACCGTGGGCTTCCCCACCGTTGTCGCGGCGCTGAGCTGGGCGGATGACGTTATTGACGATAAAGCGTCGTCGTAGCTGCGGCGTCCCAATACTCAGGCAGGCCCATTGCGCTCCTGTCACGGGATCACGGTCCTATACCCCCTCCGCGTCGCCGGCATCACCCACATCGTCACTCGTTCCCACCAGCGCCTCGACCCGTGCATTACCGATACTGCTGCCAGACGCTAC
The DNA here is from genome assembly GCA_020443345.1 of Halioglobus sp. Taxonomy (GTDB): domain Bacteria; phylum Pseudomonadota; class Gammaproteobacteria; order Pseudomonadales; family Halieaceae; genus JARRPM01. The sequence continues at coordinate 53,424 of JAGRIH010000024.1, forward strand.
CAGCACCGCGCCTTCGCTTCAGGCAACTGCCCGCCGTTCCCGCATGGCATCGGCGCGAGCACTGCAGAGCGCCGAAGGGATTGCGCAAATATCGGGTTCGAGACCGCTTTGCACTAATTGACTGCGCCGCTCAAGACACCGCTGCCTCACCGACACGCAGCGAGCCCCGACACCGCTTGTCCGCATCCCTGCGCAACAAGGTATTTTGCTCGTCCATGCTGCCGACTGGTCAGTGTTCAACCGTGTCACCAGCAAGACAACGGTGCCTTGTGCGACGCACCGGGACAGTGTCGCACAGACCAAAACGAAGCGATGTAGGGGAAATCCTGATTTTTTTGTCGGACACCGAATCGGCTCGGAGCATCCTGACCCAACAACCCTGGGGCGCTGGAAGTGGCAAGCGCCAGTCCTGTGGGCCACTTCAGGAACATGCGGTGCCGCTGGTGGTAATCGATCATGACACGCCCCTTCGCATGAGTTTGTGCAATATCGCACAGTGCTAACTCTTGCCCAGGTATGCTCCCACGCCACCGGTACTGGAGCGAATCCAAACCGCATCCGGCAGTTGCGGCTCGCAATAGCGATGGAAGTCCCCCGGGGCATCCAGCAACAGCAGATCGACGCCGACGTTCCCCAGAAAGCGCCCCATCGTGATGAAGTGTCTGCAGCCGGAATTCGCCGCGGCCGCTGGCTCCAGCGCCGCGCAGTCGACAAGCGCATACTGGAAATAGCTGGCACCGGAGCGCTTCATTGCGTAAAAGACGGCGCTGACGCAATGAGAAAAATCCGCGGCGCAGGTCAGCGACAGGACCAGCATGTTGTCTTCGATAAACATATCGAAACCTGAAGTGGGCCAGTCTGTATCGCCATCCCGTCTCATCACGCGGGATACTTTGACCATGGCTAGGCTCCTGTTACAACTGTTACACCCCCGTTCACCGCGACTTGAGTTTTCGCTCTATCAGGGGCTGACGGTGCCGGGCTCGCACTGCACTGCGGTATTGACGGTAGACAGCGCGAAGTCAGCCACGCCGGGCGTTGCTTGTCGACCGGTGCGCAGCACAGTAACAGGCAAGGCTGCAAGGTCAGGACATACTACAGGTGGAGCCGCAGGCAGATACAGCGACACTGAGCGAAATCAGGTTTTCCCCTATACCGGCAGCCAGCGCTCGAAGTAACACTGTATTCATGGCAGTGCGGTATCAAGCACAGACATGCTTGGCAGTACCGGCAGCGGCTCGGCTCTCAAGGCCGGCGACAAGCCCCGAACGCGCTGCACGGTGCGGGGTGTGCAAAACGACGGAGACCGGACAATGGAACATCGCCTGCATCAGCGTGTGCGCATTCGCATCGCAGTCGAAATCACTTTCAAGGGGGTGCGCACCGACAACCTGTACACCAGAGATATCAGCAGCGCCGGTGTCTTCATAGAGACCGAGGCCAGTTCACTGCCACTGTTGAGTCTCGTGCAGGTCACGTTCGACGACATCGCTAACGGCGTGCAGGTCAAACCGATGGCGATGCTGGTTGTGCATAAATCAGCCACGGGCGTGGGCTTGATGTCGATAAAGGAGGAAACGGCAATCACTGCGATCGCCAATGTGCCGCGAGCGCATCTGTCGACGCGGGTGCATCAACCGCGCTACGCACACCGGCGCTGACAAGGGCACCCACGGCAGTGCCGTGTCACAGCTTGCACAGCCGTGCGGGCGTGTCGTTGCCGCCTCACACTGACTGGGCACCGCAGTGTCGCCGGTTTGGCGGCTAGGTGTCGTCAGCGTAATGCACCACGTCGCGGCGCATTCGCCAGTAGATCGCCTGGCGGGTGAGCTCGGCAGAGGTGGTGATCTTGAGCTTGTCTTTGATGTGCCGCCGATGGGTTTCAACGGTCTTGACACTCAGATTCAAATGGCGGGCGATTTGGGCAGTCTCGTTGCCGGCGCCGATTTGCTCAAAAACCTCCAGCTCCCGATTGGTCAGTTTTTCCACAGGCGAACGCGGGCTATCTGCGATGGACAGATCCAGATACTCATCCAACTCATCCGCGCCAAGCGCCTTACCGACATAGTGTTTTCCTGCCAGCACAGCCTCGACGGCCTCGATCAACTGCGTCGGCGCGTCGAGCTTGCTGACATAGCCCTGCGCCCCCGCGCTCAGCGCGCGTTTGGCGAAAAAGCCCTCCTCATGCATGGAACAGATCAGAATGGGCAGGCCGGGCTGCGATATACGCAGGCGCTTGAGCAGATCGAAGCCGCTGCCATCCGGCAGACTGATATCGAGAATGAGCAGATCCACTGACACGCAGCGAATGGCGTCGAGCGCTGTTTCAATGCTGCCGGCCTCACCGCAGACTTCCAGGCCCGCCTCGGCCTGGAAAAGCTGGCGCAGACCCTGGCGGATCAACGGGTGATCATCGACGATAAAGATATTGCGAACCCTAGCCACTGCACCTCTTGTGTCTTCGGTTTTCGACTTACAGTCCCCACTTTACAACTAGAGTGCGCTGCAATTAAACACACACAAAACCAAGGGGACAAAGAAAAAGTGCCAAAAAAAGAAAAAAGAGTACAGTCCCCTGTAGCGCTTTAACGTTTAACGCGATGCCTTTGGTGGTGTTAAAGCGTGCCGCCATGCCGCCCGACTTGGTCGTACGCATCCTGACACTCGTAACTGCAGCTAACGCGGGTACCCTTTCCAAGCGTCGACCGGATATCGAGCTCGGCACCGATTATGTTGGCGCGGTAGTGCATGATGCGCACACCCACCCCCTGCGCCTCTTGCAAGGCTGATCTGTCGAACCCCACGCCATCGTCTTCCACCACGAGTTCGACCCACTGCGACCGACGGAACAGGCTGAGCGTAATTTGTCCGGCGCGGGCGTATTTCACTGCATTAGTCTGAAGTTCTTTCTGAGTAGAGAG